>NZ_BSSE01000020.1 GCF_030268965.1 Microtetraspora sp. NBRC 16547 | reverse complement strand
CGGACAAGGTCGAGATCATCGATCAGGGCGACGGCACCGTGTCCATGCGGTTCCATCGCTATCCCAAATTGCGTGCCCGGCCCTGGGTGAGCAGACGCTGATCACCAACCACCACCGACGCCGGCAACCACCGACGCCGACGCCGGCAACCACCGACGCCGGCAACCACCACCGACGTCGGCAACCACCACCACCACCGTCAACGCCGCCAACGACGACGACCACCACCGACGCCGGCAACCACCACCGACGAGTACCACCGATGGCCGCGAGCTGGTTTCGTCTGCGTGGAAGGCTCGAACTCGCGGGGTCAACGTGCCGAACTACCCGCATGAGTTCCGCCGGCAGTAGGGACACCCTGGAGCGCATCGCCCGGCATTCGCGGGTCGTCGTCGTCCGCCTGAGCTCCGCCGGTGAGACGCGCCGCTGGCTGACCGGCGTCACCGTGCGTCCGTCGTGAGGCCGTGAAAGCGGTGGTCCGGCCCGAGGTCTGAGGGCCGGGTACGTGAACCTGATCCGCTCCGGCAACGGCCTCCGTACCGAGCTGGGTGAAGCGTCCGTGATCGCCGTGAGAGCGATCAGCGCCTCGACCGTGTCGGAGGTTCTGACCGCGTTCTACGCCGGCGCTACCGCCGCGACGCGTGTGCCGATGAGTTCCGCGAACGCCACGTACGCGGGTCGTCCTGTATCGGTCAATCATCGCGCTGGACTTCCTGACTTACCGTCTTGCGCGGAGCCGTCAAGAACGCGACGAGACCGACGCCGAAGAAGACGGCAGGAAGCAATGCCACCGCACCCACGCTCCACAGGCCGCTGTTGTCCGAAAGCGCGGCATTGACCGACCAGGACAACCACATCACACCCGCAATACTCAGCGTGCCGATCCCCGGATGGTCGCGCCGCCCAGCGAACGCGGCGAGGATGCCCAGGACGATCACCAACCCGGCCACCTGCCACGGCTGATAGGGGCCGCTGAGACTACCGTCCGGCTCGATATCCCGTTCCTGGTCCCACCCCAGCCACGCGAGGTAGTTCACCAAAGACGCCAGCGCCAGAATCACACCGATCCGGGCTCTCGCCCCAATACGACGAGCGCGAACTACTTCGCCTTCTGTCATCATCTCCACGCTTTCGACGGCTCTGTCCGTTCACAACATATTTCGCCCGTGGGTAAACGCGCCGACGAATTGTGCCTACAGGGATCGAGGGCGTGCAATCCGCGCTGTCTCCGCGCTGTCTCCGTGCTGTCCCCGCGCCGTCTCCGCGCTGTCTCCGTGCCGTCTCCGTGCCGTCTCCCTGCCGTCTCCGCGCAGCTCGACATCCTCGCCCAGGTGGCAGGAAAGGCCATCACCGTGAGGCGCGTCAGCAAGGTGGAGCGGCAGGCGAAGATCGCCGGCTATGTCACGGCTTCCTTCGCCGACTGGGCCAGGGAGCATGGAGCCGGCTTCGCCGTCTGGCCAGGCGCGGAGTCGGCTTACCGTCTGGCCGGGGATGGAGTGGGCTTCACCACCTGGCCGGAAGCGGAGCCGGCGAACGCCGTGTCCCAGTAGGGATCGCATCCGGGTGCGCGGCGTGCATGGCACCGTCCGTCAGGTCCAGGGCCGTCACCGACCCGCCTCGGGATTCTCGCGGTCAACACGGCCCGCGCGAAAGAGCGCATCGGACGTGCGGGGAACAGGGCGCCATGATCGTTGCGATGGTTGTGAAGGGCGTGCCGTGACGGCCCCGGTAGTTCCGATGGCCAATAGTTCCAATAGTTCCGATCGTCCTGATGGTCCTGATGGTCGTGATCCCTGTGATCGCCGTACAGTCCGGGCATGACGCTTCCCCGTGTCCAGATCTCCGCTCGCCGGGTCAGGCTCCATCCCGCGCTGTTCGCCGTGTTCCTCGTGATCGCCGCGCTCACCGGTGCTCTCGTTGCGGACAACCTGCCGTTCGGCTCGAAGAGGCTGACGTATGCCTACGGGACGGCCCACGTCAAGAGTGACGGCAGCGGGACATTCATGATCGAGAAAGGGTCGGGTGTGCTCTTGCCCGCGCACATCGTCTGGGCGGACCGCGGCGGGAACATCACCGTCGGAGGGCGGCCCGCGTGCCTCAAGGGAGACGAGGACGGGCAGGCCCACGGCGTACCGGTCGAGGCCGGCTACCTGGAGGTTCGCCTCCCGGACGGCAAAGGCTCGTATCCCATGGTCGGCTGGATCCGCTGCCTATAGGCGCGGCATCTGTGGCGATACCGCCCTTGATCCCTACAAACTCGGCGAAGTTGCACATTGATTCCATCTCGCCTATAGGTTTAGGGCTTCGTCCTAATTCTGATAGGGGAGAATTATGTACACGACCGTCGGACGGCTCCTGACGGGCGTGCCCGTACAGGAGCACCTGGCGGATCCGCCGGCCGACGGCCGGTGGGCCGGGTGGGTGGACGGCACGGTGCGGGCGAGCGTCCGGTGAACATCTTCGACGAGCCCGGCCAGGGCGACGCGTCGGGCTGGCGTAGAGCGCACGAGCCCAAACCCCGGAAGTCGGTCGGGAAGAACGCCGTGCGTCTGGTGGGAGCGGCCGCGGTCGCGGGGCTGCTGGTCGCCGCTCTCGCGCTTCCGGCGGTCGGGGGCACGGGTGCGGTGATCCTCACGGCGTCGGACGGGCTGAACCTCAAGGCGGAGGACCTCAAGGAGCCCCCGCTGGCCGAGAAGACGACGGTTCTGGACGCCCGGGGCAACCAGATCGCGCAGTTCTACGAGGAGTACCGCGAGGTCATCCCGCTCAGCCAGGTGGCCGACGTGATGAAGAAGGCGATCGTCTCGATCGAGGACTACCGGTTCTACGAGCACGGCGCGATCGACATCGAGGGCACCATACGGGCCCTCGCGAAGAACCTCTCCTCGGGCGGGGTCGCCCAGGGCGGTTCCAGCATCACCCAGCAGTACGTCAAGCAGGTGCTCCTCAACACCGCGGTCAGCACGAAGGACAAGAACAAGGCCCTTGAGGCGAGCTACGCGCGCAAGCTGAACGAACTGCGCTACGCGATGGCGGTCGAGCAGAAGTACAGCAAGGACCAGATCCTGGAGAAGTACCTGAACATCGCCTACTTCGGCGCGGGGGCCAACGGCGTGCAGGCCGCGGCCAAGCGGTTCTTCGGGGTGAACGCGTCCGAGCTCGATCTGGCGCAGGCGGCGACTCTGGCGGGGGCCGTGCAGTTGCCGAACAGCACCGATCCCGAGGGCGGCCGGAACAACCAGAAGCGGCTGCTCCAACGGCGCAACGTGGTCCTCGACCGGATGGCGGAGCTCGGCAAGATCACGCCGGAGGAGGCCAAAGCGGCCAAGGCCAAGAAGCTGGGCTACAAGGGGACGCCCCGGCCCGGCGGCTGCGGCGCGAGCCCCTATCCGTACTTCTGCATGTACGTCCGGAACGAGATCCTCAACAATCCGCGCTTCGGCAAGACGGAGAAGGCCCGCACCCAGTTCCTCAACCGGGGCGGCCTGACCATCAAGACGACGATCGACCCCAAGATGCAGGCCGCGGCCGAGCGGGCGATCAGGAAGCGGGTGCACGCGTCGGACAACGCCGTCGCGTCCGAGGCGCTGGTCCAGCCCGGCACCGGCATGATCAAGGCGATGGCGGCGAGCCGCAAGTTCGGCAACAACGAGCGCAGGCACGAGATGTCGTTCAACGTCGTGGCCGACAAGGCGCACGGCGGCGGCGTCGGCTTCCAGGCCGGTTCGACGTTCAAGACCTTCACGCTGATCACGGCCCTCAAGAAGGGCATGAAGATCAACGATGGGTTCACCGTCGGCGCCGGATACCGCGCTCCCGGATACTCCACCTTCAAGAACTGCAAGGGCGAGAACATCGGCGCCCCGGAGCACACCGTCACCAACGACGAGGGCGGCGGCGGCTTCAAGACTCTCCAGACGGGCACCTGGGGGTCGGTCAACACCTTCTTCATGGAGCTGGAGCAGCGCGTCGGCCTGTGCGACACCGTGCAGACCGCCAAGTCGCTGGGCATCAAGCGCTCCGACGGCCTCCCGCTGCAGGAGTTCGAGACCTTCACCCTCGGCATCAACGAGATGGACCCGGTGACCGTCGCCACCGCCTACGCCGCGATCGGGGCGCGCGGGAAGTACTGCGCGCCCATGGCGATCACCCAGATCACCGACCGGAACGGCAAGGTGACCGACTACCAGCCCCAGTGCCGCGAGGCGCTGGACCCGGAGGTCGCCGACGCCACGGCGCACATCCTGTCGGGTGTCTTCACCAAGGGCACGATGCGCGGGGTGGGCGGCATCGGCCGCGACGCGGCGGGCAAGACCGGCACCACCGACGAGCAGGCCACCGCATGGTTCGCCGGTTTCACGCCGGACCTCGCCGGCGCGGTGAGCATCGGCGACCCGCGCGGCTCGACGGCGCACAAGCTGAACCGCGTCACCATCGGCGGCGCCTACTACCCATCGGTCTTCGGAGCCACGATCCCCGGTCCGATCTGGAAGGACACCATGATCGCCGCGCTGAGGGGTGTCAAGGCCACGCCCTTCCAGCCGATCAACAAGAGCCGCTTCGGCGGTGGCGGTGGCGGTGACGGCAACGGCGTCATTCACGGTGACCGCGGCGACCGGACCGGCCGGGACAACGTCGTGGTGGTGACTCCAGAGGACCAGTGACCGGTCCCCCTCCGGAAGCACCACGCAGAACCACACACAACCACGCAGAACGGCCACAGGGCGAGGAGGGCATCCGCCTTCCTCGCCCTCACTGTGTTCAGCCGGTCGCGGACGAGGAGGCCTTGCCGAGGATGAGATCCGCGGCGTGCCAGGCCATCGCCATGATGGGCCCGTTGAGGTTGCCGGACACCATGACCGGCAGCACCGAACAGTCGACGATGCGCAGGTTGTCCACGCCTCTCACCCGCAGCCGTGAGTCGACCACGTCGTCCTCGTCCGGACCCATGGCGCAGGTGCCGATCGCGTGGTAGCCGCAGTAACCTCCGCCCAGCGCCGCGTCGACGATCTCCTCGTCCGACCGCACTCCGGCCCCCGGGAACGTCTCGTGCGCCAGTCGCGACGCGATCGGCTCCTGCGCGAAGAACTCGCGCATCCGGCGGAACAGGTCGGCCGCCACCCGGCGATCGTGGTCGGTGTCGAAGTAGTTGGGATCGACGCGCAGCGGCGCGCCGGGGTCCGCGGACGTGATGGCCACGCTGCCCTCTGAGGTCGGGCGGAGCACCTCCGCGACCACCGACACGCCGGGCGGCCTCTCGACGGTGACCGTCTCGCCCGCCTTGTACGTGGCGACGGACCATGGCCCCATCAGCAACTGGGCGTCCGGCCGGTCCAGGTCCGGGCGGCTCTTGAGGAAGGCGATCACGTCGTACGCGGGCGCGGCGAGCGGTCCCTTGCGGTTCAGCAGGTACTTCAGCGCGGTGGCGCCCTGCCGGGCCGGCGTCGAGAGCGACCGGTTGTAGCCGAGGTCCTCCTTCAGCCGGAACTTCAGCGCGAGACACCGGTGCTCGCGCATACGCGAGCCGACGGCGGCGCGATCCAGCCGGACCCCCACACCGGCGGCGCGCAGCACCTCCGACGGCCCGATTCCCGACGACTGCAGCAGTTTCGGCGTGCCCAGACTGCCGAGACAGAGGATGACCTCCCGGTCGGCGCGGTACTCCACCACACCGCCACCGGCGTTCCTGGCGCGCACGCCGACGGCCGTGTCCCCGTCGAACAGCAGCTCGGTCACCAGCGTGCCGGTGACGACGGTGAGGTTGGGCCGATCGCGTACGGGCCGCAGGAACGCTCTGGCCGCGCTGACCCTCCGTCCGTCCTTGATGGTCGCCATCGCGTGCCCGACGCGCTCGCCCTCGGACTCGTTGACGTCTCGCATGGCGGTCAGGCCCAGCGCGGTTCCGGCGGCGATCATCTCCTCGCATAGCGGATCCGGGTCGCGCGGGGGCGACACGTGCAGCGGACCGCCCGCGCCCCGGGTCTCCGACGGCCCAAGCGCGTTGTCCTCGATCGCACGGAAGATCGGCAGGATGGTGTCCCAGCCCCAGCCCGGGTTGCCCAGTCGCACGAGCTCGTCGTAGTCGGCGCGCTGGCCGCGGTTGTAGACCATCCCGTTGATCGAACTGGATCCGCCGAGGACCCTTCCGCGGGGCCAGATCTCGCCCTGGCCGTCCGGGCCGAACGGGAGCGTCGGGTAGTGCCAGACCTTCCCCGGGTCGTCGAAGAGCTTTCCGAACCCCTTCGGAACGTGGTACAGCGGGTTGCGATCAGAGCCGCCCGCCTCGATCAGCAGCACCCGGACGCGGGGGTCTTCGGAGAGGCGGGCGGCCAGCACGCACCCGGCCGATCCCGCTCCAACGATCAGATAGTCGGCCATGTGGGTCCCTTCGCGTCGGGGGGTCGCGACGGTCAAGCTTTACCCGCGCGAGTCTCTCCTGCGCAACTATCTGAAACAATGTTTCGACCAGTGAAACACAAGGCGGAATGTCCCACCCGCTGTGGTTAGGGAGTGTCTGACCTGCCCGTCGCGAGCGCGGATCCAGATGGGTGCGTCGCGAGGAGGGGGCAGCCTCGCACTGTTCACGGACTCGGGCTCGGTCGCGAATCTGCTGGAGGTGCGCGCCCTGCTGACTGAGACCACAAGCCTGGAACGCTGTTGCTCAGAGCGGAACAAAACCTTGACCCCTAAATAGTCAGACCTTTAGGCTCTGCCACATAACGGACAGCTCTGGGTAAGGAGCGTCAATGGGTGTCAGGCCCGGGTGGCAAGGCCGGTTCTTCGAGGACTTCGAGATCGGCGACATCTATCAGCATCCGCTCGGCAGGACGGTGTCCGAGGCCGACAACACCTGGTTCACGTTGCTGACGATGAACACCAACCAGATGCACTTCAACTCCGAGTACGCGGCGCGTTCGGAGTTCGGCCGGCCGCTCGTCGTCTCCACCCTCACGGTGGCGATCGCCGTCGGGCAGAGCGTCACCGACCTCACGCAGAACGCGTTCGCCAACCTTGGCTGGGACGACATCCGGATGACCCATCCGGTGTTCGCCGGCGACACGCTGTGGAGTGAGTCGATCGTGCTGGAGAAGCGCGAGTCGGCCAGCCGCCCGCACGCGGGCATCGTCACCGTCCGCACCCGGACCGTCAACCAGGACGGCAAGGAGGTCTGCTCCTTCAAGCGGACGTTCTACGTCTACCGCCGCGACGCCGAGCAGGTCGAGGACGTCTTCCCCACCGCCGAGCAGCCGCTCACCCTGGAGGACTGATGCGCATCACGTACGGTCCCTGGGGCGAGACCCTGGAGGAACTCGCGGACGCGGCGCGCGCGGCCGAGCGGGCCGGGGCCGAGGTCGTCTGGGTCCCGGAGATGCACCGCAGTGCCTTCGGCTCGGCGGCGGCGCTGGCCCGGGCAACCCACGCCACCGGGGTCGGCACGGCTATCGCGCTCGCATTCACCCGCAGCCCCATGGTCACCGCGCTGGAGGCGCTCGACCTCGACGAGCTGTGCGGCGGCCGGTTCGTTCTCGGACTGGGCACGGGCGTGCCGCGCCTCAACGAGGACTGGCACAACGTCGCCTGGGGCAAGCCGGTCGGCCGCCTCCGCGAGACCGTCCGCGACATCCGGCACTTCTGGGCCAACTGCACCACCGGCGAGCCGATGCTCCTCGACGGTGAGCACGCCCCGATGCGGATCCGCGGCTACCGCCGCCCGTTCCCGGTCGTCCGCACCGACATCCCGGTCTACCTCGCGGCGGTCGGGCCGGCCATGACCAGGCTCGCCGCCGAGATCGGCGACGGCTGGATCTCGCACGAGCTTTGCTCCCCGGCGTACCTCGCCGAGCGCATCCTTCCGGAGGTGGAGGCGGGGCTCGCGAAGGCGCCCGGCAAGAAACGCGGCGACCTCGACCTCGTGGTCTCCGCCTGCTGCTCCGTGGACGCCGACGCGTCCGTCGCGCGCCGTCGCGCGGCGGGGCTCGTCGGGTTCTACGCCAGCGTGCGCAGCTACGCCGACTTCTTCGCCTTCCACGGGCTGGCCGAGGAGCAGGCTGGCGTGATCGAGGCATTCAGGTCCGGGCGCGGCGCCGACCACCTGGGCGACGCGGTGCCGGACCGGATGGCCGACGCGGTCACCCTCTCCGGCGGCCCGGACGACGTGCGCGCCCGGATCGCCGCGTACGAGGGCCTCGCCGACACCGTCAAGCTGACCCCGCCGACGCACGGCCTGCCCGCGGCGGAGACCAGGGCGGCGCAGGAATCGATCATCCGGCTCATCGCCGACATCACGGGAGGACGCGCGTGAGACCGCTCGAAGACGTCAGGATCATCGCCGTCGAGCAGTACGGCGCCGGCCCGTTCGGCAGTGTCCACCTGGCCGACCTCGGCGCCGAGGTCATCAAGATCGAGGATCCGCGCGTCGGCGGTGACGTGGGCCGCTACGTGCCCCCGTACAACGAGGGCGAGGACTCGCTGTTCTTCGAGGCGTTCAACCGGGGCAAGCGGAGCCTCTCCCTCGACCTCGGGACCGAGGAGGGACGGGCGGTCTTCGAGGACCTCGTGCGGGTCAGCGACGCCGTCTACAGCAACCTGCGCGGCGACGTGCCGGCCAAGATGCGCATCACCTACGACGACCTGAAGCACCTCAACCCCGCGATCGTCTGCTGCTCGCTGACCGGTTTCGGCATGAGCGGGCCCCGGCGGAGCGAGCCCGGGTACGACTACGTCCTGCAGGGTCTCGCCGGATGGATGGACGTCACCGGCGAGCCCGAGGGACCGCCGACGAAGTCGGGGCTGTCGATGGTCGACTACTCCGGCGGCTTCGTGGCGGCGATCTCGCTGCTCGCCGGGCTGCACGCGGCGCGCAGGGACGGCGTCGGCATGGACTGCGACGTCAGCCTGTACGACACCGCCATCGGGCTGCTGACCTACCCCGCGGCCTGGCATCTCAACGAAGGGTTCGTCCCCGCGCGGACGAGGCACTCCGCCCACCCGTCGCTGGTGCCCTTCCAGGCGTTCGAGGCGCGGGACGGCTGGCTCGTCGTCGGCTGCGCGAAGGAGAAGTTCTGGCAGCGGCTCACCGAGGTCGTCGGCCACCCCGAGTGGGCGGCCGACCCGAGGTTCGCCACGTTCGCCGACCGCAGGAACAACCAGGACGTCCTGCTTCCCCTGCTCGAAGAGATCTTCCGGCGGCGCACCGTCGCGGAGTGGCTGCCGCCGCTGTACGCCGCGTCGATCCCGTGCGGCCCGATCAACGACGTCGCGACGGCGCTGACCGAGGAGCACACCCTGGCCAGGGACCTGGTCGTGGAGACCGAGCACCCGGTCTGGGGCACGGTGCGCCAGGTGGCGTCCCCGGTCCGCGTGGGGAACGAGCGCCCGGCCTACCGGCGTGCCCCCCGGCGCAACGAGGACGTCGACCACGTCACGCGCGAACTGCTGCGCTACGACGACGAGAAGGTGGCGGCGCTGGCGAAGGCGGGCGCGTTCGGGGCGTCCGCCGCTGGGACGTCCGCCGCTGGGACGTCCGCCGCGGGGGCGTCCGCGTGACCGCCGCCCGCGCCCTGGCCGAGTGGGCGGCGCGGCTGCGGATCGACGACGTGCCCGGGAACGTGCGCGACGCGGCCTGCCGCCACCTGCTCGATGGGTTCGGCACCGCGCTCGCGGCCGGCCGCGCGGGGACGGCCGCGCCCGCGCTCACGGTCGCCCGGGGGCTCGGCGGGCCCCCCGAGTCGGCGCTGCTCGGCACCGGCGAGCGGGGATCCGCCGTCGCGGCGGCGCTCGCCACGGGCACGCTCGTCCACGCGCTCGACTTCGACGACACCCATGCCGGAGGGCTCGTGCACGCCACCGCTGTGGTGCTGCCGGCGGCTCTCGCCGTGGGGGAGCAGGTCGGCGCGTCCGGCGCCGAGGTGCTGGCCGCCGCGGTGGCGGGCTACGAGACGGTGTGCCGGGTCGCCGCCGCCGCGCCGCACGCCTTCCACTCCCGCGGGCTGCACGCGACCATGACCTGCGGCGTGCTGTCCGCGGCGGTCGTCGCGGCCCGGCTCCTGCGGCTCGGCCCCGGGACGACCGTCGACGCGCTCGGCGTCGCGGGCAGCCAGGCGGGCGGGCTGCTGGAGTTCCTCTCCACGGGTGCGTCCACCAAGCAGCTCCACCCCGGCTTCGCGTCGGCCTCCGGCATCCTCGCCGCGCGGCTCGCGGCGGCCGGCGCGAGCGGGCCGGACAGCGTGCTCGAAGGGCCGAACGGCCTGTACGCGGCGCTGGCCGGCCGGAACGTGGACGCCGCGAGTGTCACGCGCGGGCTCGGGGAGACATGGGAGACCACCCGCGTCACCATCAAGCCGTATCCCGCCTGCCAGCTCATGCACGCGACCCTCGACGCCGTCGCCGCTGCGACGCGCGCGGCGGGCACGCGGCGATTCCAGGCCGCCGAGGTGGCCGAAGTGATCGCCGACGTGCACCCGGACAGCGCGTCCATCGTGTGCGAGCCCGCGGCGCGCAAGGTACGCCCGCGCACGCCGTACGACGCCAAGTTCTCGCTGCCGTGGAGCGTGGCCGCGCTGCTCCTCGACGGCGAGGTCACGCTCGCGACGTACGCTCCGGGCTCTCTGGAGCGGACCGAGGCCGCCGACCTGGCCGCCCGCGTACGCACGGTCGTCACCTCGGGTGAAGGGGTGGCCGCCGACGCGCACGGGCGCGTCCTCCTGCGGCTCGCGGACGGGCGCGAGGTCGAGGGGCGGGTGCCCCGCAGCGTCGGCGGCCCCGGCCGCCCGCTCGACGATGCCGCGCTGGAGGCGAAGTTCACCGCCAACGCCGGAGGCCCGGCGGAGGAGACGGGCGAGCTGGCCCGCAGGGTGCGCGGCCTCGCCGCCGAGCCCGATCTGGCCACCGTCGTCGCGCTCGCCGACCGGCTCGCCCGGCCGGTGCCGGAGGGACAGAAATGACGTTGAACGCGATCCGCCCGAGCCGCTTCCCGTGGTTCCGCTACGACGGCTACTCCTTCTCCCTCGGCCTGACGCACGGCGACGACGCCTGGCTCTCCGGTCACTCCGCGAGTGAGTACGACCCCGAGTCGGGGCGCATCGTCGTGCGCGGCGGCATGGCCGACCAGGCCAGGACCGCGTACGCGAAGATCGGCGCGATCCTCGACGCCGCCGGGCTGTCCTTCGCGGACGTCACCCGCGTCATCGAGAACGTCACGGTCACGGGCCTGGACCACTACCAGGAGGCCGCCGCCGTACGCGCCGAAATCTTCGGGGAGCACCGCCCGGCGGTCGGCACCGTGGTCGTCGAGCGTCTGCTGCGCCCGGCCGCCTTCATCGAGGTCGAGGTGCACGCGAGCAAGGGAGGACCGGCGGCCCTCCCCGACGGTGTGGCCGAGGCCCCCGACGGGGCGGTCTTCCTGCCGACCGTGCTGCCCCTCGACGAGCGCGGCGACGTGGTCCACGAGGGCGACCTCGTCGGCCAGTACGCCTACTGCCTCGACCAGGCCGACCGGCTGCTGCGCGGGGCCGGGCTGTCGCTGGACGCCGCGGTCACGACCTACGACTACACGACGCCGGCCACCCGCGACGTGTACCGGCGTACGCATGTGGTCCGCGAGGAGCGGCTCGGCGGCGCGGGGGTCTTCCCGGGCGCGGGCGGCATCCTCATGAGCCGGCTGCACCACCCCGGCGTGCTCGTCGCGCTCGACGTCACCGCGTCCCGGCAGCCGCTGGAGGCGGTCAACCCCGGGTGGGCCCGCTACGACACCCTCACCTACACCCCCGGCGTCAAGGCCGGCGGCATGCTGTGGATGAGCGGGTTCGCGTCGCTGGACATGGAGACGCAGCGGGTCCTGCACCCGGACGACGTGGTCGCGCAGGCCGAGGTCACGTACGACGCGATCCGCCAGGTCCTGAACGCCGCGGGCGCCGGACCGGAGCACCTCCTCTCGACGGTCGAGTTCGTCTGCCCCGGCGGCCTCGCCGCCTACCGCGGCGTCGCCGACGTGCGCAAACGGGCGCTGCGCGACCCGTGGCCCGCGTCCACCGGCGCGATCTGCGCGGGGCTGCTCCGGCCGGAGTTCCTGATCGAGGTCTTCCCCACGGCGGTGCTGCCGTGAGCCTGATGACCGAGGAGATCCGCGCCCTCGTCGGCAGGGAGGTCTCCTACACCGCCCCCGAGGAGCTGGGCCGGGCCGCCATCCGCTACTTCGCCCGCGCGGTCGGCGACGACAACCCGCTCTACACCGACGACGCGTACGCCCGCGGGCACGGGTACGACGGCGTCATCGCGCCGCCCACGCTGATCTGCGAGACCAACCAGTACGCCGACCAGCCGCCCGACGCCGACGGCTACGCGGGGCACGACTGGCACATTGAGATCCCTGGCAGCCGGAAGGTCCGCGGCGGGAACACCTACACCTTCCACGAGCCGGTCCGGCCGGACGACGTGATCACCGCGGCCTGGCGGCTCGACGGCGTCACTGAGCGCCGCACCTCCGCCGGGCAGGAGATGCTCGTCGTCTCCTCGGTCGCCACCTACACCAACCAGCACGGCCGACTGCTCGCCACGAACGAGGAGACCATCATCTACGTCGCCGTCCACGTCGCGCCGGAGGAGGAGCCGTGACCGGTCCGGAGGTGACGGTCGGCTCCGAGGTCACGCCCCTGGAGCGGACGATCGAGCTGCGCGACATGGTCGCCTACGCCGGCGCCACCTGGGACTGGCACCGGCTGCACTATGACGCCGACTACCTGGCGAAGCGGCGGCTGCCCGCGCCGGTCGTGGACGGGCAGGTCTTCGGCGCGCTGCTCGCCGAGCAGCTCCAGGACTGGCTCGGCCCCCGCGCCGTCGTGCGCCGCCTGCACTTCCGGTTCAAGAACCTCGTGTTCGCGGGCGAGACGGTCCGCTGCACCGGACGGGTCATCGCGGTCGCCGGTGACACGCTCCGGGTCGAGCAGCGGATCGTCGTCGTCGACGGCGGCGAGCCGCGGCGGGTGGCGGTCGAGCCCGCCGGGGCCGAGGTCGTCCTGCGCGCCGAGGCGGTGTCGTGAGCGGCGGTGTCGTGAGGGGCGGTGTCGTGAGGGGCGGTGTCGTGAGGGGCGGTGTCGTGAGGGGCGGTGTCGTGAGGGGCGGTGTCGTGAGGGGCGGTGTCGTGAGCGGCGGTGTCGTGAGCGGCGGGGCCACCGGCGCCGCGACCCGCCCGACGAGCACGGGAGTGGCGATCGTCGGAGCCGCCGAGAGCGACCTCGGCGTCACCGGCAGGTCGATCCTGGGCCTGCAGGCCCAGGCGATCGGCCGGGCGATCGAGGACGCCGGTCTCACCCTCGCCGACATCGACGGGCTGGCCACCACGGGCGTGTCCCGGTTCTCCGCGACGCAGGTGGCCGACTACCTCGGCCTGCGCCCGTCCTGGACCGACTCCACCTTCGCCGGCGGATCCGCGTTCGAGATGTACGTCGCCCGCGCCGCGCAGGCCATCGAGGCCGGCCAGTGCGGGACGGTCGTCATCTCCTACGCCTCCAACCAGCGCTCCGCCCGGTCCCGCTCGCTGGCCGGGGTGGTCGAGACGCACACGCCGGAGGCGCAGTTCGAGACGCCCTACGGGCCGCTCTATCCCATCTCCTACTACGCGATGGCCGCCCAGCAGTACCTCCACCGGTACGGCGGGAGCCGCGAGGCGCTGGCCGAGGTCGCGGTGGCCGCCCGCGAATGGGCGCTGCTCAACCCGGCGGCCTTCCGGCACGGCGCGGGGCCGTTGACCGCCGCCGACGTGCTCGCCGCCCCCATGGCGTCGACCCCGCTGACCACGGCCGACTGCTGCCTGGTGACCGACGGGGGAGGGGCGGTCGTGCTCACCTCTCTCGACCGAGCCCGCGACCTGCCCAAACCCCCGGTACGGGTGCTCGGTTACGGCGAGTGCACCACCAACACGTCGATGACCGCCGTCGACGACCTCACCGTGACCGGCGCGGTCGAGTCCGGCCGGGCCGCCTTCGCCCGGGCGGGGCTCACCCCGGGCGACGTGGACGTCGCGGAGGTCTACGACTCCTTCACCATCACCGTCGTGCTCACGCTGGAGGCGCTCGGCTTCTGCGGCCGGGGCGAAACGCTCGACTGGATCGCCGGAGGCCGGATCCGGCCCGGCGGCGACTTCCCGCTCGACACCTCAGGCGGCGGCCTGTCCTACTGCCACCCGGGCCAGTACGGCGTGCTGCTGCTGGTCGAGGCCGTACGGCAGCTGCGCGGCGAGTGCGGCGCGCGGCAGGTGCCCGGCGCGGAGATCGCGCTCGCGCACGGCACCGGCGGGATCCTGTCCACGCACGCGACCGTCCTGCTGGGGGTGGACCGGTGAGTGGGCCGGTGAGCGGACCGGTGAGCGGGCCGGTGAGTGGAGAGGTGCCCGAGCCCGACGAGGTGACCGAGCCGTGGTGGGAGGCCACCCGGCGGCGCGTCCTGCTCGTTCAGCGCTGCGGCGCCTGCGGGCACGCGCAGCACCCGCCGCGCGCGCTGTGCACCGCGTGCGGCTCCGCCCGCGACCTCGGCTGGACCGAGGCGTCGGGCGCGGCCGAGGTCGACGCGTGCACCGTGGTCGAGCGGGCGATGCCCGGCTTCACCCCGCCCTACGTCGTGGCGCGGGTCCGGTTGGCCGAGGGTGTGCTGCTGCTCAGCAACGTGGTCGCCGACGATCCGTACCAGGTGGGCGGCGGCGACCCGCTCCGCCTCGACTGGCGCCCGCTGCCCGACGGGCGCGCCCTGCCCGTCTTCGTACCCTCCGAGAGGTGACCCGTGGACTTCGAGTTGAACGACGACCAGCGTGAGTTCCGCGCGCTGCTGCGCGCGTTCGTCGACAGGGAGATCGTGCCCGTCGCCCGGGACTGGGAGCACTCGGGCCGCTACCCGACGGAGATCGTCGAGGGCTTCCGGCAGCTCGGCCTGTTCGGCGTCACCATCCCGGAGAGCTACGGAGGGCTCGACCTGGACCCGGTCTCCTTCGCGCTCGTCTTCGAGGAGATCTCGCGCGGCTGGATGGGCGTGGCCGGGATCCTCGGCAGCCACTCGCTGGCCTGCCGGATGATCGCGACGCACGGCACGGAGGAGCAGAAGGAGCGCTACCTCCCCGAGTTGGCCACCGGCGCGCGGCGCACCGGGATCGGCCTCACCGAGCCCGACGCGGGCACCGACCTGCAGGGCATCAGGACGGTCGCCCGCCGCGACGGCGACTATTACGTCGTCAACGGCTCCAAGACCTGGATCACCAACGCCAGGCACGCCGACCCGCTGCCGGTGCTGGTCAAGACCGATCCCGCCGCGAGCCCGGCGCACCGCGGGATGAGCATCCTGCTCATCGACGCCGACACCCCCGGATACCAGGTCACCAAGGACATCCCGAAGCTGGGCTACAAGGGCACCGAGTCCTGCGAGATCGTGCTCGACGACGTTCGGGTCCCCGCGGCCAACCTGCTCGGCGGCGTCGAGGGCCGGGGCATGCAGCAGGCGCTGTCCGCGCTCGAATGGGGCCGGGTCAACATCGCCTCCCGGTCGGTCGGCATCGCGCAGCGCGCCTACGACGAGGCGCTGGCCTACTCCCGGCAGCGCAAGGCGTTCGGACGGCTCATCGCCGACTTCCAGGCGGTCCAGCTCCAGATCGCCTCGCTGGCCACGACGCTCCAGGCCGCCCGGCTCATGGCGTACTGGGCGGCGGACCAGGTACGGCGCGGCCGGGCCGACGCGCAGACCGGCATGGCCAAGATCTTCTGTTCGGAGGTGGCGCTGCAGGCCGCCATCGACGCGCTGAAAGTCCACGGAGGGTACGGCTACTCCACCGAGTACGAGGTGGAGCGGCTCTACCGCGACGCGGTCCTGATGAGCATCGGCGAGGGCACCAACGATGTGCTGCGCACCATCGTGGCCAAATCCCTCACCCGCGGCGACGCGAAGGTCGGGTGGGCCTGATGAGCGCCCGCTCCCACCTGTACGTGCCGGGCGACGCGCCGGAGAAGCTCGCCAAGGCGCTCGGCCGGGGCGCGGACGCCCTGATCGTCGACCTGGAGGACGCGGTGCCGCCCGCCGGGAAGGACGCGGCCAGGGAGGCGGTGGCCGGCTGGCTGCGGACGGCCGATCCGGGCCCGGTGGAGATCTGGGTCCGGGTCAACCCCGGCGACCTGCGCGCGGCCGACGTGCGGGCCGTCGCCGCCGTTCCCGCGCTGGCCGGGCTGGTCCTCGCCAAGGTCGAGACTGCGGACGAGCTCGCCGAGACCGACGCCCTGCTGACCTCCCTCGGCGCGGACACGCTGCCGGTCGTCCCGCTCCTGGAGTCGGCCGCCGCCGTACTGCGTGCCCCGGAGATCGCGGCGGCCCCGCGCGTGGCCCGGCTCCAGGTCGGCGAGGCCGACCTGCGCGCGGACACGGGCATCACCCTCGGCCCCGACGAGCGGGAGCTGCTCTGGGTGCGCTCCCAGGTGGTGCTGGCCTCGGCCGCCGCGGGCATCGACCCGCCGGTCGCTCCCGTCTCCACCGACTTCCGCGACCTCGACGCACTGCGGGAATCGACGCTCGCGCTGGCCCGGCTCGGCTATGTCGGCCGGGCCTGCGTCCACCCGGCGCAGATCGCGGTGGTCAACGAGGTCTTCACCCCGGCGGCCGAGGAGGTCGCCCGGGCCCGCGACCTCGTGGACCGCTTCGAGACGTCGGGGGCGGGGGTGCTCCTCGACTCCGCCGGGCGCATGGTCGACGAGGCGATCGTGCGCCAGGCACGCCGGATCCTCAGGAGGGCACGATGAGCGTCACCGCCCCGCCCGAGGCGCGGCACTGATGGCGGCCGCCCGCGTGGTCGAGATCGACGCCCCCGGCCTGCCGTGGACCGACGTGACCATGCCGTCGTCGTCCTCGGCCGTCCGGCTGGTACGGCTGCACGCCGACGCGGCCACCCGCGCCTCCGTGTCGCTGGTCCGGTTCCCTCCGGGGTGGACCAGGCCGGGCACCGGCCACTACACCTCCGCCGAGGAGTTCGTGGTGTTCGGCGGCGAGATCTCGGTCAGCGGGACGGCCTACCCGGCCGGCGCGTACATGTACCTGCCCGCCGGGGCGAGCAGGACCGACAGCTTCGCGGGCGACGCGGGCTGCCTGGCCGTCGCCTGGTTCTCCGGCCCGCCGGTCTGGCGGAATGGGCCCGCAGCCGGCGGTCACCACGGGACCGCCGGCCACACGCACGCAACCGGCCACACGGGCACAACCGGCCACACAGCCGGCCACACGGGCACAACCGGCCACACGGGCACAACCGGCCACACAGCCGGCCACACAGCCGGCCACGCAGCCGATCGGGCAGCCGATCAGGGCGGCTCGGTGCTGCTCGACTCCGTCGCGGAGCTCCCCGGACGGCTGCCCGAGGGTGCCTCGGGTGGGTCAGGCGCGGGCGGGTTGGATGCGGGTGGGTCAGGCGCGGTTGGGTTCGCCTCGGGTGGGTTCGACGTGGTCTTCGTCGACGCGCGGGCCTGGGCGTTCGTGCCGGTAGGCGAGCCGTTCCCCGACCTGCCCGGACGGGTCCTCGTCCGCCGCTGGGCCCGTACCGGCGGCTGATCTCCGACAGGCGCGGAAGTGCCCTCCCGGGTTCGGCCGGGAGGGCTTCCCGCATGCGCTCACTCGCGCGGGATCAGGGCGGTGCCGAGGAGGCCGGCCACGCTGCCGCGCTCCGCGAGCCGGCGCACCTCGCTCGCGAGCGCCTCGGCCGCCTCGGCCGGCAGCACGCGGCAGGCGTTGAGCGCGTACTTCGTCCGCAGCTCGTCGAACGTCAGCGGGTGCTCGGGGCCGCCGCGCGAGGAATGGACGCGGTGCTCCAGGCTGCCGCCGTCCAGCGTGCGGACCCGGAGCACGGCGGAGAGGGCCAAGGGGAACTCCTCGCCGCACTGCTCGTCGGCCACGACGCGCACCTTGGCGGCCAGCGCCAGCCTCCGCTCGTCGCGGAAGGCGGACTCGGTGAAGTCGTCGAGGTGCAGGCCGAGGCCGCCGCCCCCGATCAGGGCGCTGGCCACGGTGTACGGCCCGGAGAACTTGGCGTGGTACGGCGTGCGCGGCCGCACCTTCTCCTCGTACGGCTCGCCGATCGTGCGCAGCGGCGCGGCGGCCACGCCGAGCTCGATCTCCGCCACGTCCTCGGGCCGCAGCCCCTGGGCGCGCAGGGCGAGGGCGGCGTCGATGCCGGGATGGGTGAAATGGTTCGAGGGATAGGGCTTGTACACCGTGCGCAACAGTTCCCACCGCTCGCCGAGCCCGTCGGTGATCGCGTCCTTGTCGTAGCGCCCGTCGAGGAACGCCTCGAAAAAGCCGAACCGCCCTTCGAACACCGTCGGCGGGCCGGTCACCCCCTCGGCGGCCATGGTGGCGGCGACGACGCCCGCGTGGGCGGCCCAGCCGCAGTGCACCCGTTTCACCGTGCCACCGGTGCGGTTCGCCTCGATGACGCCCGCGCTCATGCTGGCCGCGATGCCCATGGCGTGGGCGATGCCGTCCGCGGAAAGACCCATCAGCAGGGCCGACCCGGCGGCGGCGCCGACCGTCCCGCAGATCGACGTGGCGTGCCAGCCCTTCTCGAAGAAGAGCGAGTTGCGCAGCTCGGGGATGTAGGACGCCATCCCCAGCCGGTTGGTGATCTCGTCGCCGACCGCCACGGCCCGGCACAGCTCGGCGCCGGACGCGCCCCTGGCCTCCGCGACGGCCAGCGTGGCGGGCACGACGGACGCCGACGGATGCAGCACGGAGGGCAGGTGGGTGTCGTCGAAGTCCAGGGCGTGCGCGAGCGTGCCGTTGACCAGCGCGGCGGAGGGCGCGGGGAGGGACACTCCGCGGCCGACGACCGAGGACTCCCCGGCGCCGCCCCACCGCTCCGCCATCCGCAGCACCGCCTCGTGCGGCTCGGCCTCGCCGGTGAGCTCCTGGGCGGCGAGGCAGTTGCCGAAAGTGTCGAGCACCCGTCCCTTCACGTCCGCGACGACGTGGTCCGGCAGGCCATCGCGGGCGGCGGCGGCGAATTCGGCCAGAGCCGAGACGAGGTTCGCGTGGCGCGGGGTCATGCCGCGAGCACCGCGAGCGGCCGCACCGGCGCGCCGGTGGCCCCCACGACGGGCAGCGGGTTCAGCACCAGCAGGAATTCGGGGGCCCCGAGGCGGAGCAGCTCGGTCAGGCGCATCGTCTCGACGATGTGCACGCCCGCCTCCACGAGCAGGATCCGGTGCACGGGCAGCGTGGCGTGGCCGCGACCGGGCGCGATGCGCTCGAAGGCGATCGTCTCGCCTCCGGCCACCGCGACGCCGTGGTCCACCAGCCAGCGGGCCGCCTCCGGGCCGGGGCCTGGCACCCCGCCCTCGTCGCCGACGAACCGGCTCGGCCGGTCCCACTCGCGCGACCAGCCGGTGCCGATCAGTACGGCGTCCCCGCGCTCGATCCGCACGTCCGCCCTGCGCCGCGCGGCCTCCAGGTCGTCCGGCGTCACCTCGTAGCCGGGCGGCAGCACGTCCACGCCGTGCACGGCGGCCACGTCGAGCAGCACGCCCCGCCCGACGTACGGCGCGAAGGTCTCGATGCCGTACCTGGACAGGCCTTGGTGCGACTGGATGCCGGCCGCCTCGACCTCGCCGTGCACGTAGCCGTCCTGGGAGACGTGCCCGAGGGCGTCGACGTGCGTGCCGACGTGCCCGCCGGTGAGGATGACCTCGTTGGCGGCCGAGCCGCCGTCCTCGCGGACGACGTCGCCGTGCCTGCGCTCGATGACCATCCGGAACCGCGGATGGTTCGGCGACTGGGGCATGCCCGTACGCATCGGCTGCGCGAGGTCGACGACCGTGGCGCCGTCGAAATGCCGCCACAAGGAGGACATCACACAACTCCCTTTTCCCGCAGGACGGCCAGCTCGCCGGCGCTCACGCCGAGGCCGCCCCACACGTCTTCGTTGTCGGCGCCGCGCGCACGGCCCGTCCATCTGATCGAGCCCGGTGTCTCGGAGAGCCGGAAGAGCACGTTCTGCATGCGCAGCGGCCCGAGGTCGTCGTCGTCCACCGTGGTGATCGTGTCGAGCGCCCGGTACTGCGGGTCCTGGAACAGGTCGCTGATGTCGTAGATGGGGGCGACCGCCGTCTCGGCGCGCTCGAACTCCTCGACCACCTCGGCGAGGTCGTGCCGGGCGATCCACCCGCCGACGTGCTCGTCGAGCAGGTCGGCGTGCTCGGCCCGGTGGGCGCCGGAGGAGAACCACGGCTCGTCGATCACCTCAGGGTGCCCGACGAGGCGCATCACGCGCCCCGCGATCGAGTCGGCCGACGTCGAGACGGCCACCCAGCGGCCGTCCCTCGTCCGGTACGTGTTGCGCGGAGCGTTGTTGACCGAGCGGTTGCCGGTGCGCGGCTGGACCTGGCCGAGCTGGTCCCACACGAGGGGCTGCGGGCCGAGGAGCGTGACCAGCGGCTCGATGATGGCCAGGTCGATCACCTGGCCGCGGCCGCTCCCGCCCGGCCGGTCGCGGTTGTGCAGCGCCATCATGACCGCGTTCACGCAGGTGAGCGCGGAGACGCCGTCGGCCAGCCCGAACGGCGGCAGCGTGGGCGGCCCGCCGGGCTCTCCGGTGACGGCGGCGAAGCCGCTCATCGACTCGGCGAGGGTGCCGAACCCGGGTCGCTTCGCGTACGGGCCGAACTGGCCGAAGCCGGTGACCCGCGCGATGACCAGCCGGGGGTTGACCTCGTGCAGGGTTTCCGGGGACAGACCCCACCGCTCCAGCGTGCCGGGGCGGAAGTTCTCGATGAGCACGTCGGCCCGGGCGATGAGCCGCTTGAGCAGCTCCGCGCCCTCGGGCCTGCCGATGTCGGCGGTGACCGTGCGCTTGTTGCGGCCGAGCATCTTCCACCACAGGCCGACCCCGTTCTTGCTCGCACCGTGGGTGCGAGCGGGATCTCCGCGGTCGGGATGCTCCACCTTGACGACGTCGGCGCCGTAGTCCCCGAGGATCGTCGCCGCCAGAGGACCGGCGAACAGGGTGGCCACGTCGATGACGACGACGCCGGCCAGCGGTCCTGCGGGCGGTTCCGGCCGGTCGGCCGGCGCCGATCGCTCACCCGGGACGATCTGCTCTACCTCCACCTGCTCTGCCTCCACGAAACGGCCTCCTCAGGTGTGTCCTTGCCGGTCTGGGCCACGAGCGCCTCCCCGGGGCCGCCGTTCGCGCTCGCCGGGGGGCTTCCCAAGATATTGAAACAGCGTTACTGTCTGCGGAACAAGCCCACTGGGCATATCGCGTTCGGAAGGGCAGGCGGCCCTCGATGATCTGTCTCATTCACCGGATGAGGCTCGCCCCGCGGGCCCGCGATGACATGCCGGGCTTCTCCAGCGTGGTCGGGGACGTGTACGTCGACACGCGAACCGTCACCGACCTGCGGGTGAGGGTCGGATTCCGGCACCAGGATGGTTGAGCGAGCCGATTTCCTGGAGGAAGCATGCCGACCAAGAAGCGCGGCGCCGTTCCCGGAGAGACGCCCGCGCGGGAGAGCGCCGGGCAGTCCATCGCCACCGTCGAACGTGCCGTCGACGTCCTGATGCATTTCGCCGAGACGCCGTCGACCACGCTCGGGGTCACCGAGATCGCCGAGGCGCTGGGAATGTCGAAGGCCGCCGTGCACCGGATACTGGCGTCACTGCGGGTGCGGCACCTCATCGAACTGGACCCGGCGAGCCGGCGCTACTCCCTGGGAGTCGGCGCCATGCGCCTGGGCCTCGCCTACCTCGACCGGCTCGACATCAGGCGCATCGCCGCGCCTGAGCTGGTGGCGCTGTCCCGGCGCACCGCGGAGACGGCGACCCTGTCGATCCGTACCGGATGGACCCGGATCTACGCGGACCAGGTGACCCCCGCCCGCGAGGTCATCATGAGCGTCTCCCTCGGCGTGCCCTATCCCCTGCACACGGGCGGCTCGTCCAAGGCGTTCCTCGCCTTCCTGACGGAAGAGGAGATCGAGACGTACCTGTCGGAGGCTCCGCTCCAGGCGCTGACCGGCACGACGATCGCCGACGTCCCCAAGCTGCGCAAGGAGCTCGCGGCGATCCGCGAGTGCGGCTGGGCGCGGTCCTTCGCCGAGCGCATGTCCGGCGCCGCCTCCGTGGCCGCGCCGGTCCTCGACCACCACGGCCGGCCCGTGGCCGTCATCAGCGTCTGCGGACCGCTGGAACGGTTCCGCGAGGAGGTCGACGAGTGCGTCGAGGCACTGCTTGATTCCACTCGACGACTGTCCACCCAGATGGGATGGACCGAACCAGAAAGGGGGTGACGGCCGTCCAGCCGGTCGGCCGGCGCGTATGTCCCGATACGATCTGCTTGTCAAAGGCGGTACCGTCGTCCTTCCCTACCACGGTGAGATCCGCGCCGATCTGGCGGTCTCCGGTGGGAAGGTGGCGGCCCTCGCGGAGGACATCCCCGTCTCCGACGCCGCCGAGGTCATCGACGCCAGGGGGAAGATCGTCCTCCCCGGCGCCGTCGACGCCCACTTCCACCTCGGCATCTACCGAGACCTGGCCCTCGACGCCTTCGAGGAGACCCGCTCCTCCCTCGTCGGCGGCGCCACGACCGTGCTGTCCTACTTCCGCACCGGCTCGCACTACCTCGACCGTACGGGGCCGTACAAGGAGATCTTCCCCGAGGTCCTGGACGCCGTGGCGGGCCGGGCCTGGACCGACTACGGCTTCCACCTCGCGCCGATGACGGTGGACCAGATCGCCGAGATCCCGTACCTGGTCGAGGAGCACGGCGTCACGTCGTTCAAGTACTACATGTTCTACAAGGGCTTCGACCTCGCGGCGAACAGCCGGGACGCCCGGTCCTTCACCATGGGCGACGAGTACGACCTCGGCCACCTCTACCTCCTCATGGAGCAGGTGACCGCGGTCCAGCAGGCCAACCCCGGCCTGCGCCTGTCGCTGTCGCTGCACTGCGAGCAGTCCGAGCTGATGCGGGTGTTCATCGACCGGGTCCGCTCGAACGGCGACCCGCAGACGCTGCGCGCCTACCACGAGGGGCGCCCGCCGCTGACCGAGCGTGTGGCCATCGGCGAGGCCACCACGCTGGCCAGCCACACCGGCACCAACCTCAACCTGCTGCACCTGTCCAGCCGTGAGGCGGTGGACGCCGTCGCGCTGGCCCGCCGGTCGTTCGGCGCGGTGGACATGCGGGCCGAGACCACGCTGCACCACCTGTGCCTCGACCACGACAGCCTCGACGCCGAAGGCGGGCTCGGCGGCAAGGTCAACCCGCCGATCCGCACGAAGGCCGACAACGAGGCGCTGTGGCAGCGCGCCGCCGACGGCACGATCGACTGGGTCGCCTCCGACCACGCCTGCTGCATGGAGGCGGAGAAGGGCGACGAGCTCTGGCCCGCGCGCCCCGGTTTCGGCGGAACCGCCCTGCTGTATCCGGTGCTGTTCTCCGAGGGCCACCTCACGCGCGGCATCTCCCTCTCCCGCGTCGCGGAGCTGGCCTCGGCGAACCCCGCCAAGGCGTACAACCTGTGGGGTCGCAAGGGCAGCCTCGCCGTCGGCTTCGACGCGGACCTGACTGTGGTGGACCCGGCGCTGACCCGGACGGTGACGGCCGAGGCGTGCCTCTCCGGCCAGGACCACACCCCGTTCGAGGGCGTCGAACTCACCGGCTGGCCGGTGACCACGGTCGTCGGCGGCCAGGTGCGGTTCCGCGACGGCGACGTCGTCGGAGAGCCCAGCGGCCGGTACACACGCCGCGCATAGGCGACGGGATCCGAACCCTGTTCCGAAATGCGGGACAGGGTTCGGCGGTCTCTGAACCACCTAGGTGTTCTGCTCGGGGAATCGGCCCGACGCAGGGGCGAAGAGCCGTGCTGTCCTTCCCCCGGCCTCCAACGGGGCGAGGCTCAAGCGCTGGTCGCCGACGGCTTCAGGTCGCGCTTGACGATCTTCCCGGCCGCGTTCCTGGGGAGCGTCGTGACGATCTCCCAGCGCTTGGGCACCTTGTAGCCCGCCAGGCTGGTACGGCAGTGCGCCTCCAGGCCGGCGAGCAGATCGGAGCCGTCGGCCTGGCCGCCCGCGCTTCCGTCGGCACTCCCGGCGGCGCTCCCGGCGGCGCTCCCGGCGGCGTTCCCGGCGGCGTTCCCGGTTGTGCCGCCGCGGAGGACGACGTACGCCATGACCTCCTCGCCCCATGTCTCGGAGGGGACGCCGACCACGGCCGCCTCGGCGACCGACGCGTGCGCGGCCAGCACGTCCTCGACCTCTCGGGGGTACACGTTGACCCCGCCCGAGATGATCATGTCCTTTTTCCTGTCGATGACGTGGACGTAGCCCTCGTCGTCGAGCACCACGATGTCCCCGCAGGTGAGGAAGCCGTCGTCCGTGGTGCACTCGTCGGTCGCCGCGGGGTCCCCGAGGTAGCCGTTCATGAGGAACGGGGACCGGCTGAACAGCTCGCCCGGCTGTCCCGGATCGACCGGGTCGCCGTCCGGGTCGACGATCCGCAGCTCCGTCATGTACCAGGCGTGGCCGACCGAGCCCGGCTTGCGGTGCTGGTCCACCGGGCGGAGGTTGGTGACGATGCCCGCCTCGGTGGACCCGTACAGCTCGTGCACGCCGCAGGACGGGAACGTCTCCATGACCCACTGCTTGAGCGGCCAGGGCAGCGCGGCGGCATTGAAGTAGAGCGTGTCGAGGCTGGTCAGGCCCCTGGCCGCCAGTTTTCCGCCGTCCAGCGCGCGAAGCATCTGCGCGTGCGTCGGCACCAGGAAGGCGGACTGGGCGCGGTCGCGCTCGACGAGGTGCAGCAGCTCCTCCGGATCCCACCGGCGCAGCATCGTGACCGTGCCCCCGGTGTAGACCGGGGCGTACCCGAAGGCGAAGCCCGCGCCGTGGTACATGGGGGCCACCGCGACCGACACCCGGCCGGTGCCGAGCCCCCATTCCAGCGCGGAGCAGTAGAACGTCAGGGACCGGCTCCGGTGGCTGATCAGCACGCCCTTGGGCCGCCCGGTCGTGCCCGACGTGTACGCGACGCAGAACGGGTCGAGCTCGTCCACCCGCACCGCCGGGTCCACCGCCCGCGCTCCGGCCAGTTCCTCCTCGTACGGCCGGCCCGCCTGGGCCCCGTCGATGGAGAGCGCGACCAGCCGCAGCTCCTCGATCGCGTCGCCCACCACGGAGGCGAGGGCGTCGTCCAGGACGATCGCCCGCGCCCCCGAGTGCTCCAGGATGTATCGGGCCTCGGCCGGGGTGAGCCGGGGGTTGAGCGGCACCATGAGCAGGCCCGCCTTGGCGATCCCGGCCGCGATCTCCGGGTATTCGAGCCGGTTGCCGAGCAGCACCGCGACGCACTGCCCGGGCACGAGGTCCCGCGCCAGGAGCCAGGCGGCCAGGCGGTTCGAGCGTTCGTCGAGTGCGGCGTAGGTGAGGGAGCGGTCGCCGTCGATCACCGCGACCGCGCGCGGGGTGGCGCGGGCGAACTCGCGTACGCCGCCCGCGATCGACAGAGGGGCACCTCCACGAAGGACGGGCATGCTACTTCCTTCCGTGAAGCCGTAGGTGGTGCGACGTATTGGAACCACGTTTCATCCGGCTCCGTGACGCTGGTGATCGCGGCGGTGATGCCTTCGACCGGCGGCTGCGGGCGCTCTGGGTCACGGCGGCTCCTTCGAAGCGAGTCCGTTCCCTTGGATGGAACGCTGTTCCATCCGAATTGAGATCACGCTAGGCTCGCTGCCGATGGCCTGTCAATGGCCCGTCCGCCACTCCGCGATCACCTGACCACGGGAATCCGTGCGACCCGCCGGCGCCGACCCTTCAGGCGTCCGGGGCGGCCAGCAGGGAGCGCACCTCGGCGGGGGTGAGCGCGGCGCCGCGTCCGGTCTCGGCGGCGAAGCCCTTCTCGCCAAGGGCCGTACGGACCCGCTCGGTGATCCGGTCGATGTCCACACGTTCGGCGGGAGCGGGGGAGAGAGAGCCGGAGGCGCGGATCGCGGCCGCCGCGCCGAGGATCCGGGCGGCGCGGTCGTGCCGTCCGGCGAGGGACAGCGCCCCGGCCAGACCGTCCAGGACAGTGGTCATGTCCCGGGAGGTGTCGAAGCCGGCCGCGAGATCGAGCGCCTCAAGGTGCAGCTCGAACGCGGTCGCCGCGTCCCCGCGCTGCTCGGCGGCGAAACCGAGCTCGGTCAGCACCAGAGGCAGGTACGGGGGCACGGCCTGCCCGGCGTCCAGGCGCGGAGTGCGGTCGAGCACGTCACGCAGGTGGGTCTCGGCGAGGTCGAGGCGGCCGTTCCGGCGCGCGGCGAATGCCAGCCCCATCGTGGCGAAGATCTGACCGGCCTGGTGGTGCTGCTCGACGGCCAGCCGCAGCGCCCGGGCGCAGAAGTCGCCCGCCCCCACGAAGTCACCGCGCCGCAACGCGATCCAGCCGAGCCAGGCCAGCCGTCCGCCGACCTCCGTCCACAGTTCGAGCTCCTCCGCCAGGCGAAGCCCGTCCCGGTGGAGCAGTCCGGCCCGGTCGAGGTCGTCGACCATCTCGGCCAGCGCGCCGAGCCAGCCCATGGCCTCCAGCCGGCCCCATCGGTCACCGACTTCGTCGAACAGCGCAAGGCTCCGCTCACCGTCGCGGCGCAGCGCGTCGAGGTCGCCCCGGACATGCGCGAGCTTGGCCCGCGCGGCGAGGGCCGCCGCCGTTCCCCACCGATCGCCGCGTGACCGGAACACGGGCAACGCCCGGCTCAGCAGTTCCTCCGCGATGGCGAGGTCACCCAGATCGATCCCGGCGTAGGCCAGGAACCACTGGGCCCGGGCCAGTCCGTCCGGATCGCCGGCCTCCTCGTACATCCGAAGGGCCGTACGGCGACGGTCCTCCCGGTCGGCGACGTCCCCCTGGATCAGCCCGATGCCGACACTCCAGGCCAGCGCCTCGGCCTGGAGCGCGGAGGCCGCGTTCCCTTCCCCGGCGGCGACGGCCAGCGCCGCCGTCAGGGATCGCCGGGCCTCGGCGAGCCGGCCGCGCAGGAACCAGTACCACGCCAGCGCGTTGACGAGGCGCAGCGCGTCGTCCGCGTTTCCGTCTCTGACGGCGGCGTTCAGTGCGGCCCGCAGGTTGGCCGCCTCGGCGTCGAGGCGGCGCAGCCAGCGCCGCTGGTCGGGCCCGCGCAGGTGCGGTACGGCCCGCTCGGCGAAGGCGATGTGGAAGCGGCGGTGCCGTAGCCGGATCCGGTCGAGCTCCTCCGCCTCCTGAAGGCGTTCGACGCAGTACGCCGCCACGGACTCCAGCAGCCGGTACCTGGGCCCGTCCGGCCCGTCCGCCATCATCACCAGGGATCGGTCCACCAGGCGCGCCAGCAGGTCGAGCACGTTCAGGCCGTCCTCGGCGCAGACGGCCTCGGCGGCTTCCAGGCTGCAGCCGTCGGCGTGCACGGCCAGCCGGCGCAGCACGACGCGCTCAGGTTCGGTCAGCAGGTCCCAGCTCCACCCGATCATCGCGGCCAGGGTCTGCTGGCGCGGCGGGGCGCCTCGATGCCCGGTGGCCAGCAGGCGGAAGCGGTCATCCAAGCGCTCCACCAGGCCGTGAACGCCCAGGGCGCGCACCCGCGTCGCGGCCAGTTCGAGGGCCAGCGGAATGCCGTCCAGTCGGCGGCACAGCACCGCGACCGCCGACGCGTTGTCCACGTCCAGCGCGAAGTCCCGTGCCGAGGCGGACGCGCGGGCCACGAACAACCGCACCGAGTCGGCCCGCTCCAGCTCCGCGACGTCGGCGGCATGTCCGGGCACCTGCAGCGGCGGAACACTCCAGACCACTTCGCCGGGCAGCCCGAGCGGCTCCTGGCTCGTGGTGAGGATCCGCAGCCCGGGAACCGACCGCAGCAGCCGTTCCGCCAGTTCGGAGACCGGTTCGACGACGTGCTCGCAGTTGTCCAGCACGAGCAGCAGCCGTCGGGGGCGAAGCGCGTCGGCGAGCCGTTCCACCGCGGGCATCGGCTCGCCCGGCTGAGTGGAGGCCGCGCCGTCCCGGATGTCCAGCACTCCCGTGATCGCCTCGGCCAGACGGGGCAGCGCGTCCTGGTCGGCCGGTCTGTCCAGCGCGGCCAGCTCGACCCACCACACGCCGTCAGGGAACGGGCCGGAGGAGTGCGGCCTGTCTCCGCCGCCACGGTTGTCGGGCTCGACCAGGCGCCTGGCGGCCTCCACCGCCAGCCGGGTCTTGCCCACCCCGCCCGGACCGGTGAGCGTCACCAGCCGGTCCGTCGCCAGCCGCGCGCTGATCTCGGCGACGGCGTCGTCCCTGCCGATCAGGCCGGTGAGCGGCGCCGGCAGGTTCGTGAGCGGCCGTGCCGCCGGGGAGTCCGGTACGGCGGCCGCGGCCAGCGCCGGATCCTGGGTCAGGATCGCCCGGTGCAGTGCGACCAGGTCGGCGCCCGGATCCAGCCCCAGCTCGTCGGCCAGCAGCACGCGCAATCGCTCGTAGCTGTCGAGCGCCTCGCTCTGCCGTCCGGAGCGGTAGAGGGCGCGCATGTGCACGGCGCGCAGCCTTTCCCGCAGCGGATGCTCGGCCACCAGGCGACCGAGTTCCCCGGCCAGCAGGGCGTGCTCGCCCAGCGCCAGCCGTACCTCCGCGAGGTCCTCGTGCGCGGTCAGCCGCCGCTCCGTCAGGTCGGCGGCGGCGGCCCGGACGAACGGCTCGTCCGCGAAGTCGGCGAACGCCGGACCCCGCCACAGCGCGAGCGCGTCGGACAGGAGCGCCGCCCTGGTCCGCGGGTCGTCGGCCCGGCCCGCCTCGACGAGCAGGGACCGGAACATGTCCGCGTCGGTGTCGGCCTTCAGCAGGTATCCCGCCGGATGGAGCGGGACCAGCTCCCGGCCGCCCGGCTCGGCGTCCTCCAGCACCCGGCGGAGCTGCGACACCTTGGCCGACAGCGCGCCGAGGGGGTTGCCGGGCGGGTCGTCGCCCCACAGGTCGTCGACCAGCCGATCGGCCGGCACCGGCCGGCCCTCGTGTGCCAGCAGGTCGGCCAGCAGGGCGCGGACCTTGATACCGGGGACGGCGACGGGCTCACCACCGGCCCGCCACACCGTCAGCGGACCCAGTACCCCAAAGCGCATGCGCGTCACGATAACGCTCGTTGTCGGCGCGTCGGTGGATCTCCGTAAACCGATGCGAAGGAAGCCGTAAACGGCCTCCCGCACAGTGGGTCACGTCGGAAGGTGAACGAGAGGAGGACCGGGATGGACGAGCGGCGGCTACGGGTGGCGATCATCATCGGCAGCACCCGCAGGGGCCGGTTCGGCCCCACCGTGGCCGGCTGGTTCGCCGCCAGAGCCCGCAGGCGCGGCGACCTGGACGTCGACCTGGTCGACCTGGCCGAGGCCGACCTCCCGCAAACCCTCACCGACCATGAGGAGCCCGCCCCGGCTCCGGTGCGGGCGCTGGCGCCGCGGCTGACCGCCGCCGACGCCTTCGCGGTGGTCACCCCGGAGTACAACCGGAGCTTCCCCGCCCCGCTCAAGACGGCGATCGACTGGTATCACGAGGAGTGGCAGGCCAAGCCCGTCACCTTCGTCGCGTACGGCAGGGAGTCCGGGGGTCTGCACGCCGTCGGCCAGCTCCGCCAGGTCTTCACCGAACTGCACGCCGTGGCCATCCGCGACGTGATCAGCCTGCCGTGCTACTGGGACCTGTTCGCCGCCGACGGCACCTGGCCCAAGGCCACAGCGGAGTGCAACGCCATGGCCGCGGCCACGCTGGACCAGTTGGTCTGGTGGGCCCGCGTGCTGCGGGACGCGCGGGCCAGGTGCCCGTACCCCCTGTGAGGGTCTCGCACGGGACCTCGTCTCGCTCCATGACACCTGTTCACGACTCGATTCACGACACGATTCACGACACGGAGAGAACCATGCGGAAGATCATCGCCTCGACCTACAGCACGCTCGACGGCTTCATCGACAACCCCCACCTGTGGTCCATGCAGTACAACAGCGAGGACGCCCTGGCCTACGCGTTCACCTTGACCACCGGGTGCGACGCGCTGCTGCTGGGCCGCGTCACCTACGAGGGCATGGCCCAGGCCTGGCCGAACATGGGCGGCAACCCCTACGCCGACCACGTCAACGCCATCACCAAGTATGTGGTGGCCTCCCAGCCGGTCGACACCAGCGCCTGGGACCCCACCATCGTCATCCCCGGAGAGGACCTGGCCGCACAGGTCGCCAAAATCAAGGAGCAGGACGGCGAGGACATCCTGATCTGGGGGTGTGGCCGGCTCACCGACGCGCTGATGGAGCACGGCCTTCTCGACGAGCACCGCATCTGGATCTACCCCGTCATCCGCGGCGCGGGGCAGCGCCTGTTCCGCGAGGGCACCGAGGCGACCCTGGAACTCGTGGACTCCACGACCTTCGACTCGGGTGTCGTCGTCCTCACCTACCGGCCGGTGAGCGCGGCGGGTGAGACGGGCGGCGACACGGGTGGGGAGACCGCGGCCACCGGCTGATCGGCCCGCCGGCGCCGTGCCCGCCGGTGCCGTGCTGCCCGGCGGGCCCGTGCCGTCTAGCGGTGCCGTGCTGCCCGCCGGACCGTGGGTGCGTTCGCGACGGGCACCGAGGCGGACCCGACTGAGGCGGGATCTGAGAGGGCGTTTCGCGAGTGAATGCCCGGATTGCGTAGTGTGATCGTGTGAATTTGTAGCGTTACGGCCGGTCGGCGGACTTGGGTGTGCTGGGATGGCGACGTGAGTGAGCGCAAACCGTACCCGAGCGACTTATCCGACGAACGGTGTGCCCTGATCGAGCCCGTGATCACCGCATGGAAGGCCGCGCACCCCTCGGTCAGCGGCCACCAGGGCAGCTACGAGATGCGAGAGATCGTCAACGCGATCCTCTACCAGAGCCGGACCGGCTGCCAGTGGGACTACCTGCCCCACGACCTGCCGCCCCGCAGCGCGGTGCTACTACTACTTCACAAGTTTGTCGGCGATCGTGAAAGCGGCCGGATCCGTCACCGGTCGATCATCCATCCGGTCGGTCGTGACGGCCTACCGGGTTTCGCGCCGGTCGCTGGCGTCGAACACCGGAAGCCGCCCGGTGGTGCGGGACTGGTCGAGGCTTGCTCGGCCGTCTGAAGGCGGTCCGGATTGATGGCCCGGGCAGGGCTGTTGCGCGGCGAGGAAGTCTTTCTCGCTGACCAGCGCCGGGTGAGCGGTCGTTGCGGAGATCACCCACTGTTGTGTCGCATTCCAGCGGCGAGCGTCCGCCCGGGCGAGCAGGTCGCCTGCCTCATTCGGCGGGCTGTGGCCGGTGCCGAATGGGCACTGCGGACATGGGAGCTAACGGTCAGCACAACTGCAGGTCAGCGGCCATTCTGATCATGTAGTTGGGGTTCAACTCGGGCCTCCGACACGAACTCCCATCCGCCGAGCGCCGCTCCCGCGTCGCTGCCACGCCCCCGGGCGAGACCTCATGGCCTATGCGGGATCTGCCGTTTGGCCCGCAGGCGCAACACCAAGGCGCGAATGTAATGCACGGTGCGCGCTGCTGCGAGGCTGGTGGTGACCAATAATCGTCATTCCGGGCGCGCCTGGTCCGGGTACTGCTCCTGGGGCGGCCCGGGGGACCCTCTGCGTCCGCAGCGCTCTTCGGCGCCTCGGCCGTCCGCTCGCAGCGGTCGTGAGGGGGGCGGTACGCGCGCGCCAGCTTGCCGCGGTCGCGGCGAGTCACGTCGCATACGAACTGATCAGCGCGATGGCGCCGGGTTCCTGAGCCCCCCGAACTCGGCCTGTGCGGGTCGAGGAGCTGCGCGTGCGCCGCGTCTCGAGACCCAGCCGTTTCGATACGCGCCTGCGGCGCTACTCGACCCACGCAGCGCGTCAGCCGAGCGCGAGCGACACCCCTGCCACGACGGTATACGCCGTCACCGCGGCCAGGGTGATCGCGAGCGTGCGCCAGCTCTCGCGGGCGCGGAGGCACTGCGCCCCGCCGAGCGCGAACGCGAGGCCGAGCAGCACGAAGCCGATGACGTCGTCCTCGCGCGGGTTCTCGATGATGCCGCCGGCGAGCCGCCAGACGATCGCGCCGACCGCGATGAGGGCTCCCGCGACGACGAGCGCCCAGAGCGCCGCGAGGAGCAGCCCGCGCGGTCGGTCCTCCGACGCGACACCGCCTGCGGGCAGGCTGCGGCGGTCGGGCGCGAGGAGCACGGTCGGCACTACGAGCAGCGCGAGCCATCCGACCGCGAAGATCGCGGCGCCGACGAGGTCGCGACCCTGGATGACCGACGAGACCACGCTGGTGATGCCCATCGCCGCGACCATCGCGACGAACCAGGCGGTGAGCGCCGACCGCCGGCGCGGCAGTACGGCGAGGACGATGCCCGCGGCGCCGACCGCGCCCATGACCGCGGCGCTCACGGTGTCGGCCGTCCGGTGCAGTTCCGGCGTGCGGGTCCAGCCGTGGTCTGTGGTGTCGGCGAAGCTCACCCACGGCGTGAGGATCGACAGCCACACGTTGAATCCGACGATGAGCAGCAGCGCGATCGCGGCGACGATGATGCGGAACGCGATGTGGCGACGGACTCGCGTGGGTGACGCGGGCGCGGACGGAAACGCTTCGGCGGACAGGGACATGGGATCTCCTTCGGATCATGAACTGGTGGACTGGGTCGTGCTCGACCAGCGTCGCGGCGCGGGGGCGCCCCGGGACAGGGCGAGGGAACCCGTCGACTCGGGCGATGTGCCCGGCCGAACGGGACGCTGGCCCGTGGCGTCTCGGGCGCGCGGGCTCCAGACTGATCCCATGTGGGTCCCGAGAGCCGCTGTCGGTGCAGTCGCCGTGCTCGTCGGCGTGGCCGGCCTGGCGGGCGCGGCGGCCGAGGGGTTCGCCGCGGCCGCCTACGGCGCACGGCTCCCCCTCACGCTCGCGCTGGCCGGCACGCTGGTCGGTGTCGGATGGTCCGTCGCCGGTGCGCTCCTCGCCTGGCTCCGCCCCGCCAACGCGATCGGCTGGCTCCTCCTCGTCGTCGGGACCATGACCCAGCTCTCGCTGACCGAGGAGGCGTTCGCCGCGGCCGGATGGCTCGGCCCCGCAGCGGCCGCGGGCGACTGGATGGCACGCGCTCCCGGGCTGGTCCTCACCCTGGTCGGCGGATGGAGCATCATGGCGATGCTGGGCACGCTGCCCGCGTTCTTCCCCACCGGGCGCCCGCCCGGACGTACCTGGTGGTGGCCGGTGGGCGTCGTCGCCCTCGGCGCGGTGCTCATCCAGTTGCACTGGCTCGCGGGGCAGCCGTCGGACGGACCGCTCGGCGCGGTGTCTTTCGTCGTGTACCTGGCCGGTACGGCGACGATCTGGGTGCTCGCGATCGTCAGGTTGGCCAGGTCGGCCGCGCCGCGACGCCAGCAGCTCGCGTGGCTGCTCGGCAGCGTCATCCTCATCATCGTGGTGAACTTGCTCGGCGAGAGCCTGGTCGCCCAGGTCGCCCAGGTCACGAGCCTGTACCTGCTGCCGGCGGCGATCGCGATCGCGGTGCTGCGCTATCGCCTGCTGGGCATCGACGCGTCACCACGGGCGGATCCGGTGCGGATCGTAGCCGAGATCGGCACGCACGTCGGCGCGCCGGCCGACACCGACGGTGAACTGCTCACCGCGGTACTCGCCGCCGTGCGGCGGTCGGTCGGCGCCCCCGGCGCCCGGATCCGCGACGCCTCCCGATCAGTGATCGCGTGCAGCGGCGACCTGCAGCCCGGCGCCGAGCTTCCCGCCACGGCGTTCAGCGCCACCCTGGCGGTCGGCGACATGCCACTCGGCGTGCTAGAGGTCGCGCCGAGATGGCCGGAGGAGGGGTTCGCACGGCGCGAGGAACGGATGCTCGCCGCGCTGGCCGCGCAGGTGGCCGCCGTGCTCCACGCGCGGGGCCTGGCCGAACAGCTGGAAGCGCAGCGGGATGCCGCGATGGACGCCCGCAGGCGGGAGCGCGAACGGCTCCGCCACGAGCTGCACGACGGGCTCGGGCCCGCCCTGACGGGGATGGGACTGGGGCTTGCCGGACTGGAGGACGCGATCCGGGCGTCCAGTGCGACGACCGCGCTGCAGATCACCGGGGTGCTCCGAGCCGAGGTGGCCGGGACCGTGTCGGAGGTGCGTCGCATCCTCGACGACCTGCAGCCGGCGGCGCTCGAGGAGCGCGGCTTCGCCGAGGCGATCCGGCGCGGGGTCGTCTCGGTGGCCGCGACCCTGCCGGTCAGCGTGGAGGTCGGTCCGCTGCCCGCGCTGCCGCCGAGGGTGGAGCAGACGGCCTACCGGGTCGTGGCCGAGGCGGTGACCAACGCCGTCCGCCACGCCGACGCCACGCAACTCGACGTGTGCGTGCGAGGCGATGAGGGCGACAACCTCGTTATCGACGTGCGCGACGATGGCGCAGGATTCGACCCGTCCCAGCCGCCGCGCGGCGGGATCGGCCTGGCCTCGATGCGGGCACGTGCCCGCGAGCTCGGCGGCGAGGTCGCGATCAGCTCGTCGGACGCGGGCACCACGGTGACGCTGAGGGTGCCGACGGCGGTGCGGATCGCATGAGCGCGTCGGTCGATGCATCCGCCCCCGTGCGTCTGGTCGTCGCCGACGACCACCCGATGTTCCGCTTCGGCCTGCGCGCGGCGCTGGCCTCCTCACCCGACGTCGAAGTCGTCGGCGAGGCCGCTGACGGCGCGGAGCTGGTCCGTCTCGTGGAGGAACTGTCGCCCGAGGTCGCGCTCACCGACCTTGAGATGCCCGGGGTCGACGGGCTCAGTGCCCTCGCCATGCTGACCGCCCGCTTCCCCGACCTCGGGGTGCTCGTGCTGACGATGCACGCCGACGACGAGCGGCTGCTCGCCGCGGTCCGCGCCGGCGCCCGCGGCTACCTGCTCAAGGGCGCGGAGCGCGAGGAGATCACCCGCGCCGTCCTCGTGGTCGCCGCTGGCGGCACCGTATTCGGCGGAGAGGTCGGCCGCCGGATCGCCGCGTACGCGACACGGCCGCTCACCGCCGCGGGCAAGGTCTTCCCAGAGCTCACCGATCGCGAGCACGAGGTGCTCGGCCTCGTGGCGGCGGGGCTCGGCAACCACGAGATCGCGGCCAGGCTCATCCTCTCCGAGAAGACCGTGCGCAACCACGTCGCCGCCATCCTCGCCAAGCTCCAGGCGCGCGACCGTGCGGCGCTCGTCGCGCGCGCCCGCGACCGCGGACTCGGGCAGCATCCGGTCGAGTGACGTTGTGCGCGGTCGAGGATCGGCGCCTGCGATGACAGCACCGACCAGACGATCCACGACCTGCTGCGCTGGCAGACACGGGAGAAACACCGGCGATTAGCCGATCCGAGCCTGGTGGTGCTGGACACCCAAAGCGTGCACGCGGCGGCCGGGGTGCCGTCGGGCACGACGGGCCGGGACGCGGGTAAGAAAGTGCCCGGACGCAAGCGCGGCCTGGCCGTGGACGTGCTGGGCCTGGTCATCGCGGTGGTGGCGCTGGCAGCCTCAGCGCACGAGAACACCGCCGGGATCGCCCTGCTGGACAAGATCGACGCACGCGAGGCTGCCCTGACCTGCGAGGCTGAACACACGCGCGCCCGGATCGACGAACTCACCGCGAGGCTGCACGAACTCGACCAGGCGATCGACCATCTGCGGATCACCCGCAAGACCCTCGTCTCGCTCGCCGAAGACGACACCGAGCCGGCCACGCCACCTCCCTCGATGCCCGACCACTCCGCCTACCAGCAGATTTTGACCGTCTTCGCCGACGTCGACCGACCTTTGCGCGCTCGCGACCTGTGCCAGGCCCTGGACCTGCCCATCGTGTCGAAGAACACCGAGAACATCCGCTCCAAGCTCAAACGCTTGGTCAGCCGCGGCATCCTCGTCGAGACCGAGCCGGGCTTGTTCACTCAGCCGCGCCCGTCGCCCAGCAGCCGACCGCCTGACCAGCCCGCCTCTTCCAACCCCAACGACGAAAGGGGCATCAACTCACGAACCACCCTCTGAGGCGGGACGGAAGGGTGGAAGGCGGCGATATTGCCATGTCTCTGCAGTGTGCCAAGATCGATACGATCACCGCCATGATGCGCAAAATGATCACGTTGGCCGCTGTGGCCGGAGTCGCCGTTTCGGTGGTTCAGGCCCCCGCGTCCGCGTCCACTTCTTCCGCTTTATCTGCTTCTTCCTCCACCGCCACGACGCCGTTGAGCCTGCGCGGCGGGCTGACCCTGGAGCTGCCGAGCTCGTGGCACGTGTACGGCGGCGGCGACCAGATCCGCGTGGTGACCGGCGCCTGCGCGCGCCCGAAGAGCCACTACTTCGAGCCCAAGTGCCGCAGTTTCTGGGTGATGGGGCAGCAGGCCATCAAGACCGGCGGTGAGGGCTTCCAGCCGTACAACCCCAACAAGGGGCCGTTCTACCCCGCGGTGGACGTCGCGCAGTGCGCGACCGACCCCTCCCTCGGGCAGGTCCTCGGCAAGGCGATCGCGGTCGGCTACCGTGCCGTCGGCGTGGGCCACAGGGCGCAATACCGCGTGTGGCCCGGCCGCTGCGTGCGCTACGACAACGGAGAGCAGAAGTCCACGTTCAACCAGCGCGAGTGGTATCTGCCGAAGGAGCGGGTCCTGATCGTCGACCAGTGGGGCACGCCGGGCCTGCCCACCATCCTGAAGAACGCCGTCTGGCGCTGACGCTCACCGGGACGCCCGGGACCGCCGGGCACGGACCCCGCGTGGCGAGGTGGAGAGCGCCCGGCGGGGACGTAACCGCCGGGCGATAGCGTGAGCAGCTTCCGATCAGGAGGAGGACGGGTTGAAGGGCGCGTTGCTGGTCGCCGGGACCACCTCGGACGCGGGGAAGAGCGTCGTCACGGCCGGGATCTGCCGCTGGCTGGCCAGGCGGGGCGTCCGGGTGGCGCCGTTCAAGGCGCAGAACATGTCGCTCAACTCGTTCGTCACCGGCGACGGCGCCGAGATCGGCCGGGCGCAGGCGGTGCAGGCGGCGGCGTGCGGCCTGGAGCCGTCCGCCGACATGAACCCGATCCTCCTCAAACCGGGCAGCGACCGGCGCAGCCAGGTCGTCGTGCTCGGCCGCCCCCTGACCGACGTGGACGCGATGGAATACGGCGCGCTGAAGGACCGGCTGCGCGCCGTCGCGGTCGAGGCGCTCGACCGGCTGCGATCCCGGTACGACGTGGTGGTCTGCGAGGGCGCGGGCAGCCCCGCCGAGATCAACCTGCGCCGGGGCGACATCGCCAACATGGGCTTGGCCCAGGCGGCCCGGCTGCCCGTCATCGTCGTCGGGGACATCGACAGAGGCGGCGTCTTCGCCTCCATGTACGGCACGCTCGCCCTGCTCGACGCCGCCGACCAGGCGCTCGTCGCGGGGTTCGTGGTCAACAAGTTCAGAGGAGCGCCCGAGCTGCTGGAGCCGGGGCTCGACATGCTCCGCGACCTGACCGGCCGCGCGGTCTACGGCGTGCTCCCGTGGCTGGACGGGCTGTGGATGGACGTCGAGGACTCGCTCGCCCTGGACAACCGGCCGCCGGTGGCCGCGCCGGGCGGGCGCACCCTGCGGGTGGCCGTCGTGAGGCTGCCGCGAATCTCCAACTTCACCGATGTGGACGCGCTGGCGAGCGAGCCGGGGGTGGTGGTCCGCTTCGTGACCTCGGCCGCCGAGCTGGACGACGCCGACCTCGTGGTCCTGCCCGGTTCCCGGGCCACCGTCTCCGACCTCGCCTGGCTGCGGTCCGCCGGCCTGGCGGAGGCCGTACGGGACCGGGCGGCGCGGGGGAGGCCGGTGCTGGGCATCTGCGGCGGCTACCAGATGCTGGGCCGCACGATCAAGGACGACGTGGAGTCGGGCGCCGGGATCGTGGACGGGCTCGGCCTGCTTCCCGCGTCGGTCGAGTTCGCGGAGGGCAAGACCCTCGCGCGCCCGGTGGGTGAGGCGTACGGCTGCCGCGTGTCCGCGTACGAGATCCACCACGGCACGGTGACGGTGGACGCGGTCTCGGCCGGAGCGGCTGGGAACGGAGATCACCGGGCGGAGGCGTTCCTGGACGGGTGCCGCCTGGGCGCGGTGTGGGGGACGACCTGGCACGGCGCGCTGGAGAACGACGGCTTCCGGCGCGCCTTCCTCGCCGACGTCGCGGCGGTCGCCGGGCGGGACTTCACGCCCGCGCCGGACACCTCGTTCTCCGCCCTACGCGAGGCACGGCTGGACGCCCTCGGCGACCTGGTGGAGAAGCACATGGACACCACGGCGCTGGTCCGGCTGATCGAGGGCGGCGCGCCGGACGGCCTGCGCCCGCTGCCGCCCGGCGCCTGATCGGGCCGCGTGTCTCCGGCCGCGTGGTCGGTCGCGTGGTTCCGGTCGCGTGGTTCCGGCGGTGTGGTTCCGGCCGTGTGGTTCCAGCGGTGTGGATCTGACCGTGTGGATCTGATTGGGTGCGTCTGCCGCCGGTGGGTTCGGCTCGAACCACGGGGTCCGATGAATACGATCGCGGGGTGACGGATGACACTCTTCACATTCAGGCCATCGACGCCTTCATCGCAGCGACCGGCACGAGCGATCCGGATCAGCGGTCCACGCTGCTGAGCCGGGCCCTCGCCGCCGACGTTGTCTTCTGGGGCCCGCTGGGCCGCGGCGTCGGGCGCGAGGCGGTCGAGGACTTCATCACCGAGGTGGTGCAGGGACACCCGTCGGGACCCAGCCGGATGGTGCGTACGACAGGGGTGGACGCACCGAGCGAGTGGGCGCGCTTCGGCTGGTGTTACGAGGACGCCGCCGGTCAGATCATCCTGTCCGGGACGGACGTGGTCCACGTGACCCCCGCCGGGGACATCGACGAGATCGTGGTCTTCGCCGGTCCCTTGAAGTGATCCCCGGGCCGCCTTCCCCGCGTCGATGTCGCCCGGCGTTTCTCGGTCTGACCGTCCGGAAAACCCCTCGATTCAGGGCCATATGAATATTTCGGGTCATCTCCGATGACCAGGTAAATTGTCGGACTGCGGCGTTCCTGGTCCGCATGGAAAGCGAAGCGGCCTGGGCACACTTCTCGCGATGTGCAACAGGACTTTCCGCGACGTGGCGGCGATGCCGCCCGGCGACCCGGCGTGGGCGCGCGTGAGCCGGATGCTCGTCGTCATCGTGGTGGCGATCGGGCTCTTCTCGGTGTACGCCGCGTCCTGCTGCACGCTCGACCAGGGACACCGCGGTCACCACCACCACGTCGCCGCCGGCACGGACTGCCCGGACGGCGACGGGTGCGACGACCCGCCCGGGCACTCGGACTGCTGCGACGAGAGCGCGGGACTGTGGACCCGCGCCCTGGATGCCCACGACCTGTTGTTCCACGCGGAGGCCGCCGTGGCGGTGGCCGTGCAGGTCGTGCCGCGTCCCTCCGTCCGGTCCGTCCCTCCGCCGTCGCTCCGCGTACCGTGCCGGGGAGACCGCCTGGCGCTCTGCGTGCTGCGCATATAGACCCACCGCTCCGCGCGGCACGAGTTTCCCCTCGCCCGGGCCACGCGGAAAAGCGCACGCGGAAATGTTCGGCGCCTCAAGAAAGGGGCGTCGCGGACCTTTGGTGGGTTGGTACCAGTGAAATCTCTCGTCAGTTCCACGCTGCCCGCGTTCGAGGGCATTCCTTCGCTGCGGAATTCGCCTGTCGATCCGCGTTTCCATTCGCCGGTCCGAGTCGGTGACACGCCGGTCACGTGGATTCCCACGCGTTCTCCGGAAAGGGGCTTCTGGGCGAAGCTGGAAGGGTTCAATCCGGGCGGGATCAAGGACCGTCCGGCGCTCAACATGGTGCGTTGCGCCCGGCGGCGCGGCGAGCTGGTCCCCGGCGGCACGATCGTCGAGTCGACCAGCGGCACGCTCGGGCTCGGCCTGGCGCTGGCCGGCATCGTCCACGGTCACCCGGTCACGCTCGTCGCCGACCCCGGCCTGGAGCCGCTCATGGCGCGGCTGCTCCGGGCGTACGGCGCCCGCCTGGAGATCGTGACCGAGCCGCACCCGACCGGCGGATGGCAGGAGGCGCGCAAGGAGCGGGTCCGGCGGCTGCTCGCCGAGCTGCCCGACGCCTACTGCCCGAACCAGTACGACAACCCGGACAATGTGGCGGCCTACGCCGCGCTCGCCGCCGAACTGGTGGCGCAGCTCCCGCTGATCGACGTCCTCGTCTGCTCGGTGGGCACGGGAGGGCACAGCGCGGGGATCCTCCGGGCGCTGCGCCGTACCTTCCCCGATGTCTCGCTGGTCGGGGTGGACACGATCGGCTCGACGATCTTCGGGCAGCCGGCCAGGTCCCGCCTCATGCGCGGCCTGGGCAGCAGCATCCATCCCCGGAACGTGGACTATCCCGCGTTCTCCGAGGTCCACTGGGTCAACCCGGCGGAGGCCGTGCACACCTGCCGCGTGCTCGCCGCCGCGCACTACGCCTCCGGAGGGTGGAGCGCGGGAGCGGTCGCGCTGGTCGCCGACTGGGTGGCCAGGACCTCGCCGAAGGGCACCGCGATCGTGGCGGTCTTCCCCGACGGGCCGTGGCGGTACTGGAACACCGTCTTCGACGACGACTACTGCGCGGCCAACGGCCTTCTCGACGGCGCGCCGGCCGAGCATCCGGACGAGATCTCCCACCCGGCCGAGCGGGAGGTCGCCCGATGGACCCGCTGCTCGACCGTGGTCGATCCGCTGGGAGCCGCCGTATGAGAGCGCGGTTCACGTCGTTCGGTCCGGCCGTGCGGCTCCTCATGGTCAACCAGTTCGGGATCAACCTGGGCTTTTACATGCTCGTGCCGTACCTCGCCGACCACCTGTCGGGGCGGCTCGGGCTGGCCGTCTGGCTGACCGGGCTGCTGCTCGGCCTGCGCAACCTCAGCCAGCAGGGCATGTTCCCGGTCGGCGGCACGCTGTGCGACCGGTACGGCTACAAGCCGCTGATCATGGCGGGGTGCGCGCTGCGCACCGTGGGGTTCGCCCTGTTCGGCGTCTCGACGTCGGTGCCCGCGCTCATCGCCGCCTCGGTGCTGACCGGCCTCGCCGGTGCGCTGTTCAACCCGGCCGTCCGCGCGTACGTCGCGGTCGAGGCGGGGGAGCGGAAGGTCGAGGCGTTCGCCCTGTTCAACGTCTTCTATCAGGCGGGGATCCTGGTCGGGCCGCTGGTCGGCGTGCTGCTCGTCGCGGTCGACTTCCGGCTCGCCTGCCTGGCCGCCTCGGTCGTCTTCGCGGTGCTGACGCTGCTGCAGGCCCGCCGGCTGCCCTCTCGCCGGGGCACGGCGGAAGGGACGGACCGCCCGGTGCTGGTGGACTGGAAGGAGGTGATCGCGAACCGGCCGTTCGTGGCCTTCTCGGCGGCCATGTTCGTGTCGTACGCCCTCTCCTACCAGGTCTATCTGGGGCTTCCGCTGGAGCTGCGCCGCGCGGGAGGCGGCCAGGCGGCGATCGCGGTGATGTACACCTTCATGGCGCTGCTGGCGGTGGCCGGCCAGGTCCGGCTCACCGCCTTCGCCTCGCGCCGATGGCGGCCGGAGCAGGCCATCGCGCGCGGGCTCGCGGTCATGGGTGCGGCCTTTGTACCCGTGCTGCTCGCGAGCCAGTTCGCCGCCCAGCCCGAGCGCCTGCCGTACGGGCTGGGGGCGGCGCCCGCGGTGCTCAGCGCGATCCTGCTCACCTCCGCGGGGATGCTGATCTTCCCGTTCGAGATGGCCATGATCTCGACGCTGGGGGCGCCGGAGCTGACCGGCACCTACTACGGGCTCTACAACGCCTTCTCGGCGGTCGGCATCCTGCTCGGCAACCTGGCCAGCGGCTGGGCCATCGATGTGGGGGCCGCCCACGGCGTCCCCGCGCTGCCGTGGCTGCTCCTGCTGGCCGCCGGGCTCGCCTCGGCGTACGCGGTACGGCGGCTCGACCGTGCCGGGCGGCTGCGCCCCGCCCTTCATCGAGATCAGGTACGCCAGGCGGGCTAGTGCCGTGACCGGCAAGGTTTGCCCGGAAGGAGCGGTGTCCAGGGTGGTGCATCGCAAGGCGGAGGAGGAGGTCGTAGCGGAGCCTACGGCCGACATTCGCGGGTGGGGCGACAACGCAGCGAGGTGCCACCCTGGGCGACGCGACGGGGCAAAGATTGACGGGAGGGGCACTAGTGTCATACGCCCACTACAGCCTGATTTGGTGATGGTGGAGCCAGCACTTTCGGTGATGGCCGGCTCGGGCGCGCCTCAGCTCACCGCCTGCTTCACCAGCGCACTGATCCGCGCCTCCGCCTCGGCCGTCACCTCGGTCAGGGCGAAACCGACCGCCCACGTTGTGCCGTCGTCCAGCTTCGCCTGGTCGCTGAACCCGAGCGTCGCGTAGCGCGTCTTGAACTTCGCCGCGCTCTGGAAATGGCAGACGATTTTGCCGTTCAGCGCGTAGGCGGGCATGCCATACCAGAGCTTCGGCGCGAGGGCCGGGGCGCTGGTGGTGATGATGGCGTGGACGCGCTCGGCGAGGAGCCGGTCCGAGTCCTGCATCTCGGCGATCTTCGCGAGTACGTCCTGCTGCTCCTGCGCCGCCTTGTCCGCACGTGAGCTACGGCGCGCTGCCTTCTTCTGGTCCTGGGCGTGCTCCTTCATCGCGGCCCGTTCCTCGGCCGTGAATCCGTCGTAAGTGGTGCTTTCGGTGCTGCTCATGGCAGATTTCCCCCTTGCGGAGCTTGATGTTCGGAATCTTGAGGGGACCTCATGGTCCTCTTTCGGGCCGGTGCCACCGGACCGTGGAGCCTCGATCAGCCGAGGCGTATGGCCGATGCGTCAGACCAACCAACTCCCGATCGCGCGTCGGTCGCCGACGACGTCCGGCTGCGCTGACGCTTTTCCCTGATGGCCTCGGCACCACCGGCCTGTACGTGCGTGATGATGCCGTCGAGGTCGCCGCTCAGCGGTCCTGGATCAGCCCGAGGACGTTGCCGTCGGGGTCGGTGACGGTGGCCACCAGGCGGCCGCCCCCGACCTCGTGCGCGGCCTCCTTCACGGTGGCCCCCGCGGCGGTCACCTCGGCCAGCTTCGCCTCGATGTCTTTCACGTGCCAGTAGGCGACCGGCGAGGTCATGCCCTGCGGTCCACCGTCCGGCACCAGTCCGATGTGCTGGCCCTCGGCCTCGAAGCCGACGTAGTAGGGCGAGTCGGCCTGCGGCGCAACACCGAGCAGGGCCGCGTACACGGCTTTGGCCTTCGCCAGGTCGGACACGGGGTGCAGCACGGTCGTGATTCCCTGAGTGGACGAGCCGGTCATGGTCGCTCCTGTAGTGGTGGGTCACATCGACCCGCTGTGTAGGTGTTCACAGCTTCGCTTCCGGCCTGTCCACTCCACATCCGTGGCGACCACGGAACCGTCCACGGATCGACAGCACGGATCGACAGCACGGATCGCGGGCGGTGGTCACCACGGATGGGGCCGTGGAGCGGATGCGGCAAACTGGGGCAGTGGTGACAGACGTGGAGATCTCGCCTCGGGAAGCCGAGGTGCTGGAACTGGTCGGGGCTCATCTCAGCAACGCCGAGATCGCGGCACGGCTGTGCATCTCGGTGCGTACGGTGGAGAGTCACGTCTCCTCGCTGCTGCGCAAGCTGGAGGTGCCGGATCGGCGGGCGCTCGCCCAGCGTGCGCCCGAGCCGACCGGCGCCGGCCCGTCGCACCCGGCACCGGTTCTGCCCGCCCCGCTGACCTCGTTCATCGGCCGGATGAACGAGCGAGCCGAGCTGACCGAGATGATCAAGGCACACCGCCAGGTGACCGCGGTCGGTCCCGGCGGAGTGGGCAAGACCCGGCTGGCATTGGCGGCGGCCGCGGAAGCGGCCGGCGAGTACTCCGACGGGGTGTGGTTCGTCGACCTCGTCCCGGTCACCGACCCGGGGATGATCGCGACTGCGGTCGCCGGGGCGTTCGGCCTGGGTGAGCAGCCCGGCCGTGACATGACCGAGTCCGTGGTCGCCGCGCTGGCCGACCGTCACGCGTTGCTGGTGCTGGACAACTGCGAGCACGTGGTGGACGGGGTGGCGCTGTTTCTCGAGCGGCTGCTGGCGACGTGCCCTCGGTTGACGGTGCTGGCGACCAGCCGGGCACGGCTGATGGTGCCGTTCGAACGGGTGTATCCGGTGCCGCCGCTGTCGTTGACCGTCGACGGTGAGTCGGACGCGGTCGCGTTGTTCATGGAGCGGGCCGCGGCGGTCGGCTGGCCGCTGGATCCGCCACTGCGCGACCAGATCGCCGCGATCTGTGCGCGGCTGGATGGAATGGCGCTGGCGATCGAGCTGGCCGCCGCCCGGTATCCCACGCTCGGGCTCGATGGCATCACCGCGGCCCTGTCCCACCCGCTCCGGATGCTCACCGGCGGCTCCCGCGCCGATGAACGGCACCGTTCGGTGCGTGGGGCGCTGGACTGGAGCCACGCCCTGCTGGAGCCGGCCGACCGGGCGCTGCTGCGCCGGGTGTCGGTGTTCGTGGCGCCGTTCACCGTTGCGGCGGCGGCGGAGGTGGCCGGATCCGAGGAAGGCATTGTCGCCGAGGGACTGGCCCGGCTCGCCGAACAGAGCCTGCTGGTGGTGACGGCGTCCCCGGGCGGGACGGAGTACCGGGCGCTGGAGACCATCCGCCAGTACGCGACGGAGCGGCTCGCCGAGGCCGGTGAACTGGTCGACGCTCGATCCCGGCACCTTCGCTGGTGTCTGGCCAAGGCCGCCGGTCTGGCGGTGGCACGCCAGGATTGGCGGGCTCGGTTCGACCTGGTGGCGGACGATCTCCGCGCGGCCCTGGTGTGGGCGGCCGAACAGCCGGAGCAGCGCGCGGACGCGTACGATCTCGCCCGGCGCCTGGCGGAGCTGACCTTCACCCGTAACCTGATCGGCGAGTCGCAGGGGCGCTATGAGCAGGCGGCCGCGCTCGCGACCGATCCCGCCGCCACGGCGTCGATGCTGCGGCAGGCGGCGGCCGTGGCCGGCTGCCGGATGAATGGCGATGACATGGACCGCCTGCACCGCGCGGCCGCGGACGCCGCCCGCAGGTCCGGCGACACCGCCGGTGCCGCCCGTGACCTGGCGACCGCCGCCGCCAACGCCTACCGGTTCTCCGGCAAGTTCGTACGGAAGCTGCCGCAGCAGGAGGCGATCGCACTCATCACCCAGGCGCGGGAGCTGGCCGGCGACGACCCGGACGCCCAGGCCGCGGTAGCACTGGCTGAGGCTGGGCGGGCGCTCACCGAGATCGGTGCCGCGCAGGGCCTGGACGACAACGCGGTCCCGGTGACGATCGAACGCGCCGAACGAGCGGTCGAACTCGCTCACCGCACGGGTGACCCGCTCGCCGAATCCGCCGCGCTGGATACGCTCACCTGCGCCCAGAGCTGGGCCGGTGACACGTTCGCCGCCGCCGACACGGCCCGGCGCCGAATCACCCTGCTCTCGTCCACACCGGACACCCCGGCCGGTACCCACGAGCTGATCGAGGCACTTGGTGAGGTCACCGAGGCCAGCCTCGGCACGGGGGACCTGCCTGGTGCCCGCCGGTGGGCACGGCGACTGGCGGATCATCCGCTGCTGGCGGAAGTCGGCCATCGCGCCACGGGCTGGCTCCTTGTGGCCGACGCGTTCGCGGGCAACCTCGACGAGGTACGCGCCGGCAGCGTCCGGTTCCTCGACGCGTGGCAGCGGGCCGGCGCCCCCGCCAGGTCCATCCTCGGTCCGCCGGCGGCTGCGGTGGCGACGATCCACGGCCTGTGCGACGACCAGGACGCCCGGCGCGAATGGAGCGCCGTCCTGAATCAACTCGACCCCTCACCGGGCAATACCTACGGCTACGGGGCGATCTTCGACGCGATGCTTCTGCTCCACCGCGGGCAGGCGCCGCAGGCGCTGGAGCGGCTGGCGCCTGAGCCCGGCGAGGTGTGGCAATGGGTCACCTGGATCTGGCTTCACTGGTACGTGGCGCTGCGCGCCGAAGCCGCCGTGCTCGCCGGGAGCCCCGGCGCTCGCGACCGTGTGGCCGAGGCTCGGACCGTCGTGGCCGGCAACCCGGTCGCCACCGCCATTGTGGAGCGGGCCCAAGCGCTGCTCGACAATGACCAGGAGCGGTTGCTCGCCACGGTAGACGCGTTTGACACCGCCGGCTGCCGCTATCAGTCGTTGCGCACCCTGGTGCTCGCCGGCGGCGACCACGCCGGCCGTGGCGCGGCCGCGCTGGCCGATCTCGGCTTCGCCCCGATGGCCCCCGCCGCGACACCGATGATGACCTCAGAGCGATAGCCGCCGAGGAGGATCCACCAGATCAAACTCAGCGACTGAGCACAGAATCGCGGATTCTCGGCACAGGGTTGCCCGCCAAGCCGGCGCCCGGAGCTCAGTCGTGGCGCGGCGTCCCGGACACCTCGTGATCGGCGTGCGAGAGCGCCTCGGCGATGAGCGTGCGGACGTGCGTGTCCGTCGCCCGGTAGAGGACGCGGCGGCCGTCCCTGCGGGTGCGCACCAGCCCGGCCATGCGCAGCTTGGCGAGGTGCTGGGAGACCGAGGGGCGCGCCACGGCCACCATCCGCGACAGCGACGAGACGTCGTACTCCCCGGAGGCCAGCAGCCACATCAGGCGCAGCCGGGTCGCGTCACTGAGCATGCGGAACGCGGCGACCGCCGCCTCCACCCGGGCGCGGTCGGGTTGCTCCTGCGACATGGTCGTACCTGATTCGTTGTCGCGTGCGTACATGAATACATATAGTCGGCCGGAGAGCCGTCCGACGCAAGCGAGGCACTCATGTCCGAGCCGCACCAGGGTCAGGATCACCCCCACGGCCACCCCTCCGGCCGTGCCCACGCCGACCGGCGCGGGCCGGATCAGGGCCACGGGCATGGTCACGGGCACGGGCACGGTCACGGGCATGGGGCTCGGGGCGGGGCGGGCGGCGGACGGTTCGGGGTGTGGGCGTCCCGGGTGGGCCGGACCGTGGTGCCGCACAGCCACGACACCGCCGACAAGACCGACGCGGCGCTGGAGTCGAGCGGTCGCGGCATGCGGGCGCTGGCGGTCTCCTTCGCGGTGCTGATGGTGACCGCCGCCGCCCAGGCGGTGATCGTGGCGTTCTCCGGATCGGTGGCGCTGCTGGGCGACACCCTGCACAACGTCGCCGACGCCCTGACCGCCGTCCCGCTGGGCATCGCCTTCTGGCTGGGGCGGCGCGCGGCCACCCGGCGCTTCACCTACGGGTACGGCCGGGCCGAGGACCTGGCCGGCGTGCTCATCGTGCTGATCATCGCCGCGTCCGCGGCCCTGGCCGGATATGAGGCACTCCGGCGGCTGGCCGACCCGCACGACATCCGGGCCGTGGGCTGGGTGGCCGCCGCCGGGCTGGTGGGGTTCGCCGGGAACGAGTGGGTGGCCCGCTACCGCATCAGGGTCGGCCGGGAGATCGGCTCGGCGGCGCTGGTGGCGGACGGCCTGCACGCCAGGACCGACGGCTTCGCCTCCCTGGCCGTGCTGGCCGGGGCGGGCGGAGCCGCGCTGGGCGTCCCGCTCGCCGACCCGGTGGTCGGCCTGCTGATCACGGCCGCGATCTGCTTCGTGCTGCGGGACGCGGCGCGGCAGATCTGCCACCGGCTCATGGACGCCGTCGATCCGGCGTTGGTCGAGGAGGCCGAGCGCGTCCTTGGCGAGGTCCCGGGCGTGCGGCGGGTGGGCGCGGTCCGGCTGCGCTGGGTCGGCCACACGCTGCGCGCCGAGGTCGAGATCGTGCTCGATCCCGGGCTGACCCTGGTGGAGGCGCACGCCGTCGCGGTGGAGGCCGAGCACCGGCTCATCCACGGCCTGCCCCGGCTGGGTGCCGCCACCGTCCACGCCGACCCGGACGGCCCCGAGGGCGCCGACCATCACGCGGTGCTGGTCGACCATCAGGAGGCCGCGGCGGAGCGCGTCCGGCACGCCGCGTAGTCGCCGGCCGAGGCGATCAGCGCCGCAAGCCAGCACGCTGCTCCCGCGAATGGGAGGACTGGCGCGGCCGTCCCCGGGAAGGGGGCATGAGGTGCGCTTCGACATCATGGTGGAGACGCCGCGGGGGTCGCACAACAAGTACGAGATGGACGTCACCCGGCAGCGGATCCGCTTGGACCGGATGCTGTTCACCGCGACGTCCTACCCCTACGACTACGGCTTCCTGCCCGGCACTCTGGCGGAGGACGGCGAGCCGCTGGACGCGCTGGTCCTCGGCGACCTGCCCACCTTCCCCGGCTGCGTGATCCGGGTCCGCCCGGTCGCGGTCTTCTGGATGCACGACGAGATGGGCCCCGACGCGAAGGTACTGTGCGTGCCCGCCGACGACTGCCGCTACGAGGGCATCCAGAACCGTGAAGACGTCCCGACGCACGTGCTGAACGAGATCGCCCATTTCTTCGACGTCTACAAGGACCTGGAGCCGGGGAAGAGCGCGGACACCTGGGGCTGGGAGAGCCGCGAGCGGGCCGAGGCCGTGGTGGAGGACGCCAGGAACCGGGCACGGCCGAGGGCCGGGAGACACCCCTGAAGGTGATCCCCCGGCCCTCCGTTCCGCAGGCCGTCCCCGGTCACTGGGCAGCTGGAGTACGGGTCAGACGCTTGCGGAAGACCCAGTACGTCCAGGCCTGGTAGCCCAGCACCACCGGGGTGAAGATGGCCGCCACCCAGGTCATCACCTTCAGCGTGTACGGCGAGGACGCGGCGTTCGTCACGGTGAGGCTGTACAGCGCCGAGGTGCTGGACGGCATGACGTTCGGCCACAGGTCGAGGAAGAGCGTGGCCGTGGCGAGCACGATCGTGATCGCCGTGCCGGCGAAGGCCCACCCCTCCCTGCCGCGGACCGCGGCGACGACCCCGCCGATCAGCGCTCCGGCGGCCAGTGCGGTGGTGGCCCAGGTGAGGGGCTTGCCGTGCATGATCTGGGTGATCACCAGGAACGCCGCGGCGACCGCGACGACGGCGGGGGAGATCCGCAGGGCCAGGGTGCGGGCGCGGGCCCGCAGGTCGCCGCCGGTCTTCAGGGACAGGAAGACCGCGCCGTGCAGCAGGAACAGGCCGAGCGTGACCAGGCCGCCCAGCAGCGCGTACGGGTTGAGCAGGGTGAACAGGTTCCCGGTGTAGATGTGCTGGGCGTTGATCGGCACCCCGGCGACGATGTTGCCGAAGGCGACGCCCCACAGGAAGGCGGGGAGGAGGGACCCCCAGAAGATGGCCTGGTCCCAGCCGCGCCGCCACCGGTCGGAGTCGTGCTTGCCGCGGAACTCGAACGCGACGCCGCGAATGATGAGCGCCAGCAGGATGAGCAGCAGCGGCAGGTAGAACCCGCTGAACAGGGTGGCGTACCACTCAGGGAAGGCGGCGAAGGTGGCGCCACCCGCTACCAGCAGCCAGACCTCGTTGCCGTCCCACACCGGGCCGATCGCGTTGATCATGATGCGGCGGTCGACGTTGTCCCGGCCGAGGATCGGCAGCAGGACGCCCACGCCGAAGTCGAAGCCCTCCAGCACGAAGTAGCCGGTCCACAGCACCCCGATGAGGACGAACCAGACGGTGGTGAGTTCCATGACGTGTTCCTCAGTAGGTCAGGGCGGGGATGGTGGGGTCGGCGGCTTCCTTCTGCGCCGTCAGGTCGGGTGGCCCCGCCTTGGCGTGCCGGGCCATGATGACCGCGGTGATCGCGGCCAGTACGGCGTAGACGATGGTGAAGGCGCCCAGGGAGATCGCCACGGTGGTCACGTCCACGCCGGGGGAGACGCTCGCCGCGGTCCGCAGCACCCCGTACACCGACCACGGCTGGCGGCCCATCTCGGTGAAGATCCATCCGGCGGCGTTCGCGAGGAACGGCAGCGCCATCGCGGCGAGCGCGGCGCGGTAGAACCACCGGCTGTTCGGGGTGCGTCCCTTCCTGGTCAGCCAGAGGCCGACCAGCGCGAGCAGGCTCGCCAGGGCCCCGAACCCGATCATCAACCGGAAGGTCCAGTACGTCACGGGGATGGACGGCCGGTAGTCGCCCGGACCGTACTTGGCGACGTACTCCTTCTGCAGGTCGTTGATGCCCTCGACCGAGCCGTTGAAGTCGCCGGTGGCCATGAAGGACAGCACGTTCGGCACCCGCAGGCTCCACAGCTCCTCGCTGCCGTCCGGGGTTCCGAGGGTGAACAGGGAGAACGACGCGGGCGCGGACGTCTCGTACAGGGCCTCGGCGGCGGCCATCTTCATCGGCTGCTGCTCGGTCATCAGGCGGGCCTGGATGTCGCCGGTCGCGGCGACCGCGATTCCGGACGCCAGCGAGACGGCGAGCCCGATCCGCATCGCCTTGCGGAACAGCGGGACCTCGCGGCCGCGGGCGAGATGCCAGGCGCTGACCCCGATCAGGAACCCGGCGGCGGTGATGAACGCGCCGAACAGGACGTGCGGGAAGGTCACCAGCGTCGTCGAGTTGGTGAGCACGGCCCAGATGTCGGTCAGCTCGGCCCGGTTGGTCTCCGGGTTGATGCGGTAGCCGACGGGGTGCTGCATCCACGAGTTGGCGGCCAGGATGAAGTACGCCGAGAGCGTCGTTCCGATGGCCGCCAGCCAGATCGTGGCGAGGTGCAGCCGGGGCGACAGGCGGTTCCAGCCGAAGATCCACAAGCCGAGGAAGGTCGATTCGAGGAAGAACGCGAGCAGGCCTTCCATGGCCAGCGGCGCCCCGAAGATGTCACCCACGAAGCGGGAGTAGTCACTCCAGTTCATTCCGAACTGGAACTCCTGCACGATTCCGGTGACTACCCCCATCGCGAAGTTGATCAGGAAGAGCTTCCCGAAGAACTTGGTCATCCGCAGATAGGTCTCGTTCCCGGTGCGGTGCCAGGCGGTCTGCATGGACGCGACCAGTAGGGCCATGCCGATCGTCAGGGGAACGAAGATGAAATGGTAGACGGTTGTGATCCCGAACTGCCATCGCGACAGGTCCAGCACGTCCATGGGGGCTTCCTCCTAATTTCCCCCTAAACGTTCCCGTACGAAGCCTTTGCCGGGCAGGGACCTTTGTCATGCATCCGAAGGTCCTACGTACGGGTCCAAGTACCGCCCTTGGCCCGCGATCTACCTGCGGCGGCTCGACGGGCTCTCCCCGTCACTCGCCGGGGAGATCCTCTGAGGGGCCCAGGCGGTGGACGGTGGAGTCCGGCCCGCACCACCGGTCGAGCAGCTCGGTGTCGTGGCTGATCGCGAGCACGCCCGCGCCCGACTCCCGGCGGTACTCCTCCAGCCGCCCGACGAGAAGGGCCTGGGTGGAGGCGTCGAGCATGGTGGTCATCTCGTCGCAGATCACGTAGCGCGGCCGGAGGGTGAGCGCGCGGGCGACGCAGGCGCGCTGGAGCTGGCCGTCGGACACCTCGTGCGGCCGCCGTACGAGCAGGTCCGGGGTGAGTCCCATCTCCTCGGCGAGCCGCTCCGCCCGGTCGAGGGGCAGCCGCGCCACGCGCAGTGGCTCGGCGACGATGTCGAGCAGGGTGAAGCGGGGATCGACGGCGAGCCGCGGCTGCTGGAAGATCAGCGCGACCGTGGTGCGCAGCGCGGGCGCGGCGCGGTGCCGCCAGCGGCGGACCTCCGTCCCGTCCACGCTGACTCGCCCGGCCGAGGGCCGCAGCAGGAGGGCGAGGACCCGGGCCAGGCTGGACTTACCGCATCCGCTCGGCCCGGCGAGCCCGGTGACCACCCCAGGAGGTACGGCGATCGCCACCCGGTCGAGCACCCGGTGGCGGTCGTAGGCGACGGTAACGCCGTCAGCGCGCAGCATGGCGGTCCAGCTCCATGGGATGGTCCAGAGGGTGATGGCAGGCCACGTCCTGCCCGGCGGCGGAGACGGGTTCCGGAGTCCGCTCGCAGGCCGCGGTGGCCCGGTCGCAGCGCGGCCGGAAGGCGCATCCGCCGGGCAGCCGGGTCAGCTCGGGCGGCCTGCCAGGGATGGGCTGGAACGCGCGGGACGGCAGCGCGTCCAGCAGCCCTGCCGCGTACGGATGACGTGGCCCGGCGAAGAACTCGGCGGCGGGGGCGACCGACACGACGCGGCTCGCGTACATGACGGCGATCCGGTCGGCGACCCGCTCCGCGGCGCGCAGGTCGTGCGTGATGAGCAGGACGGCCCGCCCCTCGTCGGCGAGGCGGCGCAACTCGGCCATGGTGGCGTCCACGAGCGGCCGGTCCAGGCCGCTGGTGGGCTCGTCCGCGAGGATCAGCCAGGGATCGCCGGCCAGGGCCAGCGCGTTGGCCACCCGCTGGGCCATGCCGCCGGACAGCTCGTGCGGGTAGCGGTCCAGGTCGGCGGGGCGCAGCCCGGCCCGCACGGCCAGGTCATCCGCGCTCTCCGGGTTGCCGAGCTCCCGCAGGGCCTCCTCCAGCTGGGAGCGCGCCGTGCGGACCGGGGTGAGGTGCGTCGCGGGGCTCTGTGGGACCAGCCCGATCCGGCGGCCGCGCACCGTGCGCGCCAGGACCTCCTCCGGAGCCGCGATCAGGTCCACGGCAGGCCCGCTCCTGGTTTCCAGCCACGCGGAGCCGGTGACCTCGGCGTTGCCGGGCAGCAGGCCGAGCAGGGAGTGGGCCATCACCGACTTGCCGCAGCCGGACTCGCCGACCAGGGCCAGGCACTCGCCCTGCCGTACCTCGAACCGGGCGTCGGTGACGGCGTGCACGGTCGCGTCCGGGAGGTGGAAGCGGACCGTGAGGCCCTCGACACGCAGCCGGGAAGAGGCGGTCATAGCTGAAGCTCCGATCGCCGTCGGGGGTCGCTCCTGTCACGCCAGTGCTGGGCGAGCGAGGAGATCGCCAGGGTGGGCAGGAAGAGGAACAGGCCGGGGAAGAGCGACGGCCACCAGTCGCCCGCCAGCAGCGACCGGGCCCCATCGTTGATCATGTTGCCGAGCGAGGCGAGGTGGGGCGGCAGGCCCAGCCCGAGGAAGCTCAGCGCGGTCTCGTGCCAGACCGCGTGCGGGACCATCAGCACCGCCGTCAGCGCGATGTGCGGCCCGAGGTGCGGCAGGAAGTGCCGCAGCACGATTCGGGTCCTCCCGGAGCCCGCGGAGATCGCGGCGTCCACGAACGGGCGGGAGCGCAGCGTGAGCACCTCCGAGCGGACGATCCTGGCGGCGGTCATCCAGTGCGTCAGCCCGACGGAGACGACGACCGCGGTCGCCCCGGGCGAGAACAGCGCGACGATGAAGATGCCGAACAGCAGGTGGGGCACCGAGTTGAAGCCATCCACGACCCGCATCAGGACGCGGTCGGCCATGCCGCCGAGCGTCCCGGCGGCCAGCCCCACCAGCGTGCCGATCGTGGCCGACACCGCGGCTGCCACCAGCCCGACCAGCAGCGACACGCGCAGGCCGTACACCACGCGCAGCAGCACATCCCGGCCCATCTCGTCGGTGCCGAAGGGATGCGCGAGCCCCGGGGGGAGCGAGGCGGAGTGCAGGTCCACCTGGCTCTGGTCGAGCCGGGCGACCAGCGGGACCAGCAGCACGGCCAGTCCGAGCACGACCAGCGTCGCCGTCGCGAGGCGGCGTGAGCGGGCCGGACCCCGCCGCCGGTCCCGTGCGCGCCACCGTGCTTGCCCCTGTGGCCGCGCCCGCGTTCCGGTCGCCATCAGCTCACCCCCAGCACCCGCACGCGCGGGTCGGCGAAGACGTACGCGGTGTCGGCGAGGAGGCTGCCCGCGACCACCGCGAGGGTGGCGAGCAGCGTGAGCGCCGCGAGCAGCGGGAAGTCCGCGGACAGCGCCGCCTGCACGGACGCGGAGGCGACCCCCGGCCACGAGAAGACGGACTCGACCAGGATCGCGCCGGTGACCAGCTCGGGAACGCGCGCGCCGACCAACGTGATGAACGGCAGTAGTGCGGAGCGCAGCGCGTGCCGCAGGATCACGGTGCGCTCGCGCAGCCCGCGGGCCCTGGCCCCGATGACGAAGTCCTCCCGCAGGGTGCCGATCAGCGACTCGCGGACGAACAGCACGAGCCAGGAGGACTGGGAGAACGCCAGCACGGCCACCGGCAGCACCATGTGGCGCAGCACGTCACCCGGCTCCACGGTGGTGGAGGCGGCGTCGGTCAGGCCGCCCGAGGGCAGCCAGCGCAGCTTCACCGCGAACAGCCAGATCACCAGGAGCCCGGTCCAGAAGACCGGCGCGGCCTCGTTGGCGTAGGCCGTGCCGGTGATGACCCGGTCCAGCCAGGAGCCGCGCCGCCAGGCCGCCGCGACGCCCGCGACCAGGCTGCCGGCCAGCATCAGCACCAGGGCGCAGCCGACGGCGAGGAGGGTCCAGCCGAGCCGGTCGCCGATCACCTCGGCGACCGGCCGGTGCAGGCTCCGGGAGTCGCCGAGGTCACCGCGGACCAGGTTGCCCAGCCAGGTGAGGTACTGCTCGATCAGCGGGCGATCCAGCCCCCAGTTGGCCCGGATCCGCTCGGCGATCTCGGGGCTCGTCGTCAGCGCCCGGTCGCCGAGGTACTGGCGCACCGGGTCGAACGGCGACGCCTTGGCCAGCGCGAACATCCCCATCGTGACCGCGAACAGCAGCGGGACGGCGAAGAGCAGCCGCCAAGCGGCCATCCGGGCCAGGGCGCGGATCACGCCGCCGGCTTCCACTCGGCGAGGTTGCGGAACAGCCCGCCGGCGGCGTGCTCGTGCGCCTCCACGCTGGGGGCGACGCCCGTCCACTCGCCGCGTACGACGTAGACGTGCTGGAGGAAGGCCAGGTACGTCCACGCCTCGTCGTCGCGGATCCGCTGCTGCGCGGCGTCGTAGGCCTGCTTGCGCGTGGCGGGGTCGCTCTCCTCTCGTCCCTTCTCCAGGAGCGCGTCGACCTCGGGCGACTTGTAGTGGCCGGGGTTGAAGAAGCCTTGGCCGGCGAAGCGCGAGTGGAACGTCTCGAAGTTGGTGTAGTCGGGGTCGAACGGGGTGCCCATCCCCATGAGCAGGGCGTCCTTGCTCATGCGGGGCTCGATGGCGTCCCAGTCCAGGCCGGTCGGCTGGACGTCGATGCCGATCTTCTTGGCGTCCGAGGCCACCGCCAGGGCGAGTTCCTTGCGCAGCGAGTCCCCGGCGGGGTACATCAGCGTGAACCTCGCGGGCGTGCCCTTCCGGGCGCGGACGCCGTCGGTTCCCTCGGCCCATCCGGCCTCCTCCAGCACCCGTACGGCCTGGGCCTGGTCGGGGGTGGGGGAGCCCTCGACCGCGGGGTTGTGCCAGGTGGTGTCCGGAGGGATCGGTCCGAACGCGGGACGGCCCGCTCCGGCGAGAATGGTCTTCACCATGGCCGCCCGGTCGAGGGCGAGGCTGAGCGCCTTGCGCACGGCGAGGTCGCCGGTGACCGGCGCGTTCATGGGGTACATCACGCCGCGGTAGTCGGCGCTCGGCACGCGGTGCACGGTCAGGCCGTCGGTGTTCTCGAACCGCGCGGCGGCCTTGGGCGGCAGCTCGGCGGCGTCGAACTCGCCCGCCGCCATGCGGGTGGCGCGGACGTTGTCGTCGGAGGAGAAGGCCAGCACGAGCTTCTTGATCGCAGGGACGCCGCCCCAGTAGGCCGGGTTCGCCTCCAGCACGATCTTGTCGCCCGGAGTTCGGGACACGAACCGGTAGGGGCCGGTGCCGACCGGCTTGGCCTCGAACCCGGAACCTTCCAGGCTGCCGTCCGGCACGATGCCCAGCGTGGCCCGCTGCAGGATCGGCGCGTACGGGTGCTTGAGGTGGAACACCACCGTCGTCGCGTCGGGGGCCTCGACGGAGTCGATCGCCGCGTAGTCCCCGCGGATGCCGGAGTCGTTCTTGTCATCCAGCACCGACCGGTACGTGTAGGCGACATCCGCGCTGGTCAGCGGGGTGCCGTCGTGGAAGGTCACGCCGGTGCGCAGGGTGAAGGTGACTGTCGTGCCCTTGACCTCGGGGATGCTCGTGGCCAGCGCGGGCCGCAGGGTGAGGTCGGCGTTCCTGCTGACCAGGCCGTCGTACAGCAGTGATCCGCCGTCCGCGGCGTACCCCATGACCGGGCTCAGCGAGTCGGGTTCGGAGCCGAGGCCGGCGACGAACGTGTCCGTTCTTACGGGCCGGTTCTGGGCGGGCGCGGCCGAGCAGGCGGCGGACAGCCCGACGATCGCGGCGAGCGCGAGCCGGGTCAGGGCACTTCTCATGGGAGCGAAGGTAGAACGCGACCTGCGACTATTGCAAATATTTTGCAATTACATGTTGCTGTCAACAGGTTGAACGCCGGGTTCTGTGGCGCCGCGGACCCGATGAGCGGTCGCCCGGACCTTGATGCAAGATAGAGGCTATTGCGAGTAGTTCGCGATAAGCTGGCATCGATCAGTGGAGGCATATTCATGGGCCAGTACACCCTGCCGGACCTGCCGTACGACTACGCGGCGCTGGAGCCGGCGATCACCGGCGAGATCCTCGAACTGCACCACTCCAAGCACCACGCGGCATACGTCAAGGGCGCCAACGACACGCTGGACCGCCTGGCCGAGGCGCGGGACAAGGACGAGTTCGGCTCCCTGGTGGGCCTGGAGAAGACGTACGCGTTCAACCTCTCCGGCCACGTCCTGCACTCGATCTTCTGGCAGAACCTCTCTCCGGACGGCGGCGACCGCCCGGAGGGCGAGCTGGCCGCCGCCATCGACGAGCACTTCGGCTCGTTCGAGGCGCTCGCCAAGCAGCTCTCCACCGCCACCTCGACCGTGCAGGGCTCCGGCTGGGGCGTGCTCGCCTGGGAGCCGCTCGGGCGCCGCCTGATCGTGGAGCAGGTCTACGACCACCACGGCAACATCGGCATGAACACGACGCCGCTGCTGGTCTTCGACGCCTGGGAGCACGCGTACTACCTGCAGTACCGCAACGTCCGGCCCGACTACGTCCAGAAGCTGTGGTCGCTGGTCAACTGGACCGACGTGACCGCCAGGTTCGACGCCGCCCGCGCGAAGTAACCGCGCCCGCAGACGGCGGTGCCCCGCGGTCCGGATCCTTCCTTGCTGTTCAGCACTGTCCAATGCTCTTCAGCGCTTCCGATCCGGCCAGCGGGGCATCGCTCTTTCCCCGGCTACTCGCTGTCGGCCGTGGTCCGCTCGCTGTCCCGCCTGATCCGCTCGAACAGCTTGTCAGCGGCGGGCTGCTTCCAGACGAGCCTGTTCTGGTCGGCGGGATACGGCTTGACCGGGACCGTCGTGAACGTGGTGGCGCTCGGCTTCACCGCCACCAGGCTGCGGGCGAGGTAAAGAATCCTCTCCGCGTCGAGTCCGGCATCGACGGTGATCGAGGTGGCGACCGCCTGGATGAAGGTCATGAGCCGCGCGGGATCGGCCGGCAGGTCCTTCGCCTTCTTCACCATGGCGCGAATGAGCGTGTGCTGGCGCTTGATCCGGTCCAGATCGGAACCGTCGCCGAGCGAGTAGCGGATCCGGGCGTACCCAAGGGCCTGCTCGCCGTCGACGACCTGCCGACCCGCGGGCAGGCGCAGTTTCGCCTTGCGGTCGTCCACCGCCTTCGGCAGGGTGATCTCCACGCCTCCGAGGGCGTCGATCACCTCCTTGAACCCGGAGAAGTCGATCGCGATCGTGTGGTCGACGTGTATCTGGGTCAGCGTCTCGACCGTCCTGCGCGCGCAGATGCGGCCGCCCTCGGCGTACGCCGAATTGATCATGTCTATGTGGGCGGCGACCACCTTGCCGTCACTCGCCCGGCATTCGGGAATCTGCACCATCGAGTCCCGGGGGATGCTGACGACCTCGGCACTCTTTCGGTCGGCGGGCAGGTGCACCAGAAGCAAGGTGTCGCTTCGCGCGCCATCGTCCTCCATGTGCGGGCCGTACTTCCGGTTGCTCCCGGCCCGGGTGTCGGACCCGATCACCAGCACGTTGAGCGGTCCGGTGGGCGCGCTCGCGCGTTTCCCGTCCAGGCTGTCGACACCAACGACGGAGTAGTACTGGCTGCGGAGCACCATCGGCACGGTGACGACGGCGGCGGTGAGACCGGCGGCCAGGCCGACCATCGCCCAGTTCCGCGTCCGGCGGGACGCGCTCATCAGGATCCGGCCGCGCGTCCGGCCGCCTACCTGACCGCCTACCTGACCGCGTGCCTGAGCCTGCGCCGAGGGGTCGAACAGGCGCCGCCGCTGGTGTGCGAGCGAGGCCGGGGGCTCGTGCTCCAACTCGCGCCCGAGGTCGCGGAGCAGCTTCAGATCGTCCATGGTCACTCCTCCTCGTGCATCGGGTTGGTGTCGCCGAGTGCGGCGCGGACCTTCTTCCTGGCCCGGTTCAGCCGGGAACGCACGGTGCCGACCGGGATGTCCAGGGCCCGCGCGACCTCCTCGTACGACAGGTCGCCCCAGGCGATCAGCAGCAGGACGTCGCGGTCCCGTGCGGGCAGCGCGGCCAGCGCGCGGGCCAGCATCGGTCGGGCCGACCGGGCGGTGACCCCCGCCGCCACCCGGTCGTCGGGGGAGTCGACGACGTCCTCGGCCGGAGTGCGCAGCAGCGCCCGGTACCGGGCGGACTCGGCGCGGCGGTGCCGCGAGACGAGCTTGGTGACGATGCCGAACAGCCACGGACGCGCGTCGGGATAGGCCCCGTCATAGCGGTCACGCCGGGCGAAGGCGATCAGGAACGTCTCCCCGACCAGGTCTTCGGCGACCTCGGGGCCGAGCCGTCGAGAGACATATCTGTACAGCATGCTGGAATAGCGATCAAAGAGGGCGGCGAACGCCTCGGGGTCGGTCCGGGACTCTCCGATGACGTCGGAGTCGCGGACGCGGTCCGCGGGGATCGCGGTCATCGCGGGCACCATGACACGTGGGCGGCCTTTCGTGGGGGACAGAGGCACCGATGTCTCGCCACGAGGCCGCGATGAGGTTCACGGGCGGGGCGGTCGGGGGAGCCGCGGGAGCCGTGCGATCGACCGCCGTCAGTCGCTGTCAGTCGCCGTCAGTCGCGGTCAGTCGCGGTCGACTCCGTCGCCGGCGTTCACCGCGAGCACGGCGGGAAGCTCGCTCAGCTCCGCCGTCAGGTCGGTGACCGACCCCGGGCCGCGCAGGCCGAGGGTGACGGAGACCGTGCGCCCTCCCGGCAGGCCGGGCTCGGCGCGCTCCCGCCCGTCCGCCCGTCCGAGGTCCGGGATCTCGCCGTGGACCGCTCTCTCCGCGGCGACCTCGGTCACCACGAATCCGCGCCGCGTGGCCGCCACGAGCGCGTCGCGCAGCGTGCCGGTCCCGTCCACGTACACCAGGCGCAGATGGGACGCGCTGGTACGGGCGGGGAGGAAGCGGCGGGTGATGACGTGGAGGCCGAGGACGACCAGGAAGTGCCCGGCGGTGACCGCGATCGCGAGCACGGGCAGGCCGGCGCCACACGCCATGCCGATCGCCGCGGTCACCCAGACCACCGCGGCGGTGGTCAGCCCGCGTACGGCGTCCCGCCGGACGAAGATGAGCCCGCCGCCGATGAAGCCGATGCCCGTGACGACCTGGGCGGCGACGCGCGAGGGGTCGAGCCGGACGTGCTCGCTGAGGACGTCGAAGAAGCCGTACTTGCTGATCAGCATGAACAGGGCGGCGCCGAGACCGACCAGGGCGTGCGTGCGCAGGCCGGCCTGCTTGAAGCGCAGTTCGCGCTCGATGCCGATGGCGGCGGAGAGCACGATCGCGAGGGCGAGTTCGCCTATCTGGGGGAGGCCTTGACCAGGAGAAAGGGCGAACATTCCGGGATCCTACCCACGGATCGGCAGAAAAGTCCGAAAACGAGGCGGGGGCCGGACTCCTCTTGGGGAGCCCGGCCTCCACGCCGGTGGGGTTCTCGTGGCGACCGGTGCGGTGCTCGGTCGCGCAGGGGGGCGGGTTACTTACCGTCGCCCGCCGCGGCCCGGTAGAGGTCGGCGGTGTAGTAGGTGGCGGGGTCGGGAGACTCGGTGATCTTGCCCATGGTGACGAAGATGTCCGCCAGCCCCTTGTACCAACCGGCGACGGTGCCGTCGGCGCTGAACTCGGCGAGCTCCGCCGTCGTCAGGATCTTGGTGACGGAGGAGGCGCCCTTGAACTGCTCGGCCGGCGCCTTCAGGAAGGACGCGGACAGTCCCTCCGCCTCGGCCGTGTTCGCCGCCACCCAGTCGTTGGCCTCCTGGAGGACCTTGAGCACCTTGGTCACCGTCTCCGGGTGGTCCTTGACCAGCTCGTTCCGCGCGACGAAGGAGCTGGGGAAACTGAGCTTGGGGTAGAAGTCCTCGCTCTTGGTCAGCTCGACCAGGTCGGGGACGTTCTTCTTGATGGTGTCGATCAGCGGGTACCAGATGGCGGCCGCGTCGACCTGGCCGGAGGAGAACGCGGTGACCACCGTGCTCGCGTCCATGGAGACCTTCTGGACGTCCGTCGGGGCGAGCCCGGCCTCCTTGAGGGCGAGCTGGAGGATCATGTCACCGGACGTGCCCTCCGGCACGCCGACCTTCTTGCCCTTCAGCTCGGCGATCGAGGTGATGCCGGAGCCGGGCCGGGTGATGACCCGGTCGGCCTGGCCCAGCATGTTGACCGAGATGATCTTCGCCTTGCCGGAGGCGGGCAGCCAGGTCGCGCCGGAGCCGATGTAGCCGACGTCGAGGTCGCCCGCGCCGAGCGCCTGGATCTGCAGCGGCCCGTTCGTGAACGCCTTCAGGCTGGGCGTGAGACCCTGCTTCTTCCACAGGCCCAGCTTGTCGGCGGCGGCGAGGGACGCCACGCCGGAGAAGTCGGCGATGTAGCCGAAGGTGATCTCGGTCGCCCCGTCGGCGGAGTCCGAGGACGAGTCGCCGCAGGCCGCGACGGGGAGGAGGAGGGCCAGGGCGGCGCCGAAGGCCGCGATCAGCCGGCGGGGTTGCCTCACGGGGAGGTCCTTTCGATGGGGGAGGGCTGGTGGTAGACGGAGTGCCAGACTTCCCGCCTGAGCTCGGCGAACTCCGGCGACAGGCGCATGTCCTCCGTACGCGGATAGGGCAGGTCGACGTCGATCACGCGGTGCACGCGGCCCGGCCGCGCGGCCATGACGATCACCCGGTTGGCGAGGTAGACCGCCTCGTCGACGTCGTGGGTGATGAACAGCACCGTGCGCCGCTCCCGGCTCCAGGTGTCCAGGAGCCGGTCCTGGAGCTGCACCCTGGTGAGCGCGTCGAGGGCCCCGAACGGCTCGTCCATCAGCAGGATCGTGGGATCGACCGCGTACGCGCGGGCGATGGCGCAGCGCTGCTTCATCCCGCCGGACAGGGTCTTGGGCAACGCGTCCGCGAAGTCGGACAGGCCGACCATGTCGATGAACCGCTCCGCCGTGCGGCGGCGCTCCTCGGCGTTCACTCCGGCGATCTTCAGCCCGAACTCGACGTTCTTGCGCACGGTCATCCATGGGAAGAGCGCGTACTGCTGGAAGATGACGCCGCGCTGCGGGCTCGGGCCGCGTACCGGCTGCCCGTCCACCAGGACCTCGCCGCTCTGCGGATCGAGCAGCCCGGCCGTGATGTTCATGAGGGTGCTCTTGCCGCAGCCGGACGGCCCGACGACGGTGACGAACTCCCCTTCGGCGATGTCCAGGCTGACGTGGTCCAGGGCGGCGAACGTCTCTCCGCCGAGGTCGAAACTATGCGAGACGTCGCGGAACTCGATCTTGGGGGTCGCCGGCTCAGGGGTCACTGCGTTGGGGATCACTGGGCTCATCTCCGTTCCTGCCAGCTCGTCAGGCGGCGTTCGGCGAGCAGCAGCAGGCGGTCCATCAGGAGCCCGACGAGGCCGATGACGATCAGCTGCACGAAGATCGTCGGCAGGTCGTAGTAGAGCTGGGCCTGCTGCATCCGGTAGCCCAGCCCCTCCTGGGCGGCGAGCAGCTCGGCGGCGACGACCGTGGCCCAGGAGGCGCCGAGGCCGATGCGCATGCCGACCAAGATGAACGGCGTGGACGCGGGGACGACGACCCCGGTGAAGACTCTGCGGTCCTTCGCGCCGAGCACCCGGGCCGCGTTGATCAGCGTGGAGTCCACCGAGACCACGCCCTGGAACGTCGAGACAACCGACGACAGGAAAGAGGCCAGGAAGATCACGAAGATCTTCGGCGTCTCGCCGATGCCCATGAGCACGATGGCCAGCGGGATGATCGCCAGCGGCGGCACCATGCGGAAGAACTGGAGCCAGGGCTCGATCAGGCCGCGGACCGGCGCGTACCAGCCCATCAGGAACCCGACCGGCACCGCCAGCGCGATGCCGAGCACGAACCCGGTGAGCACCCGGCGGAGACTGGCGAACAGGTCGCCGAACAGCGTGCCGTCTCCGATCGACGCCACGGCCCGCTCGGCGACCTCCAACGGGCCGGGGAAGCCCTGAATGCCGCTGTTCGCGAGCAGCACCCAGACGGCCAGGCCGAGCAGGCCCGACCCGATGGTGAGCGGCACCGTCGAACGGCGGTTCCTCGCCGTGTCCCCAGTTGTGGCACTGGGTGAGCTTCTGGCTGTTTTTCGGACCATGTCAGGACACCTCGTCGGCCACGCCGTCGACGTCGGCGGCGCGGCCGGTCCCGATGTCGGCCATGTAGCTCATCCAGGTGTAGGCCGGATCGCCCCGCCGCAGCAGCTCCCGGTAGAGACGCGTGGTCATCTCGCGCCGTACGCCCGCGTAGGAGGGGGCGGTGTAGACGTTGTGCAGCTCGTGCGGGTCGGTCTCCAGGTCGTAGAGCTCGTGCACGCTCTCCGGGTTGAACACCAGCTTGTGCCGCCGGTCCCTGATCATCCGCTGCGAGTAGGGGAAGTGGTGGCCGTGGAACTCGGTGACCACCTCCTGCGGCCACTCCGGCCGCTCGCCGTTGACCAGCGGGAGCAGGCTCCGGCCGTCGCAGGGCTCCTGCGCGGGCAGCCCGGCGAGCTCCAGGATCGTGGGATTGAGGTCGATCAGCGTGACGAACTCGTCGACCGCCTGCGCCGGTGCGCCCGGGACACGCACGATGCCGGGGATGCGGTAGATGTCCTCATACATCGCCGGGCCCTTGTCGTTGAGCCGGTGCGCGCCGGTGAACTCCCCGTGGTCGGCGGTGAACATCACGGCGGTGTCGTCCCAGAGGCCCAGCTCGCGCAGCGCGGCGAGCAGGCGGCCGATCTGGTCGTCGATCATCGTGACGTAGCCCCAGTAGACCGCGATCAGCTTGCGCCACGCGTCGGCGTCGAAGTGGTCGGCCGACCAATACTCCGCGTAGCGCCGCTGGACGTCCGGCTTGCCGGCGAACGTCTCGGCCATCGAGGCCGGCAGCGGCACCCGCTCCGGGTCGTACATGTCGTAGTACTCATCCGGGATGAGGTACGGCAGATGCGGGCCGTACCAGTGGCAGGACAGCACGAATCGGCGGCCGCTGTCATGGAAGTCCCGGGCGTAGCCCTCCAGGAGTTCGAGCGTACGGTCGGCCAGGAACGCCTCGACCGTGGCCTCGACCGGCTGCTCCAGCCGTCCGGCGATCAGGTGGCCGCGCCCGGAGTCGTTGGGCGCCTTGCCGAAGACCGCGTCACGCACCGCGAACGGCGGGTGGCCCTTCTCCTTCAGCCAGCGCTCGTACGAGGGGTGGTGGAAGGGGTTGAGCGCGCCGGGCAGGTGCTCGCCGTCCATCCGGTAGAACTCGGGGCCGCGCTCGCGCCCGATGTGCCACTTGCCGACGTGGCCCATGTTGTAGCCCGCCTCCAGCAGCGGAGCGGCCAGGACGGGGTGCTCGTCGGCGACCTCGTCACGGGCGCCGCCGTTGCGCTCGGGGTTGACCAGCAGGCCGTGCCGGAACGGGTGCAGGCCGGTGAACAGCGAGGCACGCGCCGGGGTGCAGATAGCGGTCGGCGTGTAGAAGCGATCGAACCTGGTGCCCTCGGCGGCCAGACCGTCCAGGGCGGGGGTGCGCGCCACAGGGTTGCCGTAGCAGCCCAGCGTGTCGACCCGGTGCTGGTCGGTCATCAGGAACAGGACGTTGCGTGCGGACACTCGCTCTCCGATCGGGCGATTTTTTCCTGAGGGTTGACGTTAATGCTCCGTGCAAACCGTGGCAAGGGGTGATTCTTGATCACTTGACCGGATTTATTGGGATGCGGCGCGGTGTGAAGGCTTCGGAGACAGAGGCGCATCCGAGACGGGTGCGCCGCCGGTTCCGAGGCCGCGTTCTGCGGCTTCCGAGGTTTCCGAGGTTTCCGAGGTACCAGGGTGTCGGGTTCAGAGACGCGGGTGCGCGGGTTCCTCGTTCAGCAGGAGGGCGATGGCGCCCATCGCGGACGCGTTCACGCCGAGATCGGCAGGCGTGACCTCGATGTGGCGGCGCGCGTTCGGCAGTGCCAGCCGGGCGATCGCCGTCCGGATCGGATCGAGCACCAGGCTGCCGAGCGCGGCGAACTCCCCGCCCACGACGATGCGCTCCGGGTCGAGCTGGATCACGGTGTCGGCCAGGATCCGCCCCAGGTCGGCGGCCGCGGCCGAGATCACCGCGCACACCGTCGGCACCCGGTCCTGGGCGGCCGCGATCAGCTCGTCCAAGCTGGACACCGCGACGCCGCGCGCTGCGCACGCCTCCAGCAGTGCCGGGCTGCCTATCCGGCGTTCCAGGCACCCGCGCCCGCCGCAGTGGCACTCCGGGCCGTCCGGGTCCAGGGAGACGTGGCCGATCTCGCCCGCCGCGCCGTGCGCGCCCCGTAGGAGTCGGCCGCCCACGATGAAACCGCCGCCGACGCCGACCGACCAGCGCACGTAGACCACGTCGCCGACCGAGCGCGCGGCCCCCCAGGTGTTCTCGGCCAGTGCGGCCAGCCGCGCGTTGTTGTCCACCGCCACCCGTACCCCGAACTCCTCCGAGATCCTGCGGGTGATCGGCGCGTACCTGGCCGGAACGGTACTCGCCGGCAGCGAGGGGTCGTCCATGATGCCGACGAGCCCAAGGCCGACCGCCTCCAGGGCGCTGAACCGTACGCCGTGCTCCTCGCCCACCTTCCTGATCAGTCGGACCGCCGCGTCGGTCTGGCTCTTCGTGTCGGCTCCCGCCGGGATGTCGTCCATGCCGGTCACGATGACCTCATGCGCGACGTTGGCGACGGCCAGCCGGACCCGCCTCCGGCCGAGATCGACGCCGATGAACAGGCCCGCGTCGGGGTTCAGGGCGACGAGCGCGGCGGGCCGTCCCCGGCCGCGCGGCTCGGTGGCCGGGGCCTCGATCTCCACGACCGCACCGCGTTCCATCAGGTCGGAGATGATCGCGAAAAGCGTGGTCCTCGACAGCCCGGTCTGCTGGACGAGCTGGGCTCGGCTCAACGAGCCCGTCGAACGCAGCGTGGCGAGGACCGCGTCCTCGTGCGCCCGGCGGAGTCGCCGCAGCGCGTCGGCGGGCCGGTCCGTGTTCACCTGTCCCGTGTTCACCTGTCCGTGTTCACCTGTCCTGCGGTCACGTGTCCGGTGCTCACTTTCCGTGTAATTTCGTAAAATCTCCGGATTAAAGATCGGCGGCGATTCGGAATCCGGTGTTCCCCGAGCTGCTGTCCGGGGTGTTCGCGCTCCGCGCGGCCACGCGGTACCGGTTGCAGTAGGAGTCATGGCACAGGTAGGAGCCCCCGCGCAACACCCGCGCCGTCCCTGTTTCCGGCCCGCGCGGATCTTCGAGCGGCCGGGAGAGATGGTCGGTGGCGAAACAGTCCGCGCACCACTCCCAGACGTTGCCGACCATGTTGTACAGCCCGTAGCCGTTGGGGCGGTAGGTCTTGACCGGGGCGGTCCCGAGGTGGCCGTCCTCCTCGGTGTTGTGCGCGGGGAAGCGTCCCTGCCAGATGTTGCAGCGGTGCTGTCCGCGCGGCGTGAGCTCGTCGCCCCAGGGGTAACGCGCCTGGTCCAGGCCGCCTCGGGCGGCGTACTCCCACTCGGCCTCGGTGGGCAGCCGCCCGCCCGCCCAGGCGCAGTAGGCGCGCGCGTCCTCCCAGGACACGTGCACGACAGGGTGCTCGCGTCGGTCCGCGACCGTGCTGCCGGGGCCCTCCGGCGCGTGCCATGCGGCGCCCTCGATGGCCAGCCACCAGGGCGTTCCCTCGGGAGAGGGCGCGTGGCGGCGGGCGTCCCCCGGCGCGAGCAGGTGGAAGACGTAGGACCAGCCGAACCGCTCGGCCTCCGTGACGTGACCGGTGGCTTTCACGAACGTCGCGAACTGGGCGTTCGTCACCGCAGTGCGGGAAAGGCGGAACGGCCGCACTGTCACCGACCGGACCGGGCCTTCGCCGTCCGATGGGAAGCCCTCGCGGTCGTCCGTTCCCATCCGGAACGTCCCGCCGTCCAGGGTGACCAGACCGCTCACCCGCCGCGTCGTGGGCGCGGCGACCGCCACCCTCGACTCCTCCCGCCCTTCCGCGGTACGGCCCGGCGCGCAGCAGTGCTCGGTCATCAGCTCACAGTCCCAGGTTTCACAGTTTCCACGGTAAAAGTCCGACTTGTTGACATTATCCCAAGGCAAGCCACGCGAACGTGCCCGACGACTTGTCGCGCTGAGGATGTGTACGAGCGTCGGTGGCGTCACCGCCTGGCTGGGGGACACGTCGACCCTGCGAACTCGGGACTCCGTGATGTCGGCACGGCGATGTCGGCACCGTCAGGACAGGGCGTCGACATGTGGCGTACGACCAATTGCCATCCGATGTCCGTGGCGGAAATCGGTACACGACAGGACCAGTGGGTCTAACCTCGATGGCTATGTTCGTCCGCACGGCCCCCGTTGAGATCACCTTCGACCCAGATGAAGAGAGGATCGTACAGGTGGGGACCACCGTGCGGCGCCCCATGGGATCCTCCTCACCGTCGGTGCATGCGCTGCTCGCGCACCTGGAAGCCGTGGGGTTCGAGGGCGCTCCGCGTGTGCTCGGCGTCGATGGGCAGGGCCGGGAGATCCTGACCTTCGTCGAAGGGGAGACGGCCACCCGTCCGCTGCCTACCTGGGCGGTGTCCCACGAGACCCTGGCCGCCCTCGCCGGTCTGTTGCGCCGGTTCCACGACGCGGCCGAGAGCTTCATCCCTCCGCCGGGTGCGATCTGGGAGCAGGGCTCCCAGGCGGACGAACGGCCGGAACTGGTCGGCCACTGCGACGTCACTCCGGAGAACGTCGTCTTCCGTCCTGGACCGAGCGGCCGGATGCTCCCGTACGCGCTGATCGACTTCGACCTGGCCCGGCCGACGACCCGGCTGTTCGACGTGGTCACGACACTGCGGCACTGGGCGCCGATCGCCGACCCGATGGACCGCGACCCCCTCCAGCGCACCCTGGACGTCGGAGCCCGGCTCCGGCTTTTCTGTGACGCGTACGGCCTCGCCGTACGGGACCGGCTGCGCTTGCTGGACATGGCGCGAACCAGGCTCGGCCGCTCATACGTCGCGACCCGGGCCCGTGCGCTGACACTCGGCGGCGACTGGGCGCGCAGATGGGCTGGGGGAGCGGGGGAGCGCATTCGCAGGGCGAGCGCCTGGCTCGACGCCCACGAGGACGACCTCCGCCGCCATCTTGTCTGATGAGATGTCCAGCCATGGTGGCCGACAAGGCGCTCGTTGCCTGATCCGCCGTAGCTGTGGGTCGCTGCGCTGCGGTGGGTGGTTGTTCCGGCGCGCCGTGATAGTTGCGTCCCGGTGATGCCGCTGTCGCGGCCATCGCGGGCGCGGTGGTTGCTGGCACGGTCTTACGCGCGCCTCCACAACCACCCACCTCCGCTCCGCTCCCCGCCGCCCTCGCATCGGCTCTGCGCTCCTCCATATCGGGCGGCTTCACCGCCGTTCTCGCCTGCGGCCATTTCTGCCAGGGCCATCCGGTCACTCCGCCGTCTGCGGTCGCGCCCATGGTCGGCGGTGTGCTGGTCGCGAGCTCCGGCACGGACCATCTCCGGACGGACCATCTCCGGACGGACCTTCTCCGGACGGACCTTCTCCGGACGGACCTTCTCCAGACGGACCTTCTTCGGAAGGGGCCTTCTCCGGCACGGGCCTTCTCCGGCACGGAACTTGCCGGTCGCCTTGGCGGGCACGGACCGGCCGTGGGCCTTGGCTGTGCTTTCTCGGCACATTGTGTGGCGCCCGGCTCGAAGGAGAGCGGAGCAGACGGGAGCGAGGACCGCAGCGAAGGCCCAGCGAAGCGGGCTTTGCGAGGACCGGAGGTTCCGGCAGGCGCAGCGACCCCCCAAGAAACCCGATTCGAGAAGCCGCCCCAACACGATCGGCCCTCAAACCGCCGATTCGCCCGCTCTGCCCCGCGCCCGCAGGATGCCGCGTCCAATAGTTATTGGCGCACGGAAAATGTGATTCCAGGTGAATGTTTTCCGGCGCTTTATCGGGGTCGCCTGGGAGGCGTTTTTGTCGGTGGGGGTTGTTAGCGTTCGGGTGTGATTATCGAACGGCAGCCGATACCCGCCGGCCTGGAGCTGATGGCCCCCGGCGTAGAGCTGGCCGCCGTGCTCGATGGGATCGATATCGCCAGGCTGGACGGCTTCGACGCCGTGATCGTGATGCAGGCATATGCCCGCCTTGAAGCGCACATGCAAGCCCGGAAAGCCATCGTGATGGCCGAGGTCGGCCTGTATGAGATTTCCGTCTCCGGCATGGAGAAAATGGCGGAGCCGGACAAGAACTCACCCGATGAGGTCAGGTCGGCGTTGGGGCTCACCCGCCGGGCTGCCGAGCGGGAATACGGGTTCGCCTACGACCTGAAAGTCCGTCTGCCGCGGGTGCGGGATGCTCTGTCGGCGGGTTTGATCGATAAGGCGCGGGCGGTGGTGTTCTGCGACTGGCTGGAAGACGTCCCCGTCGAGCTCGCCCGCGCTGTCGCCGATCATCTGCTGCCCAAGGCGGGTAAGTGGACGACGAGTGAGCTGCGGGAGAAGATCAAGAAGTTGTTGATCGCCGCGGATCCGGCCTGGGCGCGCCGTAAGTATGAGCGGGCTGTTCACCAGCGGCGGGTGATCGGGGTGCGGCATGCCGATGGTTCGGCGAGTATCACCGGCGAGCAGTTGCCGGTGGATCAGGCGGCCGCTGCGATCGCGCGGGTGGATGCGATCGCGGTGCGGGCGAAGAAGAGTGGCCTGCACGCCCCGATCGATCATGTCCGGGCGGATGTGTTCCTCGGCCTGCTTGAGGGCAGCATGTCCGGCCTGGACGACGACGCCATCATCGCCGTCCTGTTCGCCAACGCCGCCCGTAAGGCGGCCGGTGAGGAGGACGACTACGACGACCAACTCTCCGACGCCCCCTTCGACGACCCCGACTCCCAAGGCTCGGACCCCGGCCCCCACGGCTCGGACCCCGACCCCCAAAGCTGGGACGACCCCGACCACACCGGCGACGACTTCGGCGACGGCGACGGTGGCCGTGGTGACAGCGATGGCGGCTGTGGCGCTGGCCGCCCGGACGCCCCCGATGACGGCGGCGGTGGCCCTGGCGGTTGTGGCGATGGCCGCGCGGATGCCCCCAATGATGGCGACGACGGCGATGACGGCTGTGGCGATAGCCGCGCGGGCGCCCCCGATGACGGCAACGGCGGCGGCGGTGGCCCTGGCGGTTGTGGCGCTGGCCGCGCGGGCGACCCTGATGACGGTGACGGCGGCGGCGATGGCGGCTGTGGCGATAGCCGCGCGGGCGCCCCCGATGACGGCAACGGCGGCGGCGGTGGCCCTGGCGGTTGTGGCGCTGGCCGCGCGGACGACCCTGATGACGGCGACGACGGCGATGACGGCTGTGGCGATAGCCACGCGGATGCCCCCGATGACGGCAACGGCGGCGGCCATGGTGGGAGTGGCGACGGCGACGGCAGCGAGGACGACGGCGACCGGGACGGCAGCAAGGACGACGGCGATGGAGACAGCGGCCATGGTCGCGGCCGTAGCCGTGGTGACGGTGGCGCTGGGAGTGCTCAGGGCAGCAGCGTGAAGTCGAGCGCGGGCGTGGTGGAGCCGGTGGGGTTCGCGGCGGGTGAGCTGCGGGTTCAGGTCTCCACGCTCATGCACCTGGACGACCTTCCCGCCGAGCTTGCCGGGTGGGGGCCGATCCACGCCCATCTGGCCCGCAGGCTCGCCAAACGACAGATCGGCGGCGAGTGGCGGTTCGCCATCTGCGATGAGGACGGTCACCTCCTCTACGCCGGGATCACCCGACGCCGCCCCGCAGGGTGGCCCCGCCGCCCGACCCCTCCACCGCCATCACCTCCCGCATCCCGCCCGACCGCCGGTCGCGAACGGGACTCCGGCCCCGTGGGTGGCCTTGGTTCCCCGTCGGTGCTTGGTCCGGTTTCAGCCGCGCGTTACGGGTCCGATTCCTGTGAGGTGCCCGGCCCCGGCCGCGTGCCTGGCATCTCATCCACGCTCTGTTCCGGGGCTGATACCGCTTCCGCAGACGTCGGCGGGATAAGGGTGAAGCCTGCTCACGAGTCGGACCGGGAGCCGCAAGGGGATCCCCGCGCGAAACCAGCGGCGGTTCGTCGTCGTGGGATCGTCGAGTTGCAGTTCCCGTTGTCGCTGCTGCGGGCGCTGTACGCCGACATCCACGCCCAGGGCGGCTGGGCCGGTGTGATCGCTGACGTCATGCGCCAATACGACCAGGCCATCGAAGAGAGCTTTCCGACCGACGATGACGGCCACGGCCACAGTGCGGGTGACGGTTCGGCGGGTGATGGTTCGGCAGGGGATGGTTCGGCGGGTGACGATTCTGTTGGTGGCAGTGCTGCGGGTGACGCTTCTGCGGTAGACGGCGCTGCGACAGACGGGCCTGTACGGCAGGGTGCTGTGGAGAACGACGCTGCCCGAGGGTCTGTGGTCGGCTGTGGGGCGGCTGGTGGGGGTGAGCGGCGGCGGTTCCCCACAGCGGGACTGCGGCGGCGGATCGAGATCCGGGACAGGGTGTGCTCCCATCCCGGCTGTCGTGCTCCGGCCACCCGGTCGGAGCTGGATCACACCCGCCAGTACGCGCATGGCGGTCTCACCACCGAGGACAACCTGGCTGCCGCGTGCGCGCATGACCATGACCTGCGCGACAACGGCTGGCGGGTCATCCAGACCGCGCCAGGACATGTGACCTGGATCAGCCGGACCGGCCACCGCTACCCGGTCCAGCCGCCGCCGATCATCGAATCCCTGCCGGAGCCCTTCGCCCCCGGAGGCTGGGCCATGCCCGGCCGGTCGGGAACCAGCGGGGTACGCGGGCTCGCGGCCTTCGGGTATGGCGCGGGCAGCATCACCGACCCTGCCAACGACGAACTCCCGTTCCTGCCGACCTGGACCTACGAACCCGCATGGTGGGAAGAACCCATCCCCGCACCGAGCCCAGCGCAAGAGACCGGACCCGAAACCACGCCCTGCCCGCCGCCAGACCCGGCCGACGACATCCCGCCCTTCTAGGTCGTGTTTCGCGGATCTTTTTGGCCTACTGCGGTCGCCCAGTTGGCGCCTCGCTTCGTTGTCGCCCCACCCACGAAAACTCCTCGCAGGCTCGGAGTTTCCGCGGGGCCCGGGAATGTCGGCCGGAGGCTCCGCTCCGACCTCCTCCTCCGCCTTGCGCGGCATCCATCTGGCCGATCCTCGCTCCGGCAAAGATCCACGAAACGCTCCCTAGCGCGGGTGATCAACGGGCCGGGTCGGCGATGACCATCGCATTCAGCCGGCGACTGGAGCTGCAGAACGTGAGCTGCAGAACGTGAGCTGCAGAACGTGAGCTGCAGAACTGGAGCTGCAGAACGTGAGCTGGAGAACGTGAGCTGGTCTGGAGCACTCGGGGGCGCGCCGTCAAGGCTCTCGGGAGCTGACCAGGCTGGGCCGTCCGACGGCCACCTTTCCGGCGATCACGAGACAATTCCCCCGTGACACGCACGGACAGGTATACGGCCGCGGGGATGGCACTCGGGGTTGCCGTCGACGCTCTGGTGGGCGATCCCCGGAGGGGACATCCGGTCGCCGTTTTCGGCGGCCGCGTCGCCGCCCTCGAAGAACGGATATATGCGGACTCGCGGGCACGGGGGGTGCTGTTCACCGCACTGTGCGTGGGCGCGGCCACCGGCGTCGGGGTGGTGGCGGAGCGGCTCACCCGGCGCCGGCCGTTGGCTCGCACCGCCGTCACCGCCGCCGCCACCTGGGCGGTCCTCGGCGGGACCACCCTCGGGCGTGAGGGCGCGCACATGGCCGCGTCCCTGGAGTCCGGCGACCTGCCTGCCGCCCGCGCCCGGCTGCCGCACCTGTGCGGGCGGGACCCGTCCCGGCTGGACGCGCCGGAGCTGGCCAGGGCCACCGTCGAGTCGATCGCGGAGAACACCTCCGACGCCGTCGTCGCGCCGCTCTTCTGGGGCGCGGTGGCGGGCGTGCCCGGTCTGCTGGGCTACCGGGCGATCAACACGCTGGACGCCATGGTCGGGCACCGGTCCGCGCGCCACGAGCGCTTCGGCTGGGCATCCGCCCGGCTCGACGACGTGGCCAACCTCGTGCCCGCCCGGCTGACCGGCCTGCTCACCGCAGCCCTCGCCCCCGTCACCCACGGCTCGTCCCGCCGGGCGCTCGCCGCGCTGCGCAGGGACGGGCACCGCCACCCGAGCCCCAACTCGGGCCGGTGCGAGGCCGCCTTCGCGGGCGCCCTCGGCGTACGGCTCGGCGGTGTGAACGATTACGGCGGGCGGCTGGAGGAGCGTCCCGAACTCGGAGACGGCCCGCGCCCCGACGTGCCCGACATCCGCCGTGCCGTACGGCTGGCCCGCGCGGTGTCCTACGCCGCGGCGGCGCTCGCGGTCGCCGCGCGAGCGACCGCGCGTTGCCGGAACCGCGAAAGGAACACGTCGCCAGATATCCGATGACGGGCATTTCCTCCGGCCGCGCGCGGGAGGACGATGCCGGTCATGACAGCAGTGGTACGAACCGAAGGACTGACCAAGTTCTACGGGAGACGACGGGGCCTCGAAAACCTCGACCTGGAGATCCAGCCGGGCGAGGTCTTCGGATATCTCGGCCCCAACGGTGCGGGGAAGACGACGACGATCCGGCTGCTCCTCGACGTCATCAGGCCGACGTCGGGGCGGGCCGAGATCCTCGGCCTCGACCCGCGCGACAGCAGGGTGCGGGCCAGGATCGGATACCTCCCCGGCGAGCTGGCCCTGGAAGGCAGGGAGAAGGCGCGCGCCTACCTGGAATTCATGGCTGGCGTACGCGGTGGCCTGCGGCGCGGGCGGATCGAGGAGCTCGCCGAGCGGTTGGAGGCCGACCTGTCCGTACGGATGGGCGAGCTGTCCAAGGGCAACAAGCAGAAGATCGGCCTGATCCAGGCGTTCATGCACGATCCGGAGCTGCTCATCCTGGACGAGCCGACGAGCGGCCTCGACCCCCTCGTCCAGCAGGAGTTCCTGGCCATGGTCCGGGAGGTCAAGCGCGATGGTCGCAGCGTCCTGATGTCCTCGCACGTGCTGGCCGAGGTCGAGCACGTCTCCGACCGGGTCGGCATCGTACGCTCCGGCCGCCTCGTCGCGGTCGAGGACGTCGGCGCGCTGAGGGAGCGGGCCATCAGGAAGGTCGAGTTCCACTTCGACGGGCCGATCCCCCGTGAGGCGTTCGAGAACCTCCCGGGGGTGCGGGACCTGGTCGTCGAGGGCGCCGCCCTGCGCTGCACGATCGACGGCCGCCCCGACGCGTTGATCAAGGCGGCGGCGCAGTTCACGGTGGTGCACATGGTCAGCGCCGAACCCGACCTCGAGGAGATCTTCCTCGCCTACTACAGCGACGAGGAGGCCCGGCATGCCCACGCTGGTGCGTAAGACGCTGAACGACTACCGCCGGGCGCTCGTCGGCTGGACGGTCGGCGTCAGCGCGTTCTTCCTGCTCTATCTGTCCATTTACGGCAGCATCGCGGAGAATCCGGACTTCTACGAGAAGGCCGCGACGGCCAAGTACCCGGGCGCGCTCAAGGACCTCATGGGCGGGCTGGCCGACATGACCAGCGGCCCCGGATATCTCCAGGTGATCGCCTACCAGCTGTTCGGCCCACTGCTTCTGATCATGTGCGCGGCGGTCCTCGGCAACCGCGCGATCGCCGGCCCCGAGGAGTCGGGCACGCTGGAGCTGACCCTCACCCTGCCGATCGGCCGCAGGCGGCTGGTCGTGGAGCGGTTCGCCGCGCTCGCGCTCGGACTGCTGGGCATCGCGGTCGTGACCTTCGTCCTGATCGCGGGCATGGCCGCGGTACAGGACATGAACGTCCCGATCGGCCACATCGTCGCCGCGCACACGGGCCTGTTCCTGCTGGTCCTGTTCTTCGCCACGTTGGCGCTCGCCGTCGGCGCGGCCAGCGGCAGCAAGGCGCTCACCCTGTCGGTGACCGGGGCCTACGCCGTCGCGGGATACGTCGTCGAGACGCTCGGCAAGAGCGTGGACGCGATCTCCTGGCTCCGGTGGGTCTCACCGTTCCACTATTTCCTGGACGGCAGGCCCATATACACGGGCTGGCCGGTCGGGGATTATCTTGTCCTGCTGGGCGCGTCGGCCGTCCTCCTCCTGGTGGCCGTCCTCGCGTTCGATCGGCGTGACGTAGGAGTCTGATGGACGTTCTCGTTCGGGTGAGCGAGGCGACCGGGGTACCCGCCGACCTGCTCGGCGGGTACCTTTCCGCGCTGGCGGCCTCCATCGCCACGGGCCGGCTCCCCGACCGGTCCGAGGTGGACGCGCTCAAGGCGTGCGGCACGCTGGCCGCCGAGCGCGGCGTCCCGTTACGCGCCCTCGCCGACGCCTGCCTCCTCGCCGCCGAGCTGTCCGGCGCGGTCACGCCATCCGGTTCCGGATCCCGCTCCGCGTCTGGATCCCCGTCTGGGGCCGCTCCGGACGGCGGCGTGCTGCTCGCCGCGGTCCTCGGCGCGGTACGGCGCAGCCTCGCGGCCTTCGCCGAAGGGTATGAGGAGGCCCACCTCACGGCGATCACGAAGGAGGACGCGGCGCGCAGGGAGTTCGTGGACGACCTGCTGCAGGGCCGGGCCGACGCGCGACAGGCCGAGCACTTCGGGCTCCGCCTGGCGGAGGCGTACGCCGTGACCGTGGTCAGGACGGCGGAGCCGCTTGCCCCGGACGCCCCCGTGATCAGGCGGATCGAGCAGGCGCTGGTGGCCCGGTTCGGCTCGCACAACATCCTCATCGCCGGGCGCGACGGCATGCTCGTCTGCGCCGCGCCGGGCTCGCTGGCGGCGGCGTCGGGGGAGTTCACCCACCACGTACGGTCGTCGATGGCGGCGTGGCGGGCCGGTGTGGGGCGGCCGCACCACGGTCCGGGCGGCATCGTCACGTCCTACCGCGAGGCGGTCGGCGCCATCGAACTCGGCGAGCGCCTCGGCCTGCGCGCGCAGGTGCTGAAGTCCGCCGACCTGCTGGTCTTCCCCGTGCTGCTGCGCGACCGCGGCGCGATCGTGGACCTGGTCGGCACCGTTCTGGGCCCGCTCGCGGGGGCGCGCGGCGGGCCCGAGCCGCTGCTGGAGACGCTGGAGGCGGTGTTCGCGTCCCAGGGCAACCACACGGCCGCCGCGCGCCGGCTCGGGATCAGCACCCGGGCCGTGACCTACCGGCTGGAGCGGGTCCGCAGGCTGACCGGCTTCTCCCCGGCCGACCCCACCCAGCGGTTCACGCTGGAGACCGCGGTGCTCGGGGCGCGTCTTCTGGAGTGGCCCGTCCGTCCCCTGGTCTGATCGCCCCGGTCTGACTCTGGTTTGACGGGCTCCGCCGCTTCTACGATGCGACCGTGCTCACCCCCCTTCAGCTCGCCCGGCGGTCCATCGGGATGCTCGCCGGGCTCGGTGTTCTCGCCTGCTCCCTCACCCTGCTCTACCTCGGCTCCCACACCGTCATGGGGATCGGCGGAAGCTGCGGCTCCGGCGGGCCGTACGAGATCGTGACCCCCTGCCCCAAGGGCATCGGGTGGATCGTTCCCGTCTCGATCTTCGCTGGGATGGCCGGGCTGGGCCTCTACGCCGGGAGCAGGCTCCCGGTGGGGCCCAGGCTGACGGAGCTGGCGTGGCCCGCGCTGTTCCTCAGCCTCGGCTACGCCTTCCTCGACGCGGCCCTGAACGCCGGTGACGGCGTCGACTGGGGCTTCATGGTCTGCGCGGTGACCTTCGTCCTGCTGGGCGGGCTCCCGCTGCTGTTGCTGGCGAACCGGGACAACTTCCTGCGGGTGTTCTGGGGGCCGGAGCCGTCCCCGGCCCAGGGGAGGCCGGCGCGCGTCCTGTCGATCGTCCTGCACGTGATCGCGATCGCGGGCGGCGTCTCCCTCGGCATCCTGATCTTCCACGCCGCGACGGGCTGACCCGGCCCCTATGACCCGGCCCTACGGGATCAGCAGGAGCTTCCCGGTCGTACGACGGGCCTCCAGGTCGTCGTGCGCCCGGCGGGCCTCGGCGAGCGGGTAGCGCTCGGAGATGTGCACCTTGAGCGCGCCTGAGGCGACCCAGCCGAGCAGCTCACCGGCCCGGCCGAGCAGCTCCTCGCGCGTCGCGATGTAGTGGGCGAGCGTCGGCCGGGTCAGGAACAACGAGCCGCCCACGTTCAGCCGCTGCGGGTCGAAGGGCGGGACCGGGCCGCTGGCCGCGCCGTAGAGCGCCATCATGCCGCGCGGGCGCAGCGCCGCCAGCGAGCCGTCGAACGTGGAGGCGCCGACGCCGTCGTACACGACGTGGACGCCCGCGCCGGTGAGCTCGCGGACCGCCTCGCTGAAGTTCGTGTAGCGCAGCACCTCGTCGGCGCCGGCCTCCTTGGCGAGCTTCTCCTTCGCGTCGGTGGAGACGGTGCCGATCACCCGCGCGCCGAGCAGTTTGGCGATCTGGGTGAGGAGCAGCCCCACGCCGCCCGCCGCCGCGTGGACGAGCACGTTGTCGCCCGGCCGCACGGCGTACACCGAGTGGGTCAGGTAGTGGGCGGTGAGACCCTGGAGCAGCACCGCGGCCGCGAGTTCCGGCGCCAGGCCGTGGGGGAGCGGCACGGCCATGCTCGCCGGGATCACCGCGCGTGTGGCGTAGCTGCCCAGCACGCTCGCCCAGCCGACGGCGTCGCCCACGACGATGTCCGTAACGCCGTCCCCGGTCGCGACGACCGTGCCCGCGCCCTCGGAGCCGGGGACGAACGGAAGCGGCAGCGGGTAGCGTCCCTGCCGGTGGTAGACGTCGATGAAGTTGACGCCGCTCGCCGCGACCTGGACGAGCACCTCGCCCGGCCCGGGCACCGGATCCGGGCGCTCGGTGCACTCAAGCACAGAGGAATCACCGGGGGCGGAGACGACTATGGCACGCATGACAACTCCCGTTGCGAGACTTCCCTTGCTCGTGCCCAACCCTCGCGCGGTCACCCCTTGTTCCCGGCCGCGTCACGCGCCGGCTGAGACCCGAGGTTCCGACACCAGGACCGGGCGGTCGACCAAGGTGACGGACACCCGCACACCTGGCGCGAGCCGTACGGAGTCGTGGCCGGGGACGTCGGCCAGCAGCTCCGAGCCGTCGGCGAGCTCCACGCGCAGCCGGGCGGTCGAGCCCCGGAACGAGGAGGCGACGACCGTGGCCGTCCCGTCGGACGCGGGGGTGAGGATCACGGCCTCGGGCCGGACCAGCACGTCGACGTTCCCGTGGACGGCGGGCCCGTCGACGGGCAGCGCCCGGCCGAGCACGGTGACCCGGTCGCCGGAGGCGGTCCCGGGGATGTGGTTCATCGTCCCGACGAACTCCGCGACGAACGGCGTGGCCGGCCGGTCGTACAGCGTCGCCGGGTCCGTGACCTGCTCCAGGCGGCCCGCACGGAGCACGGCCACCCGGTCGGCGATCGACAGCGCCTCCTCCTGGTCGTGCGTCACGAAGATCGTCGTGATGCCGAGGGAGAGCTGGAGCCGCCGGATCTCCTCGCGGAGCGTGACCCGTACCTTGGCGTCCAGGGCGGACAGCGGCTCGTCGAGCAGCAGCACCCGGGGCTCGAGCGCCAGCGCCCGGGCCAGCGCCACGCGCTGCTGCTGCCCGCCGGAGAGCTGGTGCGGGTACCGCTCGCCCACCGAGGGGAGGCCGACCAGCTCCAGCAACTCCTGCGCCCGGGCGTGCCGTTTCGCCGCCGCGACCTTGCGTACCCGGAGGCCGAAGGCCACGTTGTCCCGGGCGTTGAGGTTCGGGAAGAGGCTGTAGGACTGGAAGACCATCCCGGCGTCGCGCCGGTTGGCGGGCACGCCGGTGATGTCCCGGCCGTCCACGAGGACCGCGCCCTCGTCGGGGTGCTCGAAGCCGGCCACGCAGCGCAGCGCGGTGGTCTTGCCGCATCCGGACGGGCCGAGCAGGGCGAGCAGTTCGCCCGGCTCGACGGTCAGGTCCAGCCCGTCGAGGGCGACGGTGTCGCCGAAGCGCCGGTACAGCCCGCGGAACTCCACCCTCGCCCCGGCGGCGGCCCCGGTCGTGACGTCCCCGGCGGCCCCGGTGGTGGGCGCGGTCATGAGCGATTCCTTCCTGCGACGGAGACGGCGAGCAGCACCAGCCAGGTGAGCAGCAGACTGAACAGCGAGACGGCCACGGACACCTGGGCCTGCGAGCCGGAGATGTAGACGATCCACACCGGGAACGGCTGGAAGCTGAGCAGGCGCGCGACGGTGAACTCCCCGAGCACCAGCGCCAGCGTGAGGAACGACGCGCTGGCCAGGGCCGAGCGCAGGTTCGGGACGATCACCCGGAACACGACGTGCGGCCACGAGGCCCCGCAGTTCCGCGCCGCCTCCACCAGGGTGGGCACGTCGATCGCGCGCAGGCCGGCGTCCAGGGACCGGTGGGCGAACGGCAGCGCCAGCACCACGTAGGCGAGCACCAGCACCACCGGGAAATCGGGGTTCTGCATGGCGATGATCGTCTGGTAGAAGGGCGTCCTGGCCAGGTACTCCGGCCCGAACCGCAGTACGGTGCTGATCCCCGCGACGAACGTGATCGGCGGCACCACCAGCGGCAGCGTGCACACCACCTCGAGGACCGGCCGCAGCCGCGGCGCGCCCAGCCGTACGGCCAGCATGGCCGGCAGGGTGAGCAGCAGGACGACCACGATGGTCGCCGCCGCCAGGCCCAGGGACAGCAGCAGGCTGGACCCGAAGCCGGGGGCGGAGAAGATCTGACCGTAGGCGTCGGCGCTGAAGCCCTGGGGATCGTCCACCGTGAACCAGAACGAGGCGGCCATCGGCACCAGGAAGTACAGCGCCGCGAGCGACAGCACGACCACGCGCCAGACTCGCGGCCTCCCCTTGCGCCCGCGGCCGGAGGAGGCGGGCGCGTCCCCTGGAAGCGGGGCCGGTGTCAGCGCAGCCATCGGGCGCTCCTCCGTTGCAGCGGCAGGTAGACCGCCATGACCAGCCCGGCCACCACGATCATGTCGAGGCTCAGCGCGAGCGCCACGTTCTCGTGGCCGATCAGCACGTTGCCGGTCAGCGCGTTGGCGATCTGGAGGGTGACCAGCGGCACCGTGGTCCCCACCATCGCCGCGGCCGTGGCGTAGGCGGCGAAGGCGCTGCCGAACAGCAGCACCACTCCGCCGAGCAACGACGGCGTGAGCACGGGGACGCCCACGTACCGCCAGAACTGCCAGGCCGAGGCGCCGTTGTTCAGCGCCGCCTCGCGCCACTGCGGCCGCAGGCCGTCCAGCGCCGGCGTGATGACGAGAACCATCAGCGGGACGGAGAAGTACAGGTAGACCAGGGTGAGACCCCAGAAGTTGTAGAGGCTCCACCCGTGCTCGCCGAGTCCCAGGACGCGGGTGACGACGCCGGAGTTGCCGAGCGTGGCGATCCAGGCGAACGCCAGCGGCACCCCGCCGAAGTTCGCCAGCACGCCCGACGCCGTGAGGACGGCCTCGCGCAGCCGCGAGGCGACGATGGCCTGGGCGAGGAACGTGCCGATGACCGTGCCGAGCCCCGCGACCGTCGCCGACAGCTTCACGCTGCCGATCAGCGCGGTGAGGTAGGCGCCCTGCAGCGACTCGGCCAGGTTCTCCCCGGTGATCTGTCCCTGGCGGACGAACGTGCCGCCGAGCAGCACGACCAGCGGGGCGCCGAAGACGATCGCGACGAACGCCAGCAGCGGCACCGTCGCGATCCATCCTCTCGATCTCCTGCGGCTCCGGCCCGGCGCCGGGGCGGAAGCCGTACCCGCGGGACGGCTCATCCGGAGACCGCGGCGCCCCAGCCGGTGGCGAGGGTCTCCTTGGCCTTGTTGATCTGAGCCTCGGTCGGGAACGTGGGCGTGCCCTCCACCGCCGGGAGCTTGGCCACCACGGAAGCGTCGGCCGTGCCGTCGGCCTGCATCGCGGGCAGCAGGACCGCGCGGGCGTAGCCCTTGAGCCAGAGGTTCTGGCCCTCGGTGCTGAAGAGGAACTCCTGCCACAGGCGGGCGGCCGCCGGGTGCGGAGCCTCCTTGTTGATCGCCTGGGCGTAGAACTGGGAGTACTTGCCGTCGCTCGGGACGACGACCTTCCAGTCCACGCCCTTGGTCGCGAACTCGTCGGCGTACCCGGCGTTGAGGTAGTCCCAGTCGATGCTGATCGGCGTCTCGCCGTTCTCGACGGTCGCCGGGGTGGACTCGACGGGGTTGAAGTTACCGGCGGCCTTGAGCTTCTTGAAGAACTCCATCCCGGGCTGGATGTCGTCGAACGAGCCGCCGTTGCCCAGGGACGCGGCGTAGACGCCGCCGAAGGCCGCGCCCGCCTTGGTCGGGTCGCCGTTCAGCGCGACCTTGCCCTTGTACTCGGGCTTGAGCAGGTCGGCCCACGTCTGCGGGCAGGTGGTGACCCTCTTCGCGTCGCAGCCGATCGACACGTAGCCGCCGTAGTCGTTGACCCAGGTGCCGTTCGGGTCCTTCTGCCCGTCGGGGATCTTGTCCCAGGCCTCGACCTTGTACGGCGCGAACAGGCCCTCCTGCGCGCCGCTGAGCGCGAACGACTGGCCGAGGTCGAGCACGTCGGGGGCGCGGTCCTGGCCCTTGAGCGTCTTCACCGCGTTGATCTCGTCGGCGCTGGCGCCGTCGGGGTTGTCGCTGGTGATCGTGATGCCGTACTTCGTCGCGAAGGTGTCGAGGAGCTCTCCGTAGTTCGCCCAGTCGCGGGGAAGCGCGATGACGTTGAGCTTGCCTTCCTTCTTGGCGGCCTCCACCAGCTTGTCCATCCCGCCGAAGTCGGCGGCGGAGGTGGCGGTCTTCGCGTCGGCCCCTCCGGAGCCGGCCGCGCTCTCGGTGGGTGCGGCTCCGCAGGCCGCGCTCAATGGGATGGCTATGGTCAGGGCGGCCACGAGGCCCGCGATGCGCGCAGACACGCTTTTGTCTCCCACTGTCGTACGTGGATCGAACGTAGGCGAACTCAATGCAACAAACCAGACCTAGTTAGCCCTGGGCAGATTGCGCTTTGGTGAACGGAAGGGCCCGGGACGGTGGCCCTTTGTGAACGGATCCCGGCCCGGTTCCGGACCGAGTTGCGGTCGATCTTCTGAGAACATATGTTCGAAGTAGCACGTAGCGCCCGCCTTCCCCCGGGTGCCGACCATGGGGGGAAGATCCGTCTTGAGCAGACTTTACGGCGATCCGATCGAGGTGTGGATCCGGGACGACCGGCCCGCCCAGTTCGTCTGGCGTGACCGGCTCTACGCGATCCGCCAGGTCCAGGATCACTGGGTGGTGGCCCGCGAGTGGTGGAAGACCTCCGACACCGACCCGGGCGAGCGGCGGTTCTGGCGGGTCGAGGCCGGAGCGAACACCGGCGTCGGCACCTACGAGCTGCGTTTCGACACCGCGAGCGGCGGCTGGCTGCTGCTGAGGGCGTGGGACTGATGGCTCCCTTCGTCCACCTCCACGTGGCCTCCGCCTACTCCCTCCGGTACGGCACGGCCTTCCCGCCCGCGCTGGTCGCGCGCGCGGCCGCCCAGGGCATGGACGCGCTCGCGCTGACCGACCGCGACGGCCTTTACGGAGCGATCAAGCACATCCGGGCATGTCACGCCGAGGGCCTCGCCCCCATCGCCGGCGTCGATCTGGTCCTCGGCCCCCGGAGTGAGCACGAGGGCCGCCACGGCAGGCACGAGAGTCGCCAGGGTGGGAACGAGGGCCTCCCGGGCATGGACGAGCGGCGGATCGTCGTCCTGGCCCGCGCGGACGGCTGGGCCCACCTGTGCCGCCTCGTCACCGCCGCCCACCACGTGGGTGAGCGCGGCGAGCCGTACGTGACCCGCGAGATGCTCGCCGAGCACGCCCGCGGTCCCTCGGGCGACGCCCGGCTGACGGTGCTGCTCGGACCCAGGTCCGACCTTGGCCACGCGGCGGCCGGGCACCGCGACGAGGAGGCCAGGGCGCTGCTGGCCGCCTGGCGCGCGGCGGTGCCCGACGTCGTGGTCGAGGTGACCGACCACTACGGCTACCGCGACGCGAACACCGCTGCCCGGATGCTCGGCCTCGCCGACTCGGTGGGCGTCCCCGCCGTGCTGACCAACGCGGTGCGCCACCTCGACACCTCCGACCACCAGGTCGGCAACGTGCTGGACGCCGCGCGACGGCTCGCGCCGCTGCACGTCCGGCACCTTGAGCCCTCCACGCAGGCGTATCTCAAGAGCGGCGAGGAGATGGGCTCGGTGGCGGCCCGGGTCTGCGGCGGTGACCGAAGCCGGATGGCCCGCCTCCTGGAGGAGACGCGTCACGTCGCGGAGAGATGCGTGCTTGACGCGGTCGAGATCGTCCCGCTCCTGTCCGACCCTCCGGGTGCGCTGCACCTGCCGGAGATCGGCGGCGATCCGGTCCCGATGCTGCGGGACCGCTGCGACGACGGGTTGCGCCGCCGGGGCATGGAACGTTCGAAGGAGGCCAGGGAACGGCTCGCCGCCGAGCTGGACATCATCGAGAGGAAGCGGCTGTCCGGCTACTTCGTCGCGGTGGCCGGCATCACCGACATGATCCGCGCCATGGGCGTGCGCTGCGCGATCCGCGGCTCAGGCGCGGGCAGCCTGGTCAACTACCTCGCCGGCATCGGCGAGGTGAACCCGCTCGAACACGGCCTGCTGATGGAGCGCTTCCTGTCCGAGGGCCGCCACGGACTGCCGGACATCGACGTGGACGTCGAGTCCGCGCGCCGGCTCGACTGCTACCGCGCCATCCTCGGCCGGTACGGCGAGGCCCGGGTGGCCTGCGTCTCCATGATGGAGACCTATCGCGCCCGCAGCGCGATCAGGGACGTCGGCTCGGCCATGGGGCTGCCCCCGCACGAGATCGACGCCATCGCGAAGGCGTTCCCGCACATCCGCGCCAAGCAGATCCGGGCCGCGCTGGCCGACCTGCCCGAGCTGCGCGACAGCGGGCTGAACGACCGGTCGCTGGAGACGGTGTTCCGGCTGGCCGAGAAGCTCGACGGGCTGCCCCGGCACATTGCGCTGCATCCGTGCGGCGTGCTGGTCGGCAACGCGGCGCTGCGCGACCGCACGCCGGTGGAACGCAGCCTGCTCGACTTCCCGATGTCGCAGTTCGACAAGGACGACGTCGAGGAGGCGGGCCTGCTCAAGCTGGACGTGCTCGGCGTGCGGATGCAGTCCGCGATGGCCCACGCGCTGGACGAGATCGAGCGGGTCGACGGCGTGCGGATCGCCCTGGACGCCGTCCCGCGCGACGACGTGGACACCTACGACATGATCTGCTCCGGTCGCACGATCGGCTGCTTCCAGATCGAGTCGCCCGGCCAGCGGGAGCTGGTCGCCAAGCTGGAGCCCCGCACGATGCACGACCTGATCGTGGACATCTCGCTGTTCCGGCCGGGTCCGGTCAACTCCGACATGGTCACGCCGTACCTCGAGGCCAGGCACGGCTTCCGGCGGCCGTCGTACCCCCATGAGGACCTGCGCGAGTCGCTACGGGAGACCCACGGCGTGGTCGTCTTCCACGAGCAGGTCCTGAAGGTCATCGACGTCATGACCGGATGCGGGCTGTCGGAGGCGGAGAAGGCCCGCCGCGCGCTGGACACCCCGCAGGGCAGGGGGGCGGTCCGCGACTGGTTCGTGCCGCTGGCCGAGGAACGGGGCTTCGGCCCCGCCACGGTGGAGAAGGCGTGGAAGATCCTCGACGCGTTCGGCGCGTTCGGGTTCTGCAAGGCGCACGCGGCGGCGTTCGCGCTGCCCACCTACCAGTCGGCGTGGTTGAAGCGGCACCACGCGGCCGCCTTCTTCGCGGGCGTGCTCACCCACGAGCCGGGCATGTACCCGAGCCGCGTGATCCTCGACGAGGCCCGGCGATGCGGCGTCGACATCCTGGCCCTGGACGTTAACCACTCCGGCAGGGACTGGCGGGTCGAGAAGACCGGCGGCGAGCCGGCCGGGCCGCCTCCCGAAGAGCCGTACGGCGAGGCGGCGGCGACAGGGGAGTCGACGGGGGAGTCGACGGAGGAGCTGACGGGGGAGTCGCTGACCCTCCGCGTCCGGCCCGGCGACCTGGGCCCGCGGCGGCAGGACGTCGATCTCGGCGGTGGCGTCGACAGTGGTGTCGACGGCGGACCTGACAGGGAGACCGGAGGGTTCGGCCGTGGGTACGGCCTGCGCGTGCCGTTCTCCGCGGTGCGGGGGGCCAGCGAGGCCGAGGTCGCCCGGATGGTCGCCGGCCAGCCGTACACCTCGATGGCCGACTTCTGGGAGCGGGCCCGCCCGTCACGGCCCGTCGCCGAGCGGATCGTGGAGGTCGGCGGCCTCGACGCCATGTACGGCCTGCACCCCGGCGGCCCCCGATGGCGGCCGGGCAGGCTGACCCGGCGTGACCTGATCGCCCAGGTCGGGGCGCTCGACCGCTCCTCGGCGGCCGGCGTGGCGGCCGGGAGGGACGCGACGGCCGTGCAGCTCCCGATGGGGTTCACCGAGCGGGTCACTCCCGGCGAGCTGCCGGAGATGACCGAGGCGGAGGTGGTCGAGGCGGAGCTCGCCGTCCTCGGCATGGACGTCAGCCGGCATGTGATCGGCTTCCACGACGAGCTGCTCGACGCGATCGGCGTCGTCCGGTCGAAGGACCTGCTGCGGCAGCGGAACGGTGCGGAGATCCTGGTCGCCGGGGTCAAGGTGGCCACCCAGACGCCCGCCGTGCGCTCGGGCCAGCGGGTCATCTTCCTCACCCTCGACGACTCCACCGGCCCGATCGACCTGACGTTCTTCGAGTCGGTTCAGGCGCACACGGCGGCGACCGTGTTCGGGTCCTGGCTGCTGGTCGCGAGGGGCGTGGTCCGGCGCACCGGCGCGCGTGCCGTCTCGCTGCGCGCCCTGCACTGCTGGAACCTCGTCGATCTCGACGAGCTGTGGCGGGCCCCGGCGCCCCACGGAGGCATCGACGCCGTACGCGCCCGGCTGGAGGAGAGGCCCGAGCCCGGCGGCGGCGTGGGCGGGCGCTCCATCGAGTACGACAACGGCTACCGGCTCTCGCCCTACTCCGATATCGGGCCGACCCCGGGCGTGCGCGACGCCGCGGCCTTCCTGGCCCATCCGGCCGAGCCCCAGCGGCGGGTCTGGCACGCGAGCTCCGGCAGCTCCGGGCCCACTCGCACGCGTACGCGGTGACGGCCCGCGTCGGCCTGCGCGGCGGGCGCCCTGACGCTGCGGAACCCCGTGATCCGATGGACGGTGGCGGCGCACAGCGCGGCGGCGACCGCCGCGGTCACCAGTTCGAGCAGTCCCGCGCCCGTCAGGTCGGCCGAGCTGTGCGTCCGCGGCAGCCGCACCAGCACCAGCCAGATCAGCGCCAGCCAGCTCAGCCACCAGCCGATGAGGAGCGGCAGCCAGCGGGACCGGGTGCCCCGGCCGTGCGCCGCCTCCCGCCAAGCGCGGTCGGCGATGATCGGCGGCACCACGAGGTTCACCCCCGGCAGCAGCCAGGCGCCGACCGCGTAGAGGCCGGAGGAGTCCGGGCGCACCCGCCGCAGCCAGCTCAGATAGGCCACCGCGGCGGTGATCGTGGCCGCGGCCAGCAGCAGCATCAGAAGCGCGAACACGGTCACGGCCCCGACCACCTCACGGGCGGCCGGATCATGCGGATCCCCGCCGAACGCGGCGATCTCCCTGATCAGCCGCCGCCCGCGCACGTGCTCGAAGACGACGAGCGCGGCCATCGAGGCGACCTGGGTGCCGAGGCTCGCGTAGACCGCCACGGCCGACCGGCTCACTTCTGACGAGGCGGACCGCATGTGTTTCTCCCCCCGGCCTCCGTGTCACTTGCCTCTCTCGTATCCCATTGGTACCTGGGCTAATCGGTGGAGGTTCGATGCCCGTCGCGGGCCATAGAAAGGTTTGGCACGCGCTTCCCGCCACTTTGGCCGGGCGATCGATCGCCGCTGGTGAAGAGCGGTCTGAAGGGTGGTGCGACAAGTGACCGGCGGAGCCGGTTGAGGGGCCTTCCCGAGGACTATTCGAGAACGAGGTCGCGGACTGTCCGCAGCGTCTCCTCGTCACGCGGGCCCATCACGAGCAGGTTCGTCACCGGGCTCGCGCGCCACGGTTCCAGCCGCTCGCGGATCCGTCCGGGCGGTCCGACGAGGGAGATGCCGTCGGCCAGCTCGTCCGGGATCGCGGCGAACGCCGCGTCCTTGCGCCCGGCGAGATAGAGCGCCTGGATGCGCTCCGCCGCCTCGGCGTATCCCATGCGGCCGATGATGTCCGCGTGGAAGTTGCGCGTCTTCGCGCCCATGCCCCCGATGTACAGCGTGAGCATCATCTTGACGCCGTCCAGGGCGGCCCTGACGTCGTCGGTGACCATGACCATGACCATGGCCGCGACGTCGAACCCCGGCCGGGCCCCCGCGAGTGCCGTGCCGTACATCGTTCCGATCTTCTCGGGGAAGGCGAACAGCGGCAGCCACCCCTGGGCGATCTCGGCGGCGAGGGCGACGTTCTTCGGGCCCTCCGCGCCCAGATAGACCGGGATGTCGTCGCGGAGCGGTCGCGTGATCAGCTTCAGCGGTTTGCCCAGGCCGCCGGGCAGCGGCAGCGGATAGTGCGGCCCGTCATTGATAACGGGTTCTTCCCGGCGCCACATCTTGCGCATGATCTCGACGTACTCGCGCGTCCTGGCCAGCGGCCGGGCGAACGGCCGGCCGTACCAGCCCTCGACGACCTGCGGCCCGGACGCGCCGATGCCGAGGAGCAGCCGGCCGCCGGTGAGGTGGTCCAGCGTCATCGCGGTCATCGCGGTGGCCGCCGGGGTGCGCGCGGAGATCTGCGCCACGCTCGTTCCGAGCTTGATTCTGCTGGTCCGCGCGCCATACCAGGCGAGCGGGGTGAACGCGTCGCTTCCGTACGCCTCGGCCGTCCACACCGAGTCGTAGCCCAGGCGCTCGGCCGCCTGGACGAGCACGGTCGCGTCGTCGGCGCTCCGCTGCCAGTAACCAAGATTCAGTCCAAGCCTCAGGTCCTCGGCCACCTGATCCTCCTCGATCACGTCGTGCGCGTGGAACCTGATTAGAACACGTTCTACCCCGGATAGGCACGGGCCAGATGCTCGGTGACCGCGGCGACGGAGGCGGCGGCGTCGCCCTCCGTGACGGCGGAGTGGATGCGCCGGTGGTCCGCCTGCAGGTCCGCGGTGTCGCCGAGGCGGAGCACCGCGTCGATCGCGTAGCGCCGTACCGCGTCGCGCAGCGCCCGCATGATCGCGGAGGTGAGCCGGTTGCCCGACGCCGCGGCGATCGCCATGTGGAAGGCGATGTCGTGCTCGACGAACTCCTCCGGGGTGGTGGCGGCGTCCATGGCGGCGATGGCGCGGGCCATCTCGTCGAGCGCGCCCTCTCCGTCGCGCGCCGCGTGGGCGACCGCCCACTGCTCGATCATCAGGCGGGTGTCCACGACCTCGCGCATGGAGAGCGTGGACAGGCCGAGGTTGAGGCGGAGCAGGTCGGTCAGTGCGCTGTCCGGTCGCGAGGTCAGCACCGCCCCCGCGTCCGGGCCCCGGCCGACCTGGGACGACACCACGCCGAGGGTCGCGAGCGCGCGGAGGGCCTCGCGGACCGACGATCGGCTCACCTGGAGTTGCTCGGCGAGCTGGCGCTCACCCGGCAGCCGGTCGCCGACGGTGAGCCCGTCGGCGGTGATCCGCTCCTCGATCCGGTTCAGGACCTCCTCGTAGGCCCGCGTCCGGGGCCCCACCGGCCCGCGCCGGAACTCCTGGGAACGATCGACGCCGCTCAAAGTCCGTCCTCCTTGTGACCGGGTGTATGGTCAGACCATATTTGGTCAGACCATACATGCGGGAGCCGTACGTGCGGGTCGCCCTCTTCATCACCTGCGTCAACGACACGCTCTTCCCCGGCACGGGGAAGGCGACGGTGACGCTGCTCCGCCGTCTCGGCGTCGACGTCGCCTTCCCCCGGGCGCAGACCTGCTGCGGGCAGATGCACGTCAACACCGGCTATCGCGAGGAGGGCGTACGGCTCGCGCGCCACTTCGCGGACGTCTTCGCCGGGTACGACGCGGTGGTCGTGCCCTCGGGTTCATGCGGGGCCATGGTGCGCGAGCAGTATCCGAGGCTGGCACCCGCCGCCACCGGCGAGGTGGTGCCCAAGGTCTACGAGCTCTCCGAGTTTCTGATCGACGTGCTCGGCGTGACCGACGTGGGGGCGTACTTCCCGCACCGGGTGACCTACCACCCCACCTGCCACTCCCTGCGCGGGCTGCATCTCGGGGACCGGCCGCTGCGGCTGCTGCGGAACGTCCGGGGCCTGGAGCTCGTGCCGCTGCCCGGCGCCGAGGAATGCTGCGGCTTCGGTGGCACCTTCGCCGTGAAAAATCCCGACATATCCGCCGCGATGTGTGCTGACAAAGTCGGAAATGTCATGTCCACGGGAGCGGAAGTCCTGTGCGCCGCCGACAACTCCTGCCTGATGCACATCGGGGGAACGCTCACCCGCCAGAAGACCGGAGTCAAGATCATGCATCTGGCCGAGATCCTCGCCGCGACGGAGGTGGCCGAGCCGTGAGCCGCACCTTCCTCGGCATGCCCGCCCGGGCGCTCGAACAGAGCTTCCCCTCCAACGCGGCGAAGGCCGTTCGCGACTCGCAGCTGCGGTTCAACCTGCGCAAGGCGACGCACACCATCCGCGACAAGCGGGCGAGCGTGGTCGGCGAGCTGCCCGACTGGGAGGAGCTCCGACAGGCGGGCAAGGCCATCAAGGACCACACCCTCCGCAACCTGGACCGCTACCTCATCCAGCTCGAGGAGGCGGTCACCGCCGCGGGCGGCCGCGTCCACTGGGCCAGGGACGCCGATGAGGCCAACCGGATCGTCGCCGGCCTGGTCAAGGCCACCGGCGAGACCGAGGTGGTCAAGGTCAAGTCGATGGCCACCCAGGAGATCGGGCTGAACGACGCCCTCGCCGCCGAGGGCGTCACCGCGTACGAGACCGACCTGGCCGAACTGATCGTCCAGCTCGGCGACGACTGGCCCTCGCACATCCTGGTCCCGGCGATCCACCGGAGCCGCGCGGAGATCCGCGAGATCTTCCTGGAGCGGATGGGCGAGTGGGGCCGGGCGGCGCCGGAGGACCTCACCGACGATCCCCGCGCGCTCGCCGAGGCGGCCCGGCTCCACCTCAGGGAACGCTTCCTCTCCACCAAGGTCGCGATCTCCGGGGCGAACTTCATGATCGCCGAGTCCGGGACCCTGGTGGTCCTGGAGTCCGAGGGCAACGGACGGATGTGCCTCACCCTGCCCCGGACGCTGATCAGCGTCGTCGGCATCGAGAAGGTCCTGCCGACCTGGCGCGACCTGGAGGTCTTCCTCCAGCTCCTGCCCAGGAGCTCGACAGGGGAGCGGATGAACCCCTACACCTCCACCTGGACCGGCGCGACGGAGGGCCAGGACTTCCACCTCGTGCTCCTCGACAACGGCCGCACCGACGTCCTCGCCGACGAGGTCGGACGCCAGGCGCTGCGCTGCATCCGCTGCTCCGCCTGCCTCAACGTGTGCCCGGTCTACGAGCGCGCGGGCGGCCACGCGTACGGATCCGTCTATCCCGGGCCGATCGGGGCGATCCTCACCCCGCAGCTCCGCGGACTCGGCTCCGAACTGGACCGCTCGCTTCCGTACGCGTCGTCGCTGTGCGGAGCCTGCTACGAGGTGTGCCCGGTGGCCATCGACATCCCGCAGGTGCTGGTCGACCTGCGCGCCAAGGCCCGCCACCCGCGTGCCGAGCGCCTCGGCATGGCCGCCGCCGGCTGGATCTTCAACCGGCCCGGACGGTTGGCGCGGGCCCAGCGGGCCGGCGGGAGGCTGCGCCGGTTCGTGCCCAAGCGCCTGCCCGGCCCGATGTCCGCGTGGACCGACACCCGCGACATCCCGGATATCCCCCGTGAATCGTTCCGCGACTGGTGGGACCGTACCGGCGGAGGCAGCCGATGAACTCGCGCGACATGATCCTCGCCCGCGTCCGCGGCGCCGTCGCGGGCGCGCCCGACGTCGAGGTGCCGCGCGCCTACCGCGGCGCGGCCGGTGTCACGGCCGGTGTCACGCCCCGTGACACGGGCGGTGACACAGGGCCGAACGCCGACGAGCGCCTGATCGATCTGTTCGCCGAGCGGCTGCGCGACTACCGCGCGATCGTCCACGTGGTCGCCGAGGCCGAGGTCGCCTCCGTTGTCGCGGAGGCGCTCGGGCGCCGGGAGATCCGACGCCTCGTCGTGCCGGAGGGCCTCCCGGCGGCCTGGCTGGATCGGGGGCCGTACGACACGGTGGGCGACGACCCGGAGCTGAGCGCGGCCGACCTCGACGGCACGGACGGTGTGATCACGGGGTGCGCCGTGGCGATCGCCGAGACCGGCACGATCGTCCTCGACGCCGGTCCCGGCCAGGGACGACGGGCGCTGACGCTGCTCCCGGACTATCACCTGTGCGTGGTGCGCGCCGGCCAGCTCGTGTCCGGAGTGCCGGACGCCGTCGCCCGCCTCGCCCCCGAAAGGCCGCTGACCTGGATCAGCGGCCCGTCGGCGACCAGCGACATCGAGCTCAACCGGGTCGAGGGCGTGCACGGCCCCCGGACCCTCGAAGTTGTGATCAGTACCTGAGCACCGCGCCGACCCCGTCGGGAGAGTCGAGCTCCGCCGCGAACCAGAGGTCGGCGTCGGTCATGGCGGCGGCGCGGGCCAGCGCGGCGTCGGCCCGTTCTTCCATGGGCAGATCCACGCCCAGGTCGCTCAGCTCGCCGGGGTCGATCGCGAGCTGGGTTCCCTCCGGGCCGATCCACATCGTGGCGTCGGCGGACGGGTCGTCCCGCAGCAGCAGCGTCCGCACGCGCGCGTCGCGCAGCGCCCGCGCGGTGTCGGCCAGCCCGGTCGCGTACGGCCCCGCGCTGTACGCGCCGAGTAACTCGGCGCGTCGCTTCCTCACCCAGGCGTCGATGGCCCTGTCCACCTCCGCCTGGAACGACTCGCCGGCGGCCCCCGGAGCGCGGCGGCCGCGCTCGGCCACCACGACGCGCGCGGCCGTTTCCTTGCTGAGCGCTTCCATGATCATGTGGCGGGTCTGCGGCTCGCCCGCCAACACGATGACCTCGGCGCCTATCCCGTGCGCCTCCTTGTCGATCATCTCGGCGGTCGCGACCGCGTTGCGCCGCCACGTCTCCTCGGCGTCCCGGTCGTACCGGGTCTGCGACCATCCACCCTGGCCGGTCTTCTGGATGGGCCAGTCGGCGGCCCCGACCGAAAGCTCGCGTCTCCGCCCGCCGCAGGAGACGATCATGTCCGCGCCCGCGTGGTCGGCCAGCACCTGGAGGTGCGGCACGGCCTCCCCGCGCTGGGCCAGCATCGGCACCACATGAGGCAGCGGCGACCATCGGGCGATCTCGCGCGGTGGCGGCGCGGCCAGGGGCTCGGTCAGCGCGACGGACGCGCCCTCCGCGAACACGGCCCGCCCGGGCGCGGCCTCCACCGGATTGTTGACCAGCTCGCCGGCGGCCCCGCGGAGCGTGGACGGGGCTCCCTCCTTCGTCAGTTCCTCAGCGATCCGCCGCCAGCGCAGCTCGACCGCGTTCACCGCGTCCTCGGTGGTACGGGCGGTGTCCATATAGACCGAGACGAAAGGTCCCCGGCGCTCGTACAGATGACGGACTGAGTCCAGTCTCACGGGGTCTCCCCTCAGCAGTGGTGGCGTTCCACGCCGAGTCCGAGGGCCTCGGCCACCTCACCGACGTTGTGGAACTTGAGCTCGGGCAGCTGGCGCACGGCCTCGATCACGGCGTCGGGAGCGCTCTTCCTCTCGGCGTGGGCCAGCAGGTTCTCGCGGTTCGCCGGATATTCGGCGTCGCTCAGCCACTTCGCCAGATTGCTCCGGCGTTCGACGTCCGCGGGAGTGATGCCGGAGGGCGTTCTGCCGCCCCGTGTGAGACCCTCCGTCTCATGCTTCTGCTCGTCGTCCATGCGGGGGCCGTGCTTGTCGCTACCGCGTCGGATACTCATGACCTCACCTCCCGAATCGGGTCATGTGGAGGCCCGTACCCGTCCCGTCCCCCCCAAACATCGCATCCGGAGGGAATCCGTGTTTGACGAGCACCTCACGATCACCACGGAGCGGCTCGTGCTGCGGCCTTTCGGCCCCGGAGACGCCGGGCAGGTCCGCGAGATCATCAAGGAGGGCGGGCACACCACCGGCCTGCCGCCGGGCGCTCCGGGCCACCCCCTCGGCATCGCCTCCTGGCTCTCCCAGGGCGTGCACGAACTGTGGCGCTCGGGCCAGGGCATCCACCTGGCGATGGAGGCGCGGGGCATGATCGTCGGGGCCATCAGTCTGTTCAAGACGCAGTGGGGCGCGGGCACCACCGAGGTCGGCTACGGCGTACGCCCGGTCCACCGAGGGCGCGGATACGCCCCCGAGGCGGTCAGGGGGCTCACCGACCGCGTGCTCGGCATCGGGCCGCTCCGCCGGGTCGAGCTGCGCGCCAACCTGGACAACACCGCCTCCATCCGGGTCGCGGAGAAAGCCGGCTTCACCCGGGAGGGCGTGCTGCGCGGCGCCGGGTTCGAGGACGACGGCCCGCACGACCTGGTGGTCTTCGGCCTGCTGCGCGGCGACGGCCGTACGGTCTTCGACAGCCGGCTCAGCGGCGAGCGCGTCATCCTGCGGCCGTTCGCCAGACGGGACGCCTTCGACGTGCTCGCCGCGGTCACGGACGACCCGGAGATCGGCCGCTGGATGCCCTGGGCCGCCGGATACACCCTCGAACGCGCCGTGGAGTGGTGCACCCGCCTGGCGCACACGAACGGCATCTCCGGCGCCAACTTCGCGATCGAGCCGCGGGACGGCGGGCGGCTGGCCGGGGCCGTCGGCGTGCAGCGGGCCGACCGGGAGCGTGGCGACGTCGAGGTGGGCTACTGGGTGTCACCGTGGGCACGGAGGCAGGGTTACGCCACAGAGGCCACGCGGATCGTCACCGGGCATCTCCTGACGCTCGGCTTCCATCGCGTCCAACTGGTCATCGCGACCGGCAACCACGCGAGCCAGGCGGCGGCCAGAAGAGCCGGATTTGTCCAGGAAGGCGTCCTCCGTCAGGCGCTTCCGGTGCCCGGAGGCCGCTCCGATGCCGTAATGTTCAGTGTGCTCAAAGGGGAAATGCAATGAAATTTCCTAAGTATGGAGCGGCTACCGGCCGGATGATCGTCTCGCCCTCCTGACCCTTGCCTACGGCGCGAGCAGTGCCCGCCGTCGGCAGCGTCGGCTATCCTCGCGAGCCGGATTACAAATCCGCAGGTCAAGGCATGGGAGATCAGGCAGATGAAACCGCCGCTGCTGCTCGTTGGGCACGGGACCCACGATGAGACCGGCGTCGCCGAGTTCGGCAGGTTCGTCCATCGGCTCCGCTGCCGACTCGACCAGCGCGTCGCCGAGGTGACCGGTGGCTTCATCACGAAGGCCAAGCCACAGCTCAGCGACTCCATCTCCTCGCTGATCGCGCATGGCCACCACCACGTCATCGCGCTGCCGCTCAGCCTCACGGGCGACCGCGAGGCCCTGGGCGACATCCCCGGCACGCTGGCGCTGGAGCAGGAACGCCACCCGACCCTGGAGTTCGACCTCGCCCGGCCGCTCGGCCCCGATCCGCGCGTGCTCGAACTGCTCGCCGAGCGGCTCGCGGACGCCCAGGCCGACATGCCCCGGCTCGTCATCGATGAGATCCCCGAGGACGTCGACCCCGCGGAGACGGCCGTGGTCCTCGTCGGGCACGGAGCCGTCGACCCCGCCGTCAACGCCGAGGTGCACCGGGTCTCCCGGCTGTTCTGGGAGACCCACGTCCCCGACATGCTGACCGTCGAGACCGCCTACGTCTCGCACAACAGGCCCGGCGTGCCCGGCGGCCTGGAGCGCTGCCGCAGGCTCGGCGCCAAGCGCGTGATCGTCCTGCCGTACCTCCTGTTCGCCGGTGGCGTCCTGGAGCGCATCTGGGCCCAGGCCTTGGCGTACGGCGCGAACCACGAAGGCCTCGACATCCGCTGCGCCGAGGTCATCGGCGACTGCGAGGGCCTGGCCGACGTCGTCATCGACCGGTACGAGGAGGCGCTGTCCGGCGCACCGTCCGGCGCGGCCGACACGGGAGTGTGGACGGCCCGCCGCCGGTTCACGGAGGCCCTGGCCGTCGAGCGGATCGCCAGGGACGAGCCCGAGTCGGAGATCCCCACCCCCGTCTGACGTTGGAGAGCACGCGTGTCACTGCTTGATGAGACGATCTCGGCGATCCGCCCGCCCGATCAGGACGCGATGGCGCGGGCGAGGGAGCACCAGGACCGGCTCACCAAGCCGCGCGGCGCGCTCGGCGCGCTCGAAGACGTCGCCGTACGGCTGGCCGGGGCCGCGGGAGCCTGCCCGCCGCCGATGCCCGAGCCCGCCGCGCTCGCGATCTTCGCCGCCGACCACGGCGTCCACGCCCAGGGCGTCTCCCCGTGGCCGCAGGAGGTCACCACCCAGATGGTGGCCAACTTCCTGGCCGGAGGCGCCGTCGCCAACGCCTTCGCCGCTTCGGCCGGCGCCTCGGTGACCGTGGTCGACGTCGGCGTCGCCGCCGACCTGCCCGCCGCGTCCGGCCTGCGCGCCCGCAAGGTCGCGTACGGCACGGCCGACCTGTCCCTCGGCCCCGCCATGACCGGGGACCAGGCCGAAGCCGCCCTCGCGGTGGGCGTCGAGGTGGCCCGGGACCTCATCGAGGCCGGCGGCCGCTGCCTGATCACCGGAGACATGGGCATCGCCAACACCACCGCGTCCGCCGCGCTCATCTGCGCCTACACCGGGCGCAACCCCGCCGAGGTGACCGGCCGCGGCACCGGCATCGACGACGCTACCCACCAGCACAAGATCGACATCGTGCGGCGGGCCCTGAAGGTCAACCGGCTCCGGGAGGCCGACGGCTTCGCGCCGGAACACCGGGACGACGCGCTCCGCGCGCTCGCCGCCGTCGGAGGGCTGGAGCACGCCGCCATCGCCGGGTTCATCCTCGGCGCGGCCGCGGCGCGCGTGCCGGTCATCCTCGACGGCGTGATCGCCGGTTCGGCGGCGCTCGCCGCCGTGGCCCTCGCCCCCGCCGCCGCGGGCTACTGCGTCGCGGGACACCGCTCGGCCGAGCCCGGCCACGCGGCCGCCCTCGACCACCTCGGCCTGCGGCCCCTCGTGGACCTCGAACTCCGCCTCGGCGAGGGCACCGGAGGCCTGCTCGCCCACCCGCTGGTCAGCGCCGCCGTACGCGTGATGCACGAGGTCGCCACCTTCGACTCAGCCGGAGTGACCGACAAGGAGGGATGACGCCCCTACCGTAAGATCTACCGCGCGGGCGTCACGGTGGCCGCCCCGCCCGACGAACCCTGATCCGCTGAGCCGCCGGTCATCGGTCAGCCGGTAAATTTGCCTCCTAACAGATCACGCTTGACGCACGAGGGAGATTGGGGTCATGGCGCCCTACCTGCTTGGCCTTCGCCTGGATGAGCGGCGGGTCCTGGTCGTGGGCGGCGGCCGTGTCGCGCAGCGGAGGATCCCCGCGTTGCTCGACGCCGGGGCGTCGGTCACCCTCGTCTCGCCCAGCGTCACCCCGGCCCTCGACGACCTGATCGCCGACGGCCGCATCCTGTGGGAGCGCAGGCCGTACCAGGTCGGCGACTGCGACGGCGCGTGGCTCGTGCACGCGTGCACCGACCGGCGCGAGGTGAACACGGCGGTCGCCGCCGAGGCCGAGGCCAAGCGCATCTGGTGCGTACGCGCCGACGACAAGGAGGCGTCCGCGGCCTGGACGCCCGCGAGCGGCCGGGTCGGCGAGATCGGCGTCGCGGTCACCGCCGGGGGCGACCCCCGCAGAGCCGCGGGCATCCGCGACGCGGTCGTCGACGCGCTCCGCGACGGCACGGTTGACGCGCGGAGGCACCGCGGCAAGCCCGTCGGCGTCGCGCTCGTCGGCGGCGGACCGGGCGACCCCGGCCTGATCACCGTCCGGGGCCGCCAGCTGCTCGCCCAGGCGGACGTCGTCGTCGCCGACCGGCTCGCCCCGCGGGGCCTGCTCGACGAGCTGTCGCCCGACGTCGAGCTCATCGACGCCGCCAAGATCCCGTACGGCCGCTTCCTCGCGCAGGAACGGATCAACGAGCTGCTGGTCGAACACGCCAGGCAGGGCAAGTTCGTCGTCCGGCTCAAGGGCGGCGACCCGTTCGTCTTCGGGCGCGGCGGCGAGGAGATGATCGCCTGCGCCCGCGCCGGCATCCCGGTCACGGTGGTGCCGGGCGTCACCAGCGCGGTCGCGGTTCCCGCCGCCGCCGGAGTGCCCGTCACGCACAGGGGGGTCAGCCAGGAGTTCCACGTGATCTCCGTCCACGTGGCGCCCGACGACCCGAGATCGACGGTCGACTGGCCGGGACTGGCGAGATCCAAGGGAACGCTGATACTGCTCATGGGAGTCGAACGGATCGCGGAGATCGCCGACGCACTCGTACGAGACGGACGTTCGCCGGAGACTCCCGTGATGGTGGTGCAGGACGGTACTCTTCCCACCCAACGAGCACTCGCCGCCACGCTCGCCACGGTGGCGGAGCGCGTGACCGCGACCGGGATACGGCCGCCGGCGATCGTGATCGTCGGTGACGTCGTCAGAGTCGGCCAGGAGATCGAAATGGTGCGAGCGGAGCGGATCCCGTGAAATCGGCTGCCAGGAAGACGCCCGACAACGGGCCCGTCGACCGGCCCGGCCACGCCGAGAACGAGGAGCAGGCCATCGATCACACCGATGAGCACCCGGAGAGACTGGGAGAGCAGACGATCGCCTTCCGCCCCATCCGGGACACCGACCCCGCCGACGACGATCGGGCCGTTGGGGATCAGGCCGCCGCGAGCGGCCTCGCCGTACCGGCAGCCGGCCCCGCCCGTCCTGACTGGGACACCGGCGACACGTGGGACGGCTTCACGGTGCGACCCGCCACCCCTGCCAGTGGCTCCACCACCGCGGCCAAGGACACCACCGCGCCCGAGATGACCGACGCCGGCGGGCCGAGCCGCCCGGGCGGCATCGGCGACCGCACCGCGTGGGCCACCCCGGGATGGGACGCCTTCGCCACGCGGCAGCCCAGACGTACGCCTCTGGGCGGTCACCTCGGCGCGCAGGGACTCCCCACCCGCGAGACCCCCGCGACTGAGAGCGCGGGAGACGAAATGGTCGTCTGGGAGGCCGCTCGCGAGACGTCGGCCGGGGAGCCGCCGGAGCAGGACGTCTCCGTCTGGGACGCTCCCTCCACGCGTAAGCGGTCGGAGGATTCCGGGGAATGGGACGCCTTCGCACCGCGATCGGCTCCCAGTCCGACCAGGGACGATCCCGACGCGTCGGGATCCGCGCACGCGCCGGATCCGGCCGACGTGGTGAGCTCCGGATTCGCCCCCGTGGACGAGGGCATCCCCGGTTGGGACGCCTTCGACGCGGCCGGGCCGTCCGACGCGGAAGCCCTCGGACACGCGGAAGACGCGATCGCCGGGAGCTCGGCTGCGGCGGCCATGGGCGAGCACGCCGAGCCGGCGGGCGACCCGATCGACGCTACGGCACAGGCGACCGGCGCCGAGCAGACGGAGGCCGAGCACTTGCCGGACACCGGCCTGACGGCGAGTGCGGCCGAGGAACTCGACCTCACGTCCGAGGAGCCGGCCGCTTTTGACGCCTCCGACGCGTTCGGCGAGCCCGGCCTGATCGGCCTGATCGGCACCGATGCGACCGGCGCCGGGGAGGAGCGGTTCGAGGACCGTAGGCACCCCGAGGACATCGAGCGTTCCGGCGACACAGGGGATGCTCAGCACGCCGAACGAGGCGAGGCGATCGAGGCTCGCGCGGAGATCGCGGAGCTTCAGGAAAGTCTTCGCGACGGTGAGCCCGCCGGGCGGGCGGACCGCGTCGAGGAGAGCGAGGACGGCGAGCACGCCGAGCCCGGGCGCTCCGAGGAGACCTGGGGCAGCGAGGAGACCTGGGGCAGCGAGGACGCCGAGCGGCTCGGGCAAAGCGAGGAACCGCGACAGCCCGAGGACCCGGAGCAGCCCTGGGACACAGAGCAGCCCCGGGACACGGAGCAGCCCCGGGACACGGAGCAGCCCCGGGACACGGAGCAGGCCGAGGTTGCGGAGCGGGCCGACGAGCAGGCAGAAGAGGCCGAAGGAGCTCTGGCCGGCAGGGTACGTGCCGTACCGCTGCCGGATCCGGTCTCCGCAGCGTTGACGGAGTCGCTCGACCAGCTCCGTCTGGCGGTCGAGGACCTGCACTTCGGCCTCGACGTGCCGGGCGCGGACGAGGCGCGGAAGGCGCAGGCCGCGGTACTGGCCCAGCTCGAGGACTACGTCATCCCGCGCGTGCACATGAGCACCGCCCCCGCATTGATCGTCGTGGCGGGCTCCACCGGCGCGGGTAAGTCCACGTTGGTCAACACACTGGCGGCGCAGCGGGTGAGCGCGACCGGGGTGCGCCGCCCGACCACCGGGACGCCGGTGCTGGTCTGCCACCCCGACGACCACGAGTGGTTCGCCGAGGGCGACCTGCTCGGGGGGGTGACCCGGCTGGACCGGCCCGCCGAAGGCGCGGGCGTGGGCAGCGTCGTGCTGTCCACCACCGAACGCCTTCCACCTGGCGTGGCCCTGCTGGACACACCGGACATCGACTCGGTCGTCGAGGAGCACCACGAGATCGCGCATCGCATGCTCGACGCGGCCGACCTGTGGGTCTTCGTGACCACCGCCTCCCGGTACGCCGACGCGCCCTCGTGGAACCTGCTGCGGCTGGCCAAGGAACGCGGCGCGCGCCTGGTGATCGTGCTGTCCCGCATGCCGGAGAAGTCCCGTGACGTCATCGTGAAGCACTTCGGCCGGATGCTCGACGAGTACGGCCTGGCCGACGCGGAGCGGTTCGTGATCAAGGAGACCGCGGTCACCGACGGGCGCCTCCCCGACAAGGAGGTCACCGAGCTGCGGATGTGGCTGGCCGACCTGTCCGTCGACGACGAGCGGCGCGCCGCTGCCGTGCAGACGACCCTGAAAGGCGTCCTGGACAGCTTCAGGACCCGTGTCCCCGCCCTGGCGAGGCATCTGGAGACTCAGGTGGCGCTGCGCGCGGACCTGCGTTCCGACGTGGACGCCGCCTACATGGGCGCGCTGGCCGACATCGACGAGGCCACCAGGAACGGCTCCCTGCTGCGCGGCGAGGTGCTCGCCCGCTGGCAGGACTTCGCCGGATCCGGTGACCTGATCCGCACGCTTCAGCTCCGCCGGGGCGGCAAGGGCCACCAGCAGGGACCGCAGCGGCTGCGCGCGCTCAGGGCGGCGATCAGGACCGCGCTCGAAAGCATGATCAATTCGGCTGGTCAGCGGGCGGCGGAGGAGGTGATCGCGCGCTGGAAGCAGCGGGCCGGCACGGGCGACCGGCTCGCCGTGACCCCGGGCCTCGGCCGCTCCTCCGACGAGGCCACGTATCGCACCTCGCGCGCCATCGGCGCCTGGCAGGACCACGTGACCGAGCTGATCAGGACCGAAGGCGTGACCAAGCGCTCGGTGGCGCGGCTCGTCTCCTTCGACGTCGAGTCGCTCTCCCTGATCTTCACGGTCGGCCTGCTCGGCTACGGCACCACGGACGTGTCGTCCGGACCGGGCACCGGCGCGCTGCCGCAGCGGCTGCTGCGCGGGCTCCTCGGCGCGGAGTCGTTGCGCAGCATCAGCGCGAAGGCCAGGAGCGACCTGCGCGCGCGCATCGGCATGGTCTTCGACGAGGAGACCTTGCGATACGTGGACGCGCTCGACGGCGCGGGCATCCCGGACGAGGCCGCAGCCACCCGCCTGTTCCAGGCCACGTACAACCTCGAGGTCGCACGATGACTGCCAGCACCACCGACGTCCAGTACGGCCTCGGGGCCCGGTTCGCCGCTCTCGCGCGGATCGTCGAGCTGGGCCCCGGCCGGGCCGACCAGGCGTCGCTCACCGAGGCCGCCCAGCTTCTCGTACGCGCCGGTGACCGGCTCAGGCTCTCCCCGGACCACACGGTGGTCGCGCTGGCCGGAGGAACGGGCAGCGGCAAGTCCTCCCTGTTCAACTCCGTGTCCGGTCTCGAACTCTCGCCGACCGGGGTGCGCAGGCCGACCACCGCGCGCACCCACGCCTGCGTGTGGGGCCTGGACGGCGCCGGGCCGCTCCTCGACTGGCTGCAGATTCAGTGGCGCCACCGCTTCGCCAGGGCCAGCGCGCTGGACAAGGGCGAGAGCCCGCTGCACGGGCTCATCCTGCTCGACCTGCCCGACCACGACTCGATCCGGGCGCTCACCGACACGGAGGCCGACCGCCTGATCAAGGTCTCCGACCTCGTGGTGTGGGTGCTCGACCCGCAGAAATACGCGGACGCCTCCGTGCACCGGCGCTACGTCACCGAGCTCGCCGGGCACGACGCGGTGACGGTCTTCGTGCTGAACCAGGCCGACCGGCTGTCCCCCGAGGAGCGGGAGATCTGTGTGGCCGACCTGAGAGAGCTGCTCTCCCATGAGGGCGTGGACGCCCCGCGGGTGGTCGTGACCTCGGCGCTCACCGGCGAAGGCGTCGACGACCTCAAGGCCGTGCTCGCCGAGTCGGTGGCCGATCGCCGTGCCGCCTTCCATCGGCTGGAGGCGGACCTCGACCGCCTGATGGCCCCTCTGGCGAAGGACCTCTCCGACATTTCCCAGGTCGAGCCCGTCGTGGACGGCGCGCGCCGCGCGGGGCTGACCGACGCTCTGTGCGACGCGGTCGGAGTCTCCGCTCTCGGCGAGGCCATGGAGAACGTGTACGGCGTCCGCTCCGTCGACTGGGTCGGCTGGCCCTACGCGCGCTGGGCGGCCAAGCTGCGGCCCGACCCGCTGAGCAGCCTGCGCCTCGGCGACGTGAAGGAGGAGATCCGCAGTCTGGTGGGCAGCGCCGTCAGCGCGCAGCCTGCCGAGGTGGACAACGCCGTGCAGGCCCTGGCCGACGGCATCACGCCGGGTATGCCCGAGGTCTGGCGGGCGGGCGTGCGCGACGCGGCGCGGTCGCGGTCCGCCCAGCTTCCCGCGACCCTCTCCGACGAGCTGTCCCAGATCGCCCCGCCCCTGGACCGGGTTCCCGGCTGGTGGTGGCTGCTCAAGATCTGGCAGTACCTCCTCGTCGTGTTGTTCGTCGCGGGAGTCGCCTGGGCCGGGTCGATCCTCGCGTACGGCGTGTTCGAACTGGGCAAGGCGCCGGTGGGGCTCCTCGGCGACGTCGGGGTGCTGCCGTGGCTCGGCCTGGTGATCGTCGGCGTTCTCGGCGTGGGCGCCCTGTCCGGCATGGCGAGCAGGAACTTCGTCATCCTCGGCGCCACGAAGGAGCGCGAGCGCCTGGAGAAGGACATGCGACGCCGGGTGTCCGCCGTGGCGGCGGAGATGGTGATCGCACCGGTCGAGAGCGAGCTGCGGCGCTACAACGACTACATCGGAGCCGTGGCCGCCGCGTCCCGGAAATAGGCCTCGGAAGCTGGAAACCGGTCCCGGAAACAGGTCCCGAACACCGGCGTCCCCAGGACAGCGGTTGTCCACAGAACCGGATTCGGCGGCGGGCGGTCGGGGCTGGCCCGGCCAGAGTGTGTCCCGGTGTCCGGCGAGGGTCCGGACCTGGGAGGCACTCGATGAGCGACGTCTACGTCACGCTGAGCGGCAACGTGACCGCCGACCCCCGGCAGTACCAGTTCCCCGACGGTTCGCGGGCGACGACCCTGCGGCTCGCGGTCAACCGCAGGGTGCTCGACCGGCAGTCCCAGACGTGGAGCACTGAGGACACGACGTACTACATGGTCCGCTGCTACCGGGCGCTCGCCGACAACGTCGCCCAGTCGGTGCGCAAGGGCCATCCGCTGGTCGTGTACGGCAAGCTCCGGATCAAGCAGTTCGAGGACCGGCAGGGCGAGCAGAGATTCTGGGCCGAGATTGACGCCACATCGGTGGGCCATGACCTCAAATGGGGCATCGCGAGCTTCGAGAAGCCCGTCCGATCCTTCGCGGCGATGCCCAGCGCCGACGAGCGCCGGGAGATGGAGGACGCCACTCGCGAGTGGGAGTTGAGGGCCGTCCAGCACTCTGGCGAGGAGGCCCCGCACCCGGCCGAGGCCGCGTCGCGCTCCGGTGACGAGGTGGGGCGGGCGGACGGCGCCGTCGTGGAGGGGGAGGAGCGCTCGTCCCCCGGCGAGGATGAGCCGGGCTCGGCGGAGTTCGCGCCGTGGCCGGTGGAAACCGTGCCGGAGACGCTGGCGGCGTGACGCGGAGAGTCAGCGGGTGGGGAGGGCATCGGCCGTGCGCGGCCGGTGCCCCACTGTGGAACGTCCGGGGATCGGCCGATGGCGACTTCCGCGTCGCTGCGAGAGCACCCTTGTCAGGTCCAGGTCACACCCCGGCCCATGGCTGCTCCTTTCCCACACGGCCCCCTCGTGAAGGAGCGGTTACCTTCAGCCGCCCGGACACCCGGACGGCCAGACTGCCAAAGGTAGCGGTTCACGTCGCGCGACGCACACTCCGCAACTATTGTGTTACACATCGTGAGACGCTGGAAGCAGCGTATGGAGCGTGGGGAGACGGGATGACGGCGCCCAGCCAGACCTCGGCCACACGGGACGGATCGCCCTCGCGGCGCGCCCGGTGGCCCCTGCTGGCCCAGCGCCGTCCGTTCGTGGCCTACTTCTGCGGCATCGTCGCGCTGGACCTGGCCGCGATCGCGTATCTCCTGACCTCCACGACCTTCCGGCCGTCCCACGTCGCCGCGTTCGCCGCCCTGACCGCCTGCGGCGCCGTCTGCATCGAGGCCACCCGCCGGCTGGGCATGCCGGCCGGCGTGTCCCGCGACCTGCTGTCGGCCTGGTGGCTCCCGGTCGTGCTGCTGCTCCCGCCGCTGTACGCGCTGCTCGCCCCCATCCCGCTGCAGATCCTGCTGCAGGTGCGGGTCCGTGCCACGGTGGTCTACCGGAGGGTCTTGAGCGCGGCGGCGATCGGCGTTGCCGCCTGCGCCGCCTCGCTGGCGTTCCACTCCTGGATACCCGTGCCCGCCGAGTTGTCCAGCGGCCGGGCGTCGCCCATCCTCGCGGCGGTGGCCTGCGCCGTCATGTTCACCGTGCTCAACACCGCCCTCATCGCCGTCGCCGTGCGTACCGCCGATCCCGACACCCGGTGGCGCGAGTTCCTCTGGAACCGCGAGAGCGCGCTGCTCGACGCGGTGGAGCTCTGCCTCGGCGTGACCGTCGCCATCGCGTGCGGGCTCAACCTGGCCCTGCTGCTGCTCGCGCTGCCGCCGGTCGTGCTGCTGCAGCGCAGCCTGCTCCACGCGCAGTTGCAGGCCGCCGCGCGCACCGATCCCAAGACCGGGCTGCTCAACGCCGCGGCCTGGCAGCGCGAGGCCGACACGGAGATTGTCCGTGCCAGGCGCACCGGTGAGACGCTCGCGCTGCTCATCGTCGACATCGACCACTTCAAGCGGGTCAACGACACCTATGGTCACCTTGTCGGCGACCAGGTGCTGATCGGGATCGCCGCCACACTCCGCAGCCAACTGCGCGACTACGACGTGGTCGGCCGGTTCGGCGGCGAGGAGTTCGTGATCCTGCTGCCGCGGGCCGACGTCACCGAGGCCAGGCGGGTGGCCGAGCGGTTGCGCTCCCGGGTGGGCCGCATGGCGGTCCCGGCCGACCACGCCATGGTCACCGTGACGATCTCGGCCGGGGTGGCCATCATGAACATGCACGGCAACGATCTCATCGAGCTGCTCGCCGCCGCGGATCTCGCCCTCTACCGGGCCAAGGAGCTCGGCCGTGACCGCATCTGCCTCCCCGCGCGTCCCACGGCTCCTCCGCCGCGCACAGGGGATGAAATGACCGGCTGAAGCTGCCGTGGGTGCCACTACCCTTGGAGTCATGCCGGAGTACATCTACACGATGCAGCGCGTGCGCAAGGCGCACGGTGACAAGGTGGTCCTCGACGATGTCACGCTGTCCTTCCTGCCCGGGGCCAAGATCGGCGTCCTGGGCCCGAATGGCACGGGCAAGTCGACGCTGCTCAAGATGATGGCGGGGCTCGAGCAGCCGTCCAACGGAGACGCGCGGCTGATGCCCGGTTTCACGGTCGGCATGCTGCAGCAGGAACCCCCGCTCAACGAGTCCAAGACCGTCCTCGGCAATGTCGAGGAGGGCGTCGCCGAGACCAAGGCGATGCTCGACCGCTTCAACGAGATCGCCGAGCAGATGGCCACCGACTACAGCGACGAGCTGCTGGCGGAGATGGGCAAGCTGCAGGACGCGCTTGACCACCGCAACGCCTGGGATCTGGAGAGCCAGCTCGAGCAGGCCATGGACGCGCTCCGCTGCCCGCCCGGCGACGCCGACGTCACACAGCTCTCCGGTGGTGAGCGCCGCCGCGTCGCGCTGTGCAAGCTCCTGCTGGAGCAGCCCGACCTGCTGCTGCTCGACGAGCCCACCAACCACCTCGACGCCGAGAGCGTGCAGTGGCTGGAGCAGCACCTGGAGAAGTATCCCGGGACCGTCCTGGCCGTCACCCACGACCGCTACTTCCTCGACAACGTGGCCGGCTGGATCCTCGAGATGGACCGCGGCCGGTGCTACGCCTACGAGGGCAACTACTCGACCTACCTGGAGGCCAAGACCACCCGTCTGAAGGTCGAGGGGCAGAAGGACGTCAAGCGTAAGAAGCGCCTGGAGGATGAGCTCCAGTGGGTGCGCTCCAACGCCAAGGCCCGCCAGACCAAGAGCCGCGCCCGTCTCCAGCGCTATGAGGAGATGGCCGCCGAGGCGGACAAGTACCGCAAGCTCGACTTCGAGGAGATCCAGATCCCGCCGGGCCCGCGCCTCGGCACGACGGTGATCCGGGCCGAGAAGCTCTCCAAGGGCTTCGACGACCGCATCCTCATCGACAGCCTGTCCTTCGACCTGCCCCGCAACGGCATCGTCGGTATCATCGGCCCGAACGGCGTCGGTAAGACCACGCTGTTCCGCATGATCACCGGTGGTGAGACGCCGGACGACGGCTCGATCGTCGTCGGCGACACCGTCAAGATCTCCTACGCCGACCAGAGCCGGGCAGGCATCGACCCGAAGAAGAACGTCTGGGAGGTCGTCTCCGACGGGCTCGACCACATCAAGGTCGGCAACGTTGAGATGCCGTCCCGGGCCTACGTCGCGGCGTTCGGCTTCAAGGGCCCCGACCAGCAGAAGCCCTCGGGCATCCTGTCCGGCGGCGAGCGCAACCGTCTCAACCTCGCCCTGACCCTCAAGCAGGGCGGCAACGTGCTGCTGCTCGACGAGCCCACCAACGACCTCGACACCGAGACCCTGTCCAGCCTGGAGAACGCACTGCTCGACTTCCCGGGCTGCGCGGTGATCACCTCGCACGACCGGTGGTTCCTCGACCGCATCGCCACGCACATCCTCGCGTGGGAGGGCGGCTCGAACTGGTTCTGGTTCGAGGGCAACTTCGCCGACTACGAGAAGAACAAGGTCGAGCGGCTCGGCGCGGAGGCGGCCCGCCCGCACCGTGTCACGTACCGCAAGCTGACCCGAGACTAGCCGGTCGGCGTCCGTCGCGACCCCGCCCGCGGGCGGGGATCGCGGGTGGAATACGGTTTCCGGTGTGTCCGGACAACCTCTCTCCGACGGCGCCAGCCGTGCTGCTCACTATGCGGCCGACCGCGCGGGCGACAGTGCGATCCACAGTGCCGATCGACGGCATGTGTTCCACCGCCAGGTCCGCTTCGCGGACATCGACAGCCTCGGCCATGTCAACAACGTGCGGTTCTTCGACTTCCTCGAGGACGCCCGTCTCGGCATGCTGTTCGTGGACCCCGTCCGCGAGGGCGGCCGTCCGCACCAGGGTCTGGTGGTCGCCCGGCACGAGATCGACTACCGTCGTCCGCTGACGTTCCGCCCGGAACCGGTGCGGGTGGAGACCTGGGTGACCGAGATCAAGCCGGTGCGGTTCACCCTCGCCTATGAGATCAGGGACGACGAGGAGGTCTTCGTCCAGGCGCGTTCGGTGATGGTCGCCTACGACGTCGCGAACGCTCGTCCCCGCAGGCTCTCCGAGGACGAACTCGCCTACCTCAAGCGCTTCTCCGTAGAGGACTGACGGGACCCGGCATCCGTCCCGGGCCGGGTATCCCCCTTTGTGTGGAAATAGACGGGATCCTGGCGAACCTTCGGAGGAAGGTCTTTTGCCGCGGTTGGCCCTAATTCCTCCCCGCGGTAGAGATATGCCGCCCCTGGGAGGAAAAGTGTCGCCGACAGAGCGCCCGTCCCCGGGCGAGCCCGGCCGAGGGATTCCGCCACGCGAGGCCGCCGAAGACCGAGAGCCGGTTGTTCGACTCCGTATCGGGCCGTCTGCCGGGGAGGACCGGAGCATGTGCCGGTCGAGCTCAGGCGGCTCCTCCGGCGCGTTCAGGGGCCTTCCAGAACCACGGATGGGCCGTCGAGCTGTGGTCGGGGACGAGGTCCACCATGTTCGCCATCAGCCGCAGCCCGTGGTCGTGCGTGTCCGGGTTATGCGTTCATCATGCTGTGCGCGGCGTAGACGAGGTAGCGCAGCAGTTGCTCCTCGTGCTCGGGGGCGAGTTCCAGCGAGCGAACGGCGTCGTCCATGTGCTTCAACCAGGCGTCCCGTTCGGCCTCGCCGATCACGAACGGCACATGCCGCATGCGGAGCCGGGGATGGCCGCGCTCCTGGCTGTAGGTGTTGGGGCCGCCCCAGTATTGGATGAGGAACATGCGCAGCCGGTCCTCGGCGCCCGGGAGGTCGTCTTCGGGGTACATCGGGCGCAGCACCGGATCCTCGGCGACGCCTTCGTAGAACCGGTGGACGAGCCGCCGGAAGGTGTCCTCGCCTCCGACGGCCTCGTAGAAGGTTGTCACCGCTTCAGCCTAGGCCAGTTACCGGCCGGTAGGTTCAGGCGGCGAAGGCCAGGTCCTTCTCGTCGAACGCCCGCTTGACCCGGATGCGCAGCTCACGGGCCACCTCGGCCTGCTGGGCCGGAGCGGTCTTGACGCTGACCCGGAAGATGACGGCCTTGTCCGAGATCTGCTCCAGGCCATACACCTGGGGCTCCTCCACCAGCAGGACGTCGCGGTACTCCGGCTCCTCCCACATGGCGGCGGAGACGTCCTTGAGCAACTCCCGCACCACCGAGATGTCCGCCTCGTACGGCACCGGCACGTCGAGGACGGCCCGCGACCAGCCCTGGGACTCGTTGCCCACCCGGCTGATGGTGCCGTTGCGGACGTACCACACCTTGCCGTCGGCGTCGCGGATCCTGGTGACCCGCAGCGTGACGGCCTCCACCGTGCCGATCGCGACCCCGGTGTCGATCACGTCGCCGACGCCGTACTGGTCCTCCAGCAGCATGAACATGCCGGCGATGAAGTCCTTGACCAGCTCCTGCGCCCCGAAGCCGACCGCGACGCCGATGATGCCGACGCTGGTGAGCAGGGGAGCGAGCTCGATGCCCAAATTGGACAGGATCATCAGGGCGGCGGTGCCGAGGATCACGACCGAGGACAGGCTCCGCAGCACCGAGCCCATCGTCTCGGCCCGTTGCCTGCGGCGCTCGGTGAGGATCGCCGTGCTCGCCTCGGTCGAGTCGAGTGACCTGCTCCTGAGCCGCTCCGGCAGGACGCCCTCGCTGGCCCGCAGCGTCACCCGGGTGATGAGGCGGTGCACGATGCTCCGGACCACCAGAGCAACGGCGAGGATCAGGCAGAAGGTGAGCAGGACGTCGACGATCCCGGCGACGAGCGGAACCCAGGGGTACACCCCGTCGGGGAAGGCCGCGTTGAGGATCGCGCACGTCAGGCCCTTGCCGCTCTTGCATTGCGCCTGCACCACGGTCATCGCTTCCGCTGGGTCGAACATGTCCGACGTTGGAGACGGCGTGGGCGCGTACGGCAACACGAGGTGGATCCCCCCCGGATCGGTTCGGTCGGCAACAGGCAGGTAAACCTAACTCATTGTGCAGACTGAACCGGCCGTCGTCACATCGCCGGGGAAGGCGGATCGCCGTCGCCCGAGGTCGATGCGACGGGCGCGGCTTTCACTGCGACGAACGGCAGGACCGGCGCACGCACCCGGACGCGCGCGCCGTGTCGTTCTCCGGAGGGGATCCTCCTCGAGGCCGTCCGGCCCGGGGCTCTGCGGCCCGGACTGGACGGCGGCGTGCCGTGTACGGCGGGCGTCCTGCCGTACACGAGGGTGTGGGGGCCGGGGGCGCACAGCGTCCCCGGCGAGCCGTGTCTCCACGGCCGCGCTCACGGGCCGCTCCGCACCGTGCGCTCCGCCGGCCCCGCGAGCCGCGGTGGGTTATTCGCTCACCGCGGCGAGCACTCGGGCGACCTTGCGCGCCGCACCGGCCGGGTCGTCCGCCCGGTGCATCCGCTCTCCCCAGGACCACCAGTAGTCCGCGGCCCGGCACACGACGTTCTCCGCGAGGCTCGTGGCGTTCGGATTGATCACCCTGACGAAAGGGCGGCCGGACTGGGTGCGCACGACCCGGGCGAGAAGTCCGCGGGAGTCGAGTTCGGATACCAGGAGTTCCAGGCGCTGGAAATCGTCCTCCTCCACTTCGGTGTCCTCCTTGGTTCAGCTGAGCGGATGCGCTGGGCGTGCCCGCGCATTCGGTCCTGGTGGGCTCAAGATGACTTACCAAGCATGAACGGGTCAACGAGGCCGGTCGCCGCTGCGGTTAGGCAAACCCCCAAGTAGGTTGAAGAAAACCACCTGCTGAGGAACGATCCTTAGTCAGCACCTTCAACTACTCGTCCATGCCGGGCAAAAACTGGTCCATCATTCTTGTGTAGCCGCAGCGCGACAGAGACGTTACGCTGCGTCAGCAGATGAGGACCCTTCGGGACACGCGATCGGCGATGTGCGGACCGCGAGAGAGGGGCCGGAATGTCCGGCAGGCAACACAGGGAGACGGAGATCGCGCGGCAGGTCCGGGCACGAGGCCTGGCCGCCGGGCGAGGCCTGGCTCTGATCGCCGACGAGATCCATCTGGCATGTGGACCGAAGTTCGGCACGACCAAGATCAAAGCGCACCGCCTGTCGAACGGCATCGCACTCGCGGATGTGATCGAGCAGGTACGGGCGCTCTTCGAACGGGATGGCAAGGCCGTCCCGGGGATCGGCGAGACGCTTCTGTCCGCCTACGAGTCGGGGCTGAAGAAACCCGGCCCGGAGTACCTCCATTACCTGTGCTCTGTCTACCGGGTGGAACCGGCCGCTCTCGGTTACGGGGGCCCGTGCATCTGTGGCCACGGCCACGGTATGCCCGGCACTGTCCGCGGCTGCGACTTCGAAGAGGGAATACCTGACACTTCCCCCAATGTGCGTGAGCTGTGGATACAGCCGGACGGCGGCAGCCCTTCCGCGGACGGGGGCGAGGAGGACGAGAACGTGCTACGGAGGACGCTGCTGAAGCTCCTCGCCGGCACCGGCGTGGCCCTGGACGGCCACGTGCTCGGTGCGGTGGAGAACATACGACGGCACATGGACGAGACGATGGCCTCGGCCACCGTCTCGCCGACCATGCTGGACCAGTGGGAGGGGACGACCACCGGGTTCGGCAGGCAGTACATGAACACCCCGCCGTTACGCCTACTTTGCGACGTGCTGCTGGAGTTCTCCACGGTGCGCAAGGCGATGGAGCGGCGGCAGCCGGTCGACATCCAGGAACGGCTCTGCCGCATGACGGCGCAGCTCTCCGGGCTCTGCGGCATGATCATGATCGACCTGGGCGACCACCGCATGGCCCGGTCGTTCTTCCGCACCGGCCGCACCGCCGCCGACGAGACGGGCGACCGCGCGCTGCGCGCCTGGGTGACCGCTCGCGAGGCGCTGGTCCCGCTCTATTACGGCGACCCGCGTGAGGCGCTCACGCTGGCCAAGAAGAGCCGTGACATGGCCGGGCAGACGCCCTGCGCCGCCAGGACCATGGCGCCGGTCGTCGAGGCCAGGGCCCTGGCCATGCTGGCCGGCAACACGGGCGCGAAGAAGGACGTGGTCGACCAGGCCAAACGGGCGCTCTCCCGGGCCAGAACGGCCTTCGCCGAGATGAGCAGCAACGACCAGGAGGACCCGGCCTTCGGATACACCGAGCGCCAGCTCTACTTCTACCAGGGCGACGTCCTGGTCAAGCTGGGGCAGACGCTGGAGGCCGACCTCATCCTGGAGCAGGCCCTCGGCAAATACTCCGGTGAGGACCTGCTCGACCAGACCCTGATCCGGTTCGACCGGGCCCAGTGCCGCCTGATCGAGGGCGAGGTCGAGGAGGCGCTCGACATGGGGCGCAAGGCCATCGAGGTGATCGAACAGGAATACCGCACCGAGCTGCTCATGCGCCCCGCGTACGACCTGCTCAAGGCGGTCCAGTCCAAGCACGGCGAGACACCCGCGCTGGCGTCCTACCGCGAATGCCTCCTGCCCGCCCCGCTGGACACCATGGGCTCGGACGCCGCGACCGCCGAGCAGGACAGGCAGCAGACGTGACGGAAAGGCTCCGAATCCGCCGCTACCGCTGGTCCGACCTCGACGAGGTCTGGGCGTTACACCAGATCGGCCTCGCCCAGGTCGGCCTCATGCCAGGCGACGGCGTTTACTACGACGACGATTTCCCGCGGATCCACTCGGTGTACATCGCCGACCGGGGTGACTTCCTGGTCGGCGAGGAGTCCGGTGGACGGATCGTCGCGATGGGCGGCCTGCGCCGCATCGACGACGAGACCGCCGAGATGTGCCGGCTCCGGGTCCATCCGGAGTTCCAGCGTCGCGGATACGGCGCGATGATCCTGGAACGACTGGAGGAACGCGCCCGCGAGCTCGGCTACCGCGTCCTGCGCGGGGACACCACCCTGCAACAGGGGGCCGCCGTCGAGCTCTACCGGAAGTACGGCTGGCGCGAGATTCGGCGCGAAGTTCGCGGCGGCAGTGTGGTGCTATATGGAGAGAAATACCTTACTCCCGTAGTTTTGCCGCAGCTAATCAGATAAAGCCACCCTGCCGGGGCTTGCGGATTACCGTTTTGTGCCAATACTTGTTCCTTGTCACGGAAAAGAGGCACGATGAAAAAGATCATTATCCGCAAGCCCGGCACGGTGCGGCTCACCGGAACGTCGAGCGTGATTCACAAAGGGTGACGGGGAGCCCTCGGCGGAATTCTCGCCATATCTGGGTCCGGGGGAGACTTTCCCGTGATCGCCTGGCCGCCCTCCACGCCCTGGAGCTACCACCTCCTGTGGCGCCCCTGATCAACGGGCATCGACGGCTGCGCGGTCCCTACACCATCGGTGGCATGCTGCTGCGCGCGCTCGTCCCGGCCGCGCTGGAGCGTTCTCCGGATCTCGTCGCCGCGCACGGCATCGAGATCCGGGCCGCCGCCCCCGATCTCCGGCGGCTCGTTCCGGCCTGCGGGGAGCCCCTTTGGGCCTCCCTTCACGAGGACGAGCGCATCCTGGTGCCCGCCCCTCGGCGGACGCTGCGCGTCGCCAACGGCATCGCCGAGTTCGTCCGGGACTGCCTGGACGGGCGGCGTGCGCTGCGCGTCGACAACGTGCACGAGGCCGACCCCACCGACCACGAGCTGCTGGCCGTCCTCATGCGCAGGGTCCCCGGTCTCACCGTGGCGCTCGCCGCGCCCGGGCCGCCCGGCGAGTGGAGTGGCGAGAGCTTCATCCTCGGCACGGCGTCTCCGGCGGAGGGGCCGATCGACGACTACATCGCCTCCGACGGCACCACGGATGATCCGGAGGCGTATGCCGCCTATCTGGCGCTGCCGCCCGGTGAGCGGGCCCGGGCACACGACCGGAGGGCCGACGAACTCTCCGGCGACCACCTGCTGGGCGCGGTGCCGTATCACCGGGAGCGGGGCGGCGATCAGGCCGCCGCGCTGTCCGCGTTGTGGGCGGCGGTGGACCACTGTGTCGGCGAGGGGTTCCTGCACGCTGTGGCCGAGCTCGGCCTGCGCGGGCTCCGCCTGGCCGAGCCGGGATCGGATCTCTGGTGGCGGTTCATCCACCGGACGGCCACCGCGCTGGCCGGGATCGGCCGCCGCGGCGAGGCGTTCGAGCTCTACGAGTCCGCGCGGCGCGGCAGCGTGGATCCCGCCGTCCACGCCGCGGCCGCGTACGGCACGGCCATGCTGGACGCGCGTGACCCCGACCCCGCGCGACGGGACCTGGGCAGGGCCATGGGGTGGATCAACGAGGCGATCGCCGTGTCCACGCTGCTGCCCGATCACCGGGAGCGTGCCTTCAAGCTCGGCTTCGACCGGAACGGCCGCGCGTTGATCGAGCTGCGGCAGGGCAGGGTCGAGGAGGCGTTGCGCCTGGTCGAGTCGGCGATCGAGCTGGCCGACCGGGATCTCCCTCCGGACGCGCATCCCCTGCACCGGATGGTGCTGTTCGGCAACCGGGCGCAACTCCTGGCGCGATCCGGCCGGAACGCGGACGCCCTGCGGGACTTCGACCGGGCCATCGCCATCGACCCCGGCTTCCCCGACAACTACCTCGACCGCGGCAACCTGCTCCTGGCCATGGGTCGGCCGGACGACGCGCTCACCGACTACGAGACCGCGATCAGGCTCGGGTCGCCCCTTCCGGAGGCGTACTACAACCGGGCCGAGTTGCGCCTGGCCACCGGCGACAGGGAACTCGCCCTGGCGGACCTGGACCACGTACTGGAGCTGGACCCGGCCTTCCTGGACGCCTACGTGAACCGCGCGGGCGTCCTGGAGATGCTCGACGAGCACGAGGCGGCCCGGCGAGACGTCGACGCGGGCCTGGAGCTCGATCCCGGCAACCCGCACCTGCACGGCGTGCTCGGCCAGTTGGAGACCGCGGCCGGGCGGCACGCCGAGGCGCGCGCCGCGTTCGACGCGGCGCTCGCGAGGGATCCGGCCCTCGCCGGCGCCTGGGCGAACCGGGCGATCCTGCGCTACGGGACCGGCGACCTCGACGGCGCCGTGGCGGACCTGACGCGGGCCATCGAGCTGGGAGAGGACGCCGCGCTGTACGCGAACCGGGCCATCGCCCTGCGTGACCTGGGTCGATTCGCCGAGGCGGAGGCCGATCTGGAACAGGCGCGACGACTTGACCCCACCATCGACGTGGACAACTGAGTCCTCGACGGAGGGGCGGTATCATCCTCAGTTTGAGGCGAGAGCGCCAAAGGACCCAAGGATCAAGGCATGACTGCTGACTATGTGCTGACCCTCTCCTGCCCGGACCGTCCCGGCGTGGTCGCCGCCGTCTCGGGACTGCTGGCCCGGCATGGTTGCAACATCACGGAGAGCCAGCAGTTCGGCGATCCCGTCGCCAAACGCTTCTTCATGCGCGTCCAGTTCACCGGTGGTCTCCCGCTCGACGACCTGCGTACGGCCTTCGCCGAGCTGGCCCCGGAGTTCGGCATGGACCTCCAGCTCTTCGACCAGGCGGTCAAGCCGCGGGTGCTGGTGCTGGTCAGCAAGTTCGACCACTGCCTCAACGACCTGCTCTACCGGACGCGCTCCGGGCTGCTGGACATCGAGATCGTCGCTGTGGCGTCCAACCACCCCGACCTGCGGCCGCTCACCCAGTCGTACGGGATCGACTATCACCACCTGCCGGTCACGCCGGAGACCAAGGGGCAGCAGGAGGCGGAGATCCTCACCCTGGTCGCGCACTACGAGGCCGATCTGGTGGTGCTCGCGCGGTACATGCAGGTGCTCTCGGAAGACCTGTGCGCCAAGCTGGCCGGGCGGGTGATCAACATCCACCACTCGTTCCTGCCGTCTTTCAAGGGCGCCAAGCCGTACCACCAGGCCTACACGCGCGGGGTCAAGCTGATCGGCGCGACCGCGCACTACGTGACGAGTGACCTGGACGAGGGGCCGATCATCGAGCAGGAGGTCGCGCGGGTCAACCACACCCACTCGCCCGAGGACCTCGCCGCGATCGGCCGGGATGTCGAACGCCAGGCGCTGGCCCGGGCGGTCCGGTGGCACGCCGAGCATCGGGTGCTGCTCGACGGCCACAAGACCATCATCTTCCCCCGATAGGGGGCCGGCCCGACCGCTACGTCCGCGCCCCGTCGGCACGGGGGCGTGGGGTACGGCCGGGCTCGGTCAGGCCCGGCCATACCTGCCGGTCAGGAGAGCCCGGTGTGCTGAGCCAGGAAGGCGAGCTGCTCCGCCGCGAGATCGACGGTCCGGCTCACCGCCCGCGCGCCGTGCCCGACCTCGCTCTCGTTGCGCAGCAGGATCGGGCGGCCTGCGGCCTGGGCGTGCTGCAGGGCCGCCGCCATCTTCCAGGCGTGCAGCGGGTGGACCCGGGTGTCGGAGCCGAAGACCGTGAACAGCGTCGCGGGGTAGGAGACGCCCTCGCGGACGTGGTGATACGGCGAGTAACCCCAGAGCCAGCCGAACTCCTCGGGGACATCGGCTGAGCCGTACTCGACGTTCCAGGTGGCGCCGAGCCCGAACTTCTCGTAGCGGATCATGTCCAGCAGCGGTGCGGAGCAGACGACGGCGGCGTAGAGCTCGGGCCGCTGGGTGAGCGCCGCCCCGACGAGGAGCCCGCCATTGGAGCCGCCGGAGATCCCGAGCCGGTCGGACGTCGTCACGCCCGTGGCGATCAGGTGCTCGGCCGCGGCGTGCAGGTCGTCGAAGACGTTCTGCTTGTTGCCGAGCATGCCGTCACGGTGCCACTGCTCGCCCTGCTCGCCGCCGCCGCGCAACTGGGCGATGGCGTAGACCCCGCCGGCCTCGACCCAGGCCAGGATCGACGCGGAGTAGCCCGGGGTCATGGGGATCCCGAAGCCGCCGTAGCCGTACAGGATGGTGGGCCGGGGGCCCGAGCCGTCACGGGAGATCACCAGCATGTGGACCTCGGTGCCGTCCTTGGAGCGGTAGACCACCTGCTCGGTGTTGACCGAGGGCACCTCCACCGCCCCCGGCGAGGCCGCCCAGAGCGTCGTCTCGCCCGTGCGCGCGTCGAAGCGGCGGATGCTCGGCGGCGTGGTGTTGTCCGTGTAGGAGAACCACGCCTCATGGCCGCCCTCGGGGCGCTCGGTGATGCCGCCGATGGAGCCGAGACCCGGGGTCGGCACCTCGCCGATCCGCACGCCCGTCTCCAGCGAGTGGATGGAGATCTCGGAGATGGCGTGCCGGGTCCAGCCGACGAGCATGACCGGCTCGTCCAGGTCGTCGAGGATGGCGAAGTCGGTGAGAACGGCCTCGGCGTCCTCGGGGATGAGGTCCCGCCAGTGCTCGTACGTCGGGGTCTCGGGGGAGGTCACGCAGACCCGGGAACGCGGCGCGTCACGGTCGGTGAAGACGTACAGCCGGCCGTCGCGGCCGAAGTGCAGACCCGTCTGGGCGTCGACGCCCTCCTGGACGGTGACCAGCTCGGGCGCGTCGCACGGCGAGGCGGTCAGGTCCGCCAACCACAGGTCGTTGCGCGGGGCCGTCCCCTGGGAGGCGGAGATCGTCAGCCAGCGGCCGTCACGGGAGACCGAGACGCCGTAGTAGTTCGTCTTCTCCAGCCCCTCGCCGAAGATCAGCACGTCGTCGTCCGCCGGAGTGCCCACGCGGTGCAGATAGACGCGCCGGTGGAACTGCTCCTCACCCTCCGGAACCTCGGACGGCGGGAGCTTGCGCACGTAGTAGAACGCCTCGCCGCCGGGCAGCCACGCAATGGGGGAGTAGCGGCACCGGTCGATCGGGCCCTCGATGAGTGCGCCGGTCGCGACGTCCATCACGTGGAGGCGCGACTCCTCGTCGCCCCCGACCGAGATCTGGTAGGCGAGACGGAGGCCCTCCTTGTCCGGCTGGTAGGAGTCCAGCGTGGTCAGCCCCGACGCGTCGAGCGCCATCGGATCGAGCAGCGCCCGCTCGCCCTGGTCGTCCGCGACGTAGAGGACGGCGTGCTCCTGCTCCGGCGTGCGGCGCATGAAGAACTGCCGTTCGCCGCGCCAGGCGGGCGGCCCGACGGACCCGGACTTCAGCAGCGCGGCGACGCGCTCCCGGAAGCGCTCGCGGCCCGGAAGCTCCGTGCTCTTGAAGAGGACGTCCTGCGCGTCCAGCCACTCCTTCGTGGCCGGGTCGTCCACGTCCTCCAGCCAGCGGTAGGGGTCGGGGACGGCGGTTCCGTGCAGGTCATCGACGATGTCGGCGCGCTGTGCGGGTGGGTACGGCAGTCGGGTCATGTCTCGCACTTTAAAGCAGATCACCGACAGGAACGTGCCGCCGACGGGGAGTAAAAAGAGCCTCGAAAGGGGATAAACAGCACAGGCGTCCCAATCGTGAACCTCGCTCGCGCTTTATGGGGTGGCGGATGGGTCGCAGCAAAGGCCACACTGGTGGAGGGCGGTGCCGTGGTGACCATCCGCTGGACCGTCCGGCGGAGGTCGCTGTGACGGAAGCACCCGGGTCCCAACCGACGGGACCACAACCAGGGCGCACAGCTGTGCGAGCGCGCCATCTCGTCCAAGCTCACGAGATGGCGGCGGAGGTCGGCTGATGCGCCAAGTACTCCTTCTCAACGCCACCTACGAGCCGCTCACCACGCTGTCCCTGCACCGGGCGGTCATCCTGATCCTGCGGGACAAGGCGGAGGTCGTGCACCGGGACGGCCGGGGCGCCGTGCTCCGCTCGGCTACCCGCACGCTCGACGTGCCGTCCGTGATCCGGCTGAGGTGCTATGTCCGCATCCCCTACCGGTCGCGCATCCCGCTCACCCGGGCCGCGCTCATGCGGCGGGACGACTTCCGGTGCGCGTACTGCGGTCAGCGGGCGGAGACCATCGACCACGTCATCCCGCGTTCCAAGGGAGGTCCCCACACGTGGGAGAACTGCGTCGCCTCCTGCATGCCGTGCAACCATCGCAAGGCGGACAGGTTGCTGGAGGACCTGGGGTGGACGCTCCGCGTCGCCCCGGTGGTGCCACGGGACGCCCACTGGCGGCTCATCGGAGCGCAGTTCGACGGTGATCCGCAGTGGGCGCCGTACCTCGCCGAATCCGCCGCCTGACACCGGATCCGGATGACCGACGACCCGACGTGGACGTTCAGCGCCGACGCGGAGGTGTACGCGGAGGCGGCCGAGGCCTGGCTGCTGCGCGATCCGGTGCGCAACACCGCCGTGCTGACCGTGCTCCGGAGCGTACGGAGTGGCCAGTTCTCTGAGGATCCCCTCATGGGGTGGTTCACCGAGGGTGGTTCAGTGGTGGGGGCGATGATCCACACCGCCCCCTATCCTCTGCTGCTCGGCGTCGTTCCCCTGCACGCCATGCCCTCTCTGGTGAGTGAGCTGATCGCCCTCGACAGGTCGCTGCCGGGTGTCAGGGGCCCCGTCGAGCAGGCGGAGGCGTTCGCCCGCGCCTGGTGGGAACCGGAGCGGGACCGCAGTTCCGAACGCCTCTACCGGCTCGGCTCCCTGGTCCCGCCCACCGTCCCCGGCTCGGCCCGTACGGCCGTCGCCGGGGACGCGCCGCTGGCCGTCCAGTGGCTCCGGGAGTACCAGGTAGAGGCGGATGTGGACGTGGCCACCGATCCGACGCCCGTGGTCTCGGCCAGGATCAACAGGAACGAGCTCGTGTGGTGGGAGGACGGCGGCCGTCCCGTCGCACTCGCCGGAGTCTCGGTGCCCATCGCCGGCATGTCACGGGTGGGGCCGGTCTACACGCCGCCCGCGTTCCGCCGCAGCGGGTACGGCTCGGCCGTGACGCACGCCGTCACCCGCAAGGCGCTGGACGAGGGAGCCACCGAGGTGCTGCTGTTCACCGATCTGGCCAATGCGCGCTCCAACTCCGTCTACCAGGCGCTGGGCTTCGAGCCCGTGGCCGACTACGTCGCCATCCGCTTCCACTGACGGCCCCGGTCTGTCTGTGCGCTCGGTCTGTGCGCTCGGTCTGTGCGCTCGGTCTGTGCGCTCGGTCTGTGCGCCGACCCGACCCGGCGCGACGCCGCCGCCTGATCGAGGCCGTACGCTACGGACATGCCTCGTTATGACTACCGCTGCCGCTCCTGCGGATCGACCTTCGAGCTGAACCGGTCCATGGCCGAGGCCAACGCGCCGGCCACCTGCCCCTCCGGACACGACGACACGGTGAAGCTGCTCTCCACCGTGGCCGTCACGGGCGGCGCCGCCGCCCCGCGTCCCAGCGGTGGCGGCGGCGGGTGCTGCGGCGGCGGTTGCTGCGGCTGACCGGCGCGGCGGCTGACCGGCGGGGTAGAGCGGCGAGGGGCGCTACGCCGCCTTGCGGCGCTGGAACGGCAGATAGCGCTCGGGAAGGTGCGGGCGGGCCGGCAGGTCGGTGGGCTCCACCGCGGCGACGCGGTCGAGCCGGAACGCCCGGATCCCGCTCCGCGTCCGGCACCAGCCCACGAGGTACCAGTGGTCGCGGTGGGCCATGAAGGTGACCGGCTCGACGTTCCGGGTGGTCATCCGGCCGGTGGCGTCGCGGTACTGGATCTGGAGCACCAGCCGGGCGGTGATCGCGTTGGCGATCACCCTGGCGCGCCGGGCGACGTCGGTGGGGAGCGGCGTGGTCAGCGTGGTCAGGGTGGTGGCGGTGACGTCGTCGTTCAGGTCGAGGTGCTGGAAGGCGTGGCGCAGCCCGCGGCGGGCGGTGACGGACTGCGGGCCGGTCCCGAGGTGGGCCAGGGACAGGGCCAGTGCGGCGAGCTCAGCGGTCGTCAGGGTGTTCCTAATGACGTTGGCCATACCATAATTTTACCTCCCCCGACTGACATTTTTTCGAACGCGTGGTCGGCGGAGAGGTGATTGTCCCCTCTCAGCGAGCCCGTCCCCGAAGCGCCCTGAAACGGCCGGAGGGGACCGGGGCGGCCGCCCCGATCCCCTCCGTATGACGGAAGACCGACTAACGCGAGAGCTGCGAGATGTCCCTGGAGGCCCCCGTCGAGGCGGAGGTGGTCAGGGCCGCGTACGCCTGGAGCGCCGCCGACACCGGCCGGTTGCGGTCGCGCGGACGGTAACCGCCGAGCTCGGCGAGCAGCTTCTCGCGGCGGGCCGCGAGGTCGGCCTCGGCCACCTTCAGCTCGATGGACCGGCCGGGAATGTCGATCTCGACGAGGTCGCCGTTCTCGACCAGGGCGATGATGCCGCCCTCGGCCGCCTCGGGGGAGGCGTGGCCGATCGACAGGCCGGACGTGCCGCCGGAGAAGCGCCCGTCGGTGACCAGCGCGCACGCCTTGCCGAGGCCCTTGCCCTTGAGGAAGCTCGTGGGGTAAAGCATCTCCTGCATGCCCGGACCGCCCTTGGGGCCTTCGTACCGGATGACGACCACGTCACCGGCCGTGACCTTGCCGGAGAGGATGCCGTCGACTGCCTCCTCCTGCGACTCGAACACCACGGCGGGGCCGGAGAACTTCCAGATCGACTCGTCCACGCCCGCCGTCTTCACGATGCAGCCGTCGGGGGCGATGTTGCCGTACAGCACGGCCAGGCCGCCGTCCTTGGTGTAGGCGTGCTCGGCGTCGCGGATGCAGCCCTCCGACCGGTCGAGGTCGAGCGAGTCCCACCGGGCGTCCTGCGAGTACGCCTTGACCGTGCGGACGTTGCCCGGTGCGGCGTGCCAGAGCTCGATCGCCTCGTCGCGGACTTCCGGCGACTTGGGGTCCCAGGCGGAGAGGTACTCGCCGAGCGAGGAGGCGTGGACGCTGGGCACGTCGCGGTGCAGCAGCCCGGCCCGGTCGAGCTCGCCCAGGATGCCGGGGATGCCGCCGGCGCGGTGCACGTCCTCGACGTGGTACTTGGCCGTCGCGGGAGCGACCTTGCACAGGCAGGGCACCCGCAGGGAGAGCTCGTTGATCTCCTTGAGGCCGAAGTCGACGCCGGCCTCGCGCGCGGCGGCGAGCAGGTGGAGGATCGTGTTGGTGGAGCCGCCCATGGCGACGTCGAGCGCCATGGCGTTCTCGAACGCCTCGCGGGTGGCGATGCTCCGCGGCAGCACCGACTCGTCGTCCAGCTCGTAGTAACGCCGGGCGATCTCGACGACCGTGCGGCCGGCCTGCTCGAACAGGGCCTTGCGCGCCTTGTGCGTGGCCAGGGTCGTGCCGTTGCCGGGCAGGGCCAGGCCGATCGCCTCGGTGAGGCAGTTCATCGAGTTGGCGGTGAACATGCCGCTGCAGGAACCGCAGGTCGGGCAGGCGTTCTCCTCCATCTCCAGGAGGGCCTGGTCGCTCACGCTGTCGTCGGCTGCGGCGATCATCGGGTCGATGAGGTCGAGCTTGCGGCCGGGCGTCTTGCCCGCCTCCATGGGGCCGCCGGAGACGAACACCGTCGGGATGTTGAGCCGGAAGGCGGCCAGCAGCATGCCCGGGGTGATCTTGTCGCAGTTGGAGACGCAGATCAGCGCGTCCGCGCAGTGGGCGTTGACCATGTACTCGACCGCGTCGGCGATGAGCTCGCGCGAGGGCAGGGAGTAGAGCATGCCGCCGTGGCCCATCGCGATGCCGTCGTCGACCGCGATCGTGTTGAATTCGCGCGGGATGGCCCCGGCCTCACGCACCGCGGCGGCGACGACGTCGCCGACCTCGCGGAGGTGGACGTGACCCGGAACGAACTGGGTGAAGCTGTTGGCCACCGCCACGATGGGCTTCCCGAAGTCACTCCCGGCTACGCCGGTCGCCCGGAGCAGGGCCCGGGCACCGACCATGTTTCTGCCGTGTGTGACCGTACGCGACCTGAGGGCTGGCATGACGTCGCTCCCATCGAAGACAGTGAGTCCTCAAATGGTACGGCCGTCGCCATAGGAAACGGACCCTCAGCTCTCGGGGTAGCGGGCGGGCAGGACGCGCTCCGCCGCACGGTAGATGGACTCGATCTCCGCCGTGGTGAGCGACCGCTCCCGCTTGGTGATCCACTTGCGGACGAGGCTGCCGGAGAAGACGTCCACCTCGCGCACGTTCAGGATCCGCCACGGGATAGACGGCCCGTAGATCGCCAGTGACGGGACCACGTGGATCTCACGGCCGAGCGCCTTGCCGATCAGCTCGCTGGCCTGGGAGGCCTCCCAGCGTGCCTCGTCGAGACGCGGCTTCTGGTTGAACGGTCCGTGGAACAGCTTGCGGTGCGACTGCACCCGCACCGGCAGCCGCCTGTCCCACTTCTCGGAGTCGACGGCGTACACCCCGGTGGGGCCGATCACGAGATGGTCGATCTGGGCGTCGCTGCCGGGGACGGCGCGGGCGTGCAGCGTGCGGAAACCGCTGCGCTCCAACCGCTTCAGCTGGGACTCGGTGCGCCGCTCCGCCGCGGAGGGGCGCCGCCACGCCGGCACGGAGGACACGCTCCGCGCGCGGTAGACGGTGTCGGCGATGGCCGCGACGATGGCGGCGGTCAGCCCGATCCGCCAGCCGCCGAGCAGGAACCCGACGATCACGCCGGCGGCGAGGGCGATCAGAGCGCGTCGCCGCAGGTGGTGGTACTCAGGCCGCCGGACGAGACTCTTCAGCGAGGCCCGCTCCACCGGGGCATATGTGGACGCAGGCGCTTCAGCCTGCGTCGAGGGTCGCTCTGACGACTGGTCACTCACCCAGATCGGTGACGTATCGTGACCGTCTTCTGGCGCTAGACCGGTATCCACATCACTCACGGTAGTTGAGCTCTCGGCGAGTTGCCTAGTGTTGGGGGGTTCATACTTTTGTGGCGGGCTTCATCGGATTGCCGGGCCCGATAGATGGGTATCGTCTCTAGATATCTTCGCGCCGCGGGCCTACCGTTCGGTAGTGGCCCACATTCACGATCTTACTGCGTTGGAGCAGGCGGCAGCCGTACGAAACCGAGAACTGTCGCCGGTCGAGATCACCGAGCACTATCTGGAGCGAGCCGATCGGCTGGACGGCGAGGTGGGTGCCTTCGTCACCCTCACCGCGGACCGGGCTCTGGATGAGGCGCGCAAGCACGAGGCACGCGTCCTGGAGTCCACCGACCCGCCCCCGTTCCTCGGCGTGCCGATCCCCATCAAGGACCTCAACCTGGTGAAGGACGTGCCGATCTTCTTCGGCTCCGCCACGTATGAGGGCTTCACGGCCCCCGTGGACGACAGCGTCGTCGAGCGGCTGCGCGCGGCCGGCACGATCATGCTCGGCAAGACGAGCACGCCCGAGTTCGGGCTGCCCTGCTACACGGAGACCGCCGTCGGCCCGCCGGCGCGTACGCCATGGGATCTGTCGCGGTCGGCGGGAGGGTCGAGCGGGGGAGCGGCCGCCGCGGTCGCGGCCGGTCTCGCCCCGGCGGCGCAGGGCAGCGACGGGGCGGGCTCCATCCGCATCCCCGCCTCGGTGTGCGGCCTGTACGGCATCAAGCCGACCCGGGGCCGCATCTCGTTCGCGCCGATCGTCCCCGACCTCGCGGGTCTGTCCACCAACGGCCCCATCACGCGGAACGTCGCCGACGCGGCGGCGCTGCTCGACGTGATGGCCCACAACAATCCCGGCGACCTGTACTGGGCGCCGCCGCCGGAGCGCGGTTCCTTCTCGGCCTATGTCGGGGTGGACCCGGGCCGCCTGCGGATCGCGAGGTACGCCACGCCGGTCGTCCCCGACGCGGACGTGCACCCGGAGGTGCTGGCCGCGTACGAGAGCGCGTCGGCGCTGCTGGAGTCACTGGGGCACGAGGTGGTGGAGATCGCGCCGCCGTTCGGCGCCGACGTGGTGCCGGAGTTCGTGAAACTGTGGTTCACCTTCGCCTGCATGCACCCGGTGGCCGAGGGCATGGAGTCCCGGCTGCGCCCGCTCACGGCGTGGCTGCGGGAACGCGGGTTCGCGACCGCCGCCCCCGACTTCCTCAAGGCGCAGTCCGCGCTCCAACTCGCCACCCGGTTCGCGCTGCTCGTCACCGACGAGTACGACGCCGTGCTGACGCCCACCGTCACCCGGCCGCCGGTCCCGGTCGGCTGGTTCGAAGACGTCGACACGCCGGAGGAGACCTTCGAGCGGATGAAGCGCTTCGCGCCATTCGCGGCCACGTACAACATCAGCGGGCAGCCGGCGGTCAACCTGCCGCTCCACTGGACGCCGGACGGCCTGCCGATCGGCGTCATGCTGGCCGGGAGGTTCGGCGACGAGGGGACGCTCATCTCGCTCTCGGCCCAGGTCGAGGCGTCGGTCGGCGGCTTCTGGGGGGAGCGCCGCCCGCCGGTCTGGTGACACGCCGGGGCGGCTCGACCGGCTCTCACGTGCGGAGTTACGTTGATGAGGTGCACAGTGAGCTCCAGATCGCCGGATTCCTGATCGGGGTGTCGGCGGGGCTGTTCCTGCTGATCACCGTGCTCGTCCTCGCGCTCGGGCGCCCGGCCAAGAGCCAGACCGTCTCGGAAGGGGTGGTCTGGTTCGGCGGGCCCGGCCGGAGCGAGCACGGCGCCGACACCTCCGTCCTCGTGCTCACCGGACGGCCGCCGCACTGGCTGCCGTACACCGACGTTCAGTGGACCGCCCTGGCCAGGGACGCCGAGCCGCGCGCCCGCACCGGTGGCGCCTCCGCCGGGTGGTGATGGCCGTGCGCGCGCTGACCCCACTGCAGAACGACGACATCCGGGCCGCCCTGAAGGCGGCCGAAGCCCGCACCCACCTGCGCTTCGCCGTCTACGTCGGACGGGCGGAAGGCGCGCGACGGGAGTTCGCCGAACGGCTCCACGCCGCGCTGGGAGCGGTCGCCGACGACGCCGTGCTGATCATGGTGGATGTGGACGGCCGGGCCCTGGAGATCGTGACGGGAGAGCGGGCCAGGAGGTTCATCACGGACGGTGCGTGCCAGTTGGTGGCGGTTTCCATGGCGGGCGCCTTCGCCGCGGGCGACCTGACCGGCGGCCTGGTCACCGGCATCAGCGCCCTGGCCGAGTGCGCCACGCGCGGCTAGCCCTCCTCACAGCAGCCTCACCAGATGGGCGGACACGTCGGCCAGCAGGGTGGCCGGCCGTACTGGCGAGGCCGCGACCGCGGAGAACAGGCTGGGCAGGCCGGGCAGGGCGAAACCGTCGTCCTCGGTGGCCCGGTGGGCGACCTCGTTCTTGTCCAGCACCGAGCGGCTGCGCTGCCAGGCCTCCTGGACCTCCTCCGGGGACGGCACGCCGAACCCGTGGCCGACCGGGGCGGCGTGGCGCAGCCGCACGAGCGGGGTCTCGGCGAACGCCAGCGCGACGCGGGCGCGAAGCGCGAGATCGTCCCGATCGGGCGCCCAGTCCATGGCCGTGCAGGGGGTGCGGCACCGGGCCACGCAGGTGGCGAGGGCGCCGGCGACCTGGCTGTGCTGGCGGTCGAAGTAGGCGCGCCAGCCCGGGCCGGGTTCGATCGCCACGCGGAGCGTCCGCTCGGCCGCCGACTGCTCCGACCTGGTGTGGTCGCACTCCCGGTCACCGATCGATCCGAACCTGCTGCCTGTGGCACGCAACCCCTCAGGCCAGAGCACGGGGTCGCCCGCGTGACCGAGGGCGGGCTCGAAGGCGAGCAGCGGGAGGTACTCGCTGGCGATGTGGACCGCCGAGATCATGGCGCTGAGCTCGCGCCGCCTCCAGCGGATCTCGATCACCTCGAGGAGCAGTGCGTACGAGGGCCGCAGCGACTCCAGGGCGCCGCGGGGCTGCTCACGGGGCGTCTGCGGCATGTGGCAGGCCCTGGCACGGCGGCGCAGGTCGGCGGGGACACTCCGGGCGTCGTTGTCGTCGGCGAAGTCCTCCGCGTCCAGGGTGAGCAGCCGCTGACCGAACTCGCACACCGAGGCGACCGCGTCGGTGAGCTCCCCCTGACCGAGGACCTCGGGAGCGAGGGCTCCCACGTCACCGAACGAATACCGCTGCGCGAGCGCGATCAACAGGTCCCTGGCCGACTTCATCGGAACACCCTCTCACGGCCCGCCGTCACTCCTGACGGGTGTCGAAGATCCGGATCTCGCCGAGGTTCTCCGGGGCGTCGATCCGTTGCTCGCCGGTGTCGTCGTACGTCGCCGCCCCCTGGAGCCGGGACCGCCCGACGACCTCGATCGCGTCGATCCAGCCGAGCTTCCTGCCGACATGGGCGCGCACCCTCTGGCCCTCGGATAGGGAGCTCCACATGTCGGCGCCGATGCCGTACGCCTTCACCTCGCGGGCCCGGCCCTCGTCGATCGCGCACCAGTAGGCGTACTTGGGGTCGTCGTCGCCCTTCTTGCCGACCTGGAACCGGCGGAGCCGGACGATCTGGCCCTCGACCCCGGCCTTGCCGCTCAGGTCGATGATCGCGTAGACCAGCGGCACGCCCGCCGCGGCGGCCCCGAGCGCGAGGGCGCCGGGGTAGACCAGCGCGTCCGGCCACAAATCGACGGCCGACAGGACCAGCAGCACGATCCAGGTCCAGAAACCCGTGAAGAATCCCGCGACCAGGGCGTAGAACAGCATCGGCAGCGGCTCCCTGGCCCACAGCAGGCGCCGGGGATAGCGGACGTTCACCACGTGCCACATGCCGCCGTAGTCGGACCAGGCCCGCCGGTCGTCCGCGGGGACGCTGACAGGGAGGCTGGTCACCGCACGCGGCGCGAGGCCGAGCGCCGCCGCGTAGGCCAGGTGCCGGCCCCAGATCGTGACGGACGCGGCGGGCTGCTCGGCGAACCTGCCGGTGCCGGCCAGGTGCTCGCGCACCCCCAGCCACTGCCCCGCGGCCTCGGCGCCGCGCCGCGTGCCGCGCTCGCCGTTGAGCCGGCCCATCAGCATCACGAGCACGCCGAAGGTCACGACTCCCGCGCCCAGGCCGCCGTCGTGCTTCTCGTCGCTCAGCGTCATGGCGACGGCGACCGCCAGTGCGGGTATGGCCGCCGCCGCGGTGAGCAGCACGGCGTGGGCCCTGCTCCACCGTGGCTGGGACAGACCCTGGGCCCTGGCCTCCGCGATGACCTTCTTGCGGAAGCTCTTCCACCACCGGTCGAGGTTCCGTGACCCCTCGGCGAGCGCGCCGGTCGCCACCACGCCGTCCACGGCGAGCGACCGGACGTGGTCGTAGACGAGCCGCTCGTACGGCTTCAGGTCGCCGGGGTCGCGGCGCAGCCGTACGAGGGACAGTTCGGGGCCGATCTCCTCGATCCGCACGGCGCCCCTGGCGGCGAGGTCGAGCAGCGTGGCCGAGGTGGCCTCGTCGCACAGCCGCCAGTGTCCCGTGATCAGATCGACGATCGCGGGGGAGTGCGCGGCCAGTTCGTCGGTCGGCGGCACCGGAACGACGTCCGGATTGCGGGTGGCGACGGCGAGCGCCGCCAGAAGCAGCAGCCAGAGCGCGACGGCCGCCGCGGCGGCCAGCCAGGCGAGCATGGCTAGAACCGCACCTGTACTGGGCCGCGCTCCTCGCCGGGAGCCTGGAAGTACTCGCGGGCGGCGAAGCCGGTCATGCCCGCGATGATGTTGGCCGGCACCGTCTGGATCGCGTTGTTGTAGGTGAGGACCGCGTCGTTGTAGTACTGCCGGGAGTACGCGATGCGGTTCTCGGTGGCCGACAGCTCCTCCTGGAGCTCGGAGAAGTTCCGGCTGGCCTTGAGATCGGGATAGGCCTCCGCCAGCGCGAACAGGCTCTTCAACGCGCCGGAGAGCGCGTTCTCCGCCGCCGCCTGGTCACGAGGCGTCTGGGCGTTGACCGCCTGCGAACGCGCGGCGACGACTGCTTCCAGGGCCTGCCGTTCGTGCGAGGCGTATCCCTTGACGGTCTCGACGAGGTTGGGGATCAGGTCGTGCCGGCGCTTGAGCTGTACGTCGACCTGGGCCCACGCGTTGTCCACCGCCCCACGCTTGCGGACCAGGCCGTTGTAGAGCGACACGGCGGCGAAGGCGAGCAGCACGGCGACGACGGCGACGATGAGCGTGATCACGGGGGGCCTCCTCGGGGTCGGGCACACGGTAGACGCGGCGCGCCGCGCTGTAAACGGCTCGACACCGCAATGTCACCCTCGGGGCCTTGCGCCGCGCTTGCGCGACGCTTTCACCCGCTCATCGGGTGCGCGCGTGGGAGGCGCACACGAGGTGCGCACATGGGGTGCGCACATGGGAAGGCCCCGGCGCGGGGCCGGGGCCTTCCCGTAGAACCAGCTGACGAATCCGGGATCAGGAGGCGGAGGCGTCCTTCTCGCGGGCGCGCAGCGCCCGGCTGATGCCGTCCGCGCCTTCGAGGACCAGCCGGCGCAGGGCGTGCGGAGGCTGCGTCGAGGAGATGTAGTCCTCGGTCCGCGCCACGGTCTCCGGCCTGATCAGCATGGCCGGGTAGCAGCCGATCGCGAAGTTTTGGGCGCTGTCGGACGTCCAGGTCTTCCAGATGCGGCCGACCTCCTCGAGGTACTTCTCGCCGTACGGCTCGAGCAGCTCGACGTGGGCCGGGTCCATGAATCCGGCGATCGTGGAGCGCAGCACCGCGCCGCTCAGCGTGCCGCCGGTGATGGCCGCCCAGGTCTCGGCCTTGGCCTCCGGCGTGGGGATCGACGCCCGGCACATCGCGGCCGAGCGCTCGCCCTTCGCCGTGGCGTCCCGCTGGAGCTCGGCGTCGATGTCCACGGCGTCGAGCACGCCGCCGGAGACCAGGGACTGCGTCAGCGTCCAGCGCAGGTCGGCGTCGACCGCGAGCCCCTCCGGCGTGGCGGTGCCGTCGAGGATGCCCTTGACGAACGCCAGGTCCTCGGCGGAGACGGCCACCGTGGTGAACGCGTTGACGTAGGCGAGCTGGTGGTCGGAGCCGGGCGCGGCCGAGGCGATCAGACGGCGCAGGGCCGCGGCCAGCTCGGCCATGCCCTGCTCGATCCAGGCGGGGTCGGCGTACTGCTGCACGGCGAGGCGGGCCTGGCGCAGCACGGCCTGCACGACCGTGATGTCCTTCACCGAGTCGATGCCGGAGACGACCAGCTTGACGTAGTCGCGGGTGGCCATCTCGGCGTCCCGGGTCATGTCCCAGGTGGCCGACCAGCAGAGCGCGCGGGGCAACGAGTCGGCGAACGCGGTGATGCCGCCGTTGATGAGGGTCGAAAGCGACCCCTCGTCGAGCCGGATCTTGGCGTAGGTCAGGTCGTCGTCGTTGACGAGGACCAGGTCAGGCCGCACCTCGCCGACCAGCTCGGCGACGGCCGTGCGGGCGCCCACGACGTCGAGCTCGACCCGCTTGGTCCGGGTGAGCACGCCGTCGGCCATGGAGTAGAGGCCGATCGCGACCCGGTGCGAGCGGAGCGTGGGGTGCTCCTGCGGCGCCTCCTGCAGCACGTCGAACGTGAGGAACCGGCCCTCGTCGTCGGTGGTGAAGGACGGGCGCAGCGTGTTGACCCAGGAGGTCTCCAGCCACTCCTTCGACCAGGAGGACAGGTCGCGGCCGGAGGTGCGCTCCAGGGCCGACAGCAGGTCCTGCAGGGTGGTGTTGCCCCAGGCGTGCTCGTTGAAGTAGTCGCGGACCCCGGCGAGGAAGTTGTCCAGGCCGACGTAGGCCACGAGCTGCTTGAGCACCGAGGCGCCCTTGGCGTACGTGATGCCGTCGAAGTTGACCTCGACGGCCTGCATGTCGGGGATGTCGGCGGCGATCGGGTGCGTCGACGGGAGCTGGTCCTGCCGGTACGCCCAGGCCTTCTCGACGTTGGCGAAGGTGGTCCACGCGCCCTGGCCCCAGCGGGTGGCCTCGGCCTGGCACAGGACCGACATGTAGGTGGCGAACGACTCGTTCAGCCAGAGGTCGTCCCACCAGCGCATGGTGACCAGGTCGCCGAACCACATGTGCGCCATCTCGTGCAGGATCGTCTCGGCGCGGCGCTCCACCATGGCGTCGGTGACCCTGGAGCGGAAGACGTAGTCCTCCAGGAAGGTGACCGCGCCGGCGTTCTCCATCGCGCCCGCGTTGAACTCCGGCACGAACAGCTGGTCGTACTTGCCGAAGGGGTAGCGCAGGCCGAAGACGCGGTGGAAGAAGTCGAAGCCCTGCTTGGTGACCTCGAAGAGGTTGTCCGCGTCGAGGAACTCGGCCAGCGACTGGCGCACGTAGAGGCCCAGCGGGATGCCGTCGTGCTCGTCCCGGACCACGGCGTACGGCCCGGCGATCAGGGCCGTGATGTAGGTCGACATGACCGGCGTGGCGGGGAAGTGCCAGCGCCTGGCCGCCTGCAGCACGCCGTGCCGGCCCGCGTGCTCCTCCAGCTCCTCGACGGAGTCGGGGGCGGCGTTGGACACGATCTCCCAGTCGGCGGGAGCGAGCACGGTGAGCTCGAAGGTCGCCTTCAGGTCGGGCTGGTCGAAGCAGGCGTACATCCGGTGGGCGTCGGCCGTCTCGAACTGGCTGTGCATGTAGACCTTCTGGTCCACCGGGTCGACGAAACGGTGCAGGCCCTCGCCGGTGCGCATGTAGGTGCAGTCGGCGTCGATGCGCAGCTCGTTGTGCTCGGCCAGGCCGGGCAGCGGGAGGCGGCCCTTCTCCGCGTCGTAGGTGCTGACGTCGAGTGCCGCGCCGTTCAGCTGGGCCGACCTGACGTGCGCGCCGTGCAGGTCGATGAAGGTGTCCGCCCCTGGCCGGCTGGACGTGAAGTGGACCGTCGTGATGCTCTCGAACCGGTCTTCGCCCTCTGTGAGGTCCAGCTCGACCGCATAGGACTGGACGGTCAGCAGCCGGGCGCGCTCCCGGGCCTCGTCACGGGTCAGATTGCCTGCCACATCCGCTCCTCATCACACGTCCCGCCGCGCCTTCGCGGGGGGATGACCTGATCCTGCCATGCCCTGACGACGAAAATCGCCCTCAATTCGGCCGGCGGAATAGCGAGATCCGGTTTCCGGTTACGGACCGATGCAACCACATTGCCCATTGAGAGGCGCCTTCATGTCTGAAACCAAGATCGTCGACTTCTGGTTCGACCCCTTCTGCCCGTGGGCCTGGATCACCTCCCGCTGGATGGTGGAGGTCGAGAAGGAGCGCCCGGTGCGGACGCGCTGGCGGATCATGAGCCTCGCCGTGCTCAACGAGGGCAAGGACATCCCGCAGGAGTACCGGGACAAGCTCAGTAGGGCGATGGAGCCGGTGCGGGTGCTGGCCGCGGCGGAGGCGAAGTACGGCGACGAGGTCTTGGGCGCCCTTTACACCGAGCTCGGCACCCGGTTCCACAACGAGGGCAGGCGCAAGCGGCCGGAGACGTGGACGGAGACGTTCGAGGAGGCGCTCACGGCCGCCGGACTCCACCCGGAGCTCGTCCGAGCCGCGGAGTCCGAGGAGTTCGACGACGCGATCCGCGCCTCCCACAACGAGGGCATCGAGCTGGTCGGCGAGGAGGTCGGCACGCCGATCATCGCGGTCGAGGGCGTGGCGTTCTTCGGCCCGGTCATCTCGCCGATCCCGCGCGGCGCCGACGCGGCCCGCCTGTGGGACGGCGTCCTGCTCGTCGCGAGCACGGACGGCTTCTTCGAGCTCAAGCGGTCCCGCACCCGCGACCCGATCTTCGACTGACCTTACATTTCGGGGTAATGCGGATTTTGATGCCTTTGTCAGGCTCTGTTGGCCTTCCGGGTTAACCTGGACGCCGCGCCGGGGGCGCACCCTCACCACCTGACAGTTCTCGCGCAAGGATGAGGTTCATGCGTCAGCTATATGTGAACGGAGCCTGGCTTTCGTCCACCTCGGGTGAGGGGGTCGATGTGATCAACCCCGCCACCGAGGAGGTCGTCGACCGCGTTCCCGCCGGTTCGCCCGCTGATGTCGAGTCGGCGGTGGCCGCCGCCCACGCCGCGTTCCCCTCCTGGTCCGGTACGGCTCCCGCCGACCGCGGCAAGATCCTCGCGGCGGCCGCCGAGCTGCTCAAGGAACGGGCCGAACAGGTGGCCACGACGATCGCCACCGACATGGGCGCGCCGTACCCCATCGCGTTGCAGGTGCAGACGCTGATGCCCGCGGGCGTGCTCGCGACCTACGCGCAGCTCGCCGAGAGCTACGCCTTCGACCGGGACAGGATCGGCAACTCGCTGATCGTCAGGGAGCCCGCGGGCGTCGTGGGCGCGATCACGCCCTGGAACTATCCGCTGCACCAGGTGATCTGCAAGGTCGCCCCCGCGCTCGCGGCCGGGTGCACGGTCGTGCTGAAGCCGAGCGAGGTGGCCCCGCTCGCGGCGTACGCGCTGGCCGACATCTTCCACGAGGTCGGCCTGCCGCCCGGCGTCTTCAACATGGTGAGCGGGCACGGCCCTGTCGTCGGCGAGGCGCTCGTCGCCCACCCCGACGTCGACATGATCTCCTTCACCGGCTCCACCCGAGCCGGCCGGCACGTCGCGGCACTGGCCGCCGAGACCGTCAAGCGGGTCGCCCTCGAACTGGGCGGCAAGTCCGCGAACGTCATCCTCCCCGACGCCGACCTGGTGACCGCGGTCAAGGCCGGAGTGGCCAACGCCTTCCTCAACTCGGGTCAGACCTGCTCCGCCTGGACCCGGATGCTCGTCCACTGGGACCAGTACGACGAGGCGGTGGGGCTCGCGGTCGAGGCGGCGCGCAAGTACACCGTGGGCGACCCCTTCGCGGAGGACACCCGCCTCGGGCCGCTCGTGTCCGCCGCACAGCGCGACCGGGTGATCCGCTACATCAACAGGGGCCAGGAAGAGGGGGCCCGCCTCGTGCTCGGCGGCACGGACGCGCCCCACGAACGCGGTTACTACGTCGAGCCCACGATCTTCGCCGGGGTGGCGCCCGGCATGACCATCGAGCAGGAGGAGATCTTCGGGCCCGTCCTGTCGATCGTGCCCTTCGGCTCAGAGGACGAGGCCGTCCAGATCGCCAACGGCACGCCGTACGGCCTGGCCGGGGCGGTGTGGGCGGGCACCGAGGAGCGGGCGCTCGGCGTGGCGCGCCGGCTCAGGACCGGTCAGGTGGCGGTCAACGGCGGCCGGTTCAACCCGCTCGCGCCGTTCGGCGGCTACAAGCAGTCGGGCCTCGGCCGCGAGCTGGGCGAACTCGGCCTGGAGGAGTACCTGGAGACGAAGGCCATCCAGTTCTAGTGAGTCTGCTGGAGGATCTTCCTGCGGTCGTCCTTGGGCAGCCTGTCCACGTACAGCGTGCCGTTCAGGTGGTCGAACTCGTGCTGGAAGCAGCGCGCGAGCATGCCGCGAGCCTTGACCGTCACGGGCCGGCCGAGGCGGTCGAAGCCGCGCAGAGTGACGCCGGCGGCCCGGGCGGTCGGCGCGTACAGCGGCTTGCCGGTCTCCCTGCCGGGTACGGACAGGCACCCCTCCTCCTCGACGACCTCCTCGGGGTCGTCGATCGTGAGCTCGGGGTTCACCACATGGCCCTTGCGGTTGCTGATGTCGTAGACGAAGAGCCGTCGGCCGACGCCGATCTGCGGACCCGCGAGGCCCACGCCGTCGGCCATGTACATCACCGAGAACATCTCGTCGATGAGGCGGCGCAGCTCCCGGTCGAAGTCGGCGACCGGCTCGGCGGGGGTGCGCAGGACGGGGTCGCCCACGTAACGGATCTCGTGCATGACTCTCCTGGTCTGTCGGCCTCCGCGTGCCCGGTAAGGAGTCACGGGGGAAGTGGTTGTTACTTTAGTGGAGGCCCTGAGTCGTGTCTCCGACGAGCACCTGCGAGACTTGGGGGGTGCGTGTCTACATCGGTGCCGACCATGCCGGCTACGAGCTCAAGAACCACCTCGTCTCCTGGCTGAAGGAGCAGAACCACGAGGTGGTCGACTGCGGTCCGTTCGTCTACGACGCCGAGGACGACTATCCGGCGTTCGTGCTTCGCGCCGCCCAGGGGGTGGCGGGCGACCCCGGCAGCCTCGGCGTGGTGCTCGGCGGCTCCGGCAACGGCGAGCAGATCGCGGCCAACAAGGTTCGCGGCATCCGGGCGGCCCTCGCCTGGAACGACGACACCGCGAGGCTGGCCCGCGAGCACAACGACGCCAACGTGATCAGCCTGGGCGGCCGCATGCATCCCGTCGAGGACGCGGTGCGCTTCGTGGAGATCTTCCTCTCCACGCCCTTCACGGGAGCCGAGCGGCACGCCCGCAGGATCGCCCAGCTCTCCGACTACGAGACGACGGGCGAGCTGCCGCCCCTGCCGTAAAGCGCGTTATTCGCCCGACTGCTCCTTGCCGCGGCGCGTCTCGCGCCGCGGCATCTCGTCGCGCAGGAGCCGCTGTTCGGCGGCCTCCTGCTGCTCGGTCGTGGGACGGGACACATCCCGCGCCCGCATCGCGATGACCGCGGTGATCTGCAAGCTCTGCAGCGCCATGCGACGAGCCTAGAAGATGAGACCGCCCCACGGGCGCGGCTCCCACGACATCGCGGTGGACAGCTCACGCAGCGCGCCCTCGCTGTGCTCCGTGACCAGACCCGCGGCCCCCATCGGGATGAGAGGACGTCCGCCCAGGTAGGCGGCGCCGAGCGCGCCGACCGGAAGGGTCACGTCGGCGGGGTCGCCGGTCCGCTCGCAGGACGCCTTGCCGGTGCCGGAACCCGCGCTCGCGACCAGCCGGAAGCGTCCCGCGTTCCACGGGCACAGCCGGTCCTCCACCTCGATCACCAGGTCCACCGGGGAGGCGTAGGCGCGATCGGCCAGCGCCCGGTCGACGTCCACCAGGCGGATCCAGAGGTCGTCCAGCCAGCCCGCGTTCAACTGGCGGGGCTCCGCCAGCAGATGCGTGATCGGATCGTCCACCGGACGGCTCCACGCGTGCAGCCGGGCGCACAGGTCCCGGTCCAGCACGCTTCGCCAGACCAGCGCGTACGCCGCGGGATCGGTGGCGAACAGGTCGTTCACCAGGATCTCGCCGTCGGGCACGTTGTGGTCGGTCCACCCGCCCTTGACGCGGAAGAGGGCGTAGCCCCGCGGCCCGTTGTCGTCCTCGGCGATCACACAGCGCAGCGGGCCGGCGCCCCTGCGGTGGAACTCCTCGTCGCCGAGGACGTCGAGTCGCCAGCGGGCGTCCGACCTGGCGTAGAGGCCCGGACGGGTTGACCGTACGGACTCGAAGACCTTCTCCAGGTCGGCGCGCGCCTCGGAGGGTACGGCGATGCGCACCCGGAGGGACGGGTCCACGGGCGCGTGTGGCACGAACGCCGAGCGGTTCGTCGGGATGCGAAAGAAGAGGGTGTCGGCGGCCCTGCCGTACCCGAACCGGCCGTAGATCGCGGCCTCGGAGGCGTAGAGGGCGGCGACGGACTCGCCGCGCTCGTGCAGGTCGTTCAGCTGGCGGGTCATCAGTGCGGTCAGGACGCCCCGGCGGCGGTGTGAGGGCAGGACGCTGACGGCCGTGACCCCGGCGACCGGCACGGGACCTCCGGGCACCGTCATCGTGAGGCTGAGCACGCCGGTGCCGCCGACGAGGAGATCGCCGTCGAAGGCGGCCAGCGAGCGTTCCAGCTCGAACAGCTCCCGCCACTGATCATGCACCTCCGGCGGCAGGGGGGAGTTGAAGGACTCCCGATCGACTGCCGCGAAAGCGGGCCATTCGGACTCTGTGATGGGACGAATCTGGACAGTCACCCGCTCACAGTAGGAGCGTGTAAAGGGTGAGGGCCAGCGAATAACCCTCCGTGCTTAGTGATCTAGGCATTGGTCAAGTGGCTGCCCTCACCGGCGACGGACGGATACAGTCGAGGTCATCATGAGTTCCCGTCGGACGCCGCTCATCCCTCCACGGCTCCGTGCTCTGCTGGTGCGTGTGCCGCTTCTGGTGCCGCTTGTCCGCTTTCTAAGGAAGAGTTCGTCGAAGGATCGCCACCGCCTGATCGTCCTCGTCGTCGCCACCCTGCTCATAGGGGTGCTCGACGTCCAGGTCTCCGCGCACTGGTTCGCGCCCGCGCTGCTGGTGCCCGTGATGCTCATCGGCGGCCTCCAGCTCCGGCTGCGCAGCCTGGGCATCCTGCTCTGCGCGGTCGTCGCCTCCCTCGTCTACATGGCGGTGGCCGGGGGCGTCATGCAACTCGGGCCGGGCACGCTCATCACCGCCGCCTTCACCGCGGTGCTCGCCTGGATCATGGCCCGTACGCGCGGCAAGCTCGGAGTCCAGGGCCTGCGCGGCGACGCGATGCTGCTGGAACTGCGTGACCGGCTCAAGCGGCAGAGCGAGCTGCCGCACCTTCCCAAGCACTGGGGCGGCAAGGTGGTGCTCAAGCAGGCCGGCGGCTCGTCCTTCGGCGGCGACTTCGTGGTGTCCGTACGGCAGGGCGACAGGGTGGAGGTCGCGGTCGTCGACGTCTCGGGCAAGGGCGTGGACGCCGGGACCCGCGCGCTGATGCTCTCCGGCGCGTTCGGTGGGCTGCTCGGCTCGGTCGACGACTTCCTGTACGCGTGCAACTCCTACCTGCACCGGCAGCGCGGCGACGAGGGGTTCGTCACCGCCGCCCATCTGAGCCTCGACCTGTCCACAGGGGAGTACCTCATCACCTCCGCGGGACACCCGCCCGTGGTCAAGTTCGATGCGGGAACGGGCACCTGGCACGTCGCCACGGCCAAAGGCGTGGTGCTCGGGGTGGTGCCCGACCTCCATTGCGAGCCCGACACCGGCGTGCTGCGCAAGGGCGACGCGCTCATGCTCTACACCGACGGGCTGATCGAGCAGCCGGGCCGCGACATCGACGCCGGTCTCGACCGCCTGCTCGGCGAGGCCGAGCGGCTGCTGCCCTCGGGGTACCGTGAGGGCGCCAGGCAGCTCGTCAACTCCATGTCGTCGGGGCACAACGACGACTGTGCCCTCGTTCTGATCTGGCGCCCTTGAGGGAAGGGGCGGTGGACTACCCTCAAAAAGGCAACGCAGGGAAAGACACCTTCTCCTCCACGGGGGTACGCGCTGATGAACTGGCTATACATAGCCGGATTCCTGGTCCTCTTCGCGGGGCTTCTTCTCTCCATCGCGTTGCACGAGATCGGGCATCTCGTTCCCGCCAAGATCTTCGGCATCCGTGTCACGCAGTACATGGTCGGCTTCGGCCCCACCATGTGGTCGCGCAGGCGCGGTGAGACCGAATACGGCGTGAAGTGGATCCCCCTCGGCGGATACATCCGCATGATCGGCATGTTGCCGCCACGGCCGTCCGACGATCCGAACAAGCTGCGTAACGTCTCCACGGGTCCCTGGCAGGGCCTCATCGAGAACGCCAGGGCCGTCGCCTCCGAGGAGATCCAGCCCGGCGACGAGGACCGCGTCTTCTACCGCAAGCCGTGGTGGCAGAAGGTCATCGTCATGTTCGGCGGTCCGGCGATGAACTTCGTGCTCGCCTTCGGGCTGTTCGCGATCATCATGATGGGCTTCGGTGTCCCGGTGTCCAAGCCCGTCGTGTCCACGGTGTCCCAGTGCGTGATCCCGGCCACCCAGACCGAGCAGCAGCGCGAGTGCCGTCCCAGCGACCCGCCCACCCCGGCGGCCAAGGCCGGGCTGCTTCCCGGTGACCGCATCGTCTCCGTCGGCGGGAAGCCGGTGAGCACCTGGGACGCGGCCACCGCGCTGATCCGCGCGCACGGCGCCGGCCGTACGGACCTGGGCGTGGTCCGGGGCGACAAGGAGATCACGGTCGGCGTCGACCTGATCGCGCAGGACCGCCCGTCGGTCGACAACCCGGACAAGATCGAGAAGAACGTCGGCTTCCTCGGGGTCGCCCCCACCATCGTGACCGAGAAGCAGGGGCCCGGCTACGTCGTCGCACAGATGTGGGACTACACCGAGCGGACTGTCGTTGCGATGGCCAACATCCCGAAGAAGATGGTGGGCGTCTGGCAGGCGGCCTTCTCCGGCGAGAAGCGCGATCCGAACGGGCCGGTCGGCATCGTCGGCGCGGGCCGGATCGGCGGCGAGATCGCCGCTTCCTCCGCGCCGCTGGAAAACAAGATCATCTTCTTTGTCAACCTGCTCGCCGCGCTGAATCTCGCCGTCGGGATGTTCAACCTCATCCCGCTGCTTCCGCTGGACGGCGGCCACATCGTCGGCGGTCTCTGGGAGGGCCTCAAGCGCGGCATCGCGCGGATCCGCCGCAGGCCCCTGCCGGGGTACGTCGACGTCGCCAAGGCGCTGCCGCTCACATACGCCATGGCGGCGCTGCTGCTGGTCATGGGTGGCCTGCTGATCTACGCCGACCTGGTGAACCCGATCCGCCTGTCCGGCTGACCGGGCTGAGCGCGCACTCCGCATGATCTCGGTGGAGATCACCGGATGCGAGCGAGCGGCCTCCCGCTTTGCAGATCACAGACGTGCCGGTCTGGTACATCGAGATCGGATCTGTCCTGACGGCTGACCTGCGGCGACTGCCCAGCTCATGCGCTGAGCTGGGCTTTCACTGTTCGCTGGTGTTGTCACGCAGTTTGTCACGCAGGGAAATCGCCCGCCAAGGCGCGCAGCAAGGTGGGTGTTGCGGGTATGGCCTGCCGCCCTGATCATCGAGACATGGTGCCGGACAAACCCAGTTTCGACATACGCCCCGGCGGGCTGAACCCCGAACGAGTGGACGACCTTGCCCGACGCGTACACCAGGCCCTGTCCGGCGGTGGTGGAATGACCGCTCATCAGATGCTCGCGGAGTTCACCCGGATCGTAGTCGATGCGTCGGAATCGGCCATGGGCTACGACACCCAGCAGGTGGTCAGGGCCACCGAGGAGTGGGCACAGCGATTCGAGGAGATGCAACCGGGTTACGGCAAGCGGTTCCTCGGGGTGAGCTTTGCCACCTGGCGGAACGTAATTCCCGGATTGATCTGGGTGGCGCTCTGCTTGGCCCTCATCGTGGTCTGGACGATCGGGTGACGGACGGTCCTTCGCACGTCGGTCAGGTCCGAGGGGCAAGGACGAGGTGACCGTATAAGCGCAGATCACAGACGTGCCGGTCTTAGTACATCGAGATGTGGACGTGGTCGTAGTGGTTCGCGGTGATCCCGCCGCGGTCCGACATGGTGCGCCAGCCGGGGCTGCCGAGGTTGTAGATCCGCTGCTGCCAGATCACGTACTTGACGCCCAGCTTGGAGCCGTTCTCGATGGCCCAGGCGGCGACGCCGTCGCCCAGGGCCTTCATGTCCGGGCTCGGCATGGAGCCGCCCGAGCTCATCATGAAGTCACAGGCCCGGCCGAGTGGGTGCTCGCCGCCGTCGTTCTCGGCCCGGTAGCAGCCGACGGAGTAGCGTAGGTCGAAGTGCTCGGCGACCTGTGTCTTCATCAGCCGGGTCCGGGGTGTGATGTTGTCGCTGCCCGAGGGGAGCTCCGGTGTCCACCCGCCGCCGGGGAGCTTCCCCGGCGCGACGGGGATGAGCTGGTCGAGCTTGTCCGTGATGTCGCCGATCAGCTTCTCGGCCGCCTCGCGCTGCTTGGCGACCTCCTCCGACCGCGTCTTGATCTGCGCGATCAGGGCGGCGGCGGCGTCCGCCGCGGCCTTGCGCTCCGCCTTGATCGTGGCGAACTGCGAGACCAGCACGGCCTGCTCGTCCTGGAGCTGGGTCAGTACAACGGAGCCCTGCAGGTCGGGCGTGCCGAACAGGTCCAGATCATGCGTCTGGTAGCGCAGACCCGCGAGGCCGACCATCTGCTGTCTGGCGGACTCGAAGTCGGTCTCCGCCTTGGCCAGCCGCTCCTTCGCCGCCTTCTCCGACTGCTGCGCCTTGGCGAGCTCGACCCGCTTGGTGTTGTAGTCGGCGATCAGCTTGTCGACCTTCGTGCGCAGATCGGCGAGCTGCTTCTTGAGCTGGCTCTCGCTCGGCTTGGGAGCGGCGTCGGCCGCGGAGGCCGTACCGAAGACAAGGGTGGCGGCGGCCAGAGCCGCGACGGCCGCCGGGAACGCGCGGGGCAGAGCCCACTCCTCTCCATCTGCCGGCCGGGTTAGCTGACGGGTTCGGACTGGAGAAGCCCTGGCACTGGCGTGCCTTCACCCCAGGTGCAACGGCGATCCCCCCGGAAAAGGGACAGATCACCAATGTCGTGGGTCCCCGGCTCCCGGGCGAGGCGCCCGAGATTAGGCGCACCGGCTGTGACAGCCGGTGCGATGGATAGTAGTGGTAAAGCGTGGTTGTTTTCTACTTAAAGTCGCAATGTATTAGAGATCAACCCGTTATCACCGATTCGCGCAGCATCCTGGCGGCGTCCTCCGGGCTCACGTCGTTGACGAACGCTCCCATCGCGGACTCCGACCCGGCCAGGTACTTCAGCTTGTCCGGAGCCCTCCGGATGCTGAACAGCTGGAGGTGGAGCCGGGCCAGGTCCCGCCGATAGGTCACCGGCGCCTGGTGCCAGGCCGCGACGTACGGCATGGTCACCCCGAACAGCGCGTCGAGGCGGCGCAGCACCTCGGTGTAGAGCGGTCCGAAGGCGGCGCGCTCGTCCGGCTCCAGCGCGGGCAGGTCCGGCACCGGTCGGTGCGGGTAGACGTGGACCTCGAACGGATACCGTGCGGCGGCCGGGACGAACGCCGTCCAGTGCTCGTTGGACGCGACGACCCGGGGCCCCTTCCGCTCGGCGGCCAGTACGTCGGCGAAGAGGTCGCCACCCCCGCTACCGTCCCGATACCGCGCCGCGATGCCGAGCATGTGCCGGGTACGCGGGGCCACGTACGGATACGCGTAGATCTGGCCGTGGGGATGGGGAAGTGTGATGCCGATCTCCGCGCCCCTGTTCTCGAAGCAGAAGACCTGCTCGACGCCGGGCAGGGCGGAGAGTTCGGCGGTGCGGTCGGCCCAGGCCTCCATGACCAGCTCGACATGATCCGCGCTCAGAGAGCCAAAGGACGCGTCGTGGTCGGAGGTGAAGCAGACCACCTCGCATCGCCCCACGCCGGCCCGGGCCTCGCTCAGACCTCCGGGATCGGTGAAGTCGCCCGTCGCCTCCACGAAGCTGAACGAGGGGAAGCGGTTCTCGAAGACCACGACGTCGTAGTCGGAGGGGATCTCCGAGGCGGGATGGGCCGGGCAGAGCGGGCACTCGTCGGCGGACGGCAGATGGGTCCTCGTCTGGCGGTGCCCCGCGATGGCGATCCACTCGTCCATCAACGGGTCGTAGCGCATCTGCGAGGCGGGCGGGCGCGGCGGCAGGTCGCGGGGATCGGTCGCGCCGCGGTCGGTGTCGTCCCGCCGGTCGTAGTAGAACAGCTCCCGCCCGTCGGCCATGTGGGTGATCGTGCGCTTCACAGGACCGAAACCTCCCGCTCGCCGGCGCCGGAGGGATCCGCCAGCACAAGCTCGCCCACATGCTCGGACAGCTCCGCGCGGGCCTCGTCGGGCAGGCCGGTGTCGCTCACCACCACATGGGCCTGGTCGAGGTGGGCGATCGTGCTGATGCCGATCGTGCCCCACTTGGTGTGATCGGCCAGGACGACGAGCCGCTGGGCCGCGTTGACCAGCTCGCGGTCGGTCTCGGCCTCCAGCAGGTTGGGCGTGGTGAACCCCGCCTTCACGCTCATGCCGTGGACGCCGAGGATCAGCATGTCGACGTTCATGGAGCGGATCGCCGCGACCGCGACCGGGCCGACCAGGGCGTCGGAAGGGGTGCGAACGCCGCCGACCAGCACCACGGTCTGGTCGGGCCGCCCGGTCCGGTGGAGCACGTCCGCGACCTTGACCGAGTTGGTGATGACGGTCAGCTCGGGCACGTCGGCGAGATGCCGCGCGAGCGTCCACGTGGTCGTCCCGGCGGACAGCGCCACCGAGCTTCCCGGCCGGACGAGACGCGCGGCGCTGCGGGCGATGGCCTCCTTCTCAGCCTGCTGCCGGGCCGACTTGGCGGCGAATCCGGGTTCCTCCGTCGATCCCGCGCCGGCGATCGTGGCGCCTCCGTGGACCTTCTCGATGAGTCCGCGATCCGCGAGGACCTCCAGGTCGCGACGGATGGTCATGTCGGAGACGCCGAGATCCCGGACCAGCTCCGCGACGCGCACACCTCCGGTCCTGCGGATCCTCTCGAGGATCGCCTGCTGCCGTAGCTGGGCCAGCATCACCACTCCAATCAACAGATTCCAACAAACTATGCCACATCCCTCGGGCAGTGATGTTGAATCATGGTGATATCGGTGGCGGTCCTGTACGGCCTCCGGCGCGGTGATGAAGAGTGGGGGCACAAGCCATACGACGAAAGGCGGTTCCCACATGGGTAAGCGAGCGCGCAAGTCGAAGGCACGGAAGAAGAAGCAGGCGAACCACGGCAAGCGACCCACCGGGCGCTAGTCGGCGCGCCGCCGCCGGGCGGTGAGGAGCGGGCGGATCACCTGGTACGAGGACGGCTCCGGCGGAAGTCGGCGGCGGCCGCCGTCAGCAGGCCGAGGACCATGAGCACGCGCAGCCCGACGTCGGGGAACCGCGTCATGGTGTCGAAATACCGCTCGGCGGCGACGAGGTTGAGTCCGTGCGACGCCACGGTGCTCATGTAGACGCTCCTGGCCATGGACAGCACGGCCGCGAGCCCGAGAGCGCAGACGGCGACGCCCAGACCCGCCCCCAGCGCGGCCCGGCGGCGGCTGCGCGCCAGGAGGAACCCCACAGTGAGCAGCGCCGCCGACGCCGCGGGAACGACCCACCCGAGTGAGGAGTACGCGAAGCGGCCGGACGTGATCGCCCGCAGGCCCTTGCGCGCCACCCTTGCGGTATCGGTCCACAGGCCCCGGTAGACGGCGCTGTGCGACAGGCGCGGCATCTTCTCGTCCACCAGGCTCCTGACGTGGGCCAGCTTCACGTCGAGATCCATCGGAAGCCCCCGCTGTTCGAGGGCGGCGGCGGCCTCGTCGACGCTCCACACCTCACCCGCCGTCCACACCGCGACCATGGCGACCGGCGCGAGCACGCATCCCAGAGCGATCAGGGTGATCGCGACGGCGGAGGCGAGGTGACGGCACGGGCGGCGCGACGCCGCGACCTGCTCGCGCAGGCGGAGCAGTTCGGCGTGCTCGGCCGTGTCACTCACACCACCGCTCCCCTCCGTACGGCAGGCGTCTGCCGGGGAAGATACCCGCGGCCGAGGGCGGCGCCGGGAAAAGACGAGTCAAGATAGCGACTCAGGGAAGGCGCTGCTCCACCCAGACGATCTTCCCCTGCGGCGTCGGGCGGGTTCCCCAGCGGTAGGCGAACCGCTTGATCAGCAGGAGGCCACGCCCGCTGTCGTCGTCCGGGGTGGGCGAGCGCGGCGCGGGAACCGTGGAGGAACCGTCGGAGACCTCGCACACCAGCGTCCGGCCGCGAAGCAGCCGCAGCTCGATCGGGGGCCACCCGTGCTTGAGCGCGTTGGTGACCATCTCGCTGACGATCAGCTCGGTGGTGTCGGCCAGGCTCGCCAGCCCCCACGCCGCCAGCGTGTTCCGTACGAACCTGCGGGCCGAGCGGACGAACCGTGGATCGTCGGACAGGGGGAAAGTCGCCATCTCGTCGGGGTCGAGATCCCGGACCCGGGCCAGCAGCAGGGCGATGTCGTCACGCTCGTGCCCGGGACGCTGGCTGTTGATCGTCAGATCGCACATGTCCTCGAGATCTTGGAGCGGTCCCGCGAGCAGGTGGCGCAGGGCCATGATTCCGGCGTCGATGTCCCGGCGCCTGCTCTCCACCAGCCCGTCCGTGTAGAGCGCGAGAACGCTGCCCGCGGGCAGCGTCAGCTCCCGCGTCTCCAGCGGCTCGCTGCCGATGCCGAGCGGCAGTCCCGGAGACATCTCGATGATCTCGGTCGAGCGGTCGGGATGGATCAGGACCGGAGGCACGTGGCCGGCCCTGGCGATCGAGCAGTTCCGCGTGATCGGGTCGTACACCGCGTACACGCAGGTGGCGATCTGCGTCGGGTCGAGGTCCTGGCTCATCAGGTTGAGCCGGAAGAGCACCTCGTCCGGGGAGAGGTCCAGGCTGGCCAGAGTGCGTGCCGCGGTGCGGAGCTGGCCCATGGTGGCCGCCGCCCTGGTGCCATGCCCCATGACGTCGCCCACGACCAGAGCGGAACGGCATCCGGGCAGGGGGATCACGTCGTACCAGTCGCCGCCCACGCCCATGAGGTCGCTGGCCGGGAGGTACCTGGAGGCGATCTCCATGCCGAGCGGGTGGGGCAGATCGGCGGGCAGCAGGCTGCTCTGCAGCGTCAGGGCGGTAAGGCGCTCGCGTGTGTACAGGCGCGCGTTGTCGATGCAGACGGCGGTCCGCGCGGCGAGCTCCTCGGCCACCGCGACGTCCTGCTCCTCGAACGGCGGGCCGCCCGGCCGCCTGGTGAAGACCGCGCATCCCAGCACCCGGCCGCGCGCGCTCAGCGGGACGGCGAGGAAGGACGCGCCGGTGAGGAGCGTCGCGATGAGCGTCTCCCGGTCGAAACCGCCGCCGATCAGCCGTGCCGTATCGAGATCCAGTTGGGGATACATGATCGGCTGTCCGGTCGCCATGCACTGGGCGTGCGGCAGCGCCGGGGGATAGACCGCCACCTCGTCGAGCGGGATCGCCCGTACCCACACCTGTGGATCGTCGTCGGCCACGCCGAGGGCCACCCGCCGGACCAGCGTCGTGTCGTCCAGCGGCCGGGACGGGAATTCCCCCTCGGTGACCAGCCGGTCCTGGATCAGGATCTCCGCGGTGTCGGCGAAGCGCGGCACGGTGACGTCCATGAGCTCACGGCCCGTCTCCACGAGATCCAGCGTGGTGCCTATCCGGCGGTTCGCCTCGTTGAGGAAGGTCAGCCGCTCGTTCGCCGAGACCGCACTGCTCCGGCGCCACTCGGACTGGTCCCCCTTGGCGGGGTCCTTGATCAGGTAGTTGCGGTTCAAATCCGTTCTCCGGGGATGCAGCAGATGTCCCCGAATCGTAAAGAGAAGATCCGCCGCATTTCAGCCGTTTGCCACATGACGGCGAAGCCGTGCGGACGCCCGCCGGTCACTCGCCTCGTTCGAGCGCCACCCGCTCCCGTACGGCGGGCACCACCTCTTCGGCGAACCTCCTGAGCTGGGTCTCCTGGTCGCCTTCACCCCAGAAGACGAAGGTGTCCATGCCATAGCCGACGGCGAGGTCGGTCAGCTCGTCCGCCCACTGGTCGGCGGGGCCACGCAGGAAGCCCTCCGAACCGCCGTCCGTGATCGTGCCGTTGACGTTGTACAGCCTGCGGATCTCCTGGGGTCGGCGTCCCGCCGCGACGGCCGCCTCGTCGATCCGGGCGTTCAGCTCGGGCAGGCGCTCAGGGGAGGCCCAGCTCGACGAAGGCAGCCAGCCGTCGGCCAGCCTGCCGGTGAGCGCGAGGGCGCGCGGACCGCCGACCCCGAGCCAGAGCTCCATCGGGTGCGCCGGGGCGGGGCCGCCCTTGGCACCCTTGAGCCGGTAATGGACGCCGTCGACCCGCAGATTGGACTCCGCGCTCCATACCGCCCTGATGACGGCGACGGCCTCCTCCAGGGCGCCGATCGCGTCCTTCGGGGCGCGCCGCGGCCCGCCGTACGCCTCGATCGCGTCCCAGAACGCGCCCGCGCCGAGGCCGAGCTCGACCCGGCCGCCGCTCAGGAGATCGAGGCTGGCCGCGGCCTTGGCGAGGACCGCGGGCTGCCGCAGCGGGAGGCTGGCGACGTCGGGGAACACCCTGATCCGCTCCGTGCGCGCGACGATGACGCTGAGCAGCGTCCAGGTGTCCACATACCGCTTCTGGTACGGATGGTCCTGCACGCCGAGCAGGTCCAGGCCGAGCCGGTCGGCGCTCTTCGCTGTCTCGATCAGGGGGTCGTCGGCGTTCGGGACGAGGAAGTATCCGAACTCGACTGCCCTGCCATAATCACCCATGCCCGCCAGAACCGGGCAGGTCCCGCGGTTGTTCCCGAACCCCGATGGGACCTAGTAGTACTTCGTTAGATCGATGATCACTTAACGTGATCATTTTGATGAGTTACTTCGGGATCATGCTGTCGTGACACCTGACGAGATGGCGCTGGTACGCCCGCGGCTTGAGAAGTTTGCA
>NZ_BSSE01000019.1 GCF_030268965.1 Microtetraspora sp. NBRC 16547 | reverse complement strand
CCGGCTAACCGTCCTCGGGCTGTGCACGTTTACGCGTACTCGCCTCCGCAGCGGGAGGTGTACGCCGACAACACTCACACAGCGTCACGAGAGCCATGCCCCAGGCCCACTGGCATGGCTCTCTTTTTCACTAACACTCCAAGGCAGTTGATCAGCAAGTGGCTCTCAAACCGACCGACACATGGCTCTCGGATCCACCTTCATAGCCAGCGAGATCAGATTCGGCTTCTGGGCACAAGAGGGATACATGATGGATACACCGGACGAACTCGTGGACACCATGGCGGAGATCGACAGGCTCTACCCCGGGTTACCCTATCCCTGCGAAGGGCCGGCCTTCCTGCTCGCCGAGCGCCTCACCGGGATCACACTGACCCAGCAACTGTTGGCAGAATCCACCTTTTACTGGGGAGTCGTGCCAGAACCACCCCGATAGCCGTCGCTAACGGCAGGACAGCCAGCCCGTGACCTGCGGTTTTGCCGCCGCACCGCGCGCACCTGCCCTGCCTGGTCATCCCGTCTGCCTGGCAGTCGGGCGCTGACGCACATGCAGGTGTGCTCAGAGTGGGTCGTGGCGGCGGCGCGGCAATCCCGGTCGGAGCGTTCGGTTAGTACGGCGCGGCAGGTGTGCGGCAGCCAGCCCGGTGTCCCGCCGCCGTCCGGGACCGGCCCCCAGGCCGCACGCCCGGACGGCGGGCGGGCGGAGGGCCGGAGGTGCGGCGGCGCGCCGCGCCGCCGCCTTGACACGGGAGAGCTGCTCGTCGGGCCGCCCAAGTCGCGGGCCGGTGTCCGGACGGTCGCCATTCCTTCGGCAATCATCCCCGCGCTTCGGGATCACCTCGACGACTTCACCGATCCAGAGGACGACGCCCTGATCTTCACCGGCGCGCGGGGCGGCACCCTCCGGCGAAGCAACTTCCGCCGAGCGGCCGACTGGACGAAGAACACGAAGAAGATCGGTTTCCCCGGCCTGCACTTCCATGATCTCCGGCATACCGGTAACACGATCGCGGCCAGTTCGGGCGCGACGCTCCGGGATCTCATGGAGCGGATGGGGCACGACTCCGTTCGCGCCGCGATGATCTACCAACACCGCACGGCGGAGGCGGACCGCAAGATCGCGAACGCCATGAACGACAAGATCGCAGAAGCCCTGCCGAGCAACTAAGCAAGATCACCCGCGTCGGCTAATGGCACGTTAATGGCACAAAGCCCCGCAGCAAGATCGCTACAGAGCTTGTTTTCGCTGGTGGGCGGTACTGGGTTCGAACCAGTGACCCCTCGCTTGTAAGGCGAGTGCTCTACCGCTGAGCTAACCGCCCCAGACGGGACTACACCTTACGACACCCGGACGCCTTTCAGCACATCGGGAGATCGGTCCGCGTCCCGCGCCGATCGGGACCAAGTGACACCGGAGCGCACCCCGACGTCTCGGCGGCCATGCCTGAGACGTCGGAACGCATCACGCCGCTGGGCGGTCGCGTCCGGAACCGGACGTCCGCGCGGGCTAACGCCCGCCCAGCAGCGTTTCCGCGGTCCAGTCGACGCCCACGCCGGGCTCGCCGGCCGCCTGCCAGCCGAGCAGCGCGGCGCCAAGCATGCCCGCGTGTACGCCGAGGGCCGCCGGACGCAGCTCCGGAGGCTCGCAGAAGGCCAGCCGCGCGGCCAGCCGTTCCCGCAGGGGCTCGAACAGCACCGGTCCCGCCTCTCCGAGGCCGCCGCCGATGACGATCAGCGACGGGTCGAGCAGCAGCGTGTACGACGCCAGCGAGATCGCCAGCGCCTCGATCGCCTCATCGAAGACCTCGCGCGCCGCGGCGTCGCCGGATACCGCCAGCGCCACGACCTCCTTGGCGGTGGCCGTACGGCCGGAGCGCCGCTCGAAGCGCCGGGCCACGGCTGACGCGGACGCGTAGGTCTCCAGGCAGCCGATCTGGCCGCACGCGCAGGTCTCGCCCGAGGGCCAGACCGGCGTGTGACCGATCTCGCCGCCCCATCCGTGCGCTCCGCCGTACGGCTCGCCGCGCACCACCACGGCGCCCGCGATGCCGGTGCCGATGGGGAGGAACAGGAAGTCGGCGGTGTCGCGCCCGGCGCCGAACACGCTCTCGGCCAGCCCGCCGGTCCGCACGTCGTGTCCCAGCCGGGCGGGTACGCCCCCGGGCACGAAGTCCTCGGCCGGCACGTCACGCCAGCCGATGTTCGCGGAGTAAAGCGCCATGGAGGAGGTGACGATCCCCGGCACGGCCAGGCCGACGCCGGAGGGCTCCACTCCGAAACGGGAAAGCCCGTGCCCGGCCAGCTCGCCCACGTACGCGCGGATGGCCGCCACGACGGCCCACGCCCCACGCTCACGTTCCGTCGGCCGGCCCTCGAAAGGCGTCACCTCGCCGGAGCGTGTGACGAGCCCGCCCTTCATCGACGTACCGCCCACATCGAGGGCAACCACGTAACTCACTCGGACATCGTCGTCACCAAAGGACGTTTTCGCCAAATCAGGCAGATCAGGAACGACCGAGGACGCGGTTCAGCGCCGCCTCGACCTCGGCGGACAGGTCGGGCGCCCCGGACGCGGCGACCAGTGACTCGCAGGACCGCGCGAGCCGCACGGCACCGCACGAGCGGCACTCGACCTCCCCGAGGCGGCAGATCAGCGCGGTGGAGCCGCACGAGACGCACGCATCGAGATCGAGGTCGTGCGCGCGCTGGCAGTCCGGGCAGATCAGGACCTGCGCCTCGTGGCGCACCCCACGTTTCCAGGGACTCGCACCGCGGACCGGGTCGGTCTGCCGGGCCCCGCACCGGAAGCAGGGCATCTTCGCCTCCCGTAAGGCAGGGTCACAGATGTGTGAGCACCTTGCGGCACCTCACAGATGTGTGAGCACCTTGCGGTACTCGGTGACGTCACGCGCCGACCCGATCGCGTTCACGACCTTCCAGCGGATGACGCCCTCGCCGTCGATGATGAAGGTGCCGCGCAGCGCGAGCCCCTTCTCCTCGTCGAACACACCGTACGCCCGGGCCGTCTCACCGTGCGGCCAGAAGTCCGAGAGCATCGGGAAGGTGTAGCCCTCCCGGTCGGCCCAGGCCCGGTGGGCGAAGACGGAGTCGACCGAGACGGTCAGCACCTCGACGTCGTCCGCGACCGAGGGGAGGAACTCGTCGCGGATCGCGGACAGCTCGCCGTGGCACACGCTGGTGAACGCCAGGGGATAGAACACGAGCACCACCTTGCGGCCCCGGAGGTCGGAAAGCCTGACGGGAGTGCCGTGTTGGTCCTGGAGCTCGAAATCCGGAGCCCGTTCCCCGACTTCAACCGACATGCGCCGCCCTCCCCTGGTCTGATCGCACATCATCCTGCCGCACGGCGTCGCCGGGCCGTACGGCAGGGCATCGGCGTCAGCTCAGCGGCGGGCCTTCGGGGTGACGAGCCGCGTTCCCGACCAGTCCCGGGCGGCGCTGATGCTGCTCGTCTGGGAGAGGCCGGCGGTCGTCGCGTCCTCACCGATGTCGCTGGGCTCGACGTGGCCGTCCCGGCCCGCCTTGGGGGTCAGCAGCCAGATCTGGCCTCCGTCGGCGAGTGCGGTCATGGCGTCGCTGAGTGCGTCGAACAGGTCGCCGTCACCGTCGCGCCACCACAGCAGCACCACGTCGACGACGTCCTCGTATTCCTCGTCCACCAGCTCGTTGCCGGTCAGCTCCTCGATGGACTGGCGCAGTGCCTCGTCGCAGTCCTCGTCCCAGCCGACTTCCTGCACCACCTGACCAGCTTTGAGGCCGAGTCGTTCGGCCAGGCCGCGCTCGCCCTGCGCCTGACCCGCGGTCGCGCTCACGTTTATCCCTCCTGCTTGGGTGACCCCGCGTTGTAATGCGGTTGTCCGGCTCCACTGAGAGCCATGCTTCGGCACAGTCCACACGCTGTGACCCACCGTCGTCAACGGTCGCCACGACCGGTGACCCGCACCGTTATCTATAATCCCGACAAAAACGACAATCGAACACGCCGGTCGGGGTTGTCCACGTTGAGATCGACAAGGGACACTGACTGCCAGGTGCCCAGCGCGAGCCGGCCGTCCAGAACAGGCAGTGTCGCGTACGGCGGGATGATCGCAGGCAAGACATGGGATCTTCCATGCCCCCGGGAGCCGTGCGCATGCCTCCACCGGTCATCCGCCGGAAGCAGGTCCCGCAGGGCGGCGAGAAGGTCCTCGTCGCTCCCCGATCCCAGCTCGATCAGCGCTAGCCCCGCCGTGGCGTGCGGCACGAAGACGTGCAAAAGCCCGTCTCCACCACACTCCCGCGCGAACTCCTCGCACTCACGCGTGATGTCGTGCACCCGCTCGCGCGTACCGGTCCGCACCGCGATCTCTCTGGATTTCACAGCGCGATATTACGATCCCCGCTGAGCTGGGACGACGACCGCGTCGGGACCAGGGAACACCAGGCCGGTGTGTCCGTCGTCGAACCGGACGACGTACGGCGGCTCGCCACCGGGTCCGCGTACCTCGATGATCTCGCCGCGCTTGTCATGCTCTCCCACGACGGTCCCATGCACCAGGAGCCGGTCGCCCACCGTTGCGTGCATCTCGATTCCTCCCTCTATCCAGAGCCTGATACGGCTTTCGCCCGCAGGGAAGGGGAGTAACCCATCCTCCGTAAGAGGGAGGAACAACACATACCGAAACGTTACGCTGCCCCGTCACAGCGCACGGGACAGATGGCGGACCGGTTACGCGACAGTCACCTAACGGCCGCGCCTGACACGGAAAGGCGACCAACCGGTGGGCGGGACCGAGCGGTGCGCCGCGTTCGGGGCTGTGCTTGGATGGCACCTCACCGGCACCTCACCGGCATCGCACCAGGCGCCACGGCGGGCACCACAGCGGCACCTCACTGGTACCGCACCGGGCGCCACAGCGGCACCTCACGCCCGCGCGGATCCGCCTTTCTCAACGGGCGGAAGCGCGACCCGCGCACGGATGATCGGCCTCGTGACCCGACCACGCTGGGCAGTCTGTAAGAATCGTCCTACCATCGGTGGTCTAGGCCATAAATCCCCGCCTGCCAGCAGGGACATCCTGGTTACCCGGCAGTAGAGATGCACTTTCCGGGGCAAGCGGCCAGGATGGAAGTGCCTAGACAAAGACATAGTCCATCCTCGGAAGGCGAGACCCAGTGGCTTCCGGACGCCAGCGCTTCTCGATCATCAGTGACGGCCTACCCAGCCAGTTGCCTGATGTCGACCCGAGCGAGACCAGGGAATGGCTCGAATCGCTCGACAACGTCATCAAGACGGAGGGCCGCACCCGAGCCCGATATCTGATGCTCCGACTCCTGGAGCGGGCCCGTGAACACCAGGTCGGCGTGCCCGGCCTGCGGAGTACGGATTACATCAACACCATCCCACCGGAGCGAGAGCCCTGGTTCCCCGGCGACGAGTACGTCGAGCGCCGCATCCGGGCCTACATCCGCTGGAACGCCGCCGTCATGGTCACCCGGGCCAACGCCCGCACCAACGTCGGCGGCCACATCGCGACCTACGCCTCGGCGGCGTCTCTGTACGAGGTGGGCTTCAACCACTTCTTCCGGGGCAAGGACCACGGCGAGTCGGGCGACCAGGTGTTCATCCAGGGTCACGCGGCGCCCGGCATCTACGCCCGCGCCTTCCTGGAGGGCCGTCTGTCGGCCCCCGAGCTGGACGCGTTCCGCCAGGAGCTGTCCCACGGGATCAAGGGTCTGCCGTCCTACCCGCACCCGCGGCTCATGCCCGACTTCTGGGAGTTCCCCACGGTCTCCATGGGTCTGGGCCCGATCGGCGCGATCTACCAGGCGCGGTTCAACCGCTACCTCCTGAACCGCAAGATGAAGGACACCAGCCGCAGCCAGGTGTGGTGCTTCCTGGGCGACGGCGAGATGGACGAGCCCGAGTCGCTGGGCGCCATCGGCCTGGCCGCGCGCGAGGAACTGGACAACCTCACCTTCGTCATCAACTGCAACCTGCAGCGGCTCGACGGACCGGTACGCGGCAACGGCAAGATCATCCAGGAGCTGGAGTCGTACTTCCGCGGCGCGGGCTGGAACGTCATCAAGGTCGTCTGGGGCCGTGACTGGGACCCGCTGCTCGCGGCCGACGTGGACGGCGTCCTCGTCAACCAGATGAACACCACGCCCGACGGCCAGTTCCAGACGTACTCCGTCGAGTCCGGGGCGTACATCCGGGAGCACTTCTTCGGCAGCGACCCTCGGCTGCGCAAGATGGTCGAGCACCTCACGGACGACGACATCCGCAAGCTGTCGCGCGGCGGCCACGACTACCGCAAGGTCTACGCCGCGTTCAAGGCGGCCCGCGAGCACGTCGGCCAGCCGACCGTGATCCTCGCCCAGACCATCAAGGGCTGGACGCTCGGCAAGGACTTCGAGGCGCGCAACGCGACGCACCAGATGAAGAAGATGTCGAAGGCCGAGCTCAAGGAGTTCCGCGACCGGCTCTACCTGCCCATCCCGGACAAGGACCTCGAGGGCGACCTCCCGCCGTACTTCCACCCCGGCGAGGACAACGAAGAGATCGCCTACATGAAGGAGCGCCGTGCCGCGCTCGGCGGTTTCCTGCCCAAGCGGGTGACCCGGGCCAAGGCCCTCAAACTGCCCGGCGACGACGTGTACAAGCAGCTCGCCAAGGGCTCAGGCAAGCAGAACGTCGCCACCACCATGGCGTTCGTCCGGCTGCTGAAGGACCTCATGCGGGACAAGGAGATCGGTCACCGGTTCGTGCCGATCATCCCCGACGAGGCGCGCACCTTCGGCGTCGACGCGATGTTCCCGACCGCCAAGATCTACTCGCCGCACGGGCAGACCTACGAGGCGGTCGACCGGGAGCTGCTGCTCTCCTACAAGGAGTCCACCGAGGGCCAGATCCTGCACGAGGGCATCAGCGAGGCCGGCTCCATGGGCTCGGTGATCGCCGCGGGCAGCTCGTACGCCACGCACGGCGAGCACATGATCCCGGTCTACATCTTCTACTCGATGTTCGGGTTCCAGCGCACCGCCGACCAGATGTGGCAGCTCGCCGACCAGATGGGCCGCGGCTTCCTGCTGGGCGCGACCGCCGGCCGTACGACCCTGAACGGCGAGGGTCTCCAGCACGAGGACGGCCACACGCCGCTCATCGCCTCGACGAACCCGGCCGTCGTCTCCTACGACCCGGCCTGGGCGTTCGAGATCGCGCACATCGTCAAGGACGGCCTGCGCCGGATGTACGGCGACGCGCCGGAGAACGTCTTCTACTACCTGACCGTCTACAACGAGCCGTACCCGCAGCCCGCGGAGCCGGCGAACGTGGACGTCGAGGGCATCCTCAAGGGTCTGCACCTCTTCGCTCCCGCCCCCTCGACCGGTGGGCCGAAGGCCAACATCCTGGCCTCCGGCGTCGCCGGGCCGTGGGCGCTGGAGGCGCAGCGGCTCCTCGCCGAGGACTGGGGCGTCGACGCCGCGGTCTGGTCGGCCACGTCGTGGGCCGAGCTGCGCAGGGAGGCTCTCGCCACCGAGGAGCACAACCTGCTCAACCCGGACGCCGAGCAGCGTGTTCCGTACGTCACGCGGAAGCTGTCCGAGGCGCAGGGCCCGTTCGTGGGCGTCAGCGACTACATGCGGGCCGTCCAGGACCAGATCGCCCAGTGGGTGCCCGGTGACTGGAGCTCGCTCGGCACGGACGGCTTCGGCCTGTCGGACACGCGTTCGGCGCTGCGCCGCCACTTCCACGTGGACGCCGCGTCGATCACCCTGGCGGTGCTGACCCAGCTCGTCCGGCGGGGCGAGATCAGGGCCGAGGTGCTGCGCGAGGCGATCGCCCGCTACCACCTGAAGAACGGCGTGACCGAGGTCGGCGCGCCCTTGGAGAGCAACGACATCCAGTCGATGGGCGTGTAACTCCGGAATCTCCGGGTCCGCGTCGGCGGACCCTCCTGTCGGGCCCCGGACTCCTGTCCGGGGCCCGACGCTTTCACTCCTTCTCTGGCCCGACAAACAGGATGACCTGCCCCTCCGTGCCGGCCACCGCTTCGTGGACGTACCATTCCGGCTTCACCTGGTCGCGGCTGAGCCCGTTCGGATAGGGCCGGTCGGAGCCGCGGAACTCGTAGCGGTAGAGGACGCGGGTGATCTTGCGTTGCTCCAGGACGGACCATGCCTCGGCCACCGTACGGCCGGGGACCTCCGGCAGGCCGACGCCTTCACCAGGCATGTCGTCTGGGCCGGTGTTGTACATCTCGCCAGGGCGGGCGGCGCGGCCGAACACGATGTGGGCGTATCCCTTGTAGTCCACGGGGACCTTGACGCCGACGCTGCAGATCTCGACCCCGCACTCCCCCTTGGCCTGGATCACCTCGATCCTGCTGGCCTCCTGATCCTCCAGGAAGATGACGGTGCCGACGTTCCTCGGCGAGACGGGCCTGAGGTCGAGCTCGATGTCCAGCCCGTGGGCCGCGAACTCCTTCCGGTAGCGCGCCGGGTCGGCGACCGGGTCCTTGACCGTGACGACGAGGTAGCCGTCCTCCTTGCGGAAGGACAACACGGCGGCGTCGGCCCGGTGCGGACCGACGGACACCGAGCCGACCTTCTGGTCGGGGCCGGCGGCCGACAGCACGACCACCCCCGCGGCGGCGACCGCGGCGGCCAGGGGGACGCCGACGAGCAGCCGCCGCCCCCACCGGCCGTGCCCTACGGGTGCCGGGGCCTCGTCGGGCGAGGTCGTCATGATGCGCTCGGCGAGGTCGTCCCTGGTCTGGCGGCTCACCATCGCGGCGGCCTCCTCCTCGCTGATCGGGTTGAGTCGTTCGACGTTCATGCGACGCCTCCTTCTGACGCGGGTGCCACTCGCTCCTCGATCAGGTCTTCGTGGGTGTTCAGCTCTCGGGCGAAGCGGCGCCGCGCCCGAAACATCCGGATCCGTACGGCGTTGCGGGAGCAGCCGAGGACGACGGCGATCTCCCCGAAGTCCAGGCCCTCCCATCCGGCGAGCGCGAGCAGTTCCCTGTCCTGCTCGGGCAGGCGCCGGAAGGCCGCGGCGACGGCAAACGGCTTGGTCGCGGGCGCCGCGTGGCGGTGCGCGTGGGCGAGCTCGGCGCGCAGCCTCTCGCTCAGCGCGGTGCGCCGCCGAGCGCCGCGATGCAGGTTCGCGAGCGTGCGCCGGGCGACGCCGAACAGCCAGGGCCGGGCCCGTTCGCCGGCAGGGACGTCGTCGAGCCGCCTCCAGGCGACGAGGAACGTCTCGGCGAGGACGTCGGCGGCATCGTGGCCGTTGTCCGTGCGGCGTACGAGATAGGCGAGCACCGCATCGTGATATTTCCGGTAAATGTCCTCGAAGCGGTGCCTTCTCGTGTCGGGAGGCCCCAACGGCCCTCTCCTTTCGGGGTACGCCGTAGCGTCGTGTCTCGCTCTGACACCCTCCACGTGTCCCGCTCGCCGTGGAGCATTTCAGGATGCTGCCCCGCCCGGGCCGGGCGCGCCCGTTTCACGCCCCCGACCGCCCGTTTCACGCCCCCGGCCCGCCCGGTTCGTCCGCGTTCCGGCCGGTCTTCGCAAGGGTTCGCCGAACTTGCGGGCGCGCCAAGTCAGCCACAAGCGATGGACAAGACGGGTAACCGACGATTGCCCGCGTGAACGGATATTTCAGGACTTTGAGCAGGGGATTGGCCGCAACGGCGGCGATCGCCCTGCTTGCCGTGGCAGCCCCCACGGCACCCCCTGCCTGGGCCGACGGCGATGGGAACGTCTCCGTCGGCACGCTGCTGGCCGCCCGCACCCACCCGGCCGTCCAGCTCACCAGCCTCACCTTCAGCGGCGAGGTGGTCGTCCCCACCGCGGACGTCCGGCAGAACGCGCTGAACGAGCTCGCGGCGCAGATCCAGGTTCTCGTCACGGCGGGCAAGATCCCGTCGGACGAGCCCAGCATGTACAAGTACATGTTCAAGCGGATGGCCGCCAATGTGGACAAGTACCTCATGCCGACGTCGCCCAAGCGCACCGTGGAGGCACGGATCGGCGGCATGTGCACCGGCTGGTGGGTCACCCCGGACGGCTACATGGTCACCGGCGCGCACTGCGTGGACATGAGTGACGAGGACCTGTCCCAGACGTTCGCGCAGCAGGCGCTCCAGAAGTTCAACGAAGAGGACGCCAAGGAGATCATCGCCGGGCTGGAGAACGTCGTCGCCGACGAGGAGCTCATCCAGGCCGCGCAGCAGCTCTACATCAACTTCAACTCCGCGCACATGAAGCTGGAGAACCTGCAGAAGAGCCTCTCGGTCCTGCAGTCACTGCCCGGAGGCGGCGTCGACAAGACGGCCAAGGAGGTCCCCGCGGAGCTCGTGTCCGTCGGCGAGAGCTACCCCGGCAAGGACTTCGCCCTGCTGAAGGTCAACAACCAGCAGAACCTCCCGACGGTCCCGCTCGGCGACGACTCCGACGTGCAGACCGGCAACACGCTGTACATCAGCGGCTTCCCCGGCCTGGTCACCAACACGCCGTTCTTCAGCATCGAGTCCAAGCTCGACCCGGCGATGACCGAAGGGCCGTACAACGCCAGGCGCACCACCACCGAGGGCGTCCCGTACATCCAGACCCAGGCGCCGTCCTACCACGGCAACTCCGGCGGTCCCGTCTTCAGCCCCGACGGCAAGGTCATCGGCATGCTCATCGCCGGAACCGTCAGCGACGGCGGCGAGGCGTCGGAGAACGAGAGCTTCGTGCTGCCGGTCTCGATCATCAAGGAGAAGCTCAACGAGAAGAACGTCAAGCCGTCGGCCTCACTGACCACGACGAAGTACAACGAGGCCCTCGACGCCTTCTTCGCCAAGCACTACAAGGACGCGCTCCCCCTGTTCCGCGAGGTCCAGGCCCTCCAGCCCAACCACCCCTACGTCGCCAAGTACATCACCGACTCCCAGCAGGCGATCTCGAGCGGCAAGGACGAGACACCCCAGCCCGTCTGGCTCTGGATCGTCATCGGCGTGGGCGTCCTGCTCGCCGTCGCCGGCGGTCTCGCGCTGCTCATGATGATGCTGCGCCGCCGCAAGCGCGCGGCCACCACCACCCCCTCGTACGGACAGGCGTACGGCGGCGCCCACGCGGCGGCGATCAGCAGGCAGGACGAGCGCCCGGCCTGGCAGCAGGCGGCCCCCCGGCAGTACGCGCTACCCCAGGGCGAGTCGTCCGGCTCCGCGTCCCCTGGCGCGTACGCCCAGGGAGGGCCGTCCCAGGACCGGTACCCGCCCCAGGACCAGTACCCACGGCAGCAGGACGGCCGGCAAGGTTATGACCAGCGCGGATACGAGGACCGCGGATACGACGCCCAGCGCGACGGGCACCAGCAGTACGACCAGTACGGGCAGCCGAGCCAGGCGCCGGACGGGGCCACGCGGTACGTCCGCCCCGCGCCGGCCGCGTACCCGCAGGGCTCCGAGCGCAACGTGGCCGATCTCGAGCGCGAGGTCGCCGAGCTCCGCCGCCGCCTCGGCCAGCGGCAGCCGCCCGATGCCTGAGACGTGCGAAGGCCCGCCGGAGTAATCCCCGGCGGGCTTCTCGCTCGTCGGGCGGACGGCACGGGTTTGTACTTAGAGATCCTGGATCGTTATAAAAGCACCAAAGGGAGAACCCTGTGTAGTTACATCCCCGTTGGCCACGCGAACGGTACGCTGTGCCGACTTCGAGCAACAGGAGCCCGATGACCGAACCCGGAGAGAGCCCCCACCTGCCGCGTCATCCGATGGCGATGGGGCCGAACACCGCCCCGCCTCCGAAACCTCCGGGAATGTCGTCCACCGCCGTCAAGCTCGGCGCCGTGGGCGTGCTGTCCCTGCTCGTGGTCGGGTTCTGTGCCGCGCAGAACGACTACGAGGAGGTCAGCGCCGACTGCGTGGACCTGAGCAACGTCGAGTCCGACGGCTCCTACACCGTCGTGAACGACGAGTACTGCGACGACGATGGTGGCAGTGGCAGTGGCAGTGGCGGTCACTACCACTATTACGGCTCGCACGGCGCGTACGGGTGGTACTACGGCGGCACCCGCACCGGCGGGCGCGTCTGGCAGGGCACGACGCTGAAGCCGTCGGACGCGCAGATCAACACGCGATCCGGCCGCGTGGTCCAGCGCGGCGGCTTCGGGTTCCACTCCGGGGGCGGAGGCTGACCGCGCGCCGATGAGACGTGAACCTTCGACCCCGCGCGAGAACTGGGCGGACGTGATCGAGTCCCAGGGACTCGCCTTCCATCGCTCCTCCCACCCCGACGACCTCGACCGGCCGTACTGGGACGAGAGCGTCCACTACGTCTTCACCATGGACGAGGTCCTCAGCCTGGAGGAACAGGTCGAGGAGCTGCACCGGATGTGCCTGGCCGCGGTGGAGCACGTCGTCGCGCACGACCGCATGGCCGACTTCGCCATCCCTTCGCACTGCCGCGCGTCCGTCGCGGAGTCGTGGCGGCGCCGGGACCCGCACCTGTACGGCCGCTTCGACCTGCGCTACGACGGCACGGGGCCGGCCAAGCTGCTGGAGTACAACGCCGACACCCCGACGAGCCTGGTCGAGAGCTCCGTGGTGCAGTGGTTCTGGCTGAAGGACGTCCACCCGGACGGCGACCAGTGGAACTCGATCCACGAGCGGCTCGTCGACCGCTGGCGCGCGCTGGCCCCGGGATTCCCCACCGGCCCATCCCACTTCGCCTGGACGAGCGCGGACGAGACGGGCGAGGAGGCGATGACGCTCGGCTACCTGCAGGAGACCGCCGACCAGGCCGGGCTGAAGACGGTGGCCATCGCCATGGAGGACATCGGCTGGGACACTCTCAACCGGCGCTTCGTGGACACGGAGTACCGCGTGATCCGGTCGTTGTTCAAGCTCTATCCGTGGGAGTGGATGGTCGCCGAGCCGTTCGGCGCGCACGCCATCGGCCAGCAGGTGACGATGACGTGGATCGAGCCCCTGTGGAAGATGCTGCTGTCGAACAAGGCGCTGCTGGCGATCCTCTGGGAGTTGTATCCGGGGCATCCCAACCTGCTCCCGGCCTACCTGGACGGGCCGCGCGACATGTCCGCATATATCCAGAAACCTCTACTCGGACGCGAGGGCGCCTCCGTCCGCGTCGTGTCACCGGACCTCTCCCTCTCCACCCCGGGTGACTACGGCTCCGAGGGGTTCGTCTACCAGGAGTTCCTGCCGTTGCCTGAGTTCGACGGCCGGCGTCCGGTGCTCGGCGCCTGGGTGGTCGAGGACGAGTCCGCCGGCCTCGGCATCCGCGAGACCTCCGGCCTGATCACCGACGACACCTCCTCGTTCGTCCCCCACCGCATCGAGCCGGGCTGACGGGCCCGTCGCCGAAGCCCTCCAAAGCCACCCGAAGCACTCCCTCCAGCGCCCCAGGCGAACTGAAGCGCCGCGGGCGCCTGAGCGCTTCGGGGCCTCCCGATCCCCGAATCTCCCCCTCAAGGAGCCATGTTGACCACCCAGTCCACTTCCCTCGCCGAGGTGCTCGGCAACGGAGCGTTGGCGATCACCGCGTACGCGGTCCTCGGCGTGCTGCTGCTCGTCGCCGGGTTCCACGTGATCGACATGGCGATACCGGGACGGCTCAGCAGGCTCATCCGCGAGGAGCGCAACGCCAACGCGACCGCCCTGACCGCCTCCGGCCTCGTCGCGGTCGGCCTGATCGTCGCCGCATCCATCTGGTCGTCCGGCGGCGCGCTGCGGGAGGGCCTGCTCGCCACCCTGGTCTTCGGTTTGGTCGGCATCGCCGTACAGACGATCGCGATGATCGTCCTACCCCGGATCATCGGCATCCCGGTCCGGTCGCTGGTCGGCGAGGCCGCGCTCCAGCCGGCCACGGTCCTGCTCTCCGCCACCCACATCGTCATCGGGCTGATCACGGCCGTAGCCGTCGTCTGACGCGAATTCCGGGATATTCACCGAGGGCGGAATACGCCTCCGGGGGAATTGCCGACGGCGAAACCCGCTCCTTTTCCACGGAAAGGCGGGTTAGCGTCGGCGACGACATCGATCTTTCCCTGGAAGCAGGTGACGCAGTGTTTTCCCCTTCCCACCACTCGCCCTTCGCGTCGGCGCGCCAATCGGGCAGGACCGGCGGCGCACACGGTCCGGCGGTGATCGACTCCCTCGACCAGAGGCTGCTGCAGCAGCGCATCGTGGTTCTCGGGCAGGAGGTGGACGACGAGATCGCCAACCGCCTCTCGATGGAACTCCTCCTGCTCAGTTCCGAGGACCCCGAGGCCGACATCCGCCTCTACATCAATTCTCCCGGCGGCTCGGTGTACGCCGGAATGGCCATTTACGACGTCATGCATCACATTCCCAACGACGTCAGCACGGTCGCGATGGGAATGGCCGGCTCGATGGCGCAGGTCCTGTTGTGCGCCGGCGCGCCCGGCAAGCGATACGCCCTGCCGCACGCGCGGATCATCATGCACCAGCCGCTCGGCGGCATCGGCGGCACCGAGACCGACATCAGGATCCAGGCCGAGCAGATGCGTCACACGAAGAAGCTGCTCGCGCAGCGGATCGCGTTCCACACCGGCCAGCCGCTGGAACGCGTCGAGCAGGACTCCGACCGCGACCGCTGGTTCACCGCCGAGGAGGCCAAGGCGTACGGGTTCGTCGACCACGTGGTCTCCACCACGGCCGACGTGCGCGGGTGACCTTCGGACGCGCGATGTCCGATTCTTTCAAGACGGGCGGCTGCCCCGGCTCCTAATGTCTGGGGGCATGGCACCGACCTTCAACCTCATCGGCCTCGTCGTCGCGGACATGGGCGCGTCGCTGGCCTTCTACCGGCGGCTCGGCCTCGACATCCCGGCCGAGGCAGACTCCGCCCCGCACGTCGAGGTGACGCTCCCCGGCGGGCTGCGGCTCGCCTGGGACACCGTCGACGCGATCCGTTCCTTCGACCCCGGCTGCGCCGCGCCCGACGGCGGTGCCCAGGCCTCCCTGGCTTTCGCCTGCGCCGATCCCGCGGAGGTCGACAAGACCTACCAGGATCTCGTCCAGGCCGGGTATGAGGGGTACATGGAACCCTGGGACGCGTTCTGGGGCCAGCGCTACGCCGTGGTCCACGACCCGGACGGCAACGGCGTGGACCTTTTCGCGCCGCTCTCCTGACCGCGGCCGGGGCCGGGGAGCTCGTCAAGCGATCAGGATGCCGAGCGGGACCCCGGCCAGGGCCTTCACCTCCCGGGCGAGGTGAGCCTGGTCGGCGTACCCCATGCGGGCCGCCACGGCGGCGTGGGGGACGCCGGTCCTGGCCAGGGCCACGGCCCGGTCCATCCGCAGGATCCGCATGAGGGTCTTCGGCCCGTACCCGAACGCGGGCAGGCAGCGCCGGCGCAGCTGCCGCTCGCTCAGGCCCACCACGTCCGCCACGTCGGCGACCGCCGTTCCCTCGCGCAGCAGGGCCACGATGCCCTGGACGGCGGGGTCCGGCTGGCCGGCGCCGCCCGCGAGCCGCCCGGCGGCCACCTCCTCAAGCGCGACGCCCGGATCGGGCGCCTCCTGGACGCGCTCGGCGAGCCGCCGGACCCGCGCCTCCGGCCACAGATCGGCCAGCGGCACCCGCAGTCCGCGCAGCTCGTGCGCGGGCACGCCGAGAACGGCGGGGGCGGTGCCCGGCGCGAACCGCAGCCCCGTGTAGCCCGCCGGGTCCCCCGTCCCCGTGCCCATGTGGGCGACCGGGTCCGGCCCCGCCACCATCAGCTCGCCCGCCACCCAGATCAGGTCCATGCAGCCGTCGGGGAGGATCCGCAGCGCCGCCCCCGGGCTCGCCCCCGGACGCCGCCACACCACCGCCCCCGGCACGCATGACGCCCGCTCGCGGTACATGCCCCCCAGCATCCCACCCGTACGGCATCCCACCCGTACGGCGCGGCTCGCCCGGGCGGTGGCGACCACGCCCTCCCTGGCCACAGCAGCGGCGATGACCTGGCACGCTAGAACCGTGACGCAGCGGAGCGAGCCAGCAAGCAAGAACAGTGTCCATGTCCTCCGGGCCGCCCACGGCGGCGGCCAGACGGACGACAAGGTGCGCCAGGACACCGCGCGGCGGCTCGATCGGGCCATGGGCAGCCTGGGCACGGCGGCCATGGCGCGGATGGAGGAGCAGCTCCCGTGGTACCGCGCGCTGTCGGCCGAGGACAGGTCGTGGGTCGGCCTCGTCGCCCAGGCCGGGATCGCCGCGTTCGTGGAGTGGTTCGGCCACGCCGGCGAGGGACGGCCGACGCCGAACATCGAGTTCTTCGGCACGGCGCCCCGCGAGCTCAAGCGCAGCGTCTCGCTCCAGCAGACCGTCGACATGGTGCGCATCGTCGTCGAGGTCGTGGAGGTGCAGGTCGAGGAGCTGGCCTGCCCCGGCGGCGAGGACCTGCTGCGCCAGGCCATGCTGCGCTACACCAGGGACGTCGCGTTCGCCGCCGCCCAGGTGTACGCCAGGGAGGCGGAGGCGCGCGGCTCCTGGGACGCGCGGCTGGAGGCGCTCATCGTGGACGCGCTGGTCCGCGGCAAGGTGGACGACGGGCTGCACTCGTGGGCGGCGGCGCTCGGCTGGACGTCCGCCCCCGTTGTGGTCTTCGCCGGTTACACCCCGGGCGACGACCCGCAGAGCGTCATCGACGGCCTGCGCGACAGGGGGCGCCGGGTCGGTTACGACCTCCTCGCGGGCGTGCAGGGCAACCGGCTGATCGTCATCGTGGGCGGCGCGGACAGCATCAAGGACGCGGCCCGCAGCGTGGTGCCCCGCTTCGGGCCGGGACCGGTCGTGATCGGTCCGGAGGTGCCGGACCTGCACGCGGCGGCCGGGTCGGCCCACGCGGCCATCGCGGGGCTGCGCGCGGCGGCTGGCTGGCCGGACGCGCCGCGCCCCGTGCTGGCCGAGGACCTGCTCGCGGAACGTGCCATCGACGGTGACGCGTCGGCTCGGGCACAGCTCGTGGAGAACGTCTACACTCCTCTGGCCGGGACTCCGCTGCTGGACACGCTCGCGACCTACCTGGAGCAGGGCACGTCCCTGGAGGCCACCGCCCGGCTGCTCTTCGTCCATCCGAACACCGTGCGGTACCGCCTGAGGAAGATCACGGAACTCACGGGGTACCAGCCCACGGAAGGCCGGTCGGCCTTCACCCTGCAAGTCGGACTGATACTCGGTCGGCTGAGTCTCGCCTAGGGAGTGGCTGACAATTTGTCAGCCACGACCTCGTCGTATGGCGTTAACCATGGGGAAGCCAGGACTGTAGGTTCCCTACAACGTGATCACCGCAAACTTCGTCCGGATCTCCATCTCTGTGGCGAACCCCTACAGGGCAGGGTTGGTGATGTGCTCGTCATCGTCTCTCCGGGCCAAGGCGCCCAGACCCCAGGATTCCTGAGTCCATGGCTTGAGATCCCCGGTTTCCGTGACCGGCTCTCGGCCTGGTCCGAGATCGTGAGCCTCGACCTGGTCGCGTACGGGACCACGGCGAACGAGGACGAGATCCGTGACACCGCCGTCGCGCAGCCCCTGCTCGTGGCGGCCGCGCTCGCGTCGTTCGACGCGCTCGGAGTCGCGCCGGACCTGGTCGCCGGGCACAGCGTGGGCGAGTTCGCCGCCGCCGCGATCGCGGGGGTGCTGACGCCGGAGCAGGCGCTGGACCTCGTCCGGGTGCGCGGCCAGGCGATGGCCAAGGCAGCCGCCGTCACCGAGACCGGCATGACCGCGGTGCTCGGCGGTGTCGAGGGCGACGTGCTCTCCGCCATCGACAAGCACGGTCTCACCCCGGCCAACATCAACGGAGCCGGGCAGGTCGTCGCGGGCGGCACCCTGGAGCAGCTGGCCGCGTTCAAGGAGGAGCCGCCGCAGCGGGCCCGTCTGATCCCGCTCTCCGTGGCGGGCGCATTCCACACGGTGCACATGGCCCCCGCGGTCGACGCCCTGCGCGCGGCCGCCGCGGGCATCGCCCCCGCCGACCCGCGCACCACGCTGCTGTCCAACGCGGACGGCGCCACCGTGGCCACCGGCGAGGAGTACCTCCGCCGGCTGGTCGACCAGGTCAGCAACCCGGTCCGCTGGGACGCCTGCATGGCGACCATGGCGGAGCTCGGGGTCACCACCATGATCGAGCTCCTCCCCGGCGGCACGCTGACCGGCCTGGCCAAGCGGGGGCTGAAGGGCGTGCGCACCTTCGCCCTCAAGACGCCCGAGGACCTCGAAGCCGTCCGAGAGGGGTTGAACGAGCAGTGAAACTGTCCCAGGGGGCTCCGGGGGCCAAGATCCTCGCGTTCGGCGGCTACCAGCCGGCCGGCATCGTGACCAACGACGACCTCGCCAAGCGGATCGACACCAACGACGAGTGGATCCAGAGCCGGGTCGGCATCAAAGAGCGGCGCGTCGCCGGGCCGGGCGAGTCGGAGATCGACCTCGCGGTCCAGGCAGGCGGGAAGGCCCTCGCCGCGAGCGGGCTGTCCAGCGCCGACATCGACCTGGTGATCGTGGCCACCTGCACGCTGGAGGCGCAGATCCCGAACGCCTCGGCACGGGTCGCCCACCGGCTCGGCATCGAGGCCCCGGGCGCGTTCGACGTGAACGCCGCCTGTGCCGGGTTCTGCTATGCCCTGTCCGCCGCCGCCGACGCCGTACGCGCCGGGTCCGCGACGCACGTGCTGGTCGTCGGCACCGAGAAGCTCAGCCAGTGGGTCGACTGGGACGACCGCGCCACCGCGGTGATCTTCGCCGACGGCGCGGGCGCCGCCGTGGTCGGCCCGTCCGACACCCCGAGGATCGGCCCCACCGTCTGGGGCAGCGCCGGCGACAAGTTCACCGCGATCGCCGTCAAGGACCGCGACTCCTTCCTGCAGCAGGAAGGTCAGACGGTGTTCCGCTGGGCCACGACCACGCTTCACCCGGTGGCGAAGCTGGCGTGCGAGCGTGCGGGCGTGGACCCCGCCGAGCTCAGCGCCTTCGTCCCCCACCAGGCCAACCTGCGGATCATCGAGGCGATCGCCCGCAAGCTGGGCGCCGACAACGCCGTGATCGCCAGGGACATCGTGCTCGCCGGCAACACCTCGGCGGCCTCTATCCCGCTGGCGCTCTCCCGCATGATCGAGCGCGGCGAGGTGCAGTCGGGCGGCCTGGCGCTCCTGCTCGGGTTCGGCGCCGGCCTCACCTACGCCGGACAGGTCATCGAGATCCCCTAACACTTTGCACGGCCCGCCGTGCAAACCCGTAAAAATCCGAAATCCAAGGAGAAATCGCGACATGGCAGTGACCGAGCAGGAGATCCTCGCCGGCCTCGGCAAGATCATCAACGAGATCACCGGCATCCCGGCGGCCGAGGTCTCCCCGGAGAAGAGCTTCGTGGACGACCTGGACATCGACTCGCTCTCCATGGTCGAGATCGCCGTCGCCGCGCAGGACGAGTTCGGCGTCGAGATCCCCGACGACCAGCTCAAGCACCTGAAGACCGTCAAGGACGTCATCAGCTTCATCCAGGCCTGAGCGAAGACCGCCGAGCGGAAGCCCGGCGGTCTTCCACGCCATCACACGGGCCTCGTGAACGTGCTGCGGCACATTCGCGCATCCGACCAATCAAGAGGAGTGCACAAAGTGAGTACGAACCGGGTACGTGTCGTTGTCACCGGGCTCGGCGCGACGACGCCCCTCGGTGGAGACGTCGCCTCGACCTGGTCGGCGCTCCTCGACGGGCGGTCGGGAATCCGTTCCATCACCGAGGACTGGGTCGACACCGTTCCAGTGAAGTTCGCCGGAGTGGCGGCGGTCGACCCCGGTGAGGTGCTGCCCAGGCCGGAGGCCCGGCGGCTGGACCGCGCCGAGCAGTTCGCCCTGATCGCCGCCAGGCAGGCGTGGCAGGACGCCGGCGCGCCGGAGATCGACGGCGAGCGCCTCGGCGTGGTGGTCGGCAGCGGCATCGGCGGCATCGGGACGATCCTCTCCGCGTACGACCTGTACCGCGAGAAGGGATGGAACCGGCTGTCGCCGTTCACCGTGCCGATGCTCATGCCGAACGGCTCGGCCGGCTGGATCAGCATCGAGCTGGGCGCCAAAGCGGGAGCGCACGCCACGGTCAGCGCCTGCGCCACCGGTGCCGAGTCCATCGGCTACGGCATCGACATGATCCGCTCCGGCCGCGCCGACATCGTGGTCGCGGGCGGCACCGAGGCCGCGATCCACGGCCTCAACGTCGCGTCGTTCGCCGCCGCGCGCACCATGTCGACCCGCAACGACGAGCCCGAGCGGGCCTCCCGCCCGTTTGACAAGGGCCGCGACGGGTTCGTGCTCGGCGAGGGCGCGGGCATCGTCGTCCTGGAGTCCGAGGAGCACGCCCGGGCACGCGGCGCCCGCATCTACGCCGAGGCGGCGGGTGTCGGCTACTCCAGCGACGGCCACCACATCACCGCCCCTGAGCCCACCGGGCTGGGTGGCCAGCAGGCCATGCTGCGGGCCATCAAGGACGCCGCCATCTCGCCCGCCGACGTGCTCCACGTGAACGCGCACGCGACCTCGACCCCGGTAGGCGACGAGATCGAAGCGCACGCGATCAAGGAGGCCATCGGCGGCCACGCGATCGTCACCGCGACCAAGTCGATGACCGGGCACCTCCTCGGCGGCGCCGGCGGCATCGAGTCGATCTTCACGATCCTCGCACTGCACGAGCGGATCATCCCAGCCATCGCCAACCTCGACGACCCCGCCGACGGCATCGAGGTCGACCTCGTCCGCGGCGAACCCCGCAAGCTCGACGGCGGCCAGATCGCCGCGATCAACAACTCGTTCGGGTTCGGCGGACACAACGTCGCCGTGGCCTTCACCACTGTGTGACTGGGAGCCTCAGATGACTGTGCTCGACAACAGGGTGGTGACCGCGGCCTCGGACGAGGAGGCCGCCGATCCCCGTGATCCGCAGGTACGGCTCGGCCACTTGCTGGACGAGGGCTCGATCCGGCTGATCAGCCCTGAGGACAAGAGCGGCGTCCTGGCCGTCACCGGCCGCATCGAGGGCGTCCCGGTGGTGGCGTTCTGCAGCGACGCCCGGGTCCAGGGCGGCGCGATGGGCGGCGACGGCTGCGAGCACATCATTCATGCGTACGACGTGGCCGTGCGCGAGCGCGTCCCGGTGATCGGCGTCTGGCACTCCGGCGGCGCGCGCCTGGCCGAGGGCGTCGAGTCGCTGCACGCGGTGGGCCGCGTGTTCGCCGCCATGACCAAGGCGTCGGGCGTCGTCCCGCAGATCTCGGTCGTCGTCGGACCGGCGGCGGGGGGCGCGGCCTACGGCCCGGCCCTCACCGACATCGTGATCCTCTCCGACAACGGCCGGATCTTCGTGACCGGGCCGGACATCGTGCGCAGCGTCACCGGCGAGGAGATCGACATGGCTTCGCTGGGCGGCCCCGAGCCGCACAGCAAGCGCAGCGGCGTCGCCCACGTGGTGACCAAGACCGAGGCCGAGGCGCTGCTCAGGGCCCGCCAGATCGCGTCGCTGCTCGGCCACCAGGGCCGGGTGCGCGACGTCGACGAGGTCGACTTCAGCGACCTGCTGCCGGACAACCCGCGCCGCGCCTACGACGTGCACCCGCTCGTGAACGGCATCCTCGACGAGCCCGGTGTCGAGCTGCACCCCAAGTGGGCGCCCAACATGGTGACCATGCTGGGCCGTCTCGGCGGGCGCACGGTCGGCGTCGTCGCCAACAACCCGATGCGGCTCGGCGGCTGCCTCGACTCCGCCTCGGCCGAGAAGGCCGCCCGGTTCGTCCGGATGTGCGACGCCTTCGGGGTCCCGCTGGTGGTCCTGGTCGACACGCCCGGCTACCTCCCGGGTGTGGGTCAGGAGCACGACGGCGTCGTGCGCCGCGGCGCCAAGCTGCTGCATGCCTTCGCGGAGGCGTCGGTGCCCCGGGTGACGCTGGTCACCCGCAAGTCGTACGGCGGCGCGTACATCGCGATGAACTCACGCGCGCTCGGCGCGACGCGCGTCTTCGCCTGGCCCACCATGGACGTGGGCGTGACGGGCGCGGTGGCCGCGGTCCGGGTCCTCAAGCGGCGCGAGCTCGCCGCCGTGCCGGAGGAGGAGCGCCCGGCGCTGGAGGCGAAGCTGGCCGAGGAGCACGAGAAGATGTCGGGCGGTGTCGCCCGCGCCATCGACCTCGGGGTCGTCGACGAGGTGATCGAGCCGGCGAAGACCCGCGGCGCGATCGCCAGGGTGCTGGCCCAGGCCACTCCGGCGCGCGGCGCCCACGGCAACATCCCGCTCTGATCACCGCCCCCGCCCCGCCCGCCGGTGAGCCCCGAGCCGGGCGGGCGAACGAGGGGAACGAGCGCACGGCGACGAGACAGGCGCCGGTCCAGTACTGGACCGGCGCCTGTCTCATGTCTGCGCACCGTCTCGCGTCCGCGCCGTCCTATATGTCCGTCCTATCTGTCCGTGGACGGGCCGGGCGGCTCCGGCGACCGCGCCGCTCCCGGAGGGCGGGTCAGACGGCCGCGTGCAGCCAGCGGACGGGGGCGCCCTCCCCGGCGTACCGGAAGGATTCGAGCTCCTCGTCCCACTGCTTGCCGAGCAGGCGGTCCAGCTCGTCCTCCAGGACGGCCCGGCCCTGCGCCGCCATGAGCATGACGTTGCGTAGCCGGTCCTCGGGGATCAGGATGTCGCCGGTCGCGCCGATGACGGCGGTGAAGGCGCCGAGCGTCGGCGTGTAGGCATGCCGGGACCCGTCGACGCCCGGCGAGGCGTCCTCGGTGATCTCGAACCGGAGGCGCTGCCAGGCCATGAGCGACGATGTGACCGCCGCCGCCGTCCCCGGACGGCCCTCCCACTCCGCCTGGGCACGAACGGTGCCGGGCGCGGCAGACTGGGCGGTCCACGTCAGATCGACGGGGACGCCAAAAACGCCTGCGACAGCCCACTCGATATGCGGGCACAACGCAGGCTGAGCCGAGTGGACGTACAGCACGCCACGAGCAGCTGCCACCGGACCTCCCAATTCGCATGAGGTGCGCCTTCCCCAACGGCCTCACACTGGGATGATCACAAGTGACTGAAGGAGAGACTACCGTCCGTCGCAGTCAGGCACCAGAGGGGGGTCATACCGATTCAGGCTTGACAGCGATTCGTATAGGGCAGACTACGGCGAGTAAGAATTCCGACGCGAAGGGCCCACCCCCATGCGCCCACCCGCCGGCGGCTCCCCGCCACACCAGCTCGTCGAACTCCGGCCCGGCCGTCCCGCGCTCATCCGTCCCGGGGAACTGATCACCTCGTCGCTGAGCGCCGTCTCCCGGTGGACAGTCGGCGCGACCCCCGCGGGTCCGGTTCATCACCTGCGGCTCACACCCGACGTCGACGTGCTCGACCTCGCGGCCGGGCTGTGCGACCGCGGACATCCGGCCTCGCCCAACCACGTGTTCCTCGGGCAGCCGCTGCTGTTCGGTGGGCCGGGGAGCCTGCCCGCCCCCGCGGCTGCCGTGCCGTACGAGCGGGAGGAGCCGTGGGGCGTCACCGTCGGCGTGCTCGACACCGGGCTCGCCCCGCACCCCTGGCTCAGCGAGTGGTACCAGGACGAGATCGCGGAGACCCCGGACTCCGACGGCGACGGGATCCTCGACGAACAGGCCGGGCACGGCACGTTCGTGGCCGGGCTGATCCTTCGGGAGGCCCCCGGCGCCCGGCTGCGCGTCTTGCGCGTCCTCGACAGCCACGGGGTGAGCGACCAGGCGACGCTGCTGCGGGCGCTCGCGCGGCTCGGCGGCGAGCGGATCGACGTCCTGAACCTCTCCTTCGGCGGATACACCGTGGACGACGAGCCGCCACTGGGGCTGACCGAGGCACTCCGCGCCTTCCCGGCGGTCGTCGCGTGCGCGGGGAACACCTCCTCCTCCCGCCCGTTCTGGCCGGCCGCGCTGCCGGAGGTGGTCGCCGTGGGGGCGCTCCACGAAGAGGCCCCGGCCGCGTTCTCCGCGCGCGGACCGTGGATCGACGCCTGCGCCCAGGGCGTGGAACTGACGAGCAGCTTCCTGGAGCATGCGAGTTTCCAGGGCTACGCCACCTGGAGCGGCACGTCGTTCGCGGCGGCGATCGTCAGCGGAGCGGTGGCCCGCCTGTGCCGGGAGATGCCGCCCGCCCGCGCCGCACGGCACGTGCTCATGGAGGGCAAGCGCGTTCCCGGGCTGGGCGTGGCGGTGCGGCTGCGCCAGAAAGAGAGCGCCAGGACGAGAGGACGCCGGCCGGACCGGTCAGGTGAAACGCACCGTCAGGCGGCGCCCCGGCCGCTAGGGTGATCACCATTCGAATCCTCTCCGACGCGCAGAGTCACGATGATGCCTTCAGAGAAGACCCTTACGAGCCTGGACCAGGCAGCCTGGGAGGAGCTCGTCACCCGCTTCGACGGCCGGATGTGGGCGGTGGCCCGCGCCTGCGGGCTCGGCCCCGCCGACGCGGCCGACGCCGTCCAGGGCGCCTGGCTCCGGATGGTCGAGAGCCTGGACGCGATCCGCGATCCCGAGCGGATCGGCGCCTGGCTGGTCACGACGACCCGGCATGAGGCGGTCCGGCTCGCCCAGCGGTCCCGGGGGGAGCGCCCGGCACCGTCCACCCTTCCTGACGTGGCCGTCCCCGATCCGGCGGCGTCCGTGGTGGACGCCGACTACGGCCGGCGGCTCTGGCTGCGGCTGGACGGGCTGGCCGAGCCGTGCCGGTCGCTGCTCCGCCTGTACGCGCTCAACCCCGACGCGAAGTACGCGCAGATCTCCATGCGTCTCGGGCTCCCGATGGGGAGCATCGGGCCGACCCGGTCCCGCTGCATGTCCCGGCTGCGGACGCTGATCGAGGAGGAACGGTGACCGAGGACGACCACCTGCCCGCCTACCTGCTGGCCGCGTTGCGGATGGCCGCCGGGGTGGATCCCGTGCCCGAACGCGTGTCGGAGGCGGCCCGGAACGCCTTCGGGTTGCGGCTGCCCGGAGGAGTCGTGGCGGCACCGTCCGAGGTCGGGCCGGCCGTGGGTGCTCGCTCTGAGGGTGCACGGTCCGAGGGGCAGCCCGCGATGCATCGGTTCGGCGCGGACGGCATCACCCTCGACGTCGAGGTGACCGTCACCGACGGCCGCCTCGACGTGGCCGGCCAGGTGTCGCCCGCTCCGGGCCCCGACGACAGGATCGAGGTCCGTACCCCGGGCACCGGCAGGAGCCGCACCCCGTCCGAGACCGGCCACTTCGCGGTGGCGGGCCTGCCTCCCGGATGGATCAGCGTGGTGTGCCACCGACCGGGCCGCGCTCCGGTGGCCACGCGCTGGCTCCACGTCCGGGATTGACCGCCATGGGTTCCGGCTCGGCCCTGGTCGCTCGGGCCGAGCGCGCGGTCTGGCTGTCCGGCACCGATCCCGAGCTCGCGGAGTCCGAGTCGCGAGCCGTCCTGGCCGAGGCGGAGGCCGTGCCGCCCGAGACGCGGTGCGCGCGGCACGCCGAGGCGATCCCGGTGGCGTTGCGGGCGGCGGCCCTGGCGGCGCGCGAGCTGGGCGACATCGATCTGGCCGTCGAACGGCTGGAGCGGGCCGTCGCCGTCGGCGCGGACTTCCCGAACCGGGTCGCGCAGGCGCGGATGTCGCTGGTGACCGTGGTGGCGGAGCTCGGCGACCCCGAGCGCGGGCTGCGGCTGGCCGACCTCGCGGAGCGCGATCTCACCGGCACCGACCTCGCCCGGCTGGGCGTCCAGCGCTCCGCCGCGTTCATCCTCCTCGGCCGCTTCAGCAAGGCGGTACGGCACTGCGACCACGCGCTCGGGATGCTGGACGGCGATCCGCGATTCCGCGCGGGCGGGCTGCTCAACCGGGGCGTCGCCCGTACATATCTGGAGGAGTACGACCAGGCGGAGACGGATCTCTCGGCGTGCGCGCGGATCGCCCGGACGGCCGGACTCGATCATCTCGCGATGCTCGCCGAGGGGAACCTGCCGTTCGTGGCGGCGAGGCGTGGCGACATCCCCGGGGCGTTCGAGAGCTACCGGGCTGCGGAGGGCACGCTGTTCGGCTATCCCGAGCGGCTGGCCGTGATGCGCACCGATTTCGCGCAGGCGCTGGTGGCAGCGCGGCTGCTCGGTGAGGCGCGGACGCTGCTGGAGCAGGTCGTGCCCGATCTGGCCGCGTCCGGGGCACAGGCCGGGCTCGCGGACGCCCGGCTGCTGCTCGCCCAGGTCGAGCTGCTCACCGGGGTCACCGCGAGCGCCCGCGCCTCCGCTGAGGCCGCGCGGTCGGACCTGGTCCGCCAGGGCCGGGCCGCCCGGGTCCCGCTCGCGACCGACGTGGTGCTCCGCGCCCGGCTCGCGCAGGAGCGGCCGAGCCGTGAGCTGCTGGACGAACTGCTGGCCTGCGCCCACGACCTGCAGAGCGGCGGCTTCCGCTCCGACGCGGCGGCGCTGCGGTTGACCGCCGCCGAGACGGCGCTGCGGATGGGTGAGCCGCGGACCGCGCGCGACCAGCTGGAGATCCTGATCGGCAGCCCCGCGCGGACGATGGTCCGGCAGCACGCCCTGGCCACGCTGCTGCGGCTCGACGGGGACGTGCGCGGCGCGCTGTCCGCGGCCTGGTCAGGGCTGGCGGCCGCCCTCGCGCCGCGTCCACCTGTCGCGGGCAGTCCGGAACCTCCCGTGATCGACCAGGAGACCGGCGGCTCCTCGGACCCGAGTGCCGTCGAGGCACGGGCGTACGCCGCGCGCGCCGCCGAGGATCTCGCCCAGCTCTGCGTACGGCTCGCGCTGGAAACGGGCGACCCCTGGACCGTGCTGACCTGTTCCGAACGCTGGCGGGCTCTCGTACGAGGGGCTCCGGGCCGGGCGGGGGCGCAGGACGAGGGTCTCCCGGCCGAGATGGAACGGACGCCCGCGGGGTCGCTGATCGAGCTGGTGCGGAGCGGGGACGAGCTCGCGGCCGTGCTGGTGACCGCGGGCCGCCGCGTCCTGCGGTCGCTCGGCTCGTATCGGGCGACGGCGGAGGCCACGGTGCGCGTCCGGTACGCCCTGCGCCGCCGCAATCTCCGGGACGTCCAGGTGGAGAGCGGCATGGAGAGCAGCATGGAGAGCGGCATGGAACGCGACCTGGCGTTACTGGACGAACTGCTGCTCGCGCCCTTGGACGTGCCCGGTGGCCCGGTGACGATCGTGCCGGCGGGCGCGCTGCACACCCTTCCCTGGCCGCTGCTCCCGTCCCTGCGGGGCCGTCCCGTGTCCGTGGCGGGGAACGCCTCCTCCTGGCTCGGCGGAATCGGGGCGCCCTCTCCCCCGGACGAACCTGTGGTCGTGGCGGTCGCCGGGCCGGGGCTGGAGCACGCCGGAGCGGAGGCGGACGCGGTCGTCCGGTCACATCCCGGAGCGGTCCGGGTGACCGCGACGAGAGACGCGGTGCTCGCCGCCCTCGGTCACGCCGACGTGCTGCACATCGCCGCGCACGGGACGTTCTCCCCGCGCGGCCCGCTGCTGTCGCGGATCTCGCTCGACGACGGGCCGCTCATGGCCTACGACCTGATCCGGCCGGCCCGGGCACCACGCCTGGTGATCCTTTCGGCGTGCGACGCGGGCATGGCGCACGCCCCGGTGGACGGCGCCGTGCTCGGGCTGGCCGGCACGTTCCTCGATCGGGGAGCGCGATGCGTGATCGCGGGTGTCGTGCCCGTACGCGACGACGAGGCGCTCGCGCTGATGACGGCGCTCCACCCTCTGCTCGGGGACGGTCGTCCGCCCGCCGAGGCGCTCGCCGCGGCGGCGCGAGCGACCGGCGTCCCCGGTTTCGTCTGTTTCGGCGAGGGGGATCAGCCGGTGGCCACCGGGCGATCGGGGTCGGCCACCCAGTGGGACCAGGAGCCGACGTAGAGAGCGGCCGGGATGCCCGCCAGCTCCAGCGCCAGCACCTCGTGCGCCGCGGTGACACCCGATCCGCAGTAGACCCCCACGGGAACCCCGTCCACCACGCCGAGCGTGTTGAACCGCTCGCGCAGGAACTCACGGTTGTGGAACCGGCCGCCGGGCTCGACGTTCTCTGACGTGGGCGCGCTGACCGCGCCGGGGACGTGCCCCGCCACCGGGTCGATCGGCTCGACCTCGCCGCGGTAGCGCTCGGCGGCGCGTGCGTCGAGCAGGACGCCACTCTTGGCGAGGTCGGCGGCCTGGTCGGCGTCGAGCATCGGCATGCCTCCCGCGACCGCGGTGAAGTCCCCCGTCTCCACCGCGGGCTCCTCGGTGACCACCGAGTATCCGGCGTGCCGCCAGGCCCGGATGCCGCCGTCCAGAACGCGCACGTCGGGATGGCCGAAGTAGCGCAGCGTCCACCACGCCCGCGCCGCCGCCGTCGAGTCGGCCTCGTCGTAGACGACAACAGGGCGGGAGCCGTCCACGCCGAGGCGGCGCATCGCGGCCTGGAAGTCCGCCGCCTCGGGCAGCGGGTGACGACCCCCCGCGCCGGGCGCGGCGGCGAGGTCGGCGTCGAGAGCGCAGAAGACCGCGCCCGGGATGTGGCCCTCCACATAGGACTTGTGGTCGGACGGTCCACCGCCGAGCCGCCAGCGGACGTCCAGGATCGTGATTTCGCCGAGGCCGGCGAGCTCTTCGGGCGTGACAAGGATGCTCATCTGGCACTTACCTCCAGCAACGGGACGTTCTGTTCGGCCGCCGTCAGGGAGCCGTGATAACCGATCATGGCGGCTTCGACCGCCTCCGTCCGGGAGGCCACGACCACGCAGTCACCGTACGGCACGACCACGACATCGCCGATCCGGCCGAGCCACTCGCGGCGTACGGCGGGGCCGAACCAGCCCGACTCGACGGCCTCCTCCCGGGAGACCACCCACGCCCGGCCGCGCAGCGCCTCGGCCCACGTCTCCAGGACCGCCGGGGCCGCCCCTTCCGCGGTGTAAAGGTGCCGGACCCGGGCCTCCCCGCCGAGGAGCGCCACCCCCTCGCGGAGCTCGGGCCGCAGGTCCACGTCCACCTTGTCGGTGGGATTGACCATGCCGTGGTCGGCGGTGACGTACATGGCCGAGCCGCGCGGCAGCGACTCGGCGATCCGCTGCGCCATCCGGTCGACGACGGCCAGCTCCTCCAGCCACTGGGTGCTGCCCCAGCCGGTCTCGTGGCCTGCCGCGTCCAGTCCGCCGTAGTAGACGGTGACGAAGGCCCGCCCTCGCAGCGCCTGCCGTACGCCCTCGATCCGGTCGTCCACGCTGTCCGCGGCGACGTGGCGCACGCCGCGGTAGACGGCGCGGCTGAGCCCCGTCCCCTTGAACGCCCCGGGCGCGACATAGACCGGATCCACACCGGCCGCGGAAAGCCGCTGGTAGACGGTCTCGGCCGGTTGCCACCAGTCGGGATCGACGGCGTGGCCGGGCGCGGTCCAGCGCAGGCAGTTGAACAGCCGCCCCTCCCCGGGGACGGCCATCAGGATGCCGACCATCCCGTGCTCGCCCGGCGGCATGCCCGTGCCGAGCGTGGCCAGGCTCGTCGGCGTCGAGGACGGGAACCCTGCGGTGAGCGTCCGTCCCGGCTGCGCGGACAGGAACGGCGCGGCGTCCGGGTGGGCGCGCAGCAGCTCGGCTCCCATGCCGTCCACGAGGAACAGGCAGATCCGCTCGGCGGGATCGAGCCGCAGGGTGTTCCCGGAGCCGGCCCCCAGGGACGCCAGCACGGATCCGGGCAGGTCGGCCAGCGACGCTCCGCCGTAATCGGGGACGTACGGCAGGGCGGAGCGCCCGGGGCTGAACTCGGTCACGTCACCTCCAGGGCGTCGGTCAGGTGGCGGCGCGCGCGGTGGCCTCGGACAGTGCCTTGGCGAAGTCGAGCACGTGCGAGACCGCCTCCGGGCCGTCGGCCGCCTCGCTCACCCGCAGGGACAGGTCGTCGGCGGTGATGGCGCCGGTGTAGCCGTGGTCGGCCTCGCAGCTCTCGTCACCGCAGGTCGCGGGCTCCAGGTCGACATGGGAGATCGCCCCCCACCCGATCGTGAGGGTCGCCTCGGTGGGCGGAACCCCCGGCACATACGAGGCCGGGTCGGGGACCACCCTGGTCACCGCGACCGACTGGATGCGGCTGAGCCGTACGGCCTCTGTGGTGGTCGAGGCGTGCGAGGCCGGCATGCCCTCGGCGGGCGGATGCTCGTCGGTGTGGCACACCAGCAGACGGGTGGGCGAGAGCACCAGGACGGTGACGTGCCTGCGCACCTCCATCGCCGGGTCGAACGTGGCCTCGTGATGCACGACGTACGCCGTGACCTGTTCCTTGCCAAGGGCGGAGTCGACCGCGTCGGCGACCAGGTCGGGGTAGTAGCCGCTGCGATCGATCGCCTCACGCAGGCCGGCGGCGGAGACTCGGGTTTCCCTCATGGGGTCCATCCTGCCCTGTAAGGGACACCGGTTTCACACTCACACGAAACCGGCTCCTCACCGCAGACGGCGCGGCCCGACATCGAGCCGGGGCCCGACCTCCGGCCGCAGCACGGCTCTGGCCCCCAGCACGACCACCGCCGACTCCCCCACCAGGACCTCGTCCAGGTCCATCCGGAAGACCTCGGGCAGGGCGTCGGCGAGGAGACCGACCCTGACCAGCAGGTCCTCCAGCGCTCCGACGGCCACCGGCGGGTAGCCGTACTCGCCGAGGAGCAGCGGCGCGGCCCGCACCGAGCGCACGAGGGCGGCCGCGTCCTCGCAGGTCAGCGGGGCGAGGCGGTAGGCGCGGTCGCCGAGCAGCCGGGCGGCGACGTCGCCCAGGCCGAATGACACGACCGCCCCGGCGTCGCGGTCCTGCATCACACCGACCACGGTGGTCGCGGAGGGCTGCGGCGCCATGTGCTGCACGGCGATCGTCATGTCCGGGGCGAGCGTCGCGGCCAGATCGGCGTACGCCTGGCGGAGGCTGCCCGGCTCGTTCAGGCCGAGCCGTACGGTGCCGGACCGGCGCGGGGCGTCGGGATCGGCGGCGGCGGTCACGGGGCGGGGCACCGGCTTCAGCGCGACGGGCCATCCGAGCCGGGAGGCGGCGGCCACCGCCGCGTCGGCGGAGGCGACCGGCTCCGCCGGCCACACCTCGACGCCGTAGCAGGCGAGCAGCTCCGACGCGTCGATCTCGACCTGTTCGTCACCGGACTCCAGCGCCGCGGCGATCAGCCGCTTGGCCAGCCGGGTGTCCACGCCCTCGACGGCGGGGGGCGTCCCCACGGGCTGCTCGCGCCATCGGGCGTAGCGCACGACGTGGGCGAGCGCCCGGACCGCCTCCTCCGGCGCGGGATAGGACGGGATGGAACCCCTGGACGGCCCCTCGCCGGGAACGCGCAGGTCGGCGGGCATCCCCAGCTCGCCCTGGAAGCTGGCCAGCACCGGCTTGCCGGACTCCCCGGCGACCCGGAGCAGCTCGGCGGCGACCTCGGCGTGCCCTCCGGGGATCGGCGGCATGTAGATCACGACGGCCGCGTCCACGTCGGCGAGCACGCCGCCGAGCGCGTCGGCGAACTCGGTGCCGCCGGCCCGCGCCCCCAGGTTGACCGGCGGGACCGGGTCCAGGCCCCTGGCGCGGCAGGCGTCCACGGCGAGCAGCGCCAGCGCGTCGGAGTTGCTGACCACGCCCACCCGGGGACCGGCGGGCAGCGGCTGGTGGGCCAGCAGCTGCGCGACGTCGAACAGCTGGGCCAGGTCGTCCACCCGGATCACGCCCGCCTGCTGGAACAGCGCGCTCAGGGCGGTGTCGGGGAGGCGGAGGACGCGTGCGGCGTGCCCGGTGGGCACCCCCTGGCTCTTCACGACGACGAGCGGCTTGGTCCGGGAGATCCGCCGGGCCAGGCGGAAGAACTTGCGGGGATTTCCCAGGGACTCCAGGTAGAGCAGAATCACGTCGGTCGCCGGGTCCTCCTCCCAGTACTGCAGGAGGTCGTTGCCCGACACGTCGGCCCGGTTGCCCGCCGAGACGAACGTCGAGATGCCCATGCCGCGCTGGGCCACCCGCTGCAACAGCGCGGTGCCGAGCGCACCGGACTGGCTGAAGAACCCCACCCGGCCGCGGCCGGGCAGCGTCGCGGCGAGGGTCGCGTTGAGGCGGACCGCGGGGTCGGTGTTCGCGATGCCGAGGCAGTTGGGGCCGACCACGCGGAGGCCGTACGCGCGGGCGATGCGGACCAGCTCGTCCTGGCGGGCGCGCCCCTCGAGGCCGGTCTCCCCGAAGCCGGACGACACCACGACCAGGCCCTTCACCCCCTTCTCCGCGCATTCCTCGACCACGTCGAGCACGCCTTCGGCGGGGATCGCGAGCACGGCGAGATCGACGTCCCCGTCGATCGCGGACACGCTCCGGTAGGCGCGCACCCCCGCCACGGCCCTGACCTCGCGGTGCACCGGGTAGACCGGGCCGGTGAAGTCGGCGCCGAGCAGGTTGCGCAGCACGGTCTGGCCGATGCCGCCCGGTTCCCGGCTGGCGCCGATCACCGCGACGGATCCCGGCTTCAGCAGCCGCTCGATGGACCGCGCCTCGGCACGGTGCTCGCGGTCCGCCGTCACCTGCACGGCGCTGTCCGTGGTGGCCAGGTCGAGCGTCATCCGTACGACGCCGTCCTCGAAGTGGCTCTGCGCGGTGTATCCGGCCTGGCGGAACATCGCGATCATCCGGTGGTTGGCGGGCAGCACGTCGGCGATGAACGTCCGGATCCCGCGCTCCCTGGCGGCGGCCCGCAGGTGCTCCAGGAGCACGGATGCCATGCCCCTGCCCTGGTGGGCGTCCTCCACGAGGAAGGCCACCTCGGCGTGGTCGGCCGGCTGGACCCGGTCATACCGTACGACCGCCACCATCTCGGTGCCGATCGTGGCGATGAGCGCGACCCGGTTGTCGTAGTCGACGTTGGTGAACCAGGCGATCTCGCGGTCGCTCAGCCTCGGCCGGGGACCGAAATAGCGGAAGTAGATCGACTGCTCGGAGAGGCGGGAGTAGAACGAGCGCATCAGATCGGCGTCGTCCGGCCGGATCGGCCGCAGGTGCGCCGTTCCGCCGTCGGAGAGCACGACGTCCGCCTCCCAGTGGGCGGGGTAGCGGGATTCCACAGACCCGAGGGTAGTCCCGGCGCGGAACGGCCCGGCAGGATGCACAAGCTGACAACGCTTGTGCATCGACTCTCAGGGAGCGGCGACCCAATTCCCCACGACGTGGCCGGAAGCTGTTAAGTTTCTCGGCATAGCCCTCATAATCCGGCGAGGACGCCGACCCCTCCGGCGGACTTACCTCCACGAGCAGCTGGCAAGGTGGTGACATCATGACGCGGGTCGTCGTGGTGGGCGATCTCATGACCGACGCGCTGGCGCGCGCCCGCTTCCCCCTCGCGAGAGCGAGCGACACCCCGGCGGTCGTGACCATGCACGGCGGCGGCTCCGGGGCGAACGTCGCGTCCTGGCTCGCGGTGGAGGGCAACGAGGTCGCCTTCATCGGCCGTCGCGGCGCCGACATCACCGGCCGCAACCGCGACATGGAGCTGATGGGCTACGGCGTGGACGCCCGGCTCGTGATGGATCCCGAGCGGCCGACCGGCACCTGCGTGGTGCTCGTCACCCACAAGGGCGAGCGGACGATGCTGTCCGACCCCGGGGCCAACGCCGCCCTCGCTCCCGAGGACCTGCCCCGCGACCTGTTCAGCTCGGGTGCCCATCTGCACATATCGGGATACACGCTCATCAACGAAGGCTCGCGCGACGCCGGCCTGGCCGCGCTCGACCTGGCCCGGCGGGCCGGGATGTCGATCTCCATCGACTGCGCCTCGGCCGCCCCCGTGGAGCGCACGGGGGCCGAGCCGTTCCTTGAGTGGACCCACGGTGCCAAGCTGCTGCTCGCCAACGCCCACCAGGCCAAGGCGCTGACCGGCAGGGACGAACCCGCCGCCGCGGCGAAGGTGCTCACGGCCTGGTTCCCGCAGGTCGTGATCAAGCTCAACAAGGAAGGCGCGCTCTGGTACACCAACGGCCGCGCCGAGCCGGTCCGGGCGTCCGCCGAGACGATCGATCGGATCGCGGACGGCACCGGCGCGGGCGACGCGTTCGCCGCCGGTTTCCTGCCGCCGTGGCTGGCCGGCAAGCCGCCGGCCGAGGCCCTCTCGGCCGGGAACGCCCTCGCCGCCAAGTGCATCACCTACCTCGGCGCCCGCCCTCGCCTCTGACTCCTGACTCCGCAAGACGCGGGCCGTACGGCCCGCGCGCTGCGTGCGGCGACGTGTGGCTGCGTGCGTCGTGAAGATCCGCCTCTGACGGCCTGGCTCTGTGACCGAGTCAGGCCGTCACCGCGAGAACGAGCGGCAGGACGGCGGGAGCCCCCGCGTGCCGGATCTGCGCCGTGGCGAGCGTCATCGTCCAGCCGGTGTCCACCCGGTCGTCGACCAGCAGGACCGGGCCACCGGCCGCGGCGATCCGTCCCGCGAGATCGCGCGGCATGGCCAGGGTGCCGCGGACGGCGTTGACCCGCTGGGCGCTGTTGTACTGCCGCCCCGGTGATCCGTCGCGGTAGCCCAGCTCCCCCAGATATTCCAGGCGGCCGATCCGCGCGATCCGCTCGGCCAGGTTGCGGACGAGCAGCGGCCGCGTGGCGGACGGGACGCTGACCACCGCGGCCGGCCGCCCCTGCCAGTCCCACGACTTGAGCACGCCCACCACGGCGTTGAACACGTCGTCGGGAACGGGCCCGTCCTGCTGGGCGAGCAGCTCGCGCAGCCGGGTGCCCCAGCCGATGTCGGTGAGTCGGCCGAGTGCCCGGCCGGTCTCCGCGGACAGCTCGGGCTTGATCCTGCCCTTCAGGTCGGCGAGACCGGTCGGCCACTGCCGCCGGGCCTCCAGGTCCACTCCCGGCCGGACCAGGCGCTCGTGCGCGGCCTGGACGTCCTCGGCCGCGACGTCCGGGGAGCGGTGGGCGCCGGTGCAGTTGTCGCACCGGCCGCACGGGCGCGCCTCGTCGTCGTCGAGATGGCGGCGGAGGAACCGCTCCCGGCACTCCGTGGTGGAGATGTAGCCGAGCATGGCCTCCTGCTCGGCCTTCCGCTCGGCGGCGACCCGCTGGTAGCGGTCGGCGTCGTACTCCCACGGCTCTCCGGTGGCCTCCCAGCCGCCCTTGACCCGCCGGACCGCGCCGTCGACGTCGAGGACCTTGAGCATCATCTCCAGCCGGCCCCGGCTGAGGTCGACCCGGGTCTCCAGGGCGGCCGTGGACAGCATGCCCTCCTCGGACAGCGCCGCGAGCGTCGCCCGGACCACCGGCTCGGGCGGGAACGCCAACGAGGCGAAGTAGGACCAGATCTCCCGGTCCTCGGCGCCCGGGAGCAGGATCACCTCGGCCTTCTCCACCCCACGGCCAGCGCGCCCGACCTGCTGGTAGTACGCCACGGGGGACGCGGGAGCGCCGACATGGACGACGAACCCGAGGTCCGGCTTGTCGAAGCCCATGCCCAGCGCGGAGGTGGCGACCAGTGCCTTGATCCGGTTGGCGAGCAGGTCCTCCTCGGCCGCCAGCCGCTCGGCGGGGTCGGTCTGCCCGGAGTACGCGGCCACCCGGTGCCCCTGCTCCCGCAGGTAAGCGGCGATCTCCTGGGCGGCGGCGACGGTCAGCGTGTAGACGATGCCCGAGCCCGGTAGCTCGTGCAGCGTCCTGGCCAGCCACGCCAGGCGCTGCTCGGCCCCGCGGAGCCGTACGACACCGAGGTGCAGGCTCTCGCGCTCCAGCGGGCCGCGCAGGACCAGCGGGGCGGCGGGATCGTCCCACTCGGGGCTCGCCGCGAGCTGCTCGGCGACGTCCCTGGTCACCCGCGCGTTGGCGGTCGCGGTGGTGGCGAGGACGGGGATGCCGGGCGGGAGCTCGGTCAGCATCGTGCGCAGGCGGCGGTAGTCGGGCCGGAAGTCGTGTCCCCAGTCGGAGATGCAGTGGGCCTCGTCGATCACCACGAGCCCGGCGCTCTCGGCCAGCTCGGGCAGCACCTGATCGCGAAAGTCGGGGTTGTTCAGCCGCTCGGGGCTGACCAGCAGCACGTCGATCATGCCCTCGGCGACCTGGGCGTAGATCTTCTCCCACTCCTCGGGGTTGGCCGAGTTGATCGTCGCGGCGTGGATGCCCGCGCGCTCGGCGGCCGCGATCTGGTTGCGCATCAGGGCCAGGAGCGGCGAGACGATCACAGTGGGTCCCTCGCCGAGCTCGCGCAGCAGCGCGGTCGCGACGAAGTAGACCGCCGACTTGCCCCAGCCGGTGCGCTGCACGACCAGTGCGCGCCGCCGGTCCATCACCAGGGCCTTGATCGCCGACCACTGGTCGTCGCGCAGCCGCGCGCTCTCTCCGGCGAGCGCCCGCAGGCGCGCCTCGGCCTCGTCCCGCAGCGCCTGCTCTTCCCCTGCCACTTCTCCTGTCACAGGGTCCTTGCTACCAGTTCCCCCCGACTGTTCGCGCCCCGTGGGGAGGGCTCGTGCCGGACACCATCGGAGGACACGGGTGGAGGACACGGTTGGAGGAGACCGTTGGAGGAGACCGTTGGAGGACACGGGGGGAGGACATGGTTGGATGAATCCCGTTATGGACGTGACCACCTGGTACCTGGAGCAGATCGCTCCGGGCGATCTGCTTCCCGCACGCGAGCCGCGAGTGCCCGTGGACATCGTGCGCGCGGAGATCCCCTCTCCGGAGTTCAGCCGTTTCCTGTACACGGCGGTCGGCGGCGACTGGCAGTGGACCGAGCGCCTGCCGTGGACCTGGCACCAGTGGATGGCGTGGCTGGACCGGCCGGGTGCGGAGACCTGGGTCGCATGGCGCGACGGCACCCCCGCCGGCTACGTGGAGCTGGTCGCCCAGGACGCCGGCGTCGTGGAGATCTCCAGCTTCGGGCTCCTGCCGTACGCCATCGGGCAGGGGCTGGGCGGGCACCTGCTCACGGCCGGTACGGCACGGGCGTGGGACATGGCCGACCGCTGGCCGGACCTGAAGCCCACCCGGCGCGTCTGGCTGCACACCTGCTCCCTCGACGGCCCGGCCGCGCTGGCGAACTACCAGGCCCGCGGCTTCCGGGTCTACGACACCAAGCTGAACGTGCCGGGCGACGCGGACGAGGGGTCCACCCCGGGACCGTGGCCGGGTGCGATGCGCCCACTGCCCCATACGCGTTGAGGTCCTGCCCGGCACGTGCTGCGGCTCCGCCCGGCAAGAATACGACAGGCGGCATTAAACCGGACTAGCCAGGACGGGAATCGCGGCTGAGCCGCGGCTGAGTCGCGACTGTGTCGCAAGCACTCGCTGTCATCGGCACAATGTTCGATATGGCCCGACGCACGACCACACCCCCGCCGGACGAGGACTTCGAAGAGCGGATCGTCGATATCGACGTGTCCGTGGAGATGCGCACCAGCTACCTGGAGTACGCGTACTCGGTGATCTACCAGCGCGCGCTCCCGGACGCCCGAGACGGGCTCAAACCGGTGCAGCGCCGCATCCTCTACTCCATGAGCGAGATGGGGTTGCGTCCCGATCGCGGCCATGTCAAGTCGTCCCGCGTCGTCGGCGACGTCATGGGCAAGCTGCACCCCCATGGCGACACCGCCATCTACGACGCGCTCGTACGCATGGCCCAGCCGTTCTCGATGCGGCTGCCGCTGGTGGACGGGCACGGCAACTTCGGCTCACCCGACGACTCACCGGCCGCCATGCGGTACACCGAGGCCCGCCTCGCCCCGGCGGCGACGCTGATGGTGCAGTCGATCGACGAGGACACCGTCGGCTTCAAGCCCAACTACGACGGCCAGGAGACCGAGCCGTCGGTCCTGCCCGCGGCGTTCCCCAACCTCCTGGTCAACGGCGCCACCGGCATCGCGGTCGGCATGGCGACCAACATGGCGCCGCACAACCTCGGCGAGGTCATCGCGGCGGCCCGGCACCTGATCAAGCGGCCGGACGCGACGCTCGACGAGCTCATGCGCTTCATCCCGGGGCCCGACCTGCCGACCGGCGGCACGATCATCGGCCTCTCCGGCGTCAGGGACGCGTACGAGAAGGGCCGCGGCACCTTCAAGATGCGGGCCAAGGCCGCGATCGAGCAGGTCACGCCGCGCCGCAAGGGCATCGTGATCACCGAGCTGCCCTTCAACGTCGGCCCCGAGCGCGTGGTCACCAAGATCAAGGAGCTGGTGACCGCCAAGAAGCTCAACGGCATCGCCGACCTCAAGGACCTGACCGACCGGCACAAGGGCCTGCGCCTGGTCATCGAGGTCAAGAACGGCTTCAACCCCGAGGCCGTGCTGGAGGAGCTCTACCGGCTGACGCCGATGGAGGAGACCTTCGGCATCAACAACGTCGCGCTGGTGGACGGCCAGCCGCGCACGCTCGGCCTGCGCGAGCTGCTGCAGGTCTACGTCGACCACCGCCTCGACGTGGTGCGCCGCCGTTCGGCCCACCGCCGCCGCAAGCGCGAGGAGCGGCTCCACCTGGTGGACGGCCTCCTCATCGCGCTGCTCAACATCGACGAGGTCATCCGCATCATCCGCTCCTCCGACGACACCGCCCACGCGCGCACGGCGCTGATGGAGGCGTTCGAGCTGAGCGAGATCCAGGCCAACTACATCCTGGACACCCCGCTGCGCCGCCTCACCCGCTACGACAAACTGGAGCTCGACGGCGAGAAGGAGACGCTGTCCGCGGAGATCGCCGCGCTCACCGAGATCCTCTCCTCCGAGGAGCGGCTCCGCCAGGTCGTCTCCAAGGAGCTCGCCGAGGTCGCCAAGACGTACGGCACGCCCCGCCGCACCGTCCTGCTGGAGTCGTCGGGCGCGGCTCTCACCGCGGCGGTGCCGCTCGAGGTGGCCGACGACCCGTGTCTGATCCTGCTGTCCTCGACCGGCCTCCTGGCCCGCACGACCGACGCCACGCCGCTCGCCGCCGAAGGCGAGCGCGCCGCGCACGACGTGCTGATCTCCGTGGTGCGCAGCACGGTCCGGACCGAGGTGGGCCTGGTCACCTCGCAGGGACGGCTGATCCGCGTCCCCGTGGTCGACCTGCCGACGCTGCCGCCGTCGGCCAACCCGCCGACGCTGGCCGGCGGGCATCCGGTCTCCGAGTTCGTCACGCTGAACCCCGGCGAGACCGTGGTTGGCCTGGGCTCGCTCGATCCCGACGGCCCCGGGCTCGCCCTCGGCACGACCCAGGGCGTGGTCAAGCGGGTCATCCCCGAATATCCCGCCAACCGCGACGAGTTCGAAGTCATCGGCCTCCGCGACGGGGACACCGTCGTCGGCGTGGCCGAGCTGACCTCCGCCGACCACGACCTGGTCTTCATCACCTCCGACGCCCAGTTGCTGCGCTTCCCCGCCTCCTCGGTCCGCCCGCAGGGCCGGCCGGCGGGCGGCATGGCCGGGATCCGTCTGGACGGCGACGCCCGCGTGATCTGGTTCGGTGTGGTCGATCCCGCCCAGGAGGCCCGAGTCGTCACGATCGCCGGCTCCTCGACCGCCCTGCCCGGCACCCAGGTCGGCGGCGGCAAGGTCTCCGACTACGCCGAGTTCCCGCCGAAGGGCCGGGCGACCGGCGGTGTGCGGGCCCAGCGGTTCCTCAAGGGCGAGGACGTGCTCCTGCTCGCCTGGGCCGGTCCGGCTCCGGCGAAGGCGGTGTCCTCGACCGGCAAGCCGATCCCGCTGCCCGAGGAGCTGGGCCGCCGCGACGGATCCGGCGTCCGTCTCACCCACACGGTCGCCGCGGTCGGCGGAGCCCTGGGCAGCACGGACATGACCGGGAAGACGGCGGGCGAGCAGGACGGCGGCGCGACGAACGACTCCCCGGGCGGCGGGACGGAGTAGGAACCGCCCGGCACCACGTGGTGGTGCGGCTCCGGAACAGGCTGGAGCGGCACCGCCACCATCGTCGTGGCGGGAACGACGCGAGTACGCCGATGCCGGACACCGCGCGACAGGGTGCCGTGACGCCCCCAGATCTGTCGCACGAAGGGCCCCCGGACAGAGTCACGCAATACGCATGCGGGAACATCTTTCTCATGAAAGGTGAGTTCGATGATCTACTCGCGGCCAACGAACAGTACGCGCGTACCTTCCCGTACTCCGATCTGACCGGTCAGGCCGCCCGCGGCCTCGCCATGGTGACCTGCATGGACTCGCGCATCGACCCGCTGGGGCTGCTCGGCCTGAGGGCGGGAGACGCGAAGATCATCAGGAACGCCGGGGCACGAGTGACCGACGACGTGCTCCGCACGCTCGTCCTCGCCGTCTACCTGCTCGGCGTGAACCGGGTCCTCGTCATGCCGCACACCGACTGCCGGATGTCCAAGTCCACCGACGACGACGTCCACCAGCTCATCGCCGACCAGTACGGCGTGGACACCCGCAGCCTGGAGTTCAAGACCGTCCCCGACCAGGACGCGGCACTCAGGCACGACCTGGTCCGCATCAGGACCAGCCCGTTCCTGCCGCAGGATCTCGTCGTGGGCGGCGCGATCTACGACGTTCACACCGGCCGGCTGCACCCCGTCGAGATGTGACGCAACGGACGCCCTGACGGCTCCGGTGCTTCCGTCCTCATGCGCCCGAATGGGGCCGGAGATGTCGGGGCTCTGCTACGTTCTTCGCGGAGCGATCAGTCGTCCATAAGGAGCCCCCCATGCCCCGCAGCGTGCCCCGGACCGACGGCCGCAGATCCGGAGGTTTCCGGAAGTGGGCGATCCTGATGGTCATCGCGGCCATCATCCTCGCCGTACCGACCGTGATCGGTGCGTTCGGCGGCTTCGAACGCACCGGCGGCGGCGAGGTGGCGGTCATCCGCAACGGCGGCCTGCTGGACGACAACCGGGTGCGCCAGATCATCGAGCCGGGTTCCAGCGTGACCTGGATCGGCTGGTGGTCCCAGATCCACCGCTATCCCGCCCAGCAGCGCTACTACACGATCACCTCCGCAGGAGGCGGCGAGCGGTCCGGCGTCGACGTCGTCACCGTCCCCAGCAGCGATGGCGTCAACATGGGCATCGAGGGCACGCTGTACTTCAACCTCAATCTCGACCACGAGACGCTCAAGTCCTTCGACGACAAGTTCGGCACCCGCAAGTTCCGCAGCGCGGGCGGCGGGACGTACTACCCCTGGGACGGCGACGAAGGCTGGTCCGCCTTCCTCGACCAGATCATCCGCCCGGTGATCGACAACGACCTGCGCAGCCAGGTCAACAGCTTCCGCTGCGCCGAACTGGTCTCGTCCTGCTCCCTTGTGCAGAACTCGGGCGATCAACAGACCGGCCTGCAGCAGCTCGGCAACAACGCCAACATCGCCAAGATCCAGAACGCGGTGAACACCAGCCTCGCCGAGGACCTCAAGAGCACGCTCGGCGCCGAGTTCCTCACCAACATCCACTTCAACCTCTCCCGGGTCACGCTCCCCAAGCAGGTCCAGGACGCCGTCGACCAGGCACAGGCCGCCTTCGCCAAGGTCACCGAGGCGCAGGCCAAGGTCGCGCAGGCCCGCGCCGAGGCCGACGCCAACAAGGCCCGGCAGGACGGTTACAACAAGTGCCCGACCTGCGCCGAGATCGAGAAGCTGAAGGCCCTGCCCCAGGGAATCACGGTGTACGCCCCCGGAAACACCGGAGGCGTGGCCCTGCCCACCCGCTGAACCATCCCCATGCCGAGAGCTCGCCGGCGAGGAGCGAGCGGACGGGAGGCACATTCTCGATGCGCGTCCTGATTCTGCCGACGGTCGTGATCGTCGTCGCCGCTCTGGTCTATGTGCTCGTGATCCTGATCCGCGGCGCCGTACGGCCCGGCGGCGGGGCGGTCGAGCCGCCGCGGTGGGAGACCCACACGGCGATGGAGGACGGCTGGACCCTCGTGATCATCCGGCAGATGACCCGGGGAAAGGACGGACCGGTGGAGCTGTCCAGGCAGACGGTGCGGGCCATCCCCGACGACGACCCGCACTGGGACGAGCGCTACCGGGAGGCCATGCTCGAAGCGCGCTCCCGGATCACGACCCTCGAACTCGAATCCCCTTAGGCGTCGATGTGGTTGCGGTCGACCTCGGCCGCGCTGCCCACGATGAACTCGCGGCGCGGGGCGACGTCGCTGCCCATGAGCAGGTCGAAGATGCGCTCGCCCGCCTCGACGTCCTCGATCCGCACCCGGCGCAGCATGCGGTGGCGGGGATCCATGGTGGTCTCGGCCAACTGGTCGGCGTCCATCTCGCCGAGGCCCTTGTAACGCTGGATCGGGTCCTTCCAGCGCTTGCCCCGCCGCTCGAGATCACGCAGGACCTTGTGCAGCTCCGCGTCGGAATAGGTGTAGACGTACTTGTCCTGACCCCTGCCGGGGTTGGTGACCTCGATGCGGTGCAGCGGCGGCACCGCGGCGAACACCCGTCCGGCCTCGACCATGGGCTTCATGTACCGATGGAACAGCGTCAGGAGCAGGCAGCGGATGTGCGCGCCGTCCACATCGGCGTCCGCCATCAGAACGATCTTTCCGTACCGCGCGGCGTCGATGTCGAACGACCGGCCCGACCCCGCGCCGACCACCTGGATGATCGCGGCGCACTCGGCGTTCTTCAGCATGTCGGCCACGGAGGCCTTCTGCACGTTCAGGATCTTGCCGCGGATCGGCAGGAGCGCCTGGAACTCCGAGTCGCGGGCCAGCTTCGCGGTGCCGAGCGCCGAGTCACCCTCGACGATGAACAGCTCGCTGCGGTCCACGTCGTCGCTGCGGCAGTCGACGAGCTTCGCCGGGAGCGCCGAGTTCTCCAGGACGGACTTGCGGCGCTGGTTGTCCCGGTGCTCCCGGGCCGCGATCCGCGCCTTGGCGGCCGCCACGATCTTCTCCAGGACCGCGCGCAGCTGCTGCTTCTGCGCCCGCTTGGGCGTGGCGAGCAGCTCCTTCAGGTCCCGTGAGACGACGTGGGACACGATCCTGGTCGCCGCCGAGGTGCCGAGGATCTCCTTCGTCTGGCCCTCGAACTGCGGCTCGGGCACGCGTACGGTGACCACGGCCGTCAGGCCCTCGAGGATGTCCTCCTTGGTGACCGGGTCGTCGCCGTTCTTGAGCAGCCGTGTCTCGCGGAGCTGCTCGTTGATCGTGCGAACCAGGGCCCGCTCGAACCCGGCGACGTGGGTGCCGCCCTTGGGCGTGGCGATCACGTTGACGAAGGAGCGGACCGTCGTCTCGTAGCCCTTGCCCCAGCGGAGCGCGACGTCCACGGAGAGCTCGCGCTCGACGTCGGTGGGGGTCATGTGGCCCTGCTCGTCGAGCACGGGGACGGTCTCGCGGAAGTGCCCCACGCCCTGCAGCCGCTGCACGTCACACACGGCCTCGTCCCGGGACAGGAAGTCGACGAACTCGCCGATGCCGCCCTCGAAGAGGTACGTCTCCTCGACCGGCTCCTCGCCCCGGCCATCCCGCAGCACCAGGGTGAGCCCGGGGACCAGGAAGGCCGTCTGGCGGAGCCGTACGTGGATCTCGTCGATGGACAGCTCGGCGTCGGGCAGGAAGATCTGCTTGTCGGACCACCAGCGGACGCGGGTGCCGGTGACGCTCTCGCCCTCCTGCGAACGCCGGCGGGTCTTGCGCAGCCCCGATCGGGCTTCGAAGGCGGCGTCGGGACCGGCTCCGGAGAACACACCGGGGTTGCCGCGCTTGAAGCTGATCATGTGGGTGCGGCCGCCGCGGTCGACCTCCACGTCGAGCCGGGAGGAGAGCGCATTGACGACCGACGCGCCCACGCCGTGCAGACCGCCGGACGCGCCGTAGCTGCCGCCGCCGAACTTGCCGCCCGCGTGGAGCTTGGTGTAGACGAGCTCGACCCCGGCGAGACCGCTCTTGGGCTCGATGTCGACGGGGATGCCGCGGCCGTTGTCGCGGACCTCGATCGAGCCGTCGGGGTGCAGCTCCACCTCGATGCGGGTGCAGAAGCCCGCCAGCGCCTCGTCGACGCCGTTGTCCACGATCTCCCAGAGACAGTGCATCAGGCCGCGGGTGTCGGTGGACCCGATGTACATCCCCGGGCGCTTCCGGACGGCCTCAAGGCCCTCCAGTACCGAGAGATGACGGGCCGTATAAGCCGTCTCCGCGCTGACCGCCGTCACACCGACTCCCATTTATCAATCGAACAGGCGTACGCAGCCTACCGCCCATCATGTTTTTACGGGTACCAGCTTGCCAGGCCCGGGGCTATCTCCCGTACCTTCGGTGTGATCTGGACCACTTTCCGGATCATTCCGCTCTCGGCGTAGCGGGGGGGTGATTGGGAACGTCCGCATCCGGTTAGATGTTGTCCCAAGTGACTGACGCCAACGTCCCCACATGGTGGGGTGACCCGAAAGGCGATACGTGACTGGAGCTCTCGCCCCCATCAAGCCGCTGACTGCCCTGGACCGCTGCGACCGATGTGGCGCTCAGGCCTACATCCGCGCGACCCTGCCCGTGGGAGGGGAGCTGCTCTTCTGCGCTCACCACGGACGCCAGCACGTGAGCGTGCTGCGCGACAAGGGTGCGGAGATCCAGGACGAGTCGGCCCGACTCAGTGAATCCCCCGCGTCCGCGCCGAGCGAGCGCTGACCCGACAGACGGCGTGACTGGGGGCGGTCCACAAGACCGCTCCCCGGCCGCGCCGTCCGCTTGTTCCCCTGGACCGCACAACCGACCGCACCCACCGCGCGTCGGGCCGTGCCGGCGCCGCGCCGCCCGCCTATTCCCCTTGAGTGCACGCCTTGAGCGCACGCCCGTCGGGCCGTGCCGCACCCGGCCTTCCCGGCGGGATCACCGGATTCGCCCGCCGTGCGGATCACCGGACGCGGTAGTGATACCGCCCCGCCACGGTGAAACCTTCACGCTCGTAGAGCGCGCGGGCCCCCTCGTTGGCCTCCGTGACGACCAGATAGGCGCGGCTCGCCCCCTGGGCCCTCCCCCAGCCGAGCAGACCGCGCAGCACCGCGCCGCCCAGCCCGCGCCGCCTGGCCTCCGGGACCACCGCCATGCGGTAGATCCCGATCCACTCCCCCTGCCGCACTGCCCGCCCCACGGCGTCCTCACCCAGCGAGGCGTATGCCGCCGGGACTCCGGTGAGAATGCGCACACCCCACTCCTTGGCGGAGATCTCGGTGTCCTGGGGGTGCCTGCCCCCGTCCACCCGCCACCAGGTGTCCGCCCATCCCGGTGACGGCTCCTGTGCGATCGTCAGGTCGGCCGCGCCGTCTAGTGCCGTGACCGGCAAGGTTTCCCCGGAAGGAAGCGACGGCCGGGTCATCACCAGCGTGGGATCGACCAGACGGTAGCCGCGGGACTCCAGCTCCGCGTCGAGCCCGGGCGTAGCGCCCCCGCCGATGGAGAACACACACGGGCGCCCGAGCTCCCTGTAGAACGCCTCCGCCTCGTCGATCGCCCTCCCCAGGTCGGGACGCTCCCCCAACGGCAGCACGGAGTTGGCCCGCTTGGTCACACCACCCGCGTGCCGGTGGACCCAGTCCCCCGCGGCCACCCGGTACGGCGCCGGCCACGCCTCGTCGACGAGCAGATCGAAGTCGGACATGGGCGGACCTTACCTCAGCACCCTGATCGCGTTCGTCCACGCTGGTCACCCCCCGGTCGCCTACGCCACCGGGTGATCGCGTCGCTAGGCTGAGGGACGTGCTCATCCTGCTGCCGCCCTCCGAAGGAAAGGCGTCCCGGGGCGACGGACCCGTGCTCGACCTCGACACCCTCGGCTTCCCCGAGCTCACCTCCCCCCGGGAGAAGGTGCTCGACGCGCTGATCACGCTCTGTCACACCTCCGATGCCCGGGCCATGCTCGGCCTGTCCGAGGGGCAGCAGGGCGAGATCGGCAGGAACCGCGATCTGCGCACCGCCCCCACCCTCACCGCCACAGAGTTGTACACGGGCGTTCTCTACGACAACCTGGGCATCGCCACGCTGGCCCCGGAGGCTAGAAGGCGGGCCGACGAGCGCGTCATCGTCTTCTCCGGCCTGTGGGGCGCGCTCCGCCTGACCGACCGGGTCCCGCCGTACCGGCTCTCCATGGCCCGCGCGCTTCCGCCGATGGGCGGCCTCGCGGCGTTCTGGCGCCCGTCCCTCACCGCGGCGCTCGACCCGCTGCCCGGTCTGGTCGTGGACATGCGGTCCGCGACGTACGCCCAGGCGTGGCCGGCCGGCGCGCGGGCGGTCGCCGTACGCGTGCTGAAGGAGACGGCCGGCAAACGCACCGTGGTGAGTCACATGGCCAAGGCGACCAGGGGCGCGGTGGCCCGATCACTGGTGGAAAGCTCCGATGAACCGGGCGACCCTCAGGAACTGGCCGAGGCTCTCAGGAGGCTCGGCCACCACACGGAACTCGGACCGGCGCCCCGCCCCGGCAAGCCCTGGAGCCTCGATATCGTGATAAGTTCATGATCACATTCAGCCGTGCACATGCCCCGAGGAAGTGCGCAGCAGGGCGTGATTTGTCAGACACGACCTGACGGCCCCGCCCTCCGGGAAGAGGGCGGGGCCGTCAGAGATGCGTGCGGCCGCTCGGTGGACGGCCGGTCCCGCTGCTGGTCCGCTGCTAGTCGAGGTAGTCGCGGAGCACCTGCGACCGCGAGGGGTGACGCAGCTTGGACATGGTCTTGGACTCGATCTGGCGGATCCGCTCGCGGGTCACGCCGTAGACCTTGCCGATCTCGTCGAGCGTCTTCGGCTGACCGTCGGTGAGGCCGAACCGCATCGACACGACGCCCGCCTCCCGCTCGGACAGCGTGTCCAGAACGGAGTGCAACTGCTCCTGGAGCAGCGTGAAGCTGACGGCGTCAGCCGGAACGATGGCCTCGGAGTCCTCGATGAGGTCGCCGAACTCACTGTCGCCCTCCTCACCGAGAGGGGTGTGCAGGGAGATCGGCTCGCGCCCGTACTTCTGGACCTCGATGACCTTCTCCGGGGTCATGTCGAGCTCGCGGGCCAGCTCCTCCGGAGTGGGCTCGCGGCCGAGGTCCTGCAACATCTGCCGCTGGACGCGGGCCAGCTTGTTGATCACTTCGACCATGTGGACCGGGATGCGGATGGTCCGCGCCTGGTCGGCCATGGCCCGCGTGATCGCCTGCCGGATCCACCAGGTGGCGTACGTGGAGAACTTGTAGCCCTTGGTGTAGTCGAACTTCTCGACGGCGCGGATGAGACCGAGGTTGCCCTCCTGGATCAGGTCCAGGAAGAGCATGCCGCGCCCGGTGTACCGCTTGGCCAGCGAGACCACGAGCCGGAGGTTGGCCTCCAGCAGGTGGTTCTTGGCCCGGCGACCGTCCTCGGCGATCCACTCCAGCTCGGCGCGGACGTCGACCGGGAGCTGCTCGCCATCGCTGGCCAGCTGCTCCTCGGCGAACAGGCCCGCCTCGATGCGCTTGGCGAGCTCCACCTCCTGCTCAGCGTTGAGCAGGGGAACCTTGCCGATCTGCTTGAGATAGTCCTTGACGGGGTCGGCGGTGGCGCCGGCGGCCGCGACCTGAGCCACGGGAGCGTCGTCGTCATCGTCGGTGAGGATGAGCACCTCGTCCTCGGAGTGGGCGACGGGCGCCGCCTTCTCCTCGCCTTCACCCTCGGTGTCGGCGTCGGCCTCGGTCTCCGAGTCGGCCTCGATCTCGACGTCGTCGACGTCGAGCTCGAAGTCCTCCAGCTCGACGTCGCCGTCGAGCTCGATGTCGTCATCGTCGGCCTCGGACGACTTGGGCTTCGGCTCGGCCTTGGCGGCCTTGGACTCGGGCCCGGAGGCGGGAGCCGTGGACTTGGGCTTGCTTGCGGGCGCCGCGGTCTTCTTGGCCGGGGCGGCCTTCTTCGCGGCAGGCCTCTTCGGCGCGGGCGCGGGAGCCGAGTCCGCCGAACCGGTCACCACGGCGGTGACGGTCTCAGGCTGTGCCTCTTTGGCGGCTGCGGACTTGGTGGTCTTCTTGACCGGGGAGGAGGTGCGGCGCTTTGCTTGGCCACGAGACCGCTTGGGCGCCGCGGCGGAATCGGCCGCGGTGACCACGACGGTCACACCCTCCTTGCTGAGGCTGCGCAGGAATCCAGCGGCGTGCGACAGCGGGATGTCCGCTTCCTCGAAGGCCCTGCGGACATCCTCGGACTCGAGGAAACCCTGCGAGCGCCCACGCTCGAGGAGCTGCTGAATCACTGGCTCGTTCAGCTCCGACGGCTTCGAGCGAGTCGAACTTGCAGGCGACACGAACACCTCTCGAACGAACGCATGGCGAGAATGGACCCAGATGGTTGCTTCTTTTCCGATGGTGAGGCCGCGCGGACCGCGACATGCCATTGTGACACGCCACGGCGGTCCATACGGCCACCTCCGGCCGGTTGCCTTCCCACCCTAGGCCGACCGAGACAGTAGTGCGTACGGATGAGGGGGACCGATACCCGAAAGCAACCGTTATGACTGTTTCATTCAGTCACTCTTCGTGGCTAGAGGAACGTGGACCGCGAGCACGGTCACATCATCATCCTGCTCATACCCGGACAGCATCCGATCTACCAGGAAATCCAGCAGCATGTGGGGACTTGCCACGACTTCGGGCGGCGCCTCGGCCACGACGCTCGACAGATCCCGCAGTCCGGCGTCCAGCCCGCGCTTCCGGTTCTCCACGAGACCGTCGGAGTACAGCACCGCGGTGTGACCCGGCGGAACGCAGAACCTGAACTGCTTGCGGCTGGTCGCCCAGCCCAGCGGCGTGCCGGGCTCGGTCTCGTGCAGCACCGCCACACCCTGCGGCGACACCAGCAGCGGTGGCGGGTGCCCGGCCAGCGCCAACGTGCCCTCGCCGGTGCCCGGCTCGACCACCATGTAGGCGAGCGTCGTGACCTGCTCTTCTTCTTCGGTAGCCTCGAAGACCCGGTCCAGGCCGGTGAGCACCGCGGCCGGCGGCGGGTTGGTCAGCGCCAGCGCCCGCATGGCGTTGCGGATCCGGCCCATGCCCGCGGCGGCCTTGACGCCCTTGCCCATGACGTCGCCGAGCACGGCCGCGACCCGGCCGTCCTGCAGGACGAACGCGTCGTACCAGTCGCCGCCGACCTGCACGTGCCGGGAACCGGACCGGAAGCGCTGGGCCAGAACCAGCCCGCCCACCACGGGCAGGTTGTCGGGCAGCAGGCTCCGCTGCAGCGTCTCGGCGGTCTTGTGCTCGCGCTCGAAGAGCGTCGCCCGCTCCACGGCGAGCGCGCACTGACCGGCCAGGGCCTCCAGGAAGACGCCGTCCTCCTGGGAGATCTTCTGCGATCGGTTGAAGGAGAACCGAAGTGCCCCTAGCGCCCGGCCGGCCGCGAGCAGCGGTAGGCCGACCCACGCCCGCTCATCGGTGCCGTCGAGGAACTCGGTGATCCGCTCGTCCTCGACACCGGCGTCGACGAGCTGGTTGCGCAGGCTCTGCGGTGACTCGGCGAACACCGGGCGCCGGCTGTTCACCGCCATCGTCATCACGCTGGTGGTGGACAGCGCGATCTCGTCGCCGGACACGCCGGGCGCGTCCGGGACTCCCCCGCTGTTGATCACGTTCAGGCTCGCGCGGTCCTGGTCCTCCAGCAGCGCCACGCCCGAGTGGTCGGCGGCGAGAGCCGTACGGCCGACGTCGATGATGACCTGGACCACCTGCTCGACCGTGAGCGCCTCGGCCAGCAGGGCCGTGGCGCCCTGGAGCCGGGCGGTGCGCAGCGCGGCGGCGCCGAGCTGGTCGGTGAGCCTGCCGCGCATCTCCTCGGCCTCGCGCTGCGGCGTGACGTCGGAGTTGGCGCCCACCCACTCGATCACGCGGCCGTGCCGGATGATCGGGACGGCGCGCACCTCGAAGTGCCGGTAGCCGCTGGCCCGGGTGCGCACCCGGTAGCTCCACTCGAACATGGTGCGGCCGCGCAGCGCCTCCCGCCAGGCCTCCTCGGCTCCCGGGCGGTCGTCGGGGTGCACGGCGTCGAGCCAGCCGTGAGCGAGGTACTCCTCCAGCCCCTGGCCGGTGACGGCCCGCCACTGCGGGGCGTCCTCGATCGCGGCGCCGGTGGGCGAGGTGATCCACACGAGCTGCTGCTGCGACTCGACCAGCGAGCGGTAACGCTCCTCGCTGCGGCGGAGATCCTCCTCGGTGAGCTGGCGCTCGGTCAGATCGACGCCGAAGAGCGCGGTGCCCAGGACGCCGTCGCCCTCCCGCATCGGGAAGAACGACACCACCCAGTGCCGGGTGTCGCCGTTCTCGGCGCGGGTCCTGATGCGCTGGTCAGTGATGGGCAGGCCCTCACCGCTGATCCGGCGCAGAGCCGAGTCGATCAGGGTGGCGAGGTCCGCCGAGAGGAGGTCGGAGGGCATCATGTCCAGATGCCGTTCGACAGGGTGGCCGGTCAGCTCGGTAAAGGTCGAATTGACACGGACAAAACGCCCGGACGGGTCGAAGAACGCGAAGGCGAAGGGGGCCTCGGACATGAGGCCACGGAAGAGGCCGGAGTCTGAGATGTCCAAACCCGACTCCCGGGGACGGGGCACGGAGGTTTCGGCGCTCACGGTCGGCACCTCCGTCGCGTGCCAGGGTCTCCCACGAGGCACATCTCCATAACTGTGATTTACGGTCGTGTCCTGATCTTCTGCCTACCGCGTGACGCCGATTCGGCGCCATACGGCCTGGTCATGCCCGCGGCCGTGCCCAACTCCGTTATGCTCACCTCCTCCGCTCCGGGATGCACCCGTCCGGCCGCCGGTCGCTACCGCAAGATCCATAAGACACTCCCTGTAGCGCAGGATCTGCCCTACATCATCGGCGATGGGCATGCGCGGATGGAAGCCCCGCCCGGCATGCGGTCAACGCATCCTGTCAAAAGGCGCCATCTCGCGCAGCAGGATCGGGCTTACTTCTTGGCGGACCTCTTCGCTTCCTGCTTGGTGGCCCGGACCAGATCGAGGCTGTCGGAGTCGACGACATCGGCGACCGAAAGGTGCACGCCCTCCGCGCCGTACGGCCCGGCGGCCTCGCGCCATCCGGGCGGTCGCACGCCGAGCTGCTTGCCCAGCAGTGCGAGGAAGATCTGTGCCTTCTGCTTGCCGAACCCGGGCAGGGCCAGCAGGCGGCGTAGCAACTCGGCACCGTCGTCGACATCCTCCCACACCCCGTCGGCCGAGCCGTCGTAATGCTCGACCAGATAGGCGGCCAGCGCCTGGATCCGGCCCGCCATGGAGCCCGGATACCGATGGACGGCCGGCTTGGCGGCCAGCAGTGCCGCGAACTCCGAAGGATCATAGGAGGCGATCTCCCGCGCGTCCAGATCATGCCCGAGCCGGTCGGCGATGGTGCGGGGCCCCGAGAACGCCCACTCCATGGGGATCTGCTGATCAAGCAGCATGCCGACGAGCAGGGCCAGGGAACTCCGGCTGAGCAGTTCGTCGGCATCCTGTCGCTGGGCGAGCTGGATACGCATGGGGACAGCTTTGCACGGAGCCCCGTGAGGGGTTGACACGTCTGCGGAAAGTTATGGAATGAAAGCGGCCGGTCCCTGTCATTTCCGGCGAGGAGACCGCCGGGTAGTCACTCAGCGAGGAATGCGACGATGCCACTACTCGCAACACGGGTCAACGGCGGCCGCGCGCCGGCGTTCCTCGAACCGGTCAGCGCCCGCCTGGCCGCGGAGTTCCTCACCGTGCCTGTGGACACGGTGAGCCGCTGCGTCGCCGACGTGTGGGCCTGCACCGAGCACCTCGGGCTGCGAGCGACCCCCGCGGCCGTCGAATGGATCGCCCGCGAGCACCTGCTCGCCCTGGTGAACTCGGCGCCGCCTTCCCGGGCCGGATAGGCCCGCCCGTATAACGGGGAAGTCACCGGGCCGTGTTCCGGATGCCGATTGGGCCGGGAATGCGAGAAGGTGGGTTCCGTGAGCGAGCGCGCCGACAACCACCGCAGGCTTGGCTCGCGCGTCTCCGAACGCGGCGAGGCGGCCCGGTGAGGGGCCGGAGGCGGCGAGATCCCCGGGAGACGCAGACCCCGGACGACGTCTTCGCCGAGATGCTGCTCGCGGCGCGCGAACTGCTCGCCGTACGGAGCCCGCTCGACGCGGAGCTCATGGTGTCGGACATGCTGGGCGCCTGGTGGGGCCGGCGGCTGCGCGGGGGCGACGTCGAGCAGATCCTCGGCGAGGGTCTGGTCGACTACGCCGCGAAGGCGGGCACGCCCGCCGCGCTCACGCTGCTGATCTCGGTCGCTTACCTCGGCACGGCGCGTCAGGCGGCCAAGGCCGAGGGTGCCGCCCTCGCCCTCATGGAGTCCGACGTGGCGCGGCCCCGCTGGGCCGACAGGGTGGGCGCGGTGAAACCGGCCGGCTGCTACGTGTCCAGGGACGTCTACGGCGACCAGGACACGGTGGTGTGCACCTTCGCCTACAACGGCGAGGAAGAGCACGCCCTGGTGGTGGTCGTCGACTACAACATGCGCGGCATGGCCCGCGACGCGTGGGTTTCCTCACAGGTCGACAAGCTCCTGGAGCAGGCCAGACTGGAGGCCGCGGTCAATCCCATGCTCCGGTTCGAGGAGATCGAGCCGAAGCAGGCGCGGGCGCTGCTGGAGTTCGCGATGAAGGCGACGCGCGACTCGCTCGGCCGGAGCGCGCCCCGGCTGGTCAGCGACGGCTACAGCGCCTATCACGCGTTCGCCCGCTCGCGGATCAAGGCGCTTCCCCCCGGCCGCAAGCGGCCCGCGCCCCCGCACAGCGAGGCGCCGTACAGCAGGGACCGGCGGGCGATGCTCGCGGCCGAGTTCCTCGCCTCCGACGCGGCGGAGAACCTGTCGGACCCCTCGGCGGCGTCCCGGTGCGCGGACCACATCATCGACTACGGGTGCGATCAGGACCTCGGGCGGCCGCTCCGGATCAGCCCGGCCAAGTGCGAGACGTTCCTGCTGGACTGGCTGCCGCGGAAGGTCATGCTCCAGCCGGCGGAGCAGGAGGCCATGCCGCACGCGCTGGCGGCCTGGGTCCGGTTCGCCGGTCCGCGCGCCGGCTTGCCGGAGCAGGGCATCCGGGCGACGCTCGACGCCGTGTGGGAGGCGACCGCCCGGTTCACCGAGGCGTACCGCGATCCGACCACGTTCGGTCTGGACCGCGCGCTCGTCGAGCGGCTGCTGCCGGACGGCGACCTGTCGGCCCTGGCCCGCCGCGCCTTCGCCTTTCCGATGCTGCAGGGCGTGCACGGCTCGATCATCCTGGACACGCTGAATCCCGCGGACGAGGGCGACCGCCGGATCCTGCTGGAGATCGATCACGCCGACGAGCGCGACCGGCCCGACTTCGACGAGCACCTCGCCTGGCACGAGGAGATCGCCGCCCGGCTCTGGGAGGGCGATCCCCCGCAGCTGTGGGAGGCGGCGCAGCGGCTGATGGATCTCGGCCACGACCGGCACGAGGTGCTGCACCTGCTCATCGAGATCGCCGAGCGGATGGGCGACCACCCCGACGAGCTGGCCGCCGCCCTTGACGACATCGCCGACATCCCCGACGAGCCGTCCCCCTGACGCGCGAGGGGCGCGGCGGGGAAGTAACCGACGAGCGAGCGGGGAGCGAGGCACGAGCGACTCCGAGCAAGGAGGGCACGAGCCGCCTCAAGGGGCGCCCCGAGCCCGCCGAGCGAAGCGAGGCAAGTAAGCACAGCGAGGTTCAGCGGGTGAACCCGACGTCGGCGTACCTCAGGTCGTAGAACCCGGTGGCTCCGATGTTGGCCAGGGTGGACCTGACGATCACGGTCTGCGGGCGCTGGAACAGCGGCACGACCGTGGCCTGCTGCCAGATGAGCCGGTCGGCGGCGTTGAGCTGGGCCGCGGCCTTCCCCGGGTTGAGCTGGGCTCCCGCGGCGAACAGCGCCGAGTCGATCTTGGGGCTGCCGGCGCGGCCGAGGTTGGCGTCCCATTGCCTATCGTCCTGCTTGCCGTCTCGCTTACCGTCGCCGGAGGAGGTCGTCCCGTTGAGGTACACCCCGTAGTTGGCCGACACGGGGTACGGCGAGGCGGCGTAGGCGAAGGCCGCCATGTCGAACTGTCCCGGGACGATGTACTTGTCGAAGTAGTCCACGCTCGGCACGGTCACGATGGCGACCTTCACCCCGATCCGCTCCAGGGACGTGCGCACGGCGTCCGCCTCGGAGCGGGCCACCGGCGCGTCGGAGGGGATGAGGTAGCGGAGCGTGAGCTCCTTGCCGTTCTTCTTCCGGGTTCCGGCGGTCAGCGGCCAGCCGGCCTCGTCCAGCATCTTTCCCGCGCGGGCCGGGTCGTAGGTGCCGAGCCAGCCCGCGTTGTCCTGGTAGCCGCCCTGGCCCTGCATGTAGAAGTGGCTGTTCAGCGGGGCGGCCGGCCAGCCCAGCCCCTGCAGGTCCGCGGAGATGACGGCCTTGCGGTCGATCCCGACGGCGATCGCCTGGCGGACCCGGACGTCGGACAGCGCCTCCGACTCGCCGTTGAGCGTGATCTGCCGGAAGTCGGTGCCGCCGGCCTGCCTGACGGCGGCGGTCGGCTCGGCCTTGCCCCAGTCGTACGCGGTGGGTGACAGGCCGGCGTCGAAGACGTCCAGGTCCCCGCCGCTGTACGAGTTGACGAGGGCGTTGCCCTGGAGGGCGCGGAACACGATGCGGTCGAGCTTGGCCCGGTCGCCCCACCAGCCGGAGTCGCGTACCAGGGTGACGGTCTTGGTGGCCTGGTCGATGCCGGACACCTTGAACGGTCCAGCGGTCGCGGGGATCCGATCGACCCACCCGGTGTTGAAGGCGTCCGCGGAGGCGTTGACCGAGCGCGGGTAGAGCGGGGAGAACAACGCCCGCCACTCGCCGTACCGCTCCGCGAAGGTGACCACGACCTCGTGGTCGTTCGATCCCTTGGTGACGCTCTTGACCGAGTCGTATCCGGATCCGGGGAACACGCCGTACGCCTTCTCGTGGCCGTTCATCGCCTTCCACTGGGCGGCGTAGTCCCGCCAGGTGATCGGCTTCCCGTCTGACCACCTGGCCTTGGGGTTGAGCGTGTAGGTGACGATCTCATTCGGAGTCTTCTTGGTGATGCTCGCCCGGATGACGTAGTCGCGGTCGAGCGACAGCCGGCCCTTCTGGTCGGACCGGAAGGCGACGGGCATCAACGCGCCGATGACGGACCACGCCTCGGCGGTGTCGCCGTCCGCCTGGTTGACGTTCCACTGGGTCGGGAAAGCGGTCATCCCCCAGTTGAGGGTGCCGCCGTCCTTCACCTTGTCCCGGGCGACCGGGTTGATGTCGTACGGCTTGAAGGAGGCGGTGGGGGAACCGCTTCCGGGGTCGCCGGCGGTCGGCCCGCCGGAGCAGGCCGTCGCGGTCTCCACAACGATCAACGTGATCAGCGCGGCCAGCCATCGTGCCTGCACGGCGCTCCTCCCGATATGGTCACCATTCGCATGCGCTTTGTAGCAGACCGTAACGAGATGAGGCGAGGGCACGCGCCGGGCGCGGGTGTAACCCGGAACCGGCCATGACCGGGCGCGGCCCCTTCGATCAGGCCGTCCCTGCGAAAGTCAGGAGAGCTCGTCGACGGCGCTGCGGACGTCGTCGCTGGTGATCGTGGTCAGCTCGGCCGTGTTGGCCGAGCCCTGCGCGGCCAGCCGCACGTCACGTCGCATGGCGGCCCGTTCGTAGAGGGAGCGGGCGAACCGGCCGTTGCCGAGTCCGTCGATCAGCCCCTCGCGGCAGACCCAGTCGAAGACGTCGTCGAGGTCCCTGCGCGCGGACGCGTCGAACCGGTCGCCGGCGCGCTCCGCCTGCAGCTCGGCGATCTCCGCCAGCTCCTCCGGCGCGTACGAGGGGAAGCCGACGCGCTGGTTGAAGCGCGACGCGAGCCCGGGGTTGGTGGCCAGGAAGGCGTCCATCTCCGCCTGGTATCCGGCGAGGACGACGACGAGACGGTCGCGGTCGTCCTCGGCCCGCTTGAGCAGCGTCTGCACGGCCTCCGCGCCAAACGCGTCGCCTCCGGCGTATCCGTTGTTGACCAGGCCGTACGCCTCGTCGATGAACAGGACGCCGCCGAGCGCCCGGTCGACCAGCTCGTTGGTCTTGATCGCGGTGGCGCCGAGGTGCTGGCCCACGAGGTCGGCGCGGGACGCCTCGACGACGTCGGGCCGGGCGAGCAGCCCGAGAGCGGAGAAGATCCGGCCCAGGATGCGGGCGACCGTGGTCTTGCCGGTGCCGGGCGGGCCGGCGAAGACGAAGTGCCGCATCTGGGACTGGACGGGAAGGCCCTGCTCCTGGCGCATGCGCGCCACCTTGAGCTGGGCGGCGATCGCGTGGACCTGCCGCTTCACCGGTTCGAGCCCGGCCATCCGGTCGAGGTCTGCCAGCGCCTCCTCCAGCGTGGGCGTGGCCTGGTAGCCGCGGAACCTGGCCGTGATCTCGTTGAACGCCCTGGTCACGTCGTCGGTCGTGGTCGTCACCAGGTCCTCGCCGCGCGGTGCTCCCCCGGCGCTGACCACGCGGACGTCCCTGGCCTGCGCGGCGGCCTCGGCGAGGCTGCGGGCGAAGCGGGCGTTGCCCAGCTCGTCGACCAGACCGCGCCGGTGCACGTCCTCGAACAGGCCGCGCAGCACGGGGCGAGCGTCGGGGGCGAGCCGGTCGCCCCGCCTGCGCTGCACCACCTCGGTGATCTCCAGCAGCTCGGAGGGGGTGTAGCCGGGGAAGCGCACCCGCGTGGCGAACCGGCTGGACAGGCCGGGATTGGAGGAGAGGAAGGCGTCCATCTCCTTCTCGTAGCCGGCCAGCACGATGATCAGCCGGTCGCGGTCGTCCTCGGCCCGCTTGAGCAGGGTCTGCACGGCCTCCGCGCCGAACCGGTCGGGCTGGCCGTCGCCGGAGTTGACCAGGCCGTACGCCTCGTCGATGAACAGGACGCCGCCGAGCGCCCGGTCGATCAGCTCGTTGGTCTTGATCGCGGTGGCGCCGAGGTATTCGCCGACCAGGTCGGCCCGCTGGCCCTCGACCACGAAGGGCGTCTCCAGCAGGCCGAACGCGTAGAAGATCTTGGCGAGGGTGCGGGCGACGCTCGTCTTGCCGGTGCCCGGCGGGCCGACGAAGACGAAGTGCCGCATCGGGCGCTCGTTGGCGAACCCGGCCTCCTTGCGCAGCCGGTCGGCCTCGATGGACGCGGCGATGGCGCGCACCTGTTCTTTGACCGGCTCGAGGCCGATCATGGCCTCCAGCTCTCCCAGCGCCTGCTCGACCGTGATCGGCGGCGGCGCGCCCGTGTCGGCGGTGGCGCGCTGGTGGCCGCCCGCCCTGATCCGCTGCCTGGCTTGGACGTCACCGTCCTGGGGTGCCGCGACCAGGTCGCCGTGCACCCTCCTGGCCAGCGCGAACCGGTAGGCCAGCATCACGCAGGCCGTGCCGTACGCGGACCAGAGGGCGACGGTGACGGACAGCGGGGAGATCGCGAAGGCCACGACGCCTGCCGGGGCCAGGGCGGCCAGGGTGGTTAGCCAGGGCGGCACCCACCGGATGAGGTGGGCCGCGCCCGCCACCGGGAGGCCGAGGAACAGCAGGAGGTACGGCGCGGCCGACTGGCTGCCGAAGACCCCGAGGAACAGCGGGAGCAGCAGCCCCCACCCCGCGAGGACGAGGGCGGTGGCGGCCGCGCGGGGATGGCTGAGCGCGAGCGCGATGAACGCCAGCACCACGACGGTCGCGAAGAACGTGGTGATCAACGGCCAGCTCAGGGCAGCGGCGAGGCCGATCGAGGCGATCAGGGCTCCGGTGAAGATCACGCGCCGCGCGAAGGGGGGAAGGTGGAAATAGCGCAGCCGCACCTGTTCGAACAGATCTCGCGCCCCGGCGCTGCCCGCCGGCTGGGCCCTGTCGGAGTCCCGCATCAACGCCTCCCCGGTTTGCCCCCCGGTTATATCGCACACGACCGCCCAATGGGTGGACCTAACGGGTGCGACCCTGGTGGCGGCCGGGGTACTCCCGTACGAGGACCCGTTTGGGCGTGATGCGCAGGACGTCCCCGGAGGGCACGGCGATCCCCCGCACCTCGGCCCAGAACCGGGGGTCGCCCACGAAGAGGACGACCCGGGGGTCGCGCTCCACCGCCTCCCACGCCTCGTCCCCCGCGATCAGCCGGAGCTCGCCGGACGCGCTCACCGACGTCACCGCGCTGACGGCGAGCGCCCTCGGGCAGCCCCGCTGGGTGTAGGCGAGCACCACGCTCCTCGAATACGTGGCGGCGTGCCGTACCTCGTCGCTGACGCCCGCGGAGGGCGAGGCGTCACCGGGGAGCCGGGTGCCGCCCGGCTCGTACGGGATCAGCCCGGCTCGCCAGGGCCCCGGACCGCCGCTCCACCAGGCGCGGGCGGCCCGCGCGGCGAACATCCCGGCCGCCAGCGTGACGCGGACCTGCCGGGACCAGACCTCCATCGCGCGCCTGGCCCGGGGGTCGGCCCCCGGGGAGCGATTCGGGGAGTGATCTCGGGCACGGTTCCGGGAATGGTCCGGGTCCTCGATGTCGCTCCCCACCCCCGCATGATCCGTTGCCAGGGAGGGGCTGCTAGATGCCGGATATATACCTATATCTCTCTAGAGAGCGCGATGTTGGAAGCTACTGAGGGATCTACCGGGAATGGCCTAAGCTGCCACGCATGTTCCACCTGGCCGGCGGTTTCCATCCATGATCGTCATGGGAGTCGGGGCTCAGTCCCGCACGGTCCACCCCGCCACACGCCACGCGAGCCGGTGGGCGGTGCTCGCGTTGCTCTGTTTCAGCCTGCTGCTCATCGCGGTGGACGCGACCGTGCTCCACATCGCGGTGCCCGCGCTGGCCGCCGCGCTCGAACCGTCCGGCGTCGAGCTGCTGTGGATCATCGACATCTACTCGCTCGTCGTGGCGCCGCTGCTGGTCACCTTCGGAACGCTCGGCGACCGGTACGGCAGGCGCCGCCTGGTGCTGGCCGGATACGTCGTGTTCGGGCTGGCCTCGCTCTCCGCCACGCTCTCCTCGACGCCACTGGCGCTGATCCTGTCCCGCGCCTTCCTCGGGGTCGGCGGAGCGATGATCATGCCGGCGACGCTCTCGATCATCCGTGAGGTCTTCACCGACCGCAGGGAGCGGGCGATCGCGCTGGGCGTCTGGAGCGCGGTCGCCGCCGCGGGCGCCGCCGTCGGTCCGCTGGTCGGCGGCGTCCTCGTCGAGCATTTCTGGTGGGGCGCGGTCTTCCTCATCAACGTGCCGCTGCTGATCGTGGCGCTTCCCCTCGCCGTACGGCTGCTGCCTCCCTCGCGGAACCGGTCCGGCCAGCCGTGGGACGTGCTGAGCGCGGTCCTGTCCACGCTCGGCATCCTCGCCCTCGCGTTCGGGCTCAAGGAGGCCGGATACGGGCACATGATCGGGCGGGGGCCCGCCGTGGCGGTCGCCCTGCTCGGGATCGCGCTGCTCGCCTGGTTCGTACGGCGCCAGCGGCGGTTGGCCTTCCCGCTGCTCGACGTCTCGCTGTTCACCCGGCAGGGGTTCGCCACCGGCGTCGCCTGCGTGCTGCTGGCGATCTTCGCGCTGGTGGGGCTGGAACTGCTGCTCGCGCAGTACCTCCAGCTCGTCCTCGGGCTTTCCCCGCTGGCCGCGGGAGTCCGCATGCTGCCGCTGATGATCGCGGCGATCGCGGGCGGGCTGGCGGCGGCGCACGTGCTCCAGCGGATCGGGCTCCGGGCCACCATGAGCGGCGGCCTCGCGCTGACGGCCGTCTCGCTGGTACCCGTGCTCACCTGGGGGGTCGAGCAGCACCCCGGCACGCTCGCCGTCTGCTTCATCGGGATCGGGTTCGGCGTGGAAGTCGCGCTGCTCGCCGCCTCGGACACGATCATGGCGGCGGTTCCGGAGTCCCACGCGGGCGGCGCCGCGTCGATCGAGGAGACGGCCTACGAGCTGGGCGCCGGTCTCGGCATCGCCGTGCTCGGAACGATCACCACGATGGTCTACGCCCCGGCGCTCGGCGTGGTGCCGGACGTACCGGCCAACCTGATGAACGAGGCCAGGGAGTCACTCGCCGCTGCGGCGCACGCGGCCGCCCAGGTGGGCGGCGCCCCGGGCGCTGCGCTGCTCGACGCGGCCCGGCTCGCCTTCGTCACCGCCCTGCACCGCACGGTCGTGGTCAGCGTGGTCCTGCTCGGGCTCACCGCCCTTGCCGCCGCCGTGTTCATCTCCAGGGAAGGCCCCAACGCCGCCGTAGAGGAACCCGAAGACCTGTCACGCTGACCCCCTCACACCGGCTCTGACGTTCGTGGCGATCGTCGTGGTGCGAGCCGGTTCCCGGGTGTCGCCCCGGTCCTCTGCTGAAAAGCCGGTCGCTGCGCCGGGACGAAAGCTCCGGTCCTCGTTCCCTCCCGCTCCGCTCGCTCTGGTCCGCGCTCCTGCCGGGGTGCTGAACATGGTCGTGCATAAGGTCGATCCTTATGGGCAGATGTCTGGGCAATCACTGCCCATCCCCCCACAATGAGGAACCGTGAAGCGAACCCTCCATGACGCGGCCTCGCTGGCGGCCCGGATGGGCGTCGGCGGCATCTTCTTCGCCAACGGCTGGCAGAAGCTCGAAGCCGGTCTCAACGCGACCGGCGCCCAGTTCGGCGAGTTGGGCGCTCCGATGCCGGACCTCTGGGCGGCGGCGACCATGCTCATCGAGCTGGTCGGCGGCACTCTGCTGATCGCGGGCCTGGCCGTGCCGTTCGTCGGGCTGCTGCTGTTCGCCGAGGCGGTCGCCGTCTTCGTCATCACTACCGGGCAGAACGGCATGCCGCTGACGGGTGGAGACATCAAGCTCATCGTGGCTCTCGGCGCGGCCTCCGTCCTGCTGTCGGTCGGCGGCGCCGGGCGCGTATCGGTCGATCACATGGTCGTCATCAAGCGCCGCGCGGCCGAGGCGGCGGACGAGTTCGCCGCGGACAAGGAGGCCGACGCGGTCATCGCCGCGCTACGCGAGCCCACGGACGTCTCCAGGGCCATCGCACCCGGAACCCCGGGCGCCTCCGGGCCGGCGCCGACGGGCGGAAGCGCGGACGAACCAGCCGTTTCCACCCCCAAGGGCCCGATCACCTTCCCCACGTCGCCCGACGGACCATCCGACGCGCTCTCCGGAGGGAACGCAAGCGATGCGCCGGACGCAGCGCCCGGCAAGGCGGGCGGGAGAACCGGCGGGACGACCGGCAAGGCGGCGTCCAAGGCGTCCCGCGGCACAGAACACAGCGGGTCCGGCGACGGGACGGGCTCGGGCAAGGCCGCGGACACCATGCCGAACACCGTGCCGAAGAAGGTGCCGGACACTGCGTCGGACAAGGCGCCCAGGTCGCGGATGCGCCGCGGCAAGCGGGGGCCGGACGAGAGCGCCGAGAGCCGGAGCGAGACGCCGGCCGGGCCCGAGCCCGGTGACACCCTGGTCGCGGGACGGCACCCCATGCCGTCATAGATCCGCCCGCGTAGTCCCGCCCGCTCGTGTGAGGCGTTGCCCCGGGCGTACGGCCCGCCGGCGAATCCGTGCCCGTCGTCCGGGAGATCCGCACCCCGGCTGCTCGCGGATGTGAACGGACCCAGGCGAGGTCACGTGGCGGGCGAGTTCCCGCGGCCGGAGTCCGGCTCGGCTGGCCGGGGTGTGCCGTCCAGGTAGGTGAGTACTGCGCGCACGCGGCGGTGGCCGGAGTCGTCCGGTGCCAGGCCGAGCTTGGCGAATATGTTGCCGATGTGCTTGTGGACGGCGTTGTCGGAGATGCACATCCGCTCGGCGATGGTGGCGTTGTCGTGGCCCTGCGCCATGAGGGCGAGCGACTCTCGCTCGCGGGACGTGAGGGTGCCCAGGGGGTCACCGGCGCGGCGGGCGAGGAGTTGAGCGATCACTTCGGGGTCCATGGCGGTGCCGCCGGCCGCGACGCGGCGCAGGGCGTCGACGAATTCGGCCACCCGGCCGATGCGGTCCTTGAGGAGGTAGCCGATGCCGCCGCGGCCGTCGGAGAGGAGCTCGCCGGCGTACTCGCGCTCGACGTACTGCGAGAGCACCAGGATCGGCAACGCGCCGTGCTCGCGGCGGGCCCGCAGCGCGGCGTGGATTCCCTCGTCGCGGAACGACGGTGGCAGCCGCACGTCGACGATGGCGATGTCGGGGCGGTGCTCGGCGACGGCGTCGAGGAACGCCTCGCCGTCGCCGACGACCGCCACGACTTCGCAGCCCTTCGCCGCCAGCAGCAGCTCCAGGCCGCTGGACAGCAGGACGTTGTCCTCGGCGATCACGACCCGCACGGGACCTCCTGAACGATCACTACGCGCACGGCATCTGGACGGCGAGCGCGGTGGGGCCGCCCGGCGGGCTGTCGAGGCGGACCGCGCCGTCCAGGGCGGCGACCCGCCGGCATATCCCGGCGATCCCGGTGCCGCGCGCCTCGTCGGCGCCGCCCCTTCCGTCGTCGGTGACCTCGATGGACAGCACGTCGTCGGCGCGCTCGATCCGGAGGGCCACCCGCGTGGCGGCGGCGTGCTTGGTCACATTCGTCAGCGCCTCGGCGATCACGTAGTAGGCCACCGTCTCCACGGTCGCCGGGAGCGCGCCCAGATCGGCGAGCTCGATCTGGACCGGCACGCTCGACCGGGCGGCCAGCGCCGTCAGCGCCCCGTCGAGCCCGCGGTCCGCGAGGATCGGCGGGTAGATCGTCTGGAGCACCGCGCGGAGCTCGACCATCGCCTCCTCCGCCGTGTCGTGCGCCTGCGCGAGCAGCGTCGCCACCGTGTCCGGATCGTCGGCGAGCGACTCCCGGGCCATGCCCAGCTGCATGGCGATGGTCACCAGGCGCGCCTGCGTCCCGTCGTGCAGATCGCGTTCGATCCGCTGGAGCTCCGCGCCATGGGCGTCGACCACGCCGACCCGGCTCCTGGTCAGCACGTCGACCCGCTCGGTGAGCCGCTCGCGGGCCGACGGCGCGAGCACCGCCAGGCACACCCGCGCGTGGAGTCGCGCCAGCGTCGGGAGCACCCACCAGGCCGCCGCACCGAGGACGACGATCTGAACAGAGCCCCCGACCAGCGCGGTCCCCCAATCGCCCACATGGACATCGAAGAACGGGAACAGGGTGGGACGCTCATCGGCGGGAAACGCCCACCACAACGGCAACGCCACCGCGGCGACCAGGATGTTGCCCAGGCACATCAGGGCGGCCAACCCGAGCGGGAACCCGACGGCGACGTGCGCGAACGCCCAGGCGAGAGCACGCCGCCCGCCCGGCCGCGCGTCGGCCGGAACGCCGAGCAGCCTGCCGGCCCGCTGACGGTGCCAGTTCGCCCAGCCCCGCGCCGCCGGCGGCGCAAGCAGCACCGGGAACGCAAGCGCCGTGACCACGGCGGTGGCCAACGTACCCAGCAGGTAGGCCGAGCCGGAGAACGCACGGTCACGCATGCGCACCTCCTCACGACGCCGTACGGAGATCATTATCCGTCACCGGTCACCCGCCGGGCACTACAGCGGGCTGTACCAACGCGCGTGCGGCCAGCTGTATCGTGCCGGACGTCCGGCCGAAATAGCGTCCCCGACCATGAAGCCGACATGTGTGCGGACCCGCAGACGCCTGGTCCCGGCCCTCGCCCTGATCGCCCTGTCCGCCGCCGTCACGTCCCCGGCCAGAGCCGACGGCGGCCCGCCCCCACCGCTCGACTGGAAGCCCTGCGCCCAGGGTTCCGACGACGCCCTCGGCCGGGAGCTCGACCGGGCAGGCGCACGGTGCGCGGAGCTCACCGTCCCGCTCGACCACTCAAGGCCCGGCGGCCGCACCATCAAACTGGCGCTGTCCCGCCTCCCCGCCACCGACCGCGCCCATCGCATCGGCACCATGGTCCTCAACAGCGGCGGTCCCGGCGAGCCCACGCTGGGCATGCCCCTGCAGACGCGCGCGGCCATGAAGGACGTCGCCGCCCGTTACGACCTCGTCGGCCTGGACCCGCGCTTCGTCGGGCGCAGCACGCCGCTCGACTGCGGCTGGCCCAGCGGCCTGTGGCTCCGCTCGGCCGGTCCGACCCGCGCCCGGTTCGAGCACCAGGTGGCGGTGCAGCGCGACCTGGCCGAGCGCTGCGCCCGGCGCCACGCCGACGTGCTCCCGTACGCCAACACGCGCGACACGGCCCGCGACATCGACCTCGTGCGCCGCGTCCTCGGGGAGCGCCGGATCTCCTTCCTCGGCTACTCCTACGGCAGCTACCTGGGCGCGGTCTACACCCAGATGTTCCCCGGCCGCACCGACCGCGTGGTCCTGGACAGCGCGGGCGACCCGAACAAGTGGGGCCCCAGGGCGATGCAGGGCACCGAAGACGAGGCGGAACGCGCGCTGCGCGGCTGGGCGGCCTGGGCCGCCGAACGTCACGGCAGCTATGGCCTCGGCGCCACCCCCGCCCGCGTGCTCGCCACCGTGAACGCGATCGTCGCCGCAGCGCAGGACCGCCCGCTGCGCGTCGGACCGTACGAGGTGGACGACCAGGCGGTCCCGTACATCCTCTCCGTCGGCTCCGGCGACGACCGCCCCGCGGCCCGCGCGGAGTTCACCTCCACCGTTCGGACCCTGAACGAGGCCGCGCACGGCCACCCGGCCGACCCCGGCTCTGAACTAGACGGATTCCTCGCGTTCGTCCTGACCAGCGCCGGCTCCCCGCTCGCCGGCCCGGCCGCCGCGATCATCTGCGGCGACCGCGCCGCGCCGCGCGACCCCGACGCCTACTGGAACGACGTCCAGCGCGGCCGTGCGCGCCACCCCCTCTTCGGGCCCCTCAACAACAACATCTGGCCCTGCGCCTTCTGGCCGAACCACCCGCGCGAGCGCCTCACGCACGTCGCCAACCCCGCCCCCGCGCTGATCGTGTCCGCCACCGGCGACACCGCCACCACCTACGAGGGCAGCAAGGCCATGCACCGGGCGCTGACCGGCTCCCGCCTGCTCACCCTGCGCGGCACCACCGCCCACGGGATCTACGGCGAATACGGCAACGCCTGCGTGGACGCCAAGGTCAACGCCTACCTGGCCACCGGCACCCTCCCCGCCGCCGATCCGATCTGCCATCCCTGACCCCGTTCCCCCGTACGGCCCCGCCTGGGAGGCGTGCCGTACGGGGAACGGGGCGGGACATCACCGGCCGGCGCCGACCTTGTCCACGATCTGGGTGGCGCCCATCTCCCGCGCGCAGTGGGCGCAGCAGCAGAAGCGCCCGCCCACGTCGACGCCGTGCCCCACGATGCGGCACCCGCAGTGCTCGCACACCGGCGCCATCTTGGTGATCGCGCACTCGAAGCTGTCGAAGACGTGCACCGCTCCCTGCGCGTGCACCTCGAAACTCATGTCGTAGTCGTTGCCGCAGACTTCGCAAGCCGCCATGATTCCCCCCGAATCTTCTGCTGGCTCTCGTCTACCCCCGCGGCTCTGACGATCACCACACATAATGGTCAATCTCCCGCATGTTCGCCGAAGAGATGCGAGAGGCCGACCGGACGCCGGTCACTCATCGTCGGGACGACCGCTCGCCAATCTGCCGGGCAACGTCAGGGCGGCCAACCTCGACATTTTTTGCCCGTTTTGTCCAGTTTTGGGGTAATATCGGGGGTTAATTGACGCGGAAGGGATGCCCCCCATGGCCAACTTCGTTCACGTGATGCCACTCGACGACGTCATCAGCCATGAGGGCACCCCCGACTGCGTCTGCGGGCCGGGAGGCCAGCCGGTCGAGACCCTGGCCACCCACGAGCCGGTCGGCATGGTTTACCACCACCACGCCGTCCGCCCCTGCCACCAGTGGGAGGCTTCGGCCGAGTTGTAAGCCCGAAATTGGGGGAAACACGGCCGCGCTGGACGCGCAGGCGGCGGCAGCCGTAGCGCACGACCTAACCGGCCATGCCGAGGAGCACGGCGGCGGTGCCCACGCCCAGCGTGAGCGGATACGCCCACCAACTGGGCGCGGGCCCGTCCCTCAGGACGCGAACTCCCAGCGGCACCAGCGCCACGCACAGGCCGAGGGTGGTGACGATCGACATCGGGCCCGTCCCCTTGAGCACCCCGATCGGCAGGGCGCTCATCGACGCCAGGGCGACGGATCGGGCGATCCCCAGCGCGTTCGACCGCCACGCCCCGACGGCCAGCACGATCCACCCGAAGAAGACCGCCACCGACAACGACTGGAACACGTGGAACGCGCCATAGTAGGAGTCGGCCACCGCCTTCCAGGCCTGTTCCATCCCCTGGTCGTCGACGAGCTGGAACGTCAGATGGTTGACCCCGGCATGGAAGGTGCGCGCGAAGAGCCCGAGCAGGACCATCACGCCGCCCCACAGCGCCAATCGGGGGCTGGCCGGCCAGATGCGCCGGACCAGCGCGATGACGGCGGGCCACAGCAGGACGTTCCCGATGGCGAAGGCGCTGTAGGAGGTGGTCATCCTGCCGGGGCTCTCCGCGAACGCGGCGAGCTGCGCGGGAAAGAACCCGTTGTAGTCGGCGCGGAGCAGCACTCCCGTGAGCATCGAGACCGGCCCGAGGACGAGCGCGACGCCCTCCACCCGGCGTCCGGGGAAATCGAACGAGGTCGTTGTCATGCCCTTGATCCAACCGCCGCGGCGGCGGCCGCACATTCGCGCCGGAACGAGATCTCGCAGTAGAGCTGGCACTACCTCGGCTCGGTCCGCAGGTAGGCAAGTACGGCCAGGACGCGGCGATGGCCGTCGGTGTCGCGCGGAAGGTCGAGCTTGGTGAAGATGCTCGCGATGTGCTTGGCGACCGCCGCGTCGGTGACGAAGAGGGCCTGGGCTATCGAGGCGTTGGACCGTCCCTCGGCAATCAGGCCGAGCACCTCCAGCTCCCGCGGAGTGAGGCGGCGCAGCGGGTCGCGCCGCTGGCCGAGCAGTTGCCGTACGACCTCAGGGTCGATGACCGTGCCGCCCTCCGCGACCCGGATGACCGCGTCGACGAACTCGGTCACGTCCCCGATCCGGTCTTTGAGCAGGTAGCCGATGCCGGCGCCGCCGGAGTCGAGTAGCTCGGCGGCGTAGGTCTGCTCGACGTACTGGCTGAGCACCAGCACGGCCAGATCCGGGTGCCGCCCCCGCAGCATGAGTGCGGCGCGCAGTCCCTCGTCGGTGAACCCGGGAGGCATCCGCACGTCGGCCACCACGATGTCGGGCCGGTGCTCCTCCACCGCCGTGACGAGGGAGCCGGCGTCGCCGACCGAGGCGACGACCGCGTGGCCGAAACGCTCAAGCACGCCGGCCAGGCCCTCGCGGAGGAGGACGGCATCCTCTGCGATCACTACACGCACGGGATCTCCACTCGTATCGTCGTCGGCCCGCCGACCGGACTGGACAGCGACAGTCTGCCGTCCGCCACGGCGACCCGGTCGGCCAGCCCGGTCAGGCCGGTGCCGCCTAAGGGATCGGCACCGCCGATCCCGTCGTCGCGGATCTCCACGACCAGCACGTCGTCGACCAGACGCCCGTTCACCCTCGCCCGGGAGGCCCGGCTGTGCTTGGCGATGTTCGTCAAGGCCTCGGACACGACGTAGTAGACGGCCACCTCCACGGCCTCGGGCGGCCGCCGCGGCAGGGAGACGTCCACGTCCACCGGGATCGGGGAGCGCCCCGCGACGTCGCGGACGGCGGCGGCCAGGCCGCGGTCGGTGAGCACCTGCGGATGCACGCCCCGAATCAGCTCCCGCAGCTCGGCCATGGCTCGTTTGACCTCCTCATGTGCCTGCGCGAGTTGCTCCGCGATCGGCGCGTCCGGTGGCAGGTCGAGCCGGGCCAGCCCCAGCCGCATGCTCAGCGCGACCAACCGCTGCTGGGCACCGTCGTGCAGATCGCGCTCGATCCTGCGGCGTTCCATCTCGAATCCGTCCACCAACCGGGCGCGCGAGCGCAGCACCTCGGCGAGGTCGGCCTCGCGCGGGGCGAGTAGCGCCCTGATCACGGCTCCGCGCGCCCCTGCCCAGACGGTGACGGCGTAGGCGGCCACCGGAAGCAGGAGCAGGCCCGCGACCGAGGCCGCCAGCGCGGCGACGAACCCCCAGCTCCCGTCCACCGGCTGGACGGCGGGCGAGAGGACCAACACGACGGGGCCTCCGACGGTGAAGCAGACGACCACCAAGTCGATCCACCAGAACACGAGGAGCGAGACCAGGGTCAGCCCGGCCTCCCGCCACAGCCTGCCGGGCGCGGGAGCGATCGGGGTGAGGTCGACCAGCCGCAGCCGCCACCGCTCGAACCTTGCCACCGGCGGCACGAGCAGACCCGCGGCGGCAAGGCCGGCGACGACCATGAGCGGGACGAATCCCAGGAGGGAGATCACCCCCGCGGCAACGGCGACGGCGACACCGAGCCCGGCGCTCGACAGCAGATACGCCAGAGACCGCCACGGCCACCGGGACCGCAGGAAGGACAGCGGATGCCGCGCGAGCGCCTCCAGGGCGGTCCGAATGCGCACCGTCAGACGCTATCCGCCCGGCGCTCGACCGCAGGCCGTTGACTCCGCGATCTCGGCTCGCGGCAGCGCTGGGCGAGCCACCCGCCATCCGGCCCCGGCCATGTGGCACGTGCACAACGAGTACGGCACCGGCCGCCACTGCGAGGACCGCGACCCGCCACGCGATCAGGACGTGGCCGCGCAGACGTCCTCGTACGGCAGGTCGGGAAGGTGCTCCCGCCACTCGTCCTCGGAGAGTGTGCGGCCCGCCCGCGCGCACACGGCCGCGGCCACGGCGTCCGGCGTCACCGCCCGCCTCTGGACCGCCCCGTCCGCGTCGATGCTGGTCAGGACCAGACCGTCGGAAACCCCGGAACTCCCGGAACCGCCGCCTGGACCGCCTGGACCGAACGCCACGGACACAACGTCGGCCCCGTGGGTGCTGACCGCTTCCCCGATCGCCGCCCCGGAGCCGATGTCCCACAACCGGACCTCCCGGCCGGTGCCCGTGGCGAGGAGAGTTCCATCCGGACTGAAGACCATGGCGCTCACCGGGTTCCGCTCGGCGCGGAGCACCGGGCCGTGCCGCTCGCCGGTCCGGGTGTCCCAGGCGATCACCCGGCCCGCGCCGTCCAGGGTGACCACGAGCGGGTCTCGCGGGTGGAAGGCGACCGCTGTCAGCGTCTGGTCGTTCGCGGCGAAGGACCGCACTTTCCCCGAGGTGACGTCGATGAGGTGGCCGATGTTCTGCCCCAGCGCGGCCAGAAGTCGCCCGTCGGGGCTGAAGGCCATCGTCGCCACGTCCCCGTCGGGGAGCTTCGCCGCGACGCGCCACGTCCCCGCCCTCAGGTCGGCGACACGGACCTCCGCACTCATGGACAACGTGATCACCGTGGCGGCGGCCCTCGTGCCGTCCGGACTGACGGCGACACCGAGGATGGAGGAGTTCGCCGCGTCCCGGACCGCGGTCGCCGCCAGTTTGCGGCCGCTCTCGCGGTCCACCGCCCAGGCGCGCCTTCCGTCATCGTCGGCGATCACCGCGATCCGCGCGTCACGGCTGAAGGCGATGTCCTGCAACGACTCGGTGACCTTGATCGGCATGCCCGCCGCCCGCCCGGTCCGCGTGTCACGGAACGTGACGGCGCCGGACGGGTTCGGGTCACCGGCGGCGAACCTCCCGTCCGGCGTCAGCACGGCCGCTCCGTTCGCCGGCCCGACCTTGGCCGGCCGGGTCAGGTCCGCGATGCCCACCGTGTGGACCGTGTCGTCGAGGATGTACCGCAGCGCCTGTCCGTCGCGGTCGAAGCGCACCTGCGCCGCCTCGCCCAGAGTGGGGTGGACGAGCAGCAGCGCCTGGTCGGCCGCCCGCCACACCCTGACGGCGTCCTCGCCGCGGACCGCGAGGAACCGGCCGTCCGCGCTGAAGGTCACCGCCGGCCGTCCGGTGGCGGCGGGCCCGAACGGCTCCTCGGTCTTCCCCTGAGTGAGGCTGGTCAGCGTGATCCCCTCATTGGCCACGCAGGCGAGCGTGCGGCCGTCCGGGCTGAACGCGAGCGCCTGCGGTCCGATCACGTCGTCCGCCCACGCCGACGATCGGCCGCCGCAGATGCCCGCGGGCGTACGGCGCCGCGTGGCACCGGGCAGGTCGAACAGCAGGGGGCGTTCGCCGACGCCGTCGATCGCCGCGATCCGGCCGGTCGGGTCGGCGTCCGCCAGGTAGCCCGGCCGTTTGGGAGTCGCGGCTCCGGTGTCGAGGTTCCACAGCCGGACCATGCCGCTGAAACCGATGATCAGCACTCGCGGGCTCGCACCGAACGCGATCTCGATCGGATAGTGCGGTTCGTACGTGCCGAGGCCGAGGGACAGGCTCCTCCCCGTGACCGCGCCGGTCCGCACGTCCCAGACGCGGACCCACGTGCCGGCCGCGACCGCGAGAAGCCGCCCGTCCTGGCTCAGCGCGATCGAGTGCAGGTGCCGACCGCGGATGCCGAGGCCGGACCAGCCGCCCGTCCGCCGTCCCGACGGCGCATCCCAGACGGTCACGCCGTCGCCGTAGACCGATGCGGCGGTCCGCCCGTCCCCGCTGAGCGTGTGGGCGGAGCCCTTCAGCCGCAGCACGCCCCGTTCCCGCTGGGAGAGCGACGTGAACAGACCGCCGCGCGCCTCGGCCGTGTCGCCCAGCCGCCAGGCGGCGACGCTGAGCAGCATCCCCTTGACCGGGTCGGTGTCCCTCAACCGGTCCGCCAGGGAGGCGAGGCTCCGGGACTCGGCCAGGTCCCGCTGCTCTCTCACGACTCTGCTCTGCCATACCGTCGCGACACCGAAGCCGACCGCGAGCACCAGCAGCGCGGCGAGGGCGACGGTGACGACGCGGCGACGCCCCGCGCGGCGGCGGGCCAGCGCGGATCCCGCGTCGAGGAAGTCGCGTTCGAGGCGGCTCAGCGTCAGGTGGCGGCGGCCGGTGGCCGCCCAGCGCAGGAGGGTGTCCAACCGGTCGCCGTGGAGCAGGTCGCCGTCGCCGCCGCGGTTCCAGCGCCGCGCAGCGAGCGTGATCTCGCGGAGCACGGCGAGGCCCGCGCGTTCGGCCTGGACCCAGGCGCGGAAGCGGGGCCACGCCTGGATCAGCGCGGGGCGGGTCAGCTCGATCTCGCCGTCGCGCTCGGCCAGCAGATACGTGAAGACCTCGGTGATCCGGGCGACGATGGCGGCCTCTTCCTCCGATCGCCCCTCAATCAGCTCGGCGCGCGACGCCTTCCTGGCGATGACCTCGCCGTTGTCGTTCACCGTGGCGAGCCGCAGGAACACCTCGGGAACCAGCTCGCGTTCCGCCGCGGTGAGCGCGCCGTATCCCTCCTCGGCGAGGATGCCGAGCCCCGGGTCGGCGGTTCCCCGCCCTGCGAGCAGCCCGGCCTCGGCGCTGCCGAGCACCAGCAGATCTTCGGAGCCGGCGCCGTGGGAGCCGGAGATCAGGCCGTTCAGCAGCTCACGGGCGGCCGGGCGGGCCGTCGGATCCTTCGCGAGCGCGGCGGAGACGAGGGGGCGGAGCGAGCGCGGCAGCGCTCCCAGGTCGGGATCCTCCGAGAGCACCCGGTGCATGACGCCGCCGAGGCTCTCGGCCTTGAACGGATCCGTACCGGTGGCGGCATACAGCACGATGCCGCCCCAGGCGAACACGTCGGCGGGCGGCCCGGCCCGCTCGCCGATGAAGACCTCTGGCGCCATGTAGGTGGGGGTCCCGGCGACCAGCCCGGTCGCGGTGAGGGACATCTCCAGGGTGCGGGCGACGCCGAAGTCGATGACGCGCGGCCCGTCCGGCCCGAGCAGCACGTTGTCCGGTTTGAGGTCGCGGTGGATCACCCCCGCGTCGTGGATCGCCACGATCGCCGTGGCCACGGCGGTGGCCAGGCGGTGCAGGTCGTCTCCGGCGAACCGGCGGCCGTCGGCGACCGCCTGGCGCAGGCTCACTCCCTGGACGTACTCGCTCACGATGTACGGCCGGGGGCCGTCGAGGACGGCGTCGATCACCTGGGCGGTGCAGAAGGACGCCACCCTGCGGGCCGCCTCGGCCTCGCGCCCGAACCGGCGTCGCAGCTCCTCGTCCTTCGCCGCGTCACCGTGCAGCACCTTGATCGCGACCCGGCGACCGCCGGGGTCGTACGCCTCGTAGACCACTCCCTGCCCGCCCGCGCCGAGCCGCCCGGCGAGCCAGTAGTCCCCCAGGCGCGCGGGGTCCTCACCAATCAAAGATCCTGATGCCACGACTCATCTGACGTCCGGGATCCGGATCTCGTTGCGTTTCATTTCGGTAACGCCGCAGTTGGGCGGAGCACTCGCCCCGCTTTCCACCCGCTCGCACGGCGAGCCGGACGGGCCACGGGTGTGGCGACTTCGGGGAGACCCCGAAGAAAAGCGCGCAAACCGAACATGGCACAGTAGTCACTCAGGTCCCGTTACACATCAACCGCTTTACACCGGTTTTACGGGTTGATCGATAGACATTTTGTGAAGTAACGGAATCATCACGGTCGGGGGGATCGGAAAGATGCTGAGGGTGGTCACGTCGCTCGACGGGTCGCTCGACACGCCGTTCGGCAAGGTGCGGGACATCAGGTCCGTACTGCGCCGCAAACCTAAGCGCGACACGAAGATCGTTGATCTACAGGCCTACACAGGCCGCAATGTCATCCGGTTCCCGAAGCCCGGACCGACCTCGGCCGCCTGAGCTTTCCGGCGACCGCGCCGTACTGGTTGGATATCACCCTATGGGTGATCTGTCCGCAACTGAACGAACCCGGCACCGCAGGCTGCGCGAGCAGGGCCGTACGAACAGGGAAGAGCTGTTCGACGTCCTCGGTGCCGGGTTCGTCTGCCATCTGGGAGTGATCGTGGACGGCGCGCCCATGGTGGTGCCGACGGTCTACGGCTTCGACTCCGAACACCTGTACATCCACGGATCGGTCGCCAGCCGCAGCCTGACCGGCGACGGGCGGGCGACCGTGTGTGTGACGGTCACACACGTCGACGGCCTGGTCCTGGCCAGATCGGTGTTCGAGCACGGCGTCAACTATCGCAGCGCGGTGATCTACGGTGTGCCGCGCGCGCTGGAGGGCGAGGAGAAGCTGGAGGCCCTCCGGCGCCTCACCGAGCACACCGCCCCAGGGCAGTGGGACTACGCGCGCCGGCCGAACCGCAAGGAACTGGCGGCCACCACGATCCTGGCGATCTCGCTGGAGGAGGCCTCGGTCAAGGTCCGGCAGGGCCCGCCCGACGACGCCGACGATCCGCACGAGGTGTGGGCGGGCGTGCTGCCTCTCGCCACGACCTGGCAGGCCCCGGTCACCGACCCGTCGGCCACCCGCGAGGTCCCCGATCACGTACGGCTCCGCGCCGGAACCCGCCTGAGCTGAACAACCCGGGGCTACCCGTGCCGACGGGGCTCCGAGCGGGACCCCGGGCGAGACCCAGGGCTGAGCCCCAGGGGGCGAAACGTGACGACCGCGACAACGCCGGAGGCGCGCCACGGCGGTTCACCGGGGGCGGTCCGCCTCGGATCCCGCTCGCCATACGCCAGCGTATTAAGGGCTCTATGGTGCAGGATGGGGTCCGTGACCCCTTCCCCAGCGGTCGTCCAGCCTGATCAGGAGTTGATCAGAGAGATCCTGGACGAGTTGGACCTCGAGCACGCCCTCGACTCCGAGGGTGACATCGCCATCTCCACGGCGGAGCTCACGGTCTTCTTCCTGTTCGGTTCCGAGGGAGACCTGTTCACGATCCGCACCTTCTACGAGAAGCACTACTCGGTCGACGACAAGCCGATGCTGGTCACCGCGCTGAACGAGTGGAACGCCGACACCATGTGGCCGAAGGTCTACAGCTTCACCCAGGACAGCGGTGTGATGAGGGTCGTGGGCGACTCCCAGCTCTACGTCGGCGCCGGCGTCACCCGCGAGCACCTCACCACGGTGGTCGCCCACTGGGTCAGGTCCGCGCTCAAGTTCCACCGCTGGCTCACCGACCGGCTCGCGTTCGAGACCGACTGACCCGCGGCCCGCCCGGGGCGGGCCGGAACCCCCGATATGGTGGGGATCCCCTCTCCCCCGACTCCCCGGAGCGCTGCCCGCCGATGCCCGAAGGTCACATCATCCACCTGCTCGCCGCCGAGTACGGCCGGCGGTTCACGGGCGGCGTGGTCGCGGCGAGCAGCCCGCAGGGCAAGTTCTCCGACAGCGCGGCCCTGCTCGACGGGCAGCGCATGGCCGTGACCGACGCCCACGGCAAGCATCTCTTCCTCGGCTTCGAGGGGTTCGACGGCCACGGCTGGGTGCGCGTCCACCTCGGCCTGTACGGAAAGGTCGCCTTCGGCCCGGCCCCCGCCCCCGCACCCGTCGGCGCCGTACGGCTCCGCCTGGAAAACGAGCGGGATTACGCCGACCTGCGCGGGCCGACGGCCTGCGAGCTCATCACCGCCGGAGAGAAACAGGCGGTGCACGACCGCCTCGGCCCCGACCCGCTGCGGCCGCACGACGATCCCGAACGCGCCTGGTCGCGGATCACCCGGTCACGCGGGCCGATCGCGGCGCTGCTCATGGACCAGAAGATCATCGCCGGGGTCGGCAACGTCTACCGGGCCGAGGTGCTCTTCCGCCACGGGATCGACCCGTACCGCCCCGGCCGCGAGCTGAGCCGCGCCGAGTGGGACGCCATCTGGGCGGACCTCGTCGCGCTCATGCGCGAAGGCGCTACCTCAGGCCGGATCGACACCGTACGCCCCGAGCACATGCCCGAGGCCATGGGACGGCCGCCCCGGGTGGACGACCACGGGGGCGAGGTCTACGTCTACCGGCGGGCCGGACAGGCCTGCCATGTTTGCGGCGGTGAGGTCCGCACCGCCGACCTGGAGTCGCGCAACTTGTTCTGGTGCCCCGCCTGCCAGCCGCGCTGAGGTTCGGCCGAGTCGGTCCCCACCTGAACGGATCTCAGGACCCGCTGATCAGGACCCGCTGATCAAGCGGCGGGATCAGGCGGCGGCCTCGCCGATCTCGCGCACCACGTCCGCCGCGGGCCGCTCCTCCGCGAGCCGCCAGGCCGTGCCCGCCCAGAGGTTGACCCCACCAGGATCGCCCTGCGCCACGGCGGCGCGGCGAATCGGGGTCGTCAGGTGGTGGACGGCGGGATAGCCGATCGGGGCGTCCGCGTGATCGAGGATGAACCTGTTGGTCAGGCCGCGAGCAGGCCGCCCGGAGAACGCGGTGGTCACCGTGGTGGACGTGTAGCGCGGATCCCGCAGCGCGGCCCGGTGCACGGGGTTCGCCCCGCTCTCCGGGGTCAGCAGGAAAGCCGTCCCGAGCTGCACGGCCGACGCGCCCGCCGCGCGCGCCGCCACGGCGGCGGCGCCGTCCCCGATGCCACCCGCCGCGATCAACGGCACTTGGACGGCCTTCCCGACAGCTCTCAGCAGGTCGAGCAGCCCGGGCTCGCCCTCGCCGTACGGCTTGCGCGGGACGAAGGAGCCCCGGTGCGCTCCCGCCTCGGGCCCCTGCACGCACAGCCCGTCGGCGCCCGCGGCCACGGCGGCCACCGCCTCACCGGGATCGGTGACGGTCACGACGACGGCCGTCCCCACCTCGTGCAGGCGGTCGACCAGGGAGATGCCGGGGCATCCGAACGTGAAGCTCACCACCGGCACCGGCCGCCGGAGCAGCAGGTGGAGCTTGGCGTCCCAGTCGTCGTCATCGTCGAGCGGGACCTCGGGCAACTCGACGCCGTACCGCTCCGCCTCCGGGGTGAGCTCCGCGCTGTACGCCTCGACCACGTCGGGGTCGGCGGGCTCGCCCGGCACGAAGAGGTTCACCCCGAACGGCCGCTCCGTGGCCGCCCTGACCTGCTCCACCTCGGCCATCATGGCGTCGCCGCTCTTGTATCCGGCGGCGAGGAACCCCAGGCCCCCGGCCTCGGACACGGCCACGCACAGCTCCGCCGTACCGGCTCCGCCCGCCATGGGCGCGAGGGCGACGGGATGGGTCAGCGAGTCCAGGATGCGATCGAGCACGACGGCAGCCTAACCCCGACCACACAGTCAGCCCTCGATCCGGTCACCGGTCATCAGCTCGAGTCGGCGCCGTGCTCGCTGTCGTCGTGCTCGGTGTCGTCGTGCTCGCCGTCGGTGAGCACGACGACGGCGCGTTCGAGCAGCCCCCTCAGCAGCGCGACCTCGTCGGGCGTGAAGGCGTCCACGAGGCGGCGCTCCACGGCCACGGCCTCGGCGTCGGCCTTGCGCAGCAGCGCCTGCCCGGCCCGGCTCAGCCGGGTGACGAGCACCTGCGCGTGGTCGCTGGAGGGACGGCGCTCGACCAGACCGCGCGACTCCAGCGTCTTGATCACGGTGGCCATGCTCTGCGGCGTCACCGAGCACAGCCGGGCCAGCTTCGCCCCGGAGATGCCGGGGGCGAGCGAGAGCGCGTACATCGCGGCGTACTGCGGCACGGTCAGCCCGAACGGGCGCAGCACGCGACTCTTCTCCGCCATCAGCGCCTGCTCGGCACGCTTGACGGCACCGCCGGGGCGCCACGCCACCGACTCCGCGACCTTCTTCTCGTCGGTCCCCACCCGTGCTCCAAGATCTATCAAAGCCCTGATGTACGCCTGAACCCTACTACCGATTTGACGTAGCCCACCGGACAATCCATGCTCTGTTTTCCATCAGAGCTTTTATGGTTATCAGAGCTGGAGTGTCCTATCGACGCCTGTCAGTCGCTCTCCCGCCTCCACCCTGGCCGTGGTCTGCGCCGCGGTGCCGGGTGTCCCGGTGACCGCCACCGGCACGGCCGAGGCGCTCGGCGACATCGGCGCCGATCTCCGGGCCGACCTGGCCGCCACGCAGTGGGTGGTCAACGCCTTCTTCCTCACCTTCGCCGCGCTCATGGCGTGCACCGGTTCCCTCGCCGACCGGATCGGGCGGCGCCGAATGTTCGCCGGAGGTCTCACGCTGTTCGCGGCGGCCATGCTGTTGGCGGCGGCGGCGCAGGACATCGGCGTGCTGATCCTCGCCAGGGCGCTGGCGGGTGCGGGCGCCGCCGCCACGACGACCGGCGGCAGCGCGCTGCTCGCTCACGCCTTCCCGGGGAGAGTCTCCCGGTCCAGGGCCTTCGCCTGGTTCGGCACCACCATCGGCCTCGGCCTGGCGTTCGGCCCGCTGATCGCCGGAGCGCTGGTCACCGCGATCGGCTGGCGGAGCCTGTTCGCCGCCGCCGCGCTCGTGCTGCTGCCGATCCTGCCCGCGACCGCGCTGCTCACCGAGTCCCGAGCCCCCGCCCGCGGCCCGATGGATTGGGGCGGCGCGACCACCTTCACACTCGGCCTCACCGCGTTCACGTTCGCCGTGGTCGAGGGGCCCGCGCTCGGGTGGACCCATCCGGGAGTGACCGGGGGGTTCGTCGCCTGCGCCGTCCTGCTGGCCGCCTTCGCCGCGATCGAGCGGCGTCACCCCGCTCCGCTGGTCGACCTGTCACTGCTGGCCCGCCCGCGTTTCGTGGCGATCTCCTCGATGCCGTTCCTGCTCGCCTTCGGCTTCGTCGCGCCGACCATCGTGCTCCCGCCGTACCTCATGGCCACCCTGGGCTACTCCGCCCGCCAGGCCGGGCTGGCGCTGATCCTGCTCACCGGGCCGACGCTGATCGTGCCGCCGCTCACCGGCGTCATGGCCCGCCGCCTGTCCCAGCGCGCCCTGCTCGTGACCACGCTGCTGCTGGTCGGCGCCGGAACCGGGCTGCTGGCACTGCTGCCCGGCGGATCGGGTCCGGCACGGCTCGCCGCGCCGCTGCTGATCATCGGGATCGGGTTCGGCGTCTCCCTGGCCGTCATGGACGGCGCGGCGATCTCCTCCGTCGACGCCTCGCAGGCCGGCATGGCCGCCGGGTTGTTCAACACCGCGCGGATCACCGGCGAGGTCGTCGCCATCGCCGTGCTCGGCGCCGTGCTGTCCACGCTCACCCAGGCGAGCCTGACCGTCCGGTACGGCACGGCCGACGCCGCCCGCGCCACCTCGCGCCTGCTCCAGGGCGACATGGCGGGAGCCGTCCCGCCCGGAGCCGATCGCCCGGAGTTCGCGCGCCTCGCGACCGCCGGGTACGCGGGCGCGTTGCACACCGCGCTGTGGATCCTGACCGCCCTGTCCCTCGCCGGCGCGCTCGCCGTCGGCCACCTGATGTCCGCACGCCGCGGCGAACCCGCGGCACTCACCGCCTGAAAGGAAGCAGTCATGCCCACCGTCGAAGTGAACTCCGGCACCGTCAACTACCTGGTCACCGGAAGCGGTCCCGGCCTGGTGCTCGTGCACGGCACGGGCGCCACCGGGGAAACGAACTGGGCGCCGCTCATCGAGGCGGTCTCCGACCGGTTCACCGTGGTCGCCCCCGACCTGTCCGGCTCGGGCGCCACCGTCGACGACGGCGGCCCGATCCACGTCCACGACCTCGTCTCTCAGGTCCTCGGCGCGGCTGAGCACGCCGGGCTGGAGCGGTTCCACCTGGTCGGCCACTCGCTGGGAGCCGTCGTCGCGCTGGCCGCGGCGGGAACGCGCCCGGAGCGGGTGCTCTCACTCGTCGCACATGCCGGGTGGGCCAGGACGGACCCCTGGATGGCCTTCCAGATGGACCTCTGGATCCGCCTGATGCGCGTCGACAGGGAGCTGCTGGCCCGGTTGCTCCAGGTGACCGCCATGGGCGACGACACGCTCCGTGCCCGCGACCTCGCCGACTTCGAGCAGGCCACGGCCGGGTTCGCCGCCCTCATGGACGGCGCGGAAGCCGGGTTCGTACGGCAGGCCCGCGCCGACATCGACGTTGACATCACCGCGCTGCTTCCGAAGATCACCGCGCCGACGCTGATCATCTCCAGCGCCCACGACCGGATCGTGCCGCCGCACCACCAGCGCGAACTGGCCGAGTCGATCCCGGGGGCGGATCTCGTGTCACTCCCCGGCGGTCATGGTCTCCCGTTCGAGAACCCCGGCCTCTTCGTGTCCACGATCACGGACCGCCTCCTCGCTGACGGCGTGACGGCGTGACGGCGTCCGCGGGGCACGTGTCGGCATAAAGCGGGAGCGGGACCCCGGAGTGTCCGGGCCCCGCTCCGAGCTCACGCCCCCAGCGTCCCCTTCTGCCCGCCAAAGCTGTAGATGGATCTGTCGGGGCATGCGGATAGAGTCCCGCCGACACTTGCAGGTGAACTGAAGGAGTTCCGATGGCGAGGACCACTCCACCTCGGCCGGTCGACATCGCCGCCGTGTTCCCTGAGCTGGTGCCGCTGGCGCGGCGGGCGGTTCGCCTGCATCCCCGCCCGGGCCAGCCCACGATCCACGAGAGCTCGATCGGCGGGCCTCTGCTCTGGCCCGCCGACGAGGACTGGCCCGCTTGCAGCGACGAACATGACCACTGGGAGCCGCCCGCTTCACTTGACGACATCCGCCGGCGCCGCGACTTGCTGGAGGCTGCGTGGCTCCGGCCCCGGCCGTCCCACGAGAACCTCCTCACCCCTGAGCAGCGCGCGTACCTCGACAAGCTCGAAGCAGGGCATCCTCCGCACAATGCGCCGAATCCGCTCCTGCCCGTCGCACAGCTGTACCTCCGCGATATCCCGGGACTCGTCGGCCCCGAAGGAGCAGACGTCCTCCAAGTACTGTGGTGCCCGCTCGACCACAAAGGGGGCATGCCCACGGCTCGTCTGATCTGGCGAGATTCCACTGACGTCCAGAAGGTGCTCACGAACCCACCCGCTCCGCTCGACGTCGACCACTTCGGCCACTACGTACCGGAGCCGTGCGTGCTGCACCCCGAGGTCGTCACCGAGTACCCCGCATCCCACGAGCTTCCCGACGAACTCGCGGAGCGCCTGCACGCGTGGGGGCGCGCCGAGTGGGCCGAACTGCACCCAGACGATGAGCAGGATGACGGCAGCGCGTACTACCAGTTCGAGCACAGCGTCGCTCCTGGCTGGAAGGTCGGCGGCTGGGGCCCCTGGAGCTTCTGCGACCCGTGGCCGATGAACTGTGACGCCTGCGGCTCGGAGTACCGGCCGCTGCTGACCATCAGTTCGGGCGAGTGGGACGGAGGCAGCGGCAGCTGGATTCCCCTCGAAGATCGCGACCACACGGGCCCTGTCGGGATCCGGAACCCGTCCGACCCTCCAATGGTGCAGATCGGCCGCGGGTACAACATGCAGATCTATACCTGCCCCACGTCCTTCGACCACCCGCACCTCGAAATCATGCAGTGAGCTTTTCCACGTGGCTCAGCGGCTGTCCAGTTGGCACCTCCACCTGCGTGCCTGACGCCGGTCAGGCGAAGAGTGACTTCAGATGTGCCGTGCGGTCCAGCCATGCCGCGGCAGCGGCGCACCGCTGCGCGACGACGTGGTCCGGCTCGCCGTTGAGGAGGGCGAAGGAGACCTGCTCCAGGCCAAAGGTGAGATACCAGGTCCACGCGCGGTGCAGCGTCCGCCTGTCAACGGCGGCTGCGACCTTGTCCCAGCCGTGCCAGGCCAGGCAGGCGGCGTCGACGGCGGGGTCGAAGGGCTGAGCCAGGTCAGCCCTTCGAGGCGGCCCTGCCGATCGTCCCGCTGTCAGAGAGTCAGCCGAGTCCGCACCGCGCGGCAAGCGTCGAAGATCACGGCTCGCGCCTCCGGCTCGGCGTGGGGACGCGAGAGCCGCGCGTCCGCGCAGGGGGCACAAGCAGAAGCGGGAACCGGAATCTCACAGGTGCGGAGGATGCCCTGCTCCGAGCTTGTCGAGGTACGCACGCCGCTCCGGGGTGAGGAGGTTATCGCGGCGGTGAAGAGCAGGCGGGCGATGGGCGACGACGCGCACGGATCGTTGTCATTGACTGCGGACGAGGGCAAGCATGTCATCCACTGAACCGGCCGGATCGCTGATCGGAAACTGCACCGCGCGGATGATCGCGTCGGCGTCGACCAACAGGGTGAGGCGCTTGAAGCGGTCGACGCCGGCCGCCCGGAAGGTCGGCAGCAGCAGCCCAGCGGCGAGTCTGCTGTCCTGGTCGGACAGGAGGGGATAGGGCAACCTCGCGTGCGTGACGAAGGCGGCCAACTGGTCGGGTCGCTGGGTGCTCACGCCTCGGATCGTGGCACCTGCCGCCTCGAAGTCGGCACACCGTGACGCGTAGGTAAGAGCCTCCAACGTGCAACCCTTCGTCCCTGGGACGTCGGCCCAACCGGGCGGGTAGCCCTGCGTGCCCGGGGCAAAGGCGCCGGGGAAGAAGTAGAGCACCGTCCAGACGCCGCCCGGTGCATTGGGCGCGACCAGCTCGCCGTCATGTCGCTCCAGCACGGCATCCGGCATTTTCCGGTTGACCAGCTTGTGCACGCGACGGCTCTCGGCGGACCCGTCCTCGCTGGTCGCGGTCAGCGCCCCATCGCCCATCACGTGTCTGGCGCCCCAATCCTGCAGGGCGATGAGCGCCGGCAGCAGGCCTTCACCCTTCGTGGTCAGCACATAGTCGTAGCGCGGCGGGCGATCGGAATAGGGCCGCCTCTCGAGCACCCCGTGTTCGACGAGCCTGGCCAGGCGTTCGGCCAGAGCTCGACGGCTGACGCCGAGCTCACGCTGAAGGCTGTCGAAGCGGGTGATGCCGCCCGCGATGTCCCGCACTACCAGGAATGTCCACCAGTCGCCGATCACTCCGAGCGCTTGTGCGATACCGCAGTCGGAGTCGGGCAGATCGGCGCGCTTCACGCACTCCAGTATAGTGCGTTCCATTATGGAACTTACTCAGGAGGGGCGCTGGGATGGGGATCGACAGTGGAGGTGGGGCGAGCGTCTTCTGGCGGTGGTGGACGGCTGGCACGACCAGCGCGGTCGGCTCGGCGGTAGGCGCAGTGGCGCTGCCGCTGACGGCCTTGACGGTGCTCGACGCCTCCGCGTTCGAGATGGGCATGATCGTCGCCGCCGGTTACGTCGCCTGGATCGTGATAGGCCTGCCCGCCGGGGTGGTGGTGCAGCGACTCCCCATGCGAAGGGTTCAGGTCGCCGCCGACCTGGCCCGCGCGGCGGCGGTCATCTCCATCCCGCTGGCTTGGTGGCTGGACCGGCTGACGGTCGCCCAGCTGGTGATCGTGGCTCTCGTGATCAGCTTCGCGAACGTCCTCTTCGATGTCGCCAACTCAACCTTCCTGCCGTCAATCGTGAGCAAGGAGCAGCTGCAGTCCCGTAACAGCCTGACATCCGGCACCCACGCCACTGCTCAGCTCGGTGGGCCGTCAGTTGGCGGTCTCATCGTCCAGGTGCTCGGGGCGGTGCCCACCCTCCTCGTCGACGCGGCCAGCTACCTTGTCTCAGCCCTGCTGCTGCGGACCCTGCCCGAACGCCGTCCAGAGGCCCCCGACCGCTGGCCACCGGTGCGCGCGATGATCCGCGAAGGCTGGCGTTTCGTCGTGCACCACCCGGTCATGGGTCCGTGCATGTGGGCCGCCACCGCGGCGAACACGGTCTGCGGGGCACAGAATGCGCTCTACGCGCTGTACCTCGTACGCGAGTTGCACGCCGAGCCCGGCCTCGTCGGCCTGCTGCTAGCGGCGGACGGTGTCGGCACACTGATCGGCGCGGCCTTGACGAACCAGGTCACGGCCAGGCTCGGCAGCGCCCGCGCCCTGATCGTCTCCGGCTTCGCCGTGGTCGCCGGGGCGCTCGTCGTTCCCCTCGGCACCGGTTGGCAGGGCTTCGCGGCCTTCGCCGCCGGCAACGTGGTATTTGCCGCTGGCGTCGTGATGCTCAGCGTGGTGACCCGCACGTACCGGCAGATCGCCAGCCCGCCCGACCTGCTGCCTCGAGTGATGGCCACGGTCCGCTTCGTCTCCTGGGGCGCGATCCCGATCGGCGGATTGATCGCCGGAGTGATCGCCGGGATGCTCAGCGGCCGGGCCACCCTGATGATCTTTGTCGTCGCGGCCATCTGCATACCATTGGTCCTGCTGGCCTCACCGATCCGGCACCTGCGCGACCTCACCGACTATCAGCAGAGCGACGAAGCCACCGGCTCGCCACCGCATCGTCGGCAGCTCGCCCCTGAAGCCCAAGCGGACACGTCCAACCTGTGAAGCCCAGGTACGCCAATTCCCGCCTGTCAACGGGAGCCAGCCACAGGGTCGAGCGAACGGTCGGATCACTCTGAGTGCCGCCCGCTGCTGACCATCAGTTCGGGCGAGTGGGACGGAGGCAGCGGCAGCTGGATTCCAGGATCTCGGCCCAGCGCTCGCCCCCATCAGCCGAGTCCGCACCGCGCGGCAAGGGTTGAAGATCACGGCTCGCGCCTCCGGATCGGCGTAGCGACGCGCGGGAGCCGCGCATCCGCGCAGGGGCATGACAGAAGCGGGGAGCCGATCACTCGTCGGCTCCCCGCTTCGACCTGCTATTTCACATCCCTGGCGGCGCCGGGAATCAGCTGCAGCCGCTGGTGCTGCCGCAGCCCTCGCAGACGTAGCAGCTACCCGCCGGGCGCATCTTCGTGCCGCAGGTCATGCACAGCGGCGCGTCGGCCGTACGACCCTGGTGGCTCTCCAGGGAGTCCACCGAGGAGCGCTTGGGCTCGGGCCGGGCGACCTCCGCGCGCTTCTCCTCGATCGGCGCGGACTGGGCGAGCGCCGCCGTGTCCACGACGTCCTGGAGCGCAGCCGGGTCCTCACCGCGCGCCTGCGCGGCCCGCTCGGCGGCCGAGAAGATGCCGAGAGCGGCGCGGTCCTCGTACGGCAGGTAGTCGAGCGCCAGCCGCCGGAAGATGTAGTCCATCACCGACTGGGCCATCCGCACGTCCGGGTCATCGGTCATGCCGGCCGGCTCGAAGCGCATGTTGACGAACTTCTGGACGTAGGTGTCCAGCGGCACGCCGTACTGCAGGCCGATCGAGATGGCGACGGAGAACGCGTCCATGACGCCCGCGAGGGTCGAGCCCTGCTTGGACATCTTGAGGAAGACCTCGCCGAGACCGTCGTCGGGGTAGGACGACGCGGTCATGTAGCCCTTCGCCCCGCCCACGGTGAAGCGCGTGGTCAGGCTGGGCCGCTGGTTCGGCATCCGTCGGCGGGTCGGCCGCGGCACCTCGATGACCTGGACCTCGGGCGCCTGCTCGACGGCCTTCTCCGCGGTCTCCTCGGTGGTCTTCTTGGCGGCCGAGAGCGGCTGGCCGACCTTGCAGTTGTCGCGGTAGACGGCCAGGGCCTTGAGCCCGAGCTTCCAGCCCTCCATGTAGACCTGCTCGATGTCGTCCACGGTGGCCGACTCGGGCAGGTTGACGGTCTTGGAGATCGCGCCGGACAGGAACGGCTGGGTGGCCGCCATCATCCGGACGTGGCCCATCGGGGCGATAGCCCGCTCGCCCATGGCGCAGTCGAACACCTCGTAGTGCTCGGCCCGCAGGCCGGGGGCGTCCACCACGTGGCCGTGCTCGGAGATGTACTCGACGATCGCCTCGACCTGCTCCTCCTGGTAGCCGAGCTGCCGCAGCGCCCTCGGGATCGTCTGGTTGACGATCTGCATGGATCCGCCGCCGACCAGCTTCTTGAACTTGACCAGGGCGAGGTCGGGCTCGATGCCGGTGGTGTCGCAGTCCATCATCAGGCCGATGGTGCCGGTGGGCGCGAGGAGCGACGCCTGGGCGTTGCGGTAGCCGTTCTTCTCGCCCAGCCGGAGGCACTCCTGCCACTGCCGGGTGGCCTCGGCGTGGACCGCCTTGTCCATGGTGTCGAGCGCGCGCAGGTCGTCGTTGGCGCTCGCGTGCTTGCGCATGACGCGCTTGTGCGCCTCGGCGTTGCGGGCGTAGCCGTCGTACGGCCCGACGATCGCGGCCAGCTCGGCCGAGCGTCGGTAGGACGTGCCGGTCATCAGCGAGGTGATCGCCCCGGCGATGGCCCGGCCGCCCTCGGAGTCGTACGCGTGGCCGGTGGCCATCAGCAGCGCGCCGAGGTTGGCGTAGCCGATGCCGAGCTGGCGGTACGCCCGAGTGGTCTCGGCGATCTTCTCGGTCGGGAAGTCGGCGAAGGTGATCGAGATGTCCATCGCCGTGATGATCAGCTCGGTCAGCTTGACGAAGTTCTCCACGTCGAACGTGTCGTCGTCGCGCAGGAACTTCAGCAGGTTGATCGACGCCAGGTTGCAGGAGGAGTTGTCCAGGTGGAGGTACTCCGAGCAGGGGTTGCTGGCGGTGATGCGCCCGGTCTCCGGGCAGGTGTGCCAGTCGTTGATCGTGTCGTCGTACTGCAGGCCGGGGTCGGCGCACTCCCAGGCGGCCTGGGCCATCCGGCGGAACAGCGACTTCGCGTCGACCTTCTCGATGATCTCGCCGGTGAGCCGCGCGCGCAGGCCGAAGTCGCCACCGCTCTCGACGGCGCGCATGAAGTCGTCGGAGACCCGGACGGAGTTGTTGGCGTTCTGGTACTGGACGGACACGATGTCCTTGCCGCCGAGGTCCATGTCGAACCCGGCGTCCCGGAGCGCGCGGATCTTGTCCTCCTCGCGCGCCTTGGTGTCGATGAACTCCTCGATGTCGGGGTGATCGACATCCAGGACGACCATCTTGGCCGCCCGGCGGGTCGCGCCGCCGGACTTGATGGTGCCCGCGGAGGCGTCCGCGCCGCGCATGAACGACACCGGGCCGCTTGCCGTGCCGCCGCTGGAGAGCAGCTCCTTGCTGGAGCGGATGCGGGAGAGGTTGATCCCGGAGCCGGAGCCACCCTTGAAGATGACACCCTCTTCCTTGTACCACTCCAGGATGGACTCCATCTGGTCGTCCACGGCCAGGATGAAGCACGCGCTCACCTGCTGCGGCGAGGCGGTTCCCACGTTGAACCACACGGGCGAGTTGAAGCTGAAGACCTGGTGGACCAGCGCGTGCTTCAGCTCGTGGTCGAAGATCTCGGCGTCCTCATCCGTGGCGAAGTAGCCGTTCTCGACGCCGGTCTTGGTGTAGACGTCCACGACGCGGTCGACGAGCTGCCGAAGGCTCGACTCGCGCTGCGGCGTGCCGACGGCGCCGCGGAAGTACTTGCTGGTGACGATGTTGGTGGCGTTCACCGACCAGAAGTCGGGGAACTCCACGCCGCGCTGCTCGAAGTTGATCGAGCCGTCGCGCCAGTTCGTCATGACGACGTCGCGGCGCTCCCAGGTGACCGTGTCGTACGGATGGACCCCCGGGGTGGTGAAGACGCGCTTCATCTTGAGACCCTTGCGCGGCCGCTTGCCGCCGCGTCCCCCGGTGCCCGTCTCGGTGCCGTTCACGATCTCCGTCATGAATTCCCCCTTCCGGGGCCCGGTGGAGCCCCTCGCATCCGATCACGTGTCTGTTCAAACACTCTGCGTGACGGGCGTCGGCGTGCGCCGTCCCGTCAAATCCCGCCGCTACTGCCGCTACTGCTGGACGGCGGCGCGCGCGGCTCTGAGCTGCTCGATCTCGACCTCGAAGTCGGCCAGCGTCTCGAACCCCCGGTAGACGGAGGCGAAGCGCAGATAGGCGACCTCGTCCAGTTCGCGCAGCGGCCCCAGTATGGCCAGCCCCACCTCGTGCGAGGCGATCTCGGCGCATCCGGTGGCCCTGATGCTCTCCTCCACGCGCTGCCCGAGTTGGGCGAGGGAGTCCTCGCCGACCGGGCGCCCCTGACAGGCCCGTCGCACTCCGGCGACGACCTTGTCCCGCGAGAACGGCTCGGTCACCCCGCTTCGCTTGCTGACCATGAGCAGAACGGTCTCCTGGGTGGTGAACCTGCGCCCGCATTCCGAGCAGGTTCGCCGGCGGCGGATCGCCGCCCCGTCCTCGGTCGAGCGACTGTCGACGACCCGCGTGTCCGGGTGACGGCAAAACGGGCAGTGCACGTCATCCCTCCCTGGAAACGCTTACGCCCACCTCACGAAATGGTCGTGAAGCGGTCACGGAAACACAAGCTGTGGTGAAGTACATCGCTGTAACTACTAGATGTTGTGGTCCAACCGTAGAAGTGCCCGACCTTGAACGCAAGTCGGCCGCGACGGGCCGGGTGAAGTCGCTGTTCAAGCCGGGAAATCACCGGGGGCCTCGGGCGTGTCGCCGGCCCCAATGGCATCGCGCGGGCACATTACAAGAAGATCCGCGAAATCTCGGCAATATCGAACACGATGTCGATCGAACTCCCGTACGATGTTGCTACAACGACGCAGGTGGCGGGGATTCACATCAAATCGAACAACTGTTTGATGATGATCTTGGATCGAGGTACCGTCGCTCTGTGCGACATGAAGAACACGGATTGGGAGGTGGTTTGGTGAGCGGGCAGGAAGAGAGCGTCAACGACCTCGCGGTGCGCCGGAGGGACTCCCTTGGTCTCACCCCCAGGCAGCGCAAGATCCTTGAGGTGATCCGCGATTCCGTGCAGCAGCGCGGATATCCGCCGTCGATGCGCGAGATCGGCGAGGCGGTTCAGCTGACCAGCACCTCAAGCGTGTCGCATCAGCTCACGGCGTTGCAGCGCAAGGGTTACCTGCGCCGCGACCCGCACCGCCCCCGGGCGCTGGAGGTCCGGCTGCCGGGCGAGCCGGTGCTCTGGGTCGATCCGGACGCCGCTGAGGTGGAGCCCGGTTTCAGCCGCCCGACCGCCGCGTACGTGCCGCTGGTCGGCCGCATCGCCGCCGGAGGCCCGATCCTGGCCGAGCAGAGCATCGAGGACGTCTTCGCGCTGCCGAAGCAGCTCGTCGGCGAGGGCACGCTGTTCCTCCTCCAGGTCAGCGGCGACTCGATGATCGACGCGGCCATCGCGGACGGTGACTGGGTCGTGGTGCGCCAGCAGCCGGTCGCGGACAACGGCGACGTCGTGGCCGCCATGATCGACGGCGAGGCCACCGTGAAGACCTTCAAGCGCAAGGACGGGCACGTGTGGCTGGTGCCGCACAACCCCAACTACGAGCCGATCCCGGGCGACGAGGCGACCGTCCTGGGCAAGGTCACCGCAGTCCTGCGCAAGCTGTAGCCCGCCCGGCGGCACCCGGCGGGCGAGCTCGGCCCTTACGCCGCGAGCTCGGCCCGCCGGACGTGCGCCGTGAGCTCGTCCTGGCGGGTCTCGCGCGTCCCGGCGTCACTCTGCGGTGACCTCTGTCACCGCGGAGCAATCAGGGTGAATAGCGCAAATAGGCTTACTCCTGTGACGCGCAACCTTGACCAGCTCACCCTTGACGCCGCCTCCCGCCGCGACGGCCTCAAGTGGTCGCAGATCGCACCCGGCGTGATCCCCTCCTGGATCGCCGACATGGACTTCCCCGTCCCGGAGGCGGTGCGCGAGGCCGTGACGCGCCGTGCCGAAGCCGATCTCGGTTACCCGGCGTGGCTGGACGAACCCACCACCGGCCCGCTCGCCGAGGCGTTCACCGAGCGCATGGAGACCCGGTACGGTTTCCGCCCCGATCCCGGCCACGTCCGGTCGTACAGCGACATCAACCAGGCCCTCCAGGTGCTGCTGCACCTGACGACGCAGCCGGGCGACACCGTCGCCCTGCACACTCCGGCCTACCACCCGTTCCTGGACACCATCACCCAGATGGGCCGGCGGCTGCTCTCCATCCCGATGGTGGCAGACGGCGACGGCTGGCGGTTCGACGTGCCGGACGAGCCGGCCGCCGTGCTGCTCCTGGTCAACCCGCACAACCCCACCGGCCGCGTGTTCACCGCCGAGGAGCTCGGCGCGCTCGCGGAGTACGCCGAACGGCACGACACCCTGGTCATCTCCGACGAGATCCACGCCGACCTGACGTACGCGCCGGAGACCCACATCCCGTTCGGCACGATCCTGCCCGACCGCACGGTCACGCTGACCTCGGCGACGAAGGCGTTCAACATGGGCGGCATCCGCTGCTCCGTCGCCCATCTCGGCGCCCGGGCCGTACGCGAGGCGGTGGACCGGCAGCCGGCGCACATCTACGGCGCGCCCAACCTGCTCGGAGTGGAGGCGACCGTGGCCGCCTGGCGGCACGGCGACGCCTGGCTGGCCGAGGTCCTCACGATCCTGGACCGCAACCGCCGACTGATCGCGGAGCGGCTCCCGTCCCGGGTCGGTTACCGGATCCCGCAGGCCACCTACCTCGGGTGGCTCGACCTCGGCTTCCTGGACGAGGACCCGGCGACGTACCTCGAGCGGGAGGCGCGGGTCAGGCTCAACCCCGGCCCGCTGTTCGGCCCGGGAGGCGAGGGCTACGCGCGGATCAACTTCGGCACCTCGGAGCCGATCCTGGCGGAGATCCTGACCCGGATCTCCGCCGCACTGTCCTGACGGAGCCTCCCAGAGGAAGCAACGCTGAGTAAGCCGCCGCCCGGTAGACCGGACGGCGGCTCGCTTCAGTCGACTCGCTTCAGACCGCTCACCTCAGACCGGTCCGCTCAGGCGGCGGCGCAGGCCGTCACGGCCGGCCCGACCCCCACCAGCAGCGCGCCCAACCGTCTCACGACGGCGACTTACCCAGGGCGGGCTAAGGGGGTCAGGGGACGATGTTGACCAGCTTCGGCTGGCGCACGATCACCTTGCGCGGGGCGCCGTCGAGGTACGGACGGACCTTCTCGCTGGCCAGGGCCAGCGCCTCCAGCTCGGCGGCCGAGATCCCGGGCGCCACCTCCAGGCGGTCCCGGACCTTGCCGGCGACCTGGACGACGCAGGTGACCGACTCCTGCACCAGCAGCGCGGGGTCGGCGACCGGCCAGCCCGCCCTGGCCACCGACGGGGTCTGGCCGAGCTTCTCCCAGCCCTCCTCCGCGACGTACGGCGCGACGAGTGACAGCATGACGGCCAGCGTCTCGGCGGCCTCGCGCACGGCGGGGTCACCGGCGCCCGGGCCGGAGTCGATGGCCTTACGGGCCGCCGAGGTGAGCTCCATCATGCGGGCCACCGCGACGTTGAAGCGGTACGAGTCGAGCAGCTTGGTGACCTCGTCGATGGTCCGGTGGGTGACCTTGCGCAGTTCCTGGTCCCCGCTCGCGGGGTCGGCGCCGGGCGCGGAGGCCGCGCCCGCCTCGGCCATCACGCGGAAGGCGCGGGCCAGGAACTTCTGCGAGGCGGCCGGCGAGACGTCGGCCCAGTCGATGTCGTCCTCCGGCGGACCGGCGAAGATCATGGTCAGCCGGACCGCGTCCACCCCGAAGTCGTCGATCTGCTGGCCCAGGTCGACGCCGTTGCCCAGGGACTTGGACATGGCCTTGCCCTGGTTGATGACCTGGCCCTGGTTCAGCAGGCGCATGAACGGTTCGGTGAAGTTCACCATGCCCATGTCGTGCAGCACCTTGGTGAAGAACCGCGAGTACAGCAGGTGGAGCACGGCGTGCTCCTGCCCGCCGATGTACTGGTCGATCGGACCCCACTTGCGGACCTGGGCGACGTCGAACGGGCCGTCCTCGTACCCCGGGGAGCAGTAGCGCAGGAAGTACCACGACGAGTCGACGAAGGTGTCCATCGTGTCGGTGTCCCGCTTGGCGGCGCCGCCGCACTTGGGGCACTCGACGTTGACCCAGTCCGTGGCCGCGGCCAGGGGCGACACGCCCTTCGGCTTGAGATCGGCGCCGCGTAGGTCGGGCAGCGTGACGGGGAGCTGGTCGTCGGGGACGGGCACTTCGCCGCAGTCCGGGCAGTGGATGATCGGGATCGGGGTGCCCCAGAAACGCTGCCGGGACAGCAGCCAGTCACGCAGCCGGAAGTTGACCGCCGCGTGGCCCGTGCCCCGCTCGGACAGGATCTGCGTGATCCGCGCGATGGCCTCGGTCTTGGACAGGCCGTCCAGCGGACCCGAGTTGACCAGCGTGCCCTCACCAGAGGTGGCGACGCCGGTCTCCCCCGGGTCGGCCAGGCCGGTGTGCACGACGACCTTGACCGGCAGCCCGAACTTCACCGCGAAGTCCAGGTCGCGCTGGTCGTGGGCGGGGACCGCCATGATCGCGCCGTGGCCGTAGTCGGACAGGACGTAGTCGGCCGCCCAGACCGGGATCAGCTCGCCGTTCACCGGGTTGACGGCGTGCACGCCCAGGAAGACGCCCGTCTTCTCCTTTTCGGTGGACAGGCGCTCGATGTCGGACAGCTTGGCGACCTCGGCGCGGTACGCGGCCAGCGCCTCACGCTGCCCGGGGGCCACGATCTCCTCGGCCAGCGGGGCGTCGGCGGCGACCACGAAGAAGGTTGCGCCGTACAGGGTGTCGGGCCGGGTGGTGTAGACCGTGACCGGATCGTCCCTGCCCTCGATCTCGAACTGGACGTCGGCGCCGGTCGAGCGGCCGATCCAGTTGCGCTGCATGGTGAGCACGCGCTCCGGCCAGCCGTTCTCGAGCAGCTTCATGTCGTCCAGCAGCCGGTCGGCGTAGTCAGTGATCTTGAAGTACCACTGCGTCAGCTCGCGGCGGACGACGTCGGAGCCGCAGCGCTCGCACTTGCCCGCCACGACCTGCTCGTTGGCCAGCACCGTCTGGTCGGTGGGACACCAGTTGACCAGCCCGCCCCTGCGGTAGGCCAGGCCCCGCTCGAAGAAACGGTTGAACAGCCACTGGTTCCAGCGGTAGTAGTCCTCGTCGCTGGTGTGCAGCCGCCGCGACCAGTCGAAGGAGACCGCGTAACGCTTGAACGAGTTCGCCTGGGTCTCGATGTTGGCGTAGGTCCACTCGGCGGGGTGCGCGTCACGCTTGATCGCGGCGTTCTCCGCGGGCAGGCCGAAGGAGTCCCAGCCGACGGGGTGCAGGACGTTGTAGCCCTTCTGGAACCAGTAGCGCGCGATCACGTCGCCGATGGCGAACACCTCGCCGTGCCCCATGTGGAGGTCGCCCGACGGGTAGGCGAACATGTCGAGCATGTACCTGCGCGGCCGGGTGTCCGCCGCGTCCTCCACCGCCGCGAAGGGGTTCAGCTCCTCCCAGCGCCGCAGCCACTTGGCCTGCAGCGCCTGCGGGTCGTACACCAGCTCGTCCACGTCAACTCCCGAAGGGATGCTTTCCTTAAAGGCACGGTGAGGGCGCCCGCTCACAACAAAGCCCCCCGCTTCGCGCGAGGGGCAGCCGCATCGAGGGGAATCAGCCCTGACGATGCGGCCAAGTAAGCAGGGTCGCGGCGCGCATATACCAAGGGTAGCGCAGACGGCAAGAGCGTCGCTTCAGGATCTACCGGACGGCGTTCGCCTCTAGACGAGCGATACGCGATGGTGATAGCTCCGCTGTGACCTCTTTGTCCCTTTAGTTTACTCTCTTCGCTGTGGTGAACTCAGTCCAGCCGGGATCGGGCCCGGATTTCCCGCAGTCGGACCTTCCGATGCAGGACCCGCCGACCGACCCGACGGGCGAGCAATTCCGCGGAGCATTCTCTGGTTTCCGTGCGGCGCCCCCAGGTTCGCATGAGATCATGCCAGGCGCACCCAATTCGGGCATGATCTCGGGAGGTACCATGCCCTCGGAGCACAGCGAGCCGCAGCGGACCCCGGCGTGGCCGGAGGTTTCACCGGCCTGGCCCGAGGTCCCCGCGGCCTCTTCTTTCACGCCGTCGGCCCGGTCCTTCGACCCGGCCGACCCGGGCGCGGACCAGTCACCACACCGCGCCGGGCAGCACCCGTCGTCGGCCCAGCCCTACGGCAGGGAGGAGCGGAGCGCGTTCCTGCCGCCGCCCCTGGCCTCGTACGGCGACACGCGCTCGGACGACCCGTACGGCATGCCGCAGTCCTCGCAGCACGCGACCGGCGCCGACCCCTTCCTGCCGCAGCCCCCGGCGTCGTACGGCGCCGACCCGCTGGGCACGCGCCCGGATCCCACGCGCCCCGACCCGCTGTCCGGCCCGCTGCGGTCCGACCCCATGCGACCGGAGCCCATGTGGCCCGACCCCGTACGCGCGGATTCCGCCCGTCCGGATGTCACGCGCCCCGATGGGCTCCGGCACGACCCCATGCGTCCCGATCCTCTCCGTCCCGATCCGCTGCGTCCCGACCCGCTGCGTGAGGATCCGCTGGGCGTGCGCCCGGACCCCCTGCGACAGGACCACATGGATCCGATGCGGCACGACCCGCTGCGGTCCGACCCCTTGAGCCAGGACCCCCTGGGCCAGGGCACCGCGCCGCGGATGGACCCGCTGAGCGGCGACCGTCCGCCGTACGGCGGCCTGGCGGCCGAGGCCACGATGTCGATGCCCGCGCCGGCCGCGTACCCGCAGGCCGCCCCCGCCGCACCTGCTCCGTCCGCTCCTCCCGGCTCCCCCACGGCTGCCCCGTCCGGCTTCCCCGGAGCGGCCGGGCCGTTCGACCGGCCGCAGGAGGGCATGGACCCGGCCGACCCGTACCGCCCGTTCGTCACGGCCGGCCAGATCAGCGGCCCCAAGACGCCTCCGGCGCACCGCCAGGAGGAGCTGTGGAACACCGTCTTCGGCCCCGAGGGTGAGCGCGGGCCCGACGACTACTACGACGACGAGGGCGGGCGGCCGATCTGGCTGTTCGCGCTGATCGGATCGGTGGTCGTCGCGCTGATCGCCGCGCTGGTGTGGGCGTTCGTCTCCGGCCCGCTGAGCTCCGGCGACGCGCCAGCCGATACCAAGCCGTCCGCGAAGCCGTCCGCCAAGCAGTCGGCGCCGGTCGCGGCCAAGCCGCAGTCGCTGCCCCTGCCGACGTACAAGGGCACGCCGTCCCCCGTCTCCGGTACGGTCACCGACTCGGCCGGGCAGATCACGCTACCCAAGCTCGGCGGCCCCTGGCAGCTCGACCAGCGCACCCAGCACATCCAGGACACGTACGGCTTCGCCACCCGGCAGTACGTCCCGGCCGGGACGACCCCGGAGGGCAAGCTACAGTTCGCCCAGGTGATGACCGGCCCGCTGGCGCAGTCCCTGGCCGGGAAGTACACCTCCGAGGACGACCTCGGGCCCGTGATCAACTCGGTGATGTTCCAGACGCGGCAGAAGCTCTTCGACAAGGACAACAAGGTCTCCAAGGCGGCCCAGCAGCGGGTGTCGCGGGGCGGCATGACCGGCGAGCTCATCGCCTTCACGGTGAAGAACGGTTCCGAGCAGACGACGGCGGTCGTCGCGGCGCTGAACGCCGGCGGCGACCTTCCGACCATCGTCTACATGCAGGTGCCCAAGCAGAAGGACGAGCTGCTGCCCGACATCAACACGGTCTTCAAGCAGATCCGCCCGGTCGGCTAGACGATCGATCAGGAATCGATCGTCTCGGCCGTGTCCGCGGCGGCCTGTGTTCGGTGCGACCGCCACTCGCCGGCGAGTACCGACCAGACCTCGATGTCGATACGCCGATCACCGGACGGATAGACCTGCCGCAGGGTGCCGTCGAGGGTCATGCCCAGCCGCTTGGCGACGTTGATGCTGGGCGTGTTCTCGGCGTTGGTTCGCCACTCGACACGCTGGATGCCGCGCTCCAGCACGGCCCAGTCGACGATCCGCTCGACGGCACGGGTGACCAGCCCTCGCCCCTCCGCGCCGGGTTCGAGCCAGCACCCCGCCTCGCAGACGCCCAGGGCGGCGTCGAACGACACGAACAGCACGCCGCCGACGAGGGTGCCCTCCAGCCAGATTCCCCAGATGCCGCCCGCGTCCCGGGCCCGCAGGTCGGCGTAGCGCCGCAGCAGCGCACGTGCCTCGGCGAGGTCCGCGGCGGCGAACGTCGGCGAGACCCATGGCGAGATGTGCTCGCGCGCCCGATCCATGTGGTCGAGGAACTCCTCGGCCATCCAGGACTCAAGCGGCCGCAGCTCGGCGTGCGAGGTGAGGGGGAGAGCGAACACCGGACCTCCGGGCGTGTTCATAACGAACGTTTGGTACGTACACTAACGGGGCTTCTGGGACGTGCCCCTCTCCGAATCCGCGCTCCGGATTCGTACGGCCGTGCCGAGGGGGTTCACGACTTCGGCGCCGGGTAGCCACCCTGTCGTGCGGATCTCCGTACGGGGTGTGCTTCTCTGAATAGACGGCTCCAGAGGAGGGACGATGCGCATCAGGAACGTCTACCGTCCGATGGTCTTCGGATGCCAGGCCGATGAGCGGCTGCCCGAGGTGGCGCGACAGATGATGGAGAAGAACGTCGGCGCGCTGGCCGTACTGGAAGGCGAGCGGGTCACAGGGGTGATCACGGAGCGTGACCTGACGAGGGCGCTGGCCACGTACCGGGACCCCACCACGGTGAACGCCGCCGCGTGCGCCTCGATGGAGCTACGGACCGCGCGCTTGGACGAGGACACCCGTGACGTCGCCCTCCGAATGCTGGAGGCCGGAGTGCGGCACATGCCGGTGGACGAGAACGGGCGTCTGGTGGGCATGGTGTCGATGCGCGATCTGCTCGCGTTGGAGACATGGGCGCCCTAGCGCTTGATCAGCAAGCTGTCGTTCCTGGCGGCAGTCCCACTGCGGTGTCGGACGAAACGGCCTGAACTGCGAGCTCAGGAAGGTGCCTGGTCGCTCGGGAACCGGCACCGCCGGCCGAGCCGGTCAGAACGTGCAGGTCATGTGCTTGGTGCCGTTGATGAAGCTGGAGAAGAGAATCTCCGGCTCGCCAGCCTCGATCCGCGGGACGCGGGTGAGCAGCTCGCGGAACATGACGCTGATCTCCCGCCGGGCCAGGTGGGCGCCGAGGCAGAAGTGCGGGCCGGGCCCGCCGAAGCCGAGGTGCGGGTTGGGGTCGCGGAGGATGTCGAACTGGAGCGGATCGGTGAAGACCGACTCGTCCCGGTTCGCGGACCAGTAGTAGAGGACGACCTTCTCGCCCTGCCGGTACAGGTGGCCGTTCATCTCATGGTCGCGGGTGACCTTGCGGCGCATGTAGTTGACCGGTGACGCAAGCCGGACGATCTCCTCGACCGCGCCCGGCGTCCGCCCGGCGAAATCCTCCGTCCAGAGTCTCCTCTGCTCCGGGTTGAGCGTGAGCAGGCGCATGCCGTACGAGATGGCGTTGCGGGTGGTCTCGTTGCCCGCGACGACGAGCAGGATGAAGAACGAGCCGAGCTCCTGCGCGGTCAGCCGCTCGCCGTCGATGTTGGCGTTGACGAGGGAGGACGTGAGGTCTCCCGTCGGGTTCTCCGTGCGGTGCGCGGCCAGGTCCTGGACGAGCTGCTGCAGGTCCATCCCGGCGGTGAGCAGCGCGGTGGCGATGGCCTCCGGGTCACTGACGTACTCCGGGTCGGAGGCGCCGAGGATGATGTTCGACCGGTCGAAGACGAACCCGTAGTCCCGCTCCGGGATCCCCATCATGTCGCAGATGATCTTCAAGGGCAGGCGGGCGGCCACCTCGGCGACGAAGTCGCATCCCGGCCCCTTCGCCAGCAGTTCGTCCACGATGCGGACGGCCGCCGCCTCCACGTCGGCCTCGAACTGCTTGATCATCCTCGGCGTGAACGCCCGCGAGACGATCCGGCGCAGCCGGGCGTGCCGGGGGTCGTCCATGCTGATCATCGAGCCGAAGTACTCGACGAACTCGGCCGGCATGTCGACGATGTTGGTCGCGCCGCCGTCGCCCGAGCAGAAGACCTCGGGGTTCCGGCTCACCTCGACGATGTCGGCGTGCCGTACGAGGGCGTGGTAGCCGGGGCCCGCCGGCGCGAACGACAGCTCCGGTTCGGCGTAGAAGGCGGGCACCTCCAGGTCGCGCAGCAGGCGGAAGGCGTGCTCACGCTCCGCGATGGGCCGGGCCCAGAAGTCCCAGTCGGTCAGGTTGACATCGGCCGCCGACCTGATCGGCGTGCGATCCGCGGGCTGAGTCGTCATGGGCCGGGCCTCCGGGCCTGTGAGGGACTGGAATCGCGTTCGGTTTTCGATAGTGCCACACCCCTCCGGCCTCCGCCAGATGTCCTTACGATCATGACATTCGGGGCGATCTACTAGTACGGTGTGTTACCAACCGGTCGGTATGTAACCCCCCAAGGAACCGAGGAGCGGCGATGCTCAATCTCTCTGTCGTGCTCGAGGACAGCGCCCGGGAAACCCCGGACCGGACCGCCGTCGTCTTCGGAGATCTGCGCCTGCCCTACTCCCTCGTCAACACCATCGCCAACCAGGTGGCGAACCTGCTCGTCTTCCGGGGCATCGGCAAGGGCGACAAGGTGGCGCTGGCCTGCCCCAACCTTCCCTACTTCCCCTTCGTCTACTTCGGCATCCTCAAGGCGGGCGCGACCGTCGTCCCGCTGAACGTGCTGCTCCAGTCGCGGGAGATCGCCTACCACCTCGACGACTCCGATGCGAAGGCGTTCTTCTGCTTCGAGGGCACCCCCGAGCTCCCGCTCGGCGAGCGCGGCCTCAAGGGCTTCGAGGAGTCCGGCGCCGAGCACTTCGTCGTGCTGCCCGCGCAGGCGTTCGCCACCGAGTCGCAGTACGGCGAGACCTTCTGGGCCGCGCTCGACGGGGTGTCCGGCGAGTTCCAGACGGTGCAGACGGCGCCGGACGACACCGCCGTCATCCTCTACACCAGCGGCACCACCGGGCAGCCCAAGGGCGCCGAGCTCAGCCACCAGAACATGCTGCTCAACGCCATGGTCAGCGACGAGATGTTCCCCCGCCAGGGTGACGACGTCTTCCTGGCCACGCTGCCGCTGTTCCACTCGTTCGGCCAGACCACGATGATGAACGTCGGGTTCCGGCGGCGCGCCGCGCTGGTGCTCGTGCCCCGGTTCGAGCCGGTGGACGCCCTCAAGCTGATGGCGGCGGAGAAGGTCACGATGTTCGCCGGCGTGCCCACGATGTACTGGGCGATGCTGACCGCGATCCACACCGGCGCCGCCGAGGTGCCCTCCACCCTGGTCACCGCCGTCTCCGGCGGCGCGGCGATCCCCGTGGAGGTGCTGAAGGACTTCTCGGCCACCTTCGGCATCGGCGTTCTCGAAGGGTACGGCCTGTCCGAGACCTCGCCGGTGGCGTCCTTCAACCAGCCGGGCCGGCCGATGAAGCCGGGCTCGATCGGCACCCCCATCTGGGGCGTGGAGATGAAGCTCGTCGACGCCGAGTGGAACACCCAGGACGAGCTCGGCGAGATCGCCGTCCGCGGCCACAACGTCATGAAGGGCTACTTCAACCGGCCCGAGGCGACAGCAGAGGTCATGAACGATGGCTGGTTCCGCACCGGTGACGTGGCCAGGCGCGACGAGGACGGCTACTACTTCATCGTCGACCGCGCCAAGGACATGATCATCCGGGGCGGCTTCAACGTCTACCCGCGCGAGATCGAGGAGGTGCTGATGACCCACGAAGACGTCTCGCTCGCCGCGGTCGTCGGCGTTCCGCACGACTCGCACGGCGAGGAGATCAAGGCGTACATCATCCGCAACGCGGGCGCGACGGTCACCGAGGACGCGCTGGTCGCCTGGTGCCGCGAGACGATGGCGGCCTACAAGTACCCGCGGATCATCGAGTTCCGCGACGCCCTGCCCATGACCGCTACCGGCAAGATCCTCAAGCGCGAGCTGCGGTAGCGGTCACGACGGCGCGTCGAAGACCACGAACGGCCTCCGCCCGGCTCAGGGCCAGTCGAGCGACGGGCGGAGCGCCACGTGGGAGTTCGCGTCGCGGTCGAGCTTGACGCCGAGGACCTGGTGGAGCTGGACCTTGTTCCGCTCGAACCCGACGACGCACCCGGCCATGTAGAGCCGCCACACCCGGGCCGTGCCCCGGCCGACCTCACGGACCGCCTCGTCCCAGTGGGCGTCGAGGTTGGCGCACCACTCGCGGAGCGTGAGGGCGTAGTGCTCTCGGAGGTTCTCCTGGTGGCGGATCTCGAAGCCGGTGTCCTCCATCTGGCGGACGAGGTGGCCGGTCGATTCCAGCTCGCCGTCCGGGAAGACGTAGCGGTTGATGAAACCGCCCTTGTTGATCGTCTTCTCCTTGCCGGTCGGCCGGGTGATGCAGTGGTTGAGCAGCCGCCCGCCCGCCTTGAGCTTGCTGTACAGGAACGAGAAGTATGACGGCAGGTTGTCCTTGCCGATGTGCTCGGTGAGGCCGATCGAGCTGACCCGGTCGAAGCTGGACTCCTTGACGTCGCGGTAGTCCATGAAGCGGACCTCGGCCAGCTCGGACAGGCCGGCCTCGGCGATCGCCTTCTGCGCGTACTCGGCCTGCTGCCGGGAGAGCGTGACGCCGAGGCTCTTCACGCCGTACTCGCGGGAGGCGTGCATGACCATGCCGCCCCAGCCGCAGCCGATGTCGAGCAGGCGCATGCCCGGCTGGAGGTCGAGCTTCTTGGCCACCAGGTCGAACTTGGCGTACTGCGCCTCCTCCAGCGTGGCGTCCGCGGACGGGAAGACCGCACATGTGTACGCCATGGAGGGGCCGAGCACCCACTCGTAGAACTGGTTGGAGACGTCGTAGTGGTGGTGGATCGCCTCGGCGTCGCGCTGCTTGGCGTGCCTGCTGCCGAGCCGGGCCAGCGTGCTGCGCCGCATCTCCTGGGGCGGCGGGGGCACCCGCATCAGCAGCGGCTTGGTGCCGAGGGCGCGGACCGCGGCGATCTTCTCGCTGAGCGGGAGGTCGTTGAGCGTCAGCGACCACATCCGGTTGAGCAGCTCGTACATGTCGCCGTGGACGTCGATGTGGCCGGAGACGTACGCCCGGGCCATACCGAGCTCTCCCGGGGCCTGTGCGAGATACGCGACCGCGATGGGCGACTTCACTTCGACACGGACGTCGGCGGTGGGGGGACCCGCCTTGCTCCCGTCATATGCGACGAACTGCACGTCCGCGTTCGGGCCAACGATCTTCTCGAAGATCTCGGCGAGTTTCATGCATCACCTTCCCCGTACACACTTCTCATACAGGTTGAGTAACCGCCCACCGGGGTCGTAGGAGCGTTTGACCGGCCAGTAGGCGTCCCCGTTGTACAGCCGCCAGAACTCCTCCCGCTCGTAGAAGGAGGTGGAGTAGAGGGACTTGTGCCCCTCCAGCTCGTGCACGGCGTTTTCGATCAAGCGGTTGTGATGACCGTCGTGCGCGCCCCGGGGCAGCGGCACCATTCCCCAGAAGCCGAAGTTCACATAGAGCCGCCCGGGCTCCAGCGGGTAGAGCGACCACTCCCCCGTCGCCTTGAGCGGGCACATCCAGACGGGCGTCATGCCGACCTGCTCCTGGAAGAACTCCAGGAACTCCGCCCCCCGCTCGACCGGCACCTCGACGTCCTGGATGACCGACTCCTGCACCGGATTGTTCCGCCAGCGGTCCAGCCGCGCGGTCACGCCGTACCTCTGGTCGAGGCCGACGAGCCGCCGGTAGACGTCGGAGCGGAGCCAGCGGCGCGGCAGGAGCGAGCGGACCAACGGCTGCTGCACCCCGAACGCGCGCGAGCACCAGAACCAGTCGGTGTCCCAGCGCCACAGGTAGTCACGGACGGTGAGCCAGTCGCGGGTGCGGGTCCGCAGCGACTGGTAGTAGATGCGCATCCCCGTGTAGTCGGAGGCGTAGGGCGCCTTGTCGGCGAACGTGCCGACGGTGATGTAGAGCTCGTCGGGCCCGAAGTAGGTCCCGTCGACGAAGTCGACCCGCTCGCCGTCGTGCTCGCCGCTCTGGCAGATCTCCTGCAGGGCGAGCATGCACTTGGCCGCGTCGGTGAACCTCACGTGGGTCAGCCGGACGAACGGCTTGACCGGGGCCAGCTTGATCCGGATCCGCAGGGCGTAGCCCAGCGTGCCGTACGAGTTCGGGAAGGAGCGGAACAGGTCGGCGTGCTCGTTGTCCGCGCGGGCGACGACGATCCTGCCGTCGCCGGTCAGGACCTCCAGCTCCTCGACCGACTCGTGCGGCAGGCCGTCCCTGAAGCTGCTGGACTCGATCCCGAGCCCGGTCACCGCGCCGCCCAGCGTGATCGTCTTGAGCTGCGGCACGACGCACGGCATCAGGCCGTACGGCAGGGTGGCGTCGACGAGGTTCTCGTACGTCGTCATCCCCTGGACCTCGGCCGTCATGGTCTCGGGATCCACCTCGATGACCTGGTCGAGATCGCGCGCGGAGAGCCTGGCCGTCTTGGTCGGCTCGCGGAAGCGGAACAGGTTCGTGGTGGCCTTGGCCAACCGGGGCGCGGCGCCTTCGGGAATCGCGGCGTACGACTCCCTGATCTGCTCGACCGCCTTGTGATGGGCGGTCATACTGGCCGTGCGCTCGGGCATGAAACCACCCCCAGGAATGTTAGAGATCGTCTCTAGGGCACGGTATCCCTGGAAACCATCGCAGACCAGACCGGACACGTTAAGCCCGTGAAAACTATCAGGGCTCCGACATCGATGATCCGCCAGGGGGTGCCGGGAAATCCGCCCCCCACCTCGGCTTGCACCGGCAGACCGAACCTTGTTCTACTTGGCGGCCATACGGACGTGACGCCGAGGAGGCTCCGATGAGTGAACCGGGGAAGGGCCCACTGGCCGGGGTGCGCGTGCTGGAACTCGCCGGTCTCGCCCCCGGGCCGTTCGCGGGGATGATGCTGGCCGACCACGGCGCGGAGGTCCTGCGCGTCGACCGGGTGGCCGCGGTGAGCGACCGGCCGCGCCGGGACGTGATGGACCGGGGCAAGCGCACGATCGGGCTCGATCTGAAGTCGCCCGAGGGCGTCGCGGCGTTCAAGACGCTCGCCGCCAACGCGGACGTGGTCATCGAGGTGTTCCGGCCGGGGGTGGCCGAGCGGCTCGGCATCGGCCCGGCCGACCTGCACGCCGTGAACGAGCGGCTGGTGTACGGCCGGATGACCGGGTGGGGCCAGGACGGCCCGCTGGCGCCGAGGGCCGGCCACGACATCGACTACATCGCCGTCTCCGGCACGCTGTCGATGCTCGGCCGCGAGGGAGGCAGGCCCACCCCGCCGATCAACATCCTGGGCGACTTCGCCGGCGGCGGCCTCATGCTCGCGTACGGCGTCCTGCTCGCGCTCTTCGAGCGGGAGCGGACCGGGCGCGGCCGGGTGATCGACGCCGCCATGGTCGACGGCGCGGCCACCCTGTTCGCGATGTTCTACCACGCCGTGCAGGCCGGCCTCTGGGGCCCGCGCGGCACCAACCTGCTGGACACCGGCGCCCCGATGTACGACACCTACGAGACCGCGGACGGCGGGTTCCTCGCCGTGGGCGCGCTGGAGCCGCAGTTCTGGGCCGAGATGGTGGCGAAGATGGGCCTCGCCGACCTTCCCGACCGCGACGACCGGGCCAACTGGCCGGAGATCCGCGAGCGGCTGGCCGCCGAGTTCCGCACGAGGACGCGGGCCGAGTGGGAGGCGGTCTTCGAGGGGTCAGACGCCTGCGTGTCCCCGGTGCTCTCGATGGCCGAGGCCGTGCGCCACCCGCACAACGAGGCGCGCGGCGCCTTCGTCGAGGTCGACGGGATGACGCAGCCGGCGCCCACGCCCCGGCTGCTGGGGGCGGGACGGAGCGACCTCGCTCCCGCCACCCGCCTGCTCGACCTCGGCGCCTGGGGGCTGGACGACGCGGCCGCGACCGCGTTGCGGGAGAAGGGAGTGCTGGCCTGACGGACGTCTTCGAGGCCGGCTCACCCCGGCGCCATCACCCCGGCCCTGGGCGCCGGGCAGGGCTCAGGCGTCGCCGAAGGACGGCAGCACCGCGACGTAGACGTCGACGCCCGCCGGGTGGTGGACCTCCAGGTCGGTGGTGAACGCGCGGGGCGGCGTGCCGCCGGACTCCGTGTGCTGCCACACCTGCTGCCAGGCGTCCAGGAGCGCGCCGGGCATCGGACCGCGTGCTTCCAGGCGCATCGCCGACACGCCGGGCGCCCGGACGGCCACCATGCCCTCGGGCAGCCGCGCCGCGGTGTGCACCGCGACGCCCACGATCTGGGTGTACGCCCCGTTGTGGTCGCTCTCGTAGTCCGTCAGCACGGCGTACAGGTTCTCGTCCACGCGGCCGGGCACGTGGGCGAACGCCCCGGACGCCCCCGCCCGGGCCCACAGCGCCGGCAGTTGCGCGCGGGAAGGATCGGCCTCCGCCGCGTTGGTCGTCCGTACGGCATGGCCGACGACGAGCACCTCCGGCCGGTCCACGATGATCACGGTTCCTCCCAATGGGTTCCCTCGCCACCATGGATCCTACGAAGCGAATCCCAGGTGCACGCCATAGGTGTGGTGGGAATGCCAACTTTGCCCCTTCACCACATAGGCTGGACAAACGTGCGATTCCTGAATGATGTGACGCCGCCCTACGATCTCACGTACAGCGACGTGTTCATGGTCCCGTCCCGCTCGTCGGTGGGGTCGCGGCTGGCCGTCGACCTGTCGGCGAAGGACGGCACCGGCACCACCATCCCTATCGTCGTGGCCAACATGACCGCCGTCGCGGGCCGCCGGATGGCGGAGACCGTGGCCAGACGCGGCGGCATCACCGTGATCCCCCAGGACATCCCGTTCGACGTGGTCGCCGACGTGATCACCTGGGTGAAGCAACGCGACCTCGTCCACGACACGCCGATCACCTTGACCCCGCACGACACCGTCGGCGAGGCGCTGAACCTGCTGCCCAAGCGGGCGCACGGCGCCGTCATCGTCGTCGACTGGGACAACCGCCCGGTCGGCGTGGTCACGGAGGCCGACTGCCACGGTGTGGACATGTTCACCCAGCTCTCCCAGGTCATGACGCCGTCACCGCAGACCCTGCCCCGGGGCACCGACCCCAGGGAGGCGTTCGACGCGCTGCACGAGCGCAGGCACCGCCTCGCCCCCGTCGTCGACGAGGACGGCCGCGTGGTCGGCGTCCTGACTCGCACGGGCGCCCTGCGCGCCACGCTGTACGAGCCGGCCGTGGACGCGTCGGGACGGCTGCGCGTCGCCGCCGCGGTCGGCGTCAACGGCGACGTGGGCGCGCGGGCGAAGGAACTGCTCGACATCGGCGTGGACGTCCTCGTGGTGGACACCGCGCACGGCCACCAGGAGAAGATGATCTCCGCGCTTCGGACCGTGCGGGCGCTGGATCCGGGCGTTCCCGTCGCGGCCGGCAACGTGGTGACCGCGGAGGGCGTCCGCGACCTCGTCGAGGCGGGCGCGGACATCGTCAAGGTCGGCGTCGGCCCCGGCGCCATGTGCACCACCCGGATGATGACGGGCGTCGGGCGCCCGCAGTTCTCCGCCGTCCTCGAGTGCGCGGCCGAGGCCCGCAGGCTGGGTCGCCACGTGTGGGCCGACGGCGGGGTGCGCCACCCGCGCGACGTGGCGCTCGCCCTCGCCGCCGGGGCGTCCAACGTCATGATCGGCTCCTGGTTCGCCGGGACGTACGAGTCGCCGGGCGACACGCGAACCACCGCCGACGGCCGGAAGTACAAGGAGAACTTCGGCATGGCCTCCGCCCGTGCCGTACGGCTGCGCACGGCGGAGGACACGCCGTTCGAGCGGGCGCGCAAGGCGCTGTTCGAGGAGGGCATCTCCACCTCGCGGATGTTCCTCGACCCGGTACGGCCGAGCGTCGAGGACCAGATCGACGCGATCGTGGCCGGTCTGCGCTCCTCGTGCACCTACGCGGGCGCCACCAGCCTCGCGGAGTTCCACGAGCGCGCGGTCATCGGCGTCCAGAGCGCGTCCGGCTATACGGAGGGCATGCCACTGCACCAGAGCTGGTGACGAACTCTCCCATGCGTCCCGGACCGCCGGGCGATGCCCGGTAGAGTCATCCGGTTGGCCTGGGCATGGGGCCCGGGCCCCGAGTGACGCGACCACGACAAGGAGAGCCAGGTGGCACTGGAAAAGCCCGAGATCGACTTCCCCGAGGGCGCTCCGCCCGCGGACCTGGAGATCGTCGATCTCATCGAAGGGGACGGCCCGGAGGCCAAGCCGGGACACACCGTAAGCGTGCACTACGTCGGCGTCACGTTCTCGACCGGCGAGGAGTTCGACGCGTCGTGGAACCGCGGCTCGGCCTTCCAGTTCCCGCTGGGCGGCGGCCGGGTCATCGCCGGCTGGGACCAGGGCGTCGCCGGGATGAAGGTGGGCGGGCGCCGCCGGCTGACCATCCCGCCGCACCTCGGGTACGGCAACCGCGGCGCCGGCAACGTCATCAAGCCGGGCGAGACGCTGATCTTCGTGGTGGACCTGCTCGACGTGAGCTGATCCGACCGGGCGCGGGCCTTCACACGCGCGTCGCGTGTGAAGGCCCGCGCCCGGGGGTTCCGATCCGGGATCATCGCGTCGATTATGGTCACGTGGTCACGATCACCGAGATCCGCCAGGGACCCCCCGTTCCCCGCTTCGCCCTCCGGCCCGTCGGCGCCGTCGCGCTCGCCGTCACCGGCGTCCTGCTCGCGGTCAGCCCCTGGTACGGCTACCACCGCGACGAGCTCTACTTCCGCCTGCTCGGGCAGCACCACCGGCTCGGCTATTTCGACACGCCGCCACTCACGCCGCTGGTGGCCCGGATCTCCACCGCGCTTTTCGGTGACACCGTCGCCGCGCTGCGCGTCGTCCCCGCGCTGCTGACCGGGGTCCTCGTCGTCCTCGTGGCCTGCGTGGCCCGCGAACTCGGCGGGAGCCGTACCGCGCAGATCCTCGCCGCGGCGGGCACCGCGACCGGCCTGTTCCCGCTGGTCGCCGGGCACGCGCTGCTGACCCTGACCCTGGACCTGCCGCTGTGGACGGCGGCGATCCTGTTCATCCTGCGCGCCTTGCTGCGCGGGGACGGCCGCTGGTGGTTCGCCGCCGGGGCGGTGGTGGGCGTGGCCGCCTACAACCGGCAGCTCATCGTGCTCCTGCTCATCGGCGTCGGCGCCGGGCTCCTGCTGGCCGGGCCCCGGGCGGTGCTGCGCGACCCGCGCCTCTGGCTCGGCGCGCTGTTCGCGCTGGCGATCGCCGCCCCGAACGTGGTCTACCAGTCGACGCACGAATGGCCCCAACTGCAGATGGCGGCCGCCCTGAAGATCGACGAGGGAGCCGACAACCGCGTCACGTTCGTCCCGCTGCAGCTCGTGCTGGTGAGCTGGCCGCTCATCCCCGTCATGGTCGCCGGGTGGATCCGGCTCTGGCGGGACCGCGTCACCCGGTCGGCGGCGATCGCCTATCCGCTGTGCTGCGCGCTCGCCCTCTATTCGGGAGGGCGGCCCGACTATGTGGCCGGACTGCTCCTCCTGCTCTTCGCCGCTGGTTGCGCGCCCACGGTGGAATGGCTGACCGGGCGGCACCGGCGGCGGGTACTCGTCGTGGCGGCGGTCGCTCTCGGCGCGCTCAACAACGTCGTCTTCGCCCTTCCGGTCATCCCGGCCGCCTCGCTGCGCGGCACCCCGGTCGCCCTGGCGAACGAGGTGGCCCGCGAGTCGGTGGGCTGGCCGGGGTTCGCCGCCCAGGTGGCCGCGGTCGTACGGGCCCTTCCGGCGCGGGACCGGGCCAGGGCCGTACTGCTGGCGAGCAATTACGGCGAGGCGGGAGCGCTGGACCGGTGGGCCGGGACGTACGACCTGCCCCCGGTCCACAGCCCGCACAATGAGCTCTACTGGTGGGGGCCGCCACCCGAGACGGCCCGCGTCGCGGTCGTGGTGGGAGCCCCGTCGTCCTTTCTGACCGGGCGGTTCGCCCGCTGCGATCGGACCGCGTCCATCGACGGCATGGCCGGAGAGGAGCAGGGCGTGCCCGTCACCGTGTGCCGCGACCCGGTGACGTCATGGACGGCCCTGTGGCCTGAGCTGCGCCACTACAGCTGACCGCCGGGGCCCCGGATGGGCAGACGGCGGTGCCGTGAGGCAGGATGACGATGTGTTGCTGATCGACCTTGCCCGGACGTCCGCGGCCGTGGCGGCGGACTCGGCCCGACTGGCCAAGATCGCACATCTGGCCGAGCTCCTCGGCAGGGTGTCGCCCGAGGAAGCCGAGATCGCGATCGCCTACCTCTCCGGTGAGATCCCCCAGCGCCAGATCGGCGTGGGCCCGCGCACCCTCAGCGAGGCTCCCGAGCCGCGCCAGGTCGCCACGGCCACCCTGACCCAGGTCGACTCCTTCTTCGAGCGGATCAAGGCCCAGTCCGGCCCCGGGTCGCAGACGGCGCGCAGGGCGCTCGTCGACGAGCTGTTCAGCGCGGCGACCCGCCAGGAGCAGTCCTTCCTCCAGCGGCTGATCCGGGGCGAGCTGCGCCAGGGCGCCCTCGACGGCGTGATGATCGAAGCGCTCGCCAAGGCGGCGAGCATCCCCACGACCGAGATCAGGAGGGCGCTGACGCTGCGCGGCTGGCTGCCCGCCGTGGGCGCCGCCGCCCTGCGCGGCGGGGTCGAGGAGCTGCGCGCGTTCCATCTGGAGGTGGGACGGCCGGTCGCTCCCATGCTCGCGCAGAGCGCGCCGTCCGTCACCGCGGCGCTGGAGAAGATCGGCGGCCCGGCGGCGCTGGAGTGGAAGCTCGACGGCGTGCGCGTGCAGGCCCACCGGTCCGGCGACCGGGTCGGCGTCTTCACCCGCACGCTGGAGGAGATCACACCGCAGGTGCCCGAGCTGGTCGAGGCTCTGCTCCGGCTGCCGGAGCGCGACCTCGTGCTCGACGGCGAGGTCATCGCGTTGCGGCCGGACGGGCGGCCCGAGCCGTTCCAGGTCACCTCGGGCCGGGTCGCGAGCAGGACCGACGTCGAGACCGCCCGGGCCGCGGTGCCGCTGAGCGTCTTCTTCTTCGACGCCCTCCGGGTGGGCGGCGCGGACCTGCTCGACCTGCCCGCCGAGGATCGGCATTCCGTGCTGGCCGGGGCCGTGCCCGCCGAGATCGTCGCGCCCCGCCTCGTCACGGCCGACGCCGAGGCGGGCGAGGCGTTCTTCGCCGACGCCGTACGCCGGGGCCATGAGGGAGTGGTGGCCAAGTCGCTCCAGGCGCCGTACGCCGCGGGCCGGCGCGGAGCGGGATGGGTCAAGGTGAAGCCCCGGCACACGCTGGACCTCGTCGTGCTGGCGGCCGAGTGGGGCAGCGGGCGGCGCGAGGGCTGGCTGTCCAACCTCCACCTGGGCGCGCTCGACCCGGAGACCGGCGGCTTCGTGATGCTCGGCAAGACCTTCAAGGGTCTCACCGACGAGCTGCTGGCCTGGCAGACCGAGCAGTTCCTCCGCTTGGCCGAGGGACCGGCCGACGACTGGGTGGTCAGGGTGAAGCCCGAGCTCGTGGTGGAGATCGCCTTCGACGGGGTGCAGCGGTCGACCCGCTATCCGGGCGGAATGGCGCTGCGATTCGCGCGTGTGCTGCGCTACCGGCCGGACAAGCGGCCCGAGGAGGCCGACACCGTGTCGACGCTCCGCGCCCTCATGCCCTGACCCGCCAGAGCGAAGATGACGGTGGCGACGACGGGCACCCAGGCTCTCCAAGACGGCGTTCCCTTACCGGGGCGGCCCTGGCGTCACTTCACGAGGCGGACCGTCAGGGGGTAGCGGAAGTCGCCGCCGGCGATGGCCGAGACGCCGCCGACGACGGCGAGCACGAAGCCCAGGATCCATATGAACGGGATGAGTACCAGTCCGACGACGGTGAAGGGCAGCAGCAGGGTCGCCCCCAACACGGTGAGGTGGAAGTTGAGCGACTCGGCCGCGTGCCTCCTGATGAACGGCGAGGTGCGGCCGGCGGTCAGCAGCATGATCAGTGGGCCCACCACGAACAGGCCGCACAGTGTCAGCAGGTGCGCCGCCGCTCCGCCCACCCGGTCGCCGCCATCGACGGGCACGGCGCCGGGGTATCCGGCCCGCGGGTGGTATCCCGCGGCCCGCGCCTGACGGCTCGGCGGCACCGCGGGCCCGGGCGGGGGCGTGTACGCGGCGGCCTGGACGCCGTACAGGTCGTCCATGATCGGGATGAGGTCGGCGTGCGTGCGGGCGGTCATCGCCTGGTGCAGCCGCTCGTCCATCTCGAACTTGTCCAGCCGGCCCTCCGCGTAGGCCGCCTTGACGTGCTCGACCACCTGGTCACGGTCCTGGTTCGTGACCCTCAACTCGGGGTGGATGGGCGTGCGCCCGGACCAAGATGGTGTCGCTGCCGCCGGCATCAATGCCTACCTCCGTCGATGGCGCGACCGTGCCGGACGCTCGTGAGCGCCGGGACGGCCGCGACCTGTCTGCCTCTCCTTCGAGTCTGCCTCGCCGCGTGGGCGGAAGAGCGTCTCGCCCTCCATCCTCGGCCCGAGCGGCCGCCGCGGTCCATCGGGGATATCCCGGACGTCTCCCCCGAGAACCCCCTATCCGTTGGGTCACTGATCGCCGCTTGGGCCCCCGGATTGACGGTGGGGAACGGTATATAAGGGGTATGAGATGGCGAGATCGTTACGGCATCAGGCGACTGCGCGGCCCACGGGTCGCCAAGTTCGACCGCGAGGCCACGGATGACGACATTGAGGCGCTGATCGCGTTCGCCAAGTCGCGGCGCGGCGTCGAGTTCTACGTGGAGCCGGAGACGTTCGCCACCGACACCACCGCCGTCGCCGTGGCGCACGACGGCGAGTGGACCCGCCGCCGTGTCGGGTCGCCGGCCGTGATCGGCCGCGTCGCCAGGGACCTCGCGCTGCCGGTGTACGACGTGCAGCTCACCGGCTATCCGGCCCGGATGCGCGCGTACAACGAGCGCCGCCGGGAGCTGGAGCGGCGGCAGACCGAGCCGTGACGCTCCGGCCGATCTATCCGGCCAGGAGGGAGGGCTCCTCACCGAGCATCGCGAGCAACGGCACCAGCCAGCTCATCCGCGGACGGCCCATCTGCGCGTCCAGCTCCTCCGGCGCCGGCATGCGCTCGCGCAGGGCGTCGGGGGGAAGCAGGTGCCGCAGGGCCTGGCAGAGCAGATTCGCCATCGAGTACGCCGGGTCGGCGGCCAGCGCGCGCTCCAGCGCGAGACCGGCGAGGGCGCAGTCCCCGCCGCGCCACGCCGCCGCAGCGAGCAGGGAGGCGGCTGGAGCGACGAAACGCGGCTCCAGGCACCGGGTGAGGTCCCGCCAGAGGGCGAGGTGGGCCGGCCCATCGTCGATCAGCGCCCACGCCTCGTCCCGGACCCGGATGACGATCAGGTCGAGGCCGAGCCGCGCGGCCTCCTCGTCGTCGAGGCGGCCCCCGGAGTCGTAGCGGCCGATCGCCGACCGGACGCGCGCGAGCCCGGCGGCCACGAACGCGGCGGCGGTCTCGTCGGGCCGCTCCGCCAAGGTGAGCAGGGTGCGGGTCTCCGCCACGACCCGTCGCGTTGCCTGGCCCATCGCCACCCGGCCGAGCCCGCCATAGGACTCGACCGAGCGTGCCAGGCTGCGCCGGTCGGGCAGCGCGACCAGGCCGTGCACGACGGCCTCGGCGGCGACGCGGCCGGACACCGGGTCGTACGCCGTGCCCTCGGGCGGGCAGCAGTCCGCCTGGGCGCAGACATAGGACCAGTAGCGCCCGGCGTCGGCGCGGAGCGCCTCGGCGACCTGAACCCCGGCCTCGCGGAGCAGCCGGGTGGCCTCGTCGATCGCGGGGGTCACGAGGGCGGCCGGGCCGTACCCTGCGAGCACGGCCATGGTCATCGGCTCGCGCCGCAGCAGCGCGGCCAGCGGGTCGAGCGCCCTCGGCCCGAGTGGCAGGTCCCAGCGGGTGGTCACGCGCAGCGCGCTCCCCGCGAACGCCGCCACGACCAGGCTGTCCTGCGGGTGGAACCCGAGGAGGTACGGCACGGCCGCGAGGATGTCGGCGGGGGTGGAGAGCACGAGGGTCGAGATGGAGGTCATGGACCGAAAGCGTCGCCGACGCGCTCCCCCGCCGAACGGCCGAACGGGTTTCTGGGGATATCAGGCCCGCTGTGGAGGAACCAGCCGCTCGCGCACCAGCATCGCGGCGCCCGCCACCGCGGCCGGCATGAGGACGACGGCCACGAGGGGCACCAGGAACGCCAGGAAGAGGAGCACGCCGAAGCCGAGGGTGGCCCCCTTGTCCCCGCGCAGCAGGGCGAAACGCTCCTTGCGCGGGATGCCGCGTCGTTCCAGCGGCAGGGCGGTCAGCTCCACGGTGAGGAAGAAGCCGGAGACGATCGCGCCGAGCACGGGCACGACGGTCTGGCCGATCACCGGCACGAAGCCGAGCACGAACAGCGGGATCGTGAACAGCAGCACGTAAAAGAGCGTGATGAGGCTGTCGCGGATGGACCGTCCCAGCGACCGCCAGAAGGGCGCTTCGACGGCGTCGGGAAGGCCGCCGCGGTCCTCCTCGACCTTCTCCGACAGCTTCTCGTAGAAGGGCTCGCCGATGGCCAGGGTCACCGCGGCATAGGTGAGCACCGCGAAGGCGAGGCCGCCCACGAAGAACAGGATGCCGACGAGCGTCCGGAAGACGTCCCGCCAGCCCCAGCCGTCCGCGAACGGGGTCGCCCACTCGGCGAGGTCACCGGCGTGCGTGCCGAGCCACACCAGGGCGAAGGCGTACAGGACGAACGCGATCAGCGCGGGGATCAGGCCGAACAGCCACCACCGGGGATGCCGCGCCACCCAGCCGAGACCCTTGAAAGCACAGCCGACGCCGCTCATGAGGCCGCCGGCCTCTCGCCGGACCGGCCGTACGATGTCGCTCATGTCCGGCAGGCTAGCGTCTCGGATCATGCTCCGCGATCGCGCCGGACCCGCGGGAGGTCAGCCCGCCGTGGGCCAGAGGCGCGTGACGGGGACGCCGACCGCCGCGAGCAGGCGGCGGAGCAGCGGAAGGGAGATGCCGAGGACGTTGCCGTGGTCGCCGTCGATGCCGTCGACGAACCACCCGCCGAGGCCGTCGAGGGTGAACGCGCCCGCCACCCTCAGCGGCTCCCCGCTGGCGACGTAGGCCGAGATCTCGTCGTCCGTCGGGGTGCCGAACCGAACGACCGTCACCCCCACATCGGCGGCCCTGCGGCCCGACACCACGTCGATGACGCAGTGGCCGGTGAGCAGGCGGCCGGTCCTCCCTCGCATCGACCGCCAGCGCGACACGGCGTCCTCCGGCGACGACGGCTTGCCGTACGCGACGCCGTCGAGCTCCAGCACGGAGTCGCAGCCGACGACGAGGCCGGCCTCGAGAGTGGCCGCGACGACGGCGGCCTTGGCCTCGGCGAGAGCCAGGCACAGGGCGGCGGGGGTGTCCGCGGTGATCGCGTCCTCGTCCACGCCGCTGACGATCACCTTCGGATCGAGGCCGGCGGCGCGTAGGACTCCGAGGCGGGCCGGGGACGCGGAGGCGAGGACGAGTTCGGTCACGGAACCCGAGTTTAGTGGGCGCGTTCGCTGTACGGCCCGGCCCTGGACACCGGCCATGCTCACTTCCCTCGGCTAGGGGAATAGGACGGGGGTCCCGGTTTGACCGGGACCCCCGTCTTACGGACGCCCGTCCCGCGCGGGAACGGCGGACGATCTCAGCCTTGGCGGGTGGCACCCGCGATCGCCTGGCGCAGGTTCTCCTCGGCCTGGTTGGACAGCGAGGTGTGGATGATCTTCCCGCCGTACGGCGCGATCTGAGGGATGACCTTGTCCGGCGTGACCTGCGTGACGAGCAGGAAGAGCGCGGCGGAGCCCGGCCTGAGCTCCTCGCCGACCTGCTTCATGAACTTGTCGTCCACGCCCACGTCGGTCATCGAGCCCGCCGCGGCGCCTGACGCGGCACCCACGGCCATGCCGATGAGCGGCATGAAGAAGATGAGTCCGATGAGACCGCCCCAGAGCGCGCCGCCCATGGCGCCGACTCCGGTCGTGCTGGTCGACTGGTGCAGCTTGATCTTGCCGTCTTGGGTCCGCTCCGCGACGGCCGCGTCCGCCAGCATGATCAGGTTCTGCTTCTGCAGCTCGAAGAGCTTGTCCCGGACGCTGTTCGCGGTGGCGACGTCGTCGTACGCGACAGCGATCAGATTCGACATATCGATCCCCCCGATTCGGATGGCCGTAATCATCCCCGGAGAGGCGCCTCTTAAAGCACGCGAATTCGCGACATGACGGTATTAATGTCGCGCCAGTGCTTCCTCTGGGTGTCAGGGATGGTCACAAACACTAGCGCGGGCTTGTCTTTCGGCACGTCGACCAGGGCGAGGGCCGCCGCCGCCTTCCGCTGCTTGCCCTTGATCGTGTAGTTCACGGTGTAGCCGAGCAGCCAGCCGTCCCGCTCGCCGACCGTGATCGGCTGCGACGCGGTCCACCTGATCGTCGCTCCTGAGGGGTGGTGGTTCAGCGTCCACCTGGCGGCGAGGAAGGCGGTGTCCCTGGGACTCGCCTGCACCGGGATCGGCACCAGGCAGGACACCAGCATGCCACGGAAAGACGTGCCCTTGATCTTGGGCAGCATCTGGCGGGTGGCGAAGGGGCTGGCCGGGGTGAGCTTCCACTCCTCGGCGAACCGGGGGAAGGCGACCCCGGACCGCTCGTCCTTCAGCGCGCCCCGGGTCTTCGCCGCCATGCCGTACAGGCGGCCCAGCTGCCGGTCTCGCTCGGGCAGGGCCGGGATCCGGGGGTCGGAGAGCGCGGCCTGCATGACGGCCGTGACCGCCCCGGGCGTGGTCGCGGGCGAGGCGAGGGAAGAGGCCGCGGGCGAGGCGACCAGGGGGGACGCGACTGGAGTCGTCATCGGAGTCGCGGCCGGGCCCCCCGTGGTGGCAGCACTCGTGGTGGGAACGCTCGCGGGCGGGCTCGCCACCGCGGAGCGGGCGGCGATCGCCGAGGTCGCGGAGGCGTCGTCCTCCCCGCCGCTCAACAAGACGAATCCGGCGACACCCGCCGCCGCGACGGCCGTCACGGCCGCGATCGACTTGTAGACGACGTGCATCGGCAGGTCGCCGAGCCCCTTGCCGCCGCGGGGCGGCGGTGGGGGCGCGGGGACCACGATCTTCGGCAGCGGCGTCGTCTCCGCTTCGGCCGCGACGTACGTCGGAACAGCTTTCGTCCCATAGTCCCCAGGTGACACGATCGGGAGCGTACGGCATATCGCGATATTTCGGGCGCGATCCCCATCACACTTCGGGAACGAGGATCATGTGGCGCGGAGCGGCCCCCAGCCCTCGGGGCGGAAGCCGCCAAGCCGGAGCCAGGGGGCGTCGGCGATCACCGTGACCGACCCCGGCTCGATCTCCGTGAAGCCGGCGTCCCGCACCGCGGGCAGGCCGCTGTCCACCAAGGACGCCCACAGCTCGGGCGACGCGGTGCGCACGGCCACCGCCAGCCCCTTGCCGCGCCAGGCGTCCCTGGCCTGCCGGTCACTGCCCCACCAGGCGAGCTGCGCGCCGTGTCCCGCCTGCGCCATCGCCTTGCCCGCGGTCATCTCCAGGTGCGGGTTCACCCAGAGGACCACACCCTCCCGATCCGGCCCGTCCGAAACGCCGGAATCGGTCAGATCGGTGCCGGAAACCTGAAGCCGCTGCAGATCCCTGGGCCAGTCATCGAGCGGCACCGGCGGGTGCACACGCACCTCGGCCGTCCGCACCCCCACCGTGATTCCCGGCAGATCGAGGACGCGGCGCCACTCGGCTCCCCGCGCCCGGCGGACTACCTTCCTGATCCCGATGCGCTCCCACTGCGCGATCGGCTCGGACCATTCCTCCTGATCGAGCAGGTTCAGCACCGCGTGCGCCGCCGCCTCCAGCGCGTCGGTGCGCTCGGGGGGAGCGGCACGTTCGATCCGGACGACGAGGGGGAGGACCCATTGGTTCATCCCACCAGGATTCCAGCCCTCCGCGGCTCGCTCACCTTCGCGCCGATCCGCGCCGACATCAGGGCGTCTGCCAGGCACAGCACGCCCGCGATCCCGCGTCCCCGGCCCCCGCTGACCGGCGCCCCGATTTGGCTAGGCTCGGGTCGTGCCTGAGCCGATCATCGATGTCAAGGATCTTCACATCGTGCTGGGGGCGAACCCCGTCCTGCGCGGCGTCGATCTCACCGTCCGTCAGGGAGAGATCGTCGCCGTCGCGGGCGAGAACGGGACGGGAAAGTCCACCCTGCTGCGCTGCCTGGCCGGCCTGCGGCCGCCGACCTCCGGCGAGGTCTCCGTCTTCGGCACGCCGCCGAGCGACGACGCCGCGTTCTGGCGCGCGGTCGCCCTGGTCGCCGCCGAACCGGCGTGGTATCCCGGACTGACCGTACGCGAGCACGTCGAGCTGATCCGGGTCACGCACGAGCCGGTGGACGACGCCTGGCCGGACGTCGCCCAGGTCCTGGAGCGCTGCGGGCTCACCGAACGGGCCGACGCCGTCCCGCTGACCCTCTCCACCGGCCAGCGACAGCGGCTGTGCCTGGCCTCCGCGCTCGTACGGCCCAGCCGCCTGCTCCTGCTGGACGAGCCGGAGCACGGCCTCGACACCGCCTTCCGCACCCGGCTGGCCGGGATCCTGACCGAGTACGCCCGGAGCGGAGGGACCGTCGTCATGGCCAGCCACGATCCCGGCCTCATCGAGGCGACCGGGGCGCGGCACACCGTCCTGTCCTCCGGACGGCTGGCCGCCGGAGCCGCGCGGTGAACGCCCTCGCCTCCGCCCGCTCGATCATCCGCGCCCCTCGGGCGAAGCGCGAGCGCACCTGGCAGGACCGGTACACGCTGGCCCTCGCCACCGTGGTGCTCGGCGCGGTCGCCGCCGAGCCGCTGTCCCGGGCATGGAACCGCATCGTGGCGCCGGCCGCCACGGCGGACCCGGCCACGATCGGCACGGGTCTCGCCCTCGTCGTCCTCGCCTATACGGGGTTGATCGCCCTGGCTCGCCTCATCGGACCGATCACGGTCTCCTCCGCGGACGCCGCCTGGCTGGTGCCGTCGCCGCTCACCCGGCGGGCCGTGCTGCGGCCCGCCGCGGTGCGGCTGCTTGTCGCGTCGGTCGTCGCCGGAGCGGTGCTGGGCGTCACCGTCCTCGTCGTGCTCGGGGTCCCGGACCTCGCCACGCTCCGGGTGGCCGGCACCGTCCTCATCGCCGTCGCCGCCTGCGTCGGCGGGGTCGCCACGGCCGTGCTGGCCCAGCGGGGGGACCAGGAGTCGGACTGGCTGGGGGTCGCGCTCGCCGTGCTCGCGACCCTCGCGATCGTCGCCGGGCTCGCGGCGGCGAGCGGCGCGGCGCTCCCCTGGCGCTCGCTGCTCACCGCGCTCCCGCGCGTCCCGGCGAGCGCGATCGTCGGCGCCGCCGCGGCGGCCTGTCTCGCGGCGACCGGCCTCGCCGTACGGGCGTGGCGGGCGTTGTCCCGCTTCCCCTCCCGGGCGGTGATCGCCTCGTCGGCCCGGGTCGGCCAGGCCACGGACGCGATCGTCACGCTGGAGCCCGGGCTGCTCACGTGGATCGCCGAGGACAATCACTGGCGTGCCCGACGGCTGCGCTCGCGGCCCTGGCCGCACCTGCCCGCGCCCCTCGCGCTGGCCTGGGTGGAGGCGCGCCGGCTCGGCCGCCGCCCCGCCCGCCTGGCGGCGCTGCTCGCGGCTGCGGCGTTCCCCGCGCTGGCCGCCGTCGCCACCGGCGGGATCACGCCGCCCGTCGCGGTCACGCTGCTCGCGGGCGCCCTCACCGCCGCAGCCTCGGCGACGGCGGGGGCCCGCCGCGACAGCGAGAACCCCACCCTGATCCGGCTGGCCGGAGTCTCGCGGCAGGCGGCGAGGGCCGCGCGGGCGATCCCGCCCGCGCTGCTCGCCGCCGCGTGGCTGGCCGCCGCGCTCGCCGCCCTCGGCCTCGTCGGGCCGGGCGTCGCGGCGGGCGCGTCGTGGTGGGCCTTCGCTCCACTGTGCGCGCCGCCGATTGCCGTCGCCGCGCTGCGGATGGCGGGGCGCGGGCCGATCGACCACTCGCTGCCGGTGCTCGACACCCCCGGCGGTCCGGTCCCGCTGGGCCCCCTCTTCTGGGGCCTCACCGGGATCGACCTGGCCGTGCTCGGCTGCGCCCCCGCGCTCGCTGCCCTGCTGCTCCATCCCGCGCAGACGGCCGGCTTCCTGACGGCCCAGGCGGTCGCGACCGTCCTGACCGTCGGCGGCTTCCTCCTCCGCGGCCGCAGGCCGTAGCGCGAGAAGGCCCCGCACCTGAGCCGTGCGGGGCCGATCCATGCCGAGGCTCATGCCTGCCAGGACGAAACCCGGCCCGCCTTAAGCCGGGGCATCCGATTCCGGGCTCACGCCACGAGGACGGGGCGCGGCACGGCAAACGGATTATCGGCGCCCAACAACACGAACGCCCTGTTCCTCGATCAGGAACAGGGCGTTTTCTCTGGTGGAGCTATGGGGACTCGAACCCCAGACCCCCTCCATGCCATGGAGGTGCGCTACCAGCTGCGCTATAGCCCCTTGGTGACGCCCGCGGCGGGTTTCCCCTTGCGGCGCCACGCCAGTGTATAGGACTTTCCGACCAAGGCTGTAACCGATCAGCCGAGGGACCGCGTCCGGCGGATCAGGTCGGCCAGCTCGGCCACGTCGCGGTCCTCGGTGGCGGCCGCGAGACGGGATCCGTGGGCCTCCAGCTCCTCCAGTCCCAGGCCGAACCGCTCACCGCGTCCCGCCCACGGAGCGCGCAGGTAGTCGGCGAAGGCGGCGGCCGCCGCGTCGACCTGGAGCCGGAGCGGCGCCGAAGTCCACAGATCGCCGCGCACGTCACGCGTGTCCACCGCGCGGCTGATCTCGGCGGGCCTGCGGCTGTCGGGGTCGAGCCAGCGGACCGTGGCCGTCGCGAGCTGCCCGGACGCCCCGGCTCGGAGCCGTACCCAGTAGAGGGCGGTCACGGAGTGACCGGGGCCGACCTCCCCGCCGTCACGCGAGTCGTCGCGGAAGTCCTCCGGCGCGAGCTCCCGGTTCTCGTATCCGAGCAGGCTGTACGACTCGACGGTCGCCGGGTTGAACACGACCTGCGCCTTGGCGTCGCGGGCACGCAGGTCGAGGTTGGCGGGAAGCCGTTCGACGAAGACCTCGCGCGCCTGTTCCTGCGAGCTCACGTAGACGGCGGAGCCGTCCCCGTTGTCGGCGAGCTGCTCCATCAGCTGGTCGCCGTACTCACGGCCGACACCGACGCAGAGCAGGGTGATCTGCTTGCCCGCGTAGTCACTCACCCGGTCGAGGATGGCCCGCCACTCGGTCTCGCCGGTGTTCGCGAGACCGTCGGAGAGCAGGATCACCCGGTTGGTGGCCACGGAGCGGAAGGTTCGGGACGCCTCCTGGTATCCCGTGACGAGGCCGTCCTCCAGGTTGGTGGATCCCTCGGTGCGCAGCTCGTCGATGGCGGCGTGGAGCCGCGGGCGCTCCGTCATCGGGACCATGGGGTTGATCAGGCGGGCCGAGTGGCTGAAGGACACGATCGATACCTGGTCCCCCGGCATGAGCTGGTCGACGAGCGTGTGCAGGGCGGCGCGGACGAGGTCGAGCCGGCCGGTCTCAGCCATGGACCCGGAGACATCCACCACGAACGTCAGGTTGGCCGGCCGGCGCTGCTCCTTGGCGAGGCCGCGCGTGCGCAGCCCCACCCGGACCAGCGTGGCGCCGTTCGTCCTGGCCCCGTCGACGTGTACGGCGAAGCCGTTGTCGTCCGGCTCGGCGTAGTCCTGCTCGAAGGAGTTGACGAACTCCTCGGTTCTCACCTGGGCCTGTTCGGGCAGCCGCCCCTCCTGGATGGCCCGGCGCGCGTAGCCGTACGACGCGGTGTCGACGTCGAGCGCGAACGTCGAGATCTGCTCGGCCGTGGCGTCGCGTTCCCGCCTCGGGGCCACGGCCGCCTGGTCGCCGGGCGCGGCCCGTCCGGCCGCTGACGGGGTCTCGCCTCCGCCGCAGGCGGCGAGAAGAACTGACAGCAGGGCGATCCCCATAAGGACTGACAAACGTGGCTTCATCCGGCACCTCCGTCGGCTCCCGTTCGCCCTTTACGACGCCATCCGGTACGGCATGGCCGGGCCCGTCACGCAAGCGACGGCAAACCGTGCCCATCACGTGATACGCGTCGGGCCGTCTCCCCCTCGCGAAAACGCCCCGGGCCCCCTCAAACCCGGAACCGGTGCCGGACGGCGGGACTGGAGCTACGGACGGCCCACCAGCGTGGAGAGCGTGACCGGGCGGAGTCCCCGCTCCCTGAGTCCTCGGACGATGGCGGGGAGCGCTTTGTCGGTCAGCCCCGAGGGCTTGCCGCCGCCGAGGTGGAGGACGACGATCGAGCCGCCGCGCACGTGGTCGAGGGTCTGCTTGACGATCGCGTCCGGCGAGGTCGCGAACGCGTCCCCGCCGACCACGTCCCACTGGACGGGTGTCAGGCCCTCGGCGGCGACCGCCTTCAGCGCCGCCTTGTCGTAGCAGCCTCCGGGGAACCGGAAGAACCGCGGATGGCCGGGGTTGAGCCGGTCGAGCAGGGCCTCGGTCCTGCGGAGGCTCAGCCGCATGTCGCCGGTACGGCCGAGGCCGTAACAGGGGGTGCTGAACGCCTCGTGGTCGTAGGAGTGGTCGGCCACCTCGAACAGCGGATCGGCGGCGAGCCCGGCCGCGACACGGGGATAGCGCTCGATCCACAGCCCGGTCATGAAGATCGTCGCGGGCACCTTGAGCCGTCGCAGCTCCGCGATCAGGCGGGGGTTGGCGTACGAGTCCACCTCGCCCCGGTCGAGCTGCTTCTCCATGTAGGTCGTCATGTCGGCGTCGAAGGTCAGCGCGACCATGGTCGACTTCCGCGACCCGTGGCGTACGAGATCGCGCGGACGCGGCGACGGGGATCTCCCGGGAGCCGCCGACGAAGACGCGACCGGAGACGGCTCCGGGGTCGCCCGTGTGGCGGACGGCTCGCCGGACGGCGCGGGCGCCGCACCCACGCCCGCCGTGACGGGCCACGTGCCCGCGGAATGCTCCGTCCGGGGTGCGGCGCACCCGGCGACGAGGAGCAATGACATCAGGAGAGACCGCCGCCTCAGCATGATCGGCATGTTACGGCCCAGAGAGGCGGCTTCGGCAGCGAACCGGCCGGAAAACGACGAAGGCCGACAGGTCGTCCCTTTCCTGGAACACCGTCGGCCCTGATCAAATGAGTGGAGCTATGGGGACTCGAACCCCAGACCCCCTCCATGCCATGGAGGTGCGCTACCAGCTGCGCTATAGCCCCTTGCGACGCCAGTAAGTGTATAGGAATCGGCGCGCTGGACGGTAACCGAAAGCCGCGATGTCACGCCGGCGGGCCCGTGATAGGTCTGAGGTCTTATGAGCACCGAACTGTTCGTCCGTCACCGTGACCTGCTCACCGGGGTGGCGTACCGCATCCTGGGCAGCGCGGCCGACGCCGAGGACGTGGTGCAGGACGCGTGGCTGCGCTGGTCCGAGGTGGACGCGGGAGAGATCGAGAACCCCAGGGCGTACCTCGTGCGCGTGACCACGAACCTGGCGATCGACCGGTTGCGGCGGGTCAGGGCACGGCGCGAGGAGTACGTCGGCCCGTGGCTCCCCGAACCGGTCAGCACCGCGCCGGACGCGGCGGAACGCGCCGGCCTGGCCGACAGCGTGGAGCTCGCGCTGCTGGTCGTGCTGGAGACGCTGTCACCGCTGGAGCGCGCGGTGTTCGTGTTGCGTGAGGCGTTCGGCTTCTCGTACGCGGAGATCGCCGGGATCCTGGGCCGAGGCGAACCCGCCGTCCGGCAGCTCGCCAGGCGGGCCCGCGACCACGTGCAGGCGCGCAGGCCACGGTTCGACGTGGACCGGCGGGAGCGCAGGCGGGTGACCGAGCGCTTCGCCTGCGCCTGCGCCGAAGGCGACCTGCACGGCCTCATGGAGCTCCTGACCGCGGACGTCACGCTGGTCGGCGACGGGGGCGGCAAGGCGAAGGCGCCGCTGAGGGTGATGACCGGGCGGGATCACGTCGCACGGTTCCTCATGGCCATCGCGTCCGAGGAAGGGGTCGGCCGGTTCCTGAGCTCGATCGGGGCGGGCGACCTCACCTCGATCGGCTTGGAGATCACCGATATCAACGGCGGCCCGGCGCTCGTGGCGACCGCCGAGGGCCGCGCCGTCACCGTGATCTCCCTCGTCGTCTCGGACGGCAAGATCGAGTCCGTCTATCTCATCGCCAATCCGGAGAAGATGTCACGAATTACGACCGGCGGCACGTCCTGGAGTACATGAGCGAAAACATCACCATCACCATCATCGGCGGCGGACTGGCCGGGCTGACCGCGGCGATCGCGTGCGCCGAGGGCGGCGCGGCCGTCACCCTGCACGAGGCGCACCGGACCCTCGGCGGCCGCGCCCGGTCCTCCGCCGCGCCGTACGTCGCGAACGACGGCACGCACGTCTTCTACGACGGCGCGCCGTTCAGGTGGCTGGCGGAGCGGAAGCTGGTCCAGCCGTACGTGAGCCTGCCGCTGAAGGCACTGGCCCGGAGCAGGTTCAGGTACCGCGACCGGCTGACGGCGCGGCCGCCGCTGGGCCTGCTCGCCATGACCGCCAGGCGGGGGGTGCGCGCGCCCGTGGACGAGAACTTCCGTTCGTGGGCCGGCCGCCGGTTCGGCGCGGAGCCCACGCGCGCCGCCGCGGGCGTGCTCGGCGTCGTCACCTACGACGCCGATCCGGGCAGGCTGTCCGCGGCCTTCGTCTGGGAACGCCTCACGCGCGCCTTCTCGCCGCGCTATCCCACGGTCCGCTACGTCATCGGCGGCTGGGGGCGGGTCATCGACCGGATGGCCGAGCACGCGCGCGGCCTGGGGGTGCGCGTCGAGACCGGCTCGCGGGTCGACGAACTCCCCGCCGGTCCGGTGATCGTGGCCACGTCGCTGCACGCGGCCAGGAACCTGCTCGGGGACGAAACCCTCCGCTGGGAGAGCGGCCGTTCCGTCCTGCTCGACCTGGCCGTACGCCGGCGGCCGGACGACCTGTTCATGGTCTCTGATCTGGACGAGGGCGGCTTCCTCGAACGGTACTCGCTGCCCGATCCGACGCTCGCGCCTCGCGGCGAGAGCCTGGTCCAGCTGGAGATGCCGATGCGGCCGGGTGAGTCGAAGGCCGCGGCGGTCGCGAGGCTGGAGCGGATCGCCGACCTCGGCCTGCCGGACTGGCGGGACCGCCTGACCTGGCGGCGCGACGCCGTGGCGGCGGGCCGGACCGGCGCGCTCGACCTTCCCGGGCTGACCTGGCGGGACCGGCCCGCGATCGACCGGGGCGACGGCGTCTGGCTCGCGGGCGACTCCGTGGCCGCTCCCGGCATGCTCGGCGAGGTGTCCGTCCACAGCGCACTCGAAGCGGCGGCGGCCGCGCTGTCTGGAAGGGATCGCTCGGCCAGGCTCCGAATCCATGGTTGAAATCGCGTCGAGAACGCACGCCCAGGTCGCCGAAGGACCCACGTGGCTCCCGGAGACGGGCGAGCTGCTCTGGGTGGACATCCCGGCGGCGGAGATCCACTACTTCTCCCCGTCGACCGCCCCCGCCGGGCCGGTGGTGAGTTCGGCCCGCGCCAGCCGGTAGACGGCGGCCATCAGCAGCACACCACCGGCGAGCTGGAGCGCGGTGAGGTGCTCACCCAGCAGGAGGACGCCGATGAGCGCGGCGACCAGCGGCTCCACCAGGGCGACGACCGCCGCCGTGGTGCCGCTGACCGCGCCCAGACCGGCGAAAAACAGCCCGTACGCGAGCGCGGTCGGGACGACGCCCAGATAGGCCAGCGACAGCACCGCCGCGCCCGTGTCCCCACCGGAGGGGAGGACGCCGCGAGCCATCGCGAGGGGCAGCAGACAGACGGCGCCGGCCGCGAAGGACCAGGCCACCGAGTCACCGGGCGTCCCCTGACCAGGCCGATCCCGCCGCCCCAGCTGATCCCGCCGATCCGCTTGACCCTCCTGAACCCCTTGATCCAGCTGATCGGGCTGCTCGGGCTGATCGGGCTGATCCGGCCGACCGGGCCGCGCGGGACCGCTCAGCAGCGTCATCGCCGCGTATGCCGCCGCGGACAGCACGGCGTATCCCACGCCCGCCGGGGAGAACTCGCCCGGACCTCCGGCCAGCATGGCCAGACCCGCGACGGCCGCGCCGACGCCCGCCTTCGCGGCGCGGCTCAGCCGCTCGCCGAGAAGGAGCCGACCTCCGGCCGCGACGAACAGGGGGTTCGCCCCCATGGTGATCATCGTGGCGAGGGCGACACCGCTCTCGGCGATCGCCGCGAAGTACGAGACCTGCGAGATCGCCATGGTCGCGCCGAGCGCAAGGATCATCCGCCACGACCGGAGCGGGTTGGCCCGGCGGGCGCTCGCCGGGCGGCCGAGGAACGTCACCGCGAGCAGGAGCGCGGCCCCGATGAGGAATCGCCAGAAGGTGACGGCCACGGGGCTGAGATCTCCCGCCCGCCGCAGGAAGTCGCCGACCGCTCCCCCGGTTCCCCAGGCGATCCCGGCGGCGGACACGAAGATCAGGCCCCGCCGTACGGGCAGGGCAGGAACGTGCGTCATCGATGTCTCTCATGGTGAGTGGTGAGAAGGGCCCGGAGAGCGGGCAGCCACCACCGGCCAGACCACCCGGGTCCGGCTCACGAGAGGGTCCGCCCGCTATCGGGCGGGCGGCGGGGAGATGATCGATCGCACGCGTGCACGTTATCGCGGGACGCGGCACCGCGCACGCGGGTTTACGTCCGAACGCTTCCGGCTGGAACTCGTTGGAACTCCCCATTTCAGGACCGAATCAATATTCTGGGCAATGGACTGCCGAAGGGAATTTCCGAAGAGCGGCTCAGGCCGTACTCTTGCATGGTGGTCGCCCGAGGCGAGGTCAGGTCGCCTCGGGCGGCCACTCTCTTACGCCCCGCCCGACTCTTACGCCCCGCCCGATGCGGCCGGGCGATTTCCGTCGAGAAACGCGAGCGCGCGCGTCCAGGCGTCCGCGCAGGCGTCGGCGAACCCGTGCCCGCCGTACGGCCGAAGTAGTCGATCGCGAGCGCGTGGTGCCCCTGCTCGGCGAGCCGTACGGTGAACTGCTCGTAGAAACCGGACAGCCCGCGGTTGTCGGGCAGCACCAGCACGCCCACACCGGACGCCCGCCCCGGACAGGAAAGGTACGCCGCGAATTCGGCGCCGTCGGCGGAGGTCAACGGCAGTCGGGCGGATATGGCGGTCGTGACGAGCGCCCCATGGATCGGCGGCACGGCACCGGCGTCATAGCACACAGGCGAATTCCTTTCGGATCGGAATTACGCCCGCAATGCTATTGATCGCCCATAGCGGATTCTTCAATCATAACAGAGAGAAATAAATTACCGGATACTGTTTGATAAATATCGCATTTCTGTGTGCGAATACAGCGGAGCCGCCGGGCGGCTCCCGGCGGATTCTCCGCAGTCGTACGGCTTGCGCCGCCCCCGAAGGGACGCAGGCCGCACGGTGCTACTCGTCGCTACTCGTCCTCGATGACCCTCTGCGCGCCCGCGTACCAACCGGCCACCATCTGGGCGGCCACCACCGCGAACAGCAGCACGAACGGGATCGTCCAGCCGCCGCTGACCTCATACAGCACGCCCACGGCGAGCGGTCCGGCGCCGGCGATCAGGTAGCCCGCGCTCTGCCCGAAGGCGGACAGCGCCGCCGTGGCCTCGGCCGTGCGGGCGCGCAGCGCGAGCATCGCCAGCGCGAGCGGGAAGGAACCCATGCCCACGCCCACGACGATCGTCCACGCCCAGAGCGCCTTCCCCGTGAGCAGTCCGGCGAACCCGATCACGTACGCGGCCCCGAACGCGATGACCAGGAGCCGCTGGTCGCTCATCCGTGCGGCGAGCGCCGGCACGAGCATCGAGATCGGGATGCCCAGACCGGTGAACACCGCGAGGACCGTCCCCGCCTGATCCGGCGTGTAACCGTTGTCCTGCAGCAGCTGGGGAAGCCAGCCGAACATGACGTACGCGATGAGGGACTGGGTGCCGAAGTATGCGGCGATCGCCCAGGCCAGCCTGCTGCGGACCAGTTCGCCCGGTCCCGTCCCGCGGACCCGGTGCCGCTCCGGCTCACTGCGCAGGAGCGCAAGCCACGGAATGGCGGAAACGGCGGCCAGGGCCGCCCACACACCGAGTGCCACGTGCCAGTTGCCGCCCGCGGCCCGCTGGATGGGCACGGTCGCGGCGGCGGCGAGCATGGTCCCGACGGCCAGGGCCGTCGAGTAGACAGTGGTCATCATCCCGGCCCGCGCGGGGAAATGGCGCTTGATCAGCGTCGGGATCAGCACGTTGCCGATCGCGCCGCCGGACAGCGCCACCACGCTGGCCGCGAGGAACACGCCCGAGGTGTTCACCGCGGAGCGGAGCCACAGCCCCACGCCGAGGAGGACGAGCGCGGACAGGAGGAGGCGGTGCTCGCCCACACGGTGGGAGAGCGCCGGGGTCAACGCCCCGAAGAAGGCGAAGCAGAGCACCGGCAGCGTCGTGAGCAGCCCGCTCACCACGCCCGACATGCCGAGGCCCGCACTCACCTGATCGAGCACGGGACCCAGACTGGTCACGGCGGTTCGCAGATTGAGCGCCGCGAGAACGATACCGAGCCCGACGAGCCAGGCGACCGATCCGGTTCGGCCCCTGCGTGCGACGACGGCGGTCATGCCGGTGACAACCCTCTTTTCAGCGTCGATTCATCCTATGATTCGACAACTGTACCAGAGCGCCCATTCCCGACATGAACCGCAAACACTGCCGTACCACCAGCACCGTGTTGGCGCCGACACTCGTTCCGGATCCGCCCTACTGGTGGGCTGCGGGGATGTCGCCGCGCCAGCCACCGGTCTCGGTGCCGCGCGCCTCGATGAAGGTCTTGAATCGCTCCAAGTCGCCCCTGACCCGTCTCCGTACGATCTGCAGCAGGTCGGCCGCCGTCTCCGCCACGCCCTCGGGGTCGTACTCCAGCCTGAGCGTGACCCGGCAGTGATCGTCGTCGAGGCGGTGGAACGTCACCACCCCGGACTGGCGCGGCCGGTCCAGGGAGCGCCAGGTGACCCGCTCGTCCGGATGCTGCTCGGTGATCTCCGCGTCGAACTCGCGCCGCACCCCGCCGATCTCGACCATCCAGTACGTCCGGGTGTCGGTGACCTGCTTGACGCAGTCCACGCCTTCCATGAACTCGGGGAAGCTCTCGAACTGCGTCCACTGGTTGTACGCGGTGCGCACCGGGATGTTCACGTTGACCGAGTGTTCGATCGAGCTCATGCCCGTCTCCTCCTGTCCTCGCGGCTTCGGAGGATTGCCCTGCCCTCGCTGACCCCGTCTAGTCGGGTTCGACAGTGCGGATCGTCACGTGCCGACGGTCTCGGCCGCGCCGCGCACTTCCGTCACGACGTCCGGCGGCGCAGCCAGAACAGCCCGAGAACCGGCAGGACGAGCGGCACGAAGAGATAACCGGCGCCGTAGCCCGACCAGACCGTGGCGTGCGGGAACGCCGCGGAGTCGATGAGGCTCAGCGTGCCGACGACCAGCACCCCGGAGAGCTCGACCAGGCACGCCGCCAGGGCGAGCCGTCGCCTGCCACGGGCCAGGGCCACCGTCAGCACGATGTAGACCACGGCGGCGACCGCCGACAGCAGGTACGCCAGCGGCGCCTCGTCGAACTTCGTCGCGATCTGCACGGCGGCGCGGGCGGTGGCCGCGAGGGCGAACACGCCATAGACGGCGATGAGGACCCGTCCCGGCCCCGATGCCACCGGTGCGCTCATGCCGTGCCGTTCCAGAGCTGGAGGAGCCGTCCCGTCATGACGGCGACCGTGAAACCTGCGACCGCGATGACGCCCGGCCCCCAGCGGGTGCGCTCCGCCTTGCCCCACCAGACGGCGGCGGGCGGGATCACGACGGTCCCGGCGAGGTAGCCGACGAACGTGGCCGTCTCCTGCTCCAGCTCGGACAACCGCGTCACCGCCAGGCCGGCCTGGACGAGCAGGGCAACCTCGAGCAGGGCGAGCCCGGCGAGCAGAACGATGCCCATGGGCCGGTTCCGGATCGCCGTGATCAGACTGATCAGGGCGAGCAGCAGGGCGGCGCCGATCAGCCAGCCGGAATAGGCAGCGATCATCGCGCGTCAGGGGTCGGGAGCATGGCCAGTAGGCTATCGCCACCTGCGGCCGCCCCCGATTTCGCCTCCGGCCCCCAAACATCGCGCCCGAGCGGCTTGAGCGGCTTTCGCGACTGATCGAACCGACCTGGCGGCACAGGGCGCCGAAGGGTTTACCGGCCGCCCTCGACCGTGAGTGATCGGGTGGAGCTATGGGGATTCGAACCCCAGACCCCCTCCATGCCATGGAGGTGCGCTACCAGCTGCGCTATAGCCCCTGGTCACCGCTTCGAGTCTTCTCGACGCGGCGCCCGAGGAGCATATAGCGACCATTTGCCGTTTACCTAATCGACACCTGACGGCAGCCGCGCGCGTCAGCGGTCGACGACCGCCTCGGGCCTGTCGTCGCTGTTCACGGGCTCGGGAAGCGTTCCCGCATTGTGTTCGAGCAGCCGCCACCCCCGCCGGCCCTCCTCCAGGACGGACCACGAGCAGTTGCCGAGGCCGCCCAGGGCGGGCCACAGCTCCTCGGGCAACCCGAGGAGCCGGGCGATGCCGAGCCGTAGCGCCGCTCCGTGGGAGGCGACGACGAGGAGGCCGTCGTCGGGGAGCTGGTCGACCCAGCGCCGGATCGCCTCCGAGACACGGTCGGCGACCTCCGCCACGGCCTCGCCGCCGGGGGCCTCCCATGCTTCGAACTCGACCGGCCACCCCGCCTTGATCTCCTCGCGGGTCAGCCCCTCCCACGCGCCGCCGCCGCGTTCCCGCAGCTCCTTGTCCACCAGCACGCCGAGGCCGGTGAGCCGGCCGAGCGCCGTCCCCGTGTCGTAGGCGCGCTGCAGGTGCGAGGAGACGATCGCCGTCGGGTTCAGCGCGGCCAGCAGAGACGCCGCCCGCGCTGCCTGGGCCACCCCGGTCGGGTCCAGCGGGATGTCGCTGTGCCCCTGGAAACGTTGCTCGACGTTCCACTTCGTCTGGCCGTGGCGCAGGCAGACCACCCGCCGGCTCATGCGGGCCTCCCCACCGCCGGCTCGAGGCGTTCGGTCACCGGGCCGCCCCGCCGGCCCGCTGCGCGGCCACCTTGGTGACGCTCTCCGGAAGCTCGATCGAGGGGCAGTCCTTCCAGAGCCGCTCCAGGGCGTAGAAGGTGCGCTCCTCTTCGTGCTGGACGTGGACGACGATGTCGATGTAGTCGAGGAGCACCCAGCGCCCCTCACGCTCGCCCTCGCGCCGGACCGGCTTGGCGTCGGCCTCGATGCGGAGCCTGTCCTCGATCTCGTCCACGATCGCGCGGACTTGACGGTCGTTGGAGGCGGAGCAGAGCACGAACGCGTCGGTGATGACGAGCTGCTCGCTCACGTCATAGGCGATGATGTCGTCGGCCAGCTTCTCCGCGGCGGCCTCGGCGGCCACTTTCACGAGCTGAAGCGATCTCTCAGATACGGTCACGATGTGGTTCTGTCCTCCATTGCCGGGGCACGAGTCTCGATCGGCTCTTCCAAGAGTGCCCACGGGGCGGTGGGTGATTCAATCCCATTTTCGCGCCCGACCCTATCCGGACGCGGTCCCGCCGTATCAACGTACGCCACCGGCCTCCCGATTCCGACCCCGGGCAAGCGGCCCGGAGTGGCGCCGATCAACCACCCGGTGACCCCGTGAGCAACGCCTCGGCGACGGCCGAGCGGGCATAAAGAACATAACGCCCGGTGCGGTGGGCGGTGCACAGGCCCGCCCTGCGCAGCGCGGTCAGATGCTTGTTGGCGCCCGCCTCCGACAGGCCGAGGCGCGCCGCGAGGTCCTGGGTGGAGGCGGGCTGGTCGAGCTCGGCCAGCAGCCGCGCCCTGCTCCTGCCGAGGACCGCGGCCAGCGCCTCAGGGACATCCGCCTCCCCGCGTTCCCACAGCGTCGCGATCCCGGGCGGCGGATAGCGGACCGTGGGCTGCCACGGCGGGCAGGTGACCGAGAAGATCCGCGGCCAGCTGAACACCGACGGCACCAGCAGGAGACCGAGCCCGCGCAGCGGTCGCACACCCGAGACGTACGCGTTGGGCACCCGCAGCGTCTCGCCGTCCCAGCGCTCCTGGTGCCGCTGCTCGACCGGGGAGGCTGGATCTGGCTCGCCGCCGCGGCCTGGTTCGTGCTGACGTACCGGACCGGCCTGAACAACGTGCTCCTGGTCAGCTTCCGGCAGGAGGTCACGCCGGACGCGATGCTCGGCCGGATGACGGCCACGATGCGGCTGCTCCTGATGGGCGCGCTCGGCGCCGGCGGCCTGCTCGCCGGGCTGGTCGGGGAGCTCTGGGGCGTCCGCGCGACCTTGTGGGCCGGAGCGGCCTGCATGTCGCTCAGCTGGCTGCCGCTCTTCTTCTCCCCGCTCAGGCGCGAGATCTGATCCTAGGGGGCCGGGTCCGGCCGGCATATGCGCTGCTCAGCGTGCTGGATCCCGGTAGAGGCCCCGCTTGTTGATGTACTGGACGATTCCGTCGGGCACGAGGTACCAGATGGGCTCACCCGCGGCGACCCGCTCACGACACTCGGTCGAGGAGATCGACAGCGCCGGGATCTCGATCAGGCTCACCTTTCCCTCCGGCAGGCCGGGGTCGAGGAGGGCGTGCCCCGGCCGGTCACAGCCGACGAAGTGGGCGATCCTGAACAGCTCGTCCACGTCGCGCCAGCTCAGAATCTGCGCCAAGGCGTCGGCGCCGGTGATGAAGTACAGCTCCACGTCCGGCCCGTAACGGGCCGAGATGTCGCGCAACGTATCGATCGTGTAGGTCGGCCCCGGGCGGTCGATGTCGACGCGGCTCACCGAGAAGCGGGGATTCGACGCCGTCGCGATGACCGTCATCAGATAGCGGTCCTCGGCGGCCGTGACCGTCTTGTGGGCCTTCTGCCACGGCTGCCCGGTCGGCACGAACACCACTTCGTCCAGTTGGAAGTGGTGCGCGACCTCGCTGGCGGCCACGAGGTGACCATGGTGGATCGGGTCGAATGTCCCTCCCATGATGCCCAGCCGTCTGGTCGCCGCCCCATTTCTCATGGAACGGACCCTAGCCTGCAAGCCACACGAGACCGGAGGTACCCCTCTAAAACGCTCTCCGGTGCTCTCGCGCGCGCTGGGTTCCACCGACATAGCATGCGGAACATGACCACTCCCGATCGCAATCGCGTGCAGCTGCCCGGCATCAGCTCCCGCGCCTACGAACACCCCGCAGACCGTTCCGCGCTCGTCGCGATGCGCTCGCTCAGCGGGTTCGACTCGGTGCTCAAGCGCATGTCCGGGCTGTTCAACGAGCGCCGCCTGCGCCTGATGTTCCTGGCGTCCGCGGTGCGCACGACGGACACGCAGTTCCGCGGGCTCTACGACATGGGCCGCGACAGCGCATACATCCTCGACCTGCACCGGATCCCCGAGATCTACGTGCAGCAGGACCCCCAGGTGTACGCCATGGCCATCGGCTTCGACGAGCCGTTCATCGTGGTCTCCACCGGGTTGCTCGACCTGATGGACGAGGAGGAGCTCCGGTTCGTCATCGGGCACGAGACCTCGCACATCCTGTCGGGTCACGCCGTCTACGGCACGATGCTGCAGATCCTCACCCGCCTGGCCACCCGCGTGGCGTGGATCCCGCTCGGTTACATCGGCCTGCGGGTCATCGTGGCCGCACTGGAGGAGTGGCAGCGCAAGGCCGAGATGTCGGCCGACCGCGGTGGCCTGCTCGCCGGGCAGGACCCCGACGCCGCGCTGCGCGCGCTGATGAAGCTCGCCGGAGGCTCGCGCCTGCACGAGATGAACATCGAGGCGTTCCTCGACCAGGCCCGCGAGTACGACACCGGCGGTGACGTCCGCGACGGCCTGCTCAAGGTCCTCAACCTCCTCGGCACGACACACCCGTTCGCGGTCACCCGCGTCGCCGAGCTCGACCGCTGGCGCCGTGACGGCGAGTACGCCGACATCCTGGCCGGGAACTACCCGCGCCGCGCCGACGACGCCAACGCCAAGATCTCCGAAGAGGTCAAGGCCGCCGCCAACTCCTACCGCGAGTCGTGGTCCCAGTCCCAGGACCCCTTCATCGGCGTCCTGCGCGACGTCGCCGAGGGCGCGGTCCACGCCGGAGAGCGCATCTTCAACAAGTTCGCCCGCAGGGACAGCTAGACGCTGGAGGTTCCGGGGGTCATCCCCCGGGGCAGCACAGCAACACGTTCGCCCGCAGAGACAGCTAGACGCTGGAGGTTCCGGGGGTCATCCCCCGGGGCAGCACAGCAACACGTTCGCCCATGGGGAGAGCCGAACGCCCAGGGCGACGCCACGGGCCCAGGAAGCCGGTGGCGGCCAACGGAAGCAGACGAAGCTAGACGAAGAACGCCACCGCTCGTACGGCCGCCGCGCACAACGCGACGAAGCCGCCGAGCACGGCGAGCGCCCGCAGCCCCTCTCGCCGCAGCTCGGGCACCCGAGCGCCGACGCGCTCGACCTCACGGCCGATGATCCAGCCGGTGACGATGCCGAAGGCGACCCCCGCGACCGTCACGGGCACCGCCTGGGTCCACCATTCGGGCTCCAGGCGTGCCCCGGCCGTGAGCCAGAGCGCGGCGAAGGCCACGGCCGCGGCGGGCAGGCCCGGCCAGGCCACCGCTGAGACGAGTGATCCCGCCAGGGTCAGGGGAAAGGTCAGCACTCGCAGGAGTCCCCGCGCCCGGGGCGACTCGCGTTTGCGCACCAGGCAGTGGCCGCTCCACAGGGCCCGGGTGAGCACCACGAGCGTCCCCGTGATCGCGAAGGTGGCGAGAGGGTAGACCAGCGACGCCACCACGCACGGCACCGCGAGTAGCGCGAGCACCAGAAGCGTGGCGCTTCCGCGGGGAAGGCCCCGCACGCCGTCCGGCCTTGCCTCGGCGGGCAGCGCCGTCCCGGAACGCCGCGCGGCCCGCTCCTCCGTGGCCGAGCGGCCGGGCCGCCGCTCCTCCTTGGCGGCGTGGCGGACGTGCTCCTTCTGAGCGGCGCGGCGCCGTCTGCGGGTCACGGGCGCGGACGCGAGCGTGGGTGTGGGCGCAGGCTCGGCAGAGGCGCGGGCGAGCAGGGCCAGCCTGTCGGCGAGGACGGCGGCCGTGGGACGCCTGGCCGGGTCGCGGTGCAGCGCCGCCCGGATCAGGGGCAGCAGCGCGGCGGGTACCCCGGCGAGGTCGGCCTGGCCGTGCAGGATCGCGTACATCTGGGACTCGACGGTCCCCCGGCCGAAGGTGGGCCGACCGGTGGCAGCGAAGGCCACCGTCGCCGCCCACGCGTGAACGTCGGCCGGCTGCCCCACCGTCTCGTCGGCGAACAGCTCGGGCGCCGAGTACCCGGGGGTGCCGAGGAAGGTCCCCGTCATGGTCAGCCTCGTCGCGTCGAGGACCTGGGCGATGCCGAAGTCGATCAGCACCGGCCCGTCCACGCCCATCAGGACGTTCGCCGGCTTGAGGTCACGGTGGACCACACCGGCGGCATGCGTGATCGCCAACGCCGTCGCAAGGTCCTGGGCCAACGTAATCAGCTCGCACTCGGGAAGCGGGCCCCTGCGGCGCACGGCGTCGAGCAGGGTCTCGCCCGCGATGTGCTCCATCACGAGGTAGGGCCGGTCACCCGACAGGTCGGCGTCCAGCACCTGCGCGACGTACGGACTCTCCACCCGGCGCAGCGCCCGCACCTCGCGCTCAAGACGTAATCGGGCGTCCGGATCGTCCCCGAGCGGGTCGCGGAGCATCTTGACGGCGACCTGCTCGCCCCGGCGGTTGGCCGCGAGGTAGACCTCGCCCATACCGCCCCGGCCCAGCCGCTCCAGCAGCGCGTAGGCGCCGACCCGCCCCAGACGTCCACCCATAGGAGGGACAACCTTAGCGGCCTCCGCGGACAAATCCGGGGAGGCACGCCGGGCGGAACGGATATCAGACCGACGCGGGGACGGCCTCCTGGCGGCGACGCCCCAAGATGCGTGGGACGAGCAGGTGATCGAGGCTGAGCCAGCCCGGTCCGGCGACCGCGATGACCAGCGCCAGCGCGCCGAGCGCCAGAACCAGTTCCAGGCCGCCGTCGCCGGCCCCGTGCGGCACGTGGACGTAGAGGAAGGCCCCCGCCGCCACCATGCCGACCGCGATCCCCGCGAGGGACGTGAGCAGCCCCAGGATGAGCAGGGAGCCCCCGCCCAGCTCGGCCACGATGGCGAACACCGCCGAGACACGCGGCAGCGGGACGCCTGCCTCGGCGAACATCGCGGCCGTGGCGTCGACCCCGTTGCCGTACTTCTCCCAGCCGTGCGTGATGAAGATGATTCCGAGCACCGACCGGCCGACCAGCGCGGCGACGGCGTAGAGCGCCCGCTTCATCACGAGTCCTTCAACAGGAGCTCCAGCTCCGTCTCAGGCTCCGCATTCAGCCTCCTGGGCCCGGTGCGCCGCCAATTGACGTGCCCCCGGCTCTCCAGCCACAGCATGAGCCGGTCGGCGGCGACGACCACCGCGACCGCCATGCCAAGGGCGACCACAATTTCCATGGGCACAGCCAAGCCCCACCACACCGCCGCCCCTTAGTGACACGCTGATTACTTTGCGCAATATTGGCCGCTCTGCTGTTCAACCCCAAGTTATTTACAAGCGCCCTGGACGATTCTTGGGAGTGGGCCGCCACGCCGGGGGCGTGCGGTCGTCATCGGGAGAAGGCAACCAAGAAAGCGGTGGTTCACTCCAATGGACACCGACCACTCAGCCGGGAGGGGCACCCGGCATGTCACTGTCGTGGTGGCCGACGAGCATCCCCTGTACGCCGAGGGGATCAAGTTCGCGCTGCACGAGGTTCCGGACATCGCCGTCGTGGGAACCGCTTCGGAGTCCCTCGACGCGATCCGACTCGCCGTACGGCTCCGCCCGGACGTCGCGCTCATCGACGCCGCCATGCCGGACGCCGTGGACTACCTGACCCGCAGGTGCCCCGCCGTACGGATCATCACGCTGGGCACGGGCGATGCCGAAGGGGGCCTGCTCACCGCGCTCCGGGCCGGGACATACGGGCACCTGCTCAAGTGCGCCAGCCCCGGCGAGATCGCGGCGGCGGTCCGCTCCGTCGCACTGGGGCAGATGGTGTTCGGCCGGGGCGTGGGAGCCCGGCTGCTGGCCCAGCTCAGCGCCCCGGCGGCGCAGACGCCCTTTCCGGGGTTGACCCAGCGCGAGCACGAGATCCTCGAGCACCTGGCCGACGGCCACTCCAACGCGGAGATCGCCCGTCAGCTGCGCCTGGCGCCCAAGACCGTGCGCAACCACGTCAGCAACGTCCTCAACAAGCTGGAGGCGCCGAGCCGGACGGACGCCGCGTTGCGGGCCAGGGACGCGGGGCTCGGCTCGCGCCCCATCCTCGCCCGCGTGTGACCGGAACAGCTCCGGCCGGAACGGGGCCGGCCGGGAACACCCCGAACGGCACACGACCTAGCACCAGCCACCTTGGTCGTGTCCGACACTCCCTAACCGCGGACGTGCCCGTCGCCGGTGTAGATCCACTTGGTGGAGGTGAGCTCGGGCAGACCCATCGGGCCGCGGGCGTGCAGCTTCTGGGTCGAGATGCCGATCTCGGCGCCGAACCCGAACTCACCGCCGTCGGTGAACCGAGTGGAGGCGTTGACCGCGACGGCGGCCGAGTCCACGGTCGCCACGAACCTACGCGCCGCGCCCTGTGAACGGGTGACGATCGCGTCGGTGTGGCCCGATCCGTACGTCCTGATGTGCCGGACGGCGTCGTCGAGGGAGTCGACGACAGCGGCGGCGATGTCCAGCGAGAGGTACTCGGTGAAGAAGTCCTCCTCGCTCGCCGCCACGACACCGGCGTCGTGCGCGCGCACCCGCTCGTCGCCGTGGACGGTCACACCCGCGTCCTTGAGCGCCGTGAGCGCCTTCGGCAGGAACTCGGCGGCGATGTCGGCATGCACGAGGAGCGTCTCGGCCGCGTTGCACACCGAGGGCCGCTGCGCCTTGGCGTTGACCAGGATCGTGAGCGCGGTCTCGATGTCGGCGTCGGCGTCCACGTAGACGTGGCAGTTGCCCACGCCGGTCTCGATGACGGGGACGGTGGACTCCTCGACCACGCTGTTGATCAGCGACGCGCCGCCGCGCGGGATCAGTACGTCCACCAGGCCGCGGGCCCGCATCAGGAGCTTGGCCGACTCGCGCGTCTGGCCCGGCACGAGCTGCACGGCGGCAGCGGGCACCTCCGTCGCGGCCAGCGCCTCCTGCATGATCCGCACGAGAACGGTGTTCGACGAGTACGCGCTGGACGACCCGCGCAGCAGCACGGCGTTGCCGCTCTTGAGGCACAGGGCCGCGGCGTCCACGGTCACGTTGGGCCGGCCCTCGTAGATGATTCCGATGACGCCGAGCGGCACCCGCACCTGACGCAGCTCCAGCCCGTTCGGCAGCGTGCTGCCCCGGACCACCTCGCCCACGGGGTCGGGCAGGTCCGCCACCTCCCGTACGGCTGCCGCGATCTTCTCGATCCGGCCGGCGTCGAGCCGGAGCCGGTCGATCATCGCCTCGGACACGCCGCCCGCACGGGCCTTCTCCACGTCGACGGCGTTGGCCTCGATGATCTCGGCCGAGCGGGCCACCAGGGCGTCCGCGACGGCGCGGAGCGCGAGGTCCTTCGGCGCGCGCGGCAGCGGCGCCAGCACGGTGGCGGCGTCCTTCGCCGCTCGGGCGACCTTCAGGAAGTCTTCTACCTCAGACATGCTCCGCACTCCAGAACTAGTGATGGTGCCCCAGTATGACGATGTGGTCCCGGTGGATCAGCTCGCGTTCGTATTCCGGACCGAGCGCCTTGGCCAGTTCGCGGGTGGACCGGCCGAGCAGCTCGGGGATCTCGCTCGCGTCGTAGTTGACCAGGCCGCGAGCCACGACGGTGCCGGCCGGGCCGCACAGGTCCACCGGGTCGCCGGCGGAGAAGTCGCCCTCGACCTTCACGACCCCCGCAGGCAGCAGGGACTTGCGCCGCCCGACGACCGCCTCGACCGCGCCGGGGTCGAGGTGGAGCCGCCCCTGGCCGGTGGCGGCGTGGGCCAGCCAGAGCAGCCGGGTGCCGGGATGCCGGCCGACGGGATGGAAGTACGTGCCCACGTCGTCACCGGCCAGCGCGTGCGCGGCGTGGGCGGCCGCGGTGAGGACCACGGGGACTCCGGCGCCCGTGGCGATCCGGGCGGCCTGCACCTTGGTGACCATGCCGCCGGTGCCGACCCGGCCGGACGTGCCCAGCTCGACGCCCTCCAGGTCCTCGGGGCCACGGACCTCGGTGATCCGCCGGGCGCCCTCCTTGCGCGGATCCCCGTCGTACAGGGCGTCCACGTCGGAGAGCAGGACCATGGCGTCGGCGTACGTGGCATGGGCGACCAGGGCGGCGAGCCGGTCGTTGTCGCCGAAACGGATCTCGTCGGTCGCCACGGTGTCGTTCTCGTTGACGACGGGCACGATGCCGAGCTCCAGCAGCCGCGCCAGCGTACGCCGCGCGTTGCGGTAGTGCGATCTGCGCATCATGTCGTCCGCGGTCAGCAGCACCTGCCCGACGCGCAGGCCGTACCGTGCGAAGGACGAGGTGTAACGGGCGACGAGAACGCCCTGGCCGACGGAGGCGGCCGCCTGCTGGGTGGCCAGGTCCTTGGGACGGCTCTTGAGTCCCAGCGGGCCGAGCCCCGCCGCGATCGCCCCGGAGGAGACCAGCACGATCTGCGCGCCGGCCAGGCGGCGCGCGGCCAGCACGTCGACCAGCGCGTCCACACGGTCCACGTCGATCATGCCCTGTGGAGTCGTCAGCGACGACGACCCCACTTTGACGACCAGCCGCGCGGCCGTACCGACCCGGTCCCTGCTCATCCGCCGATCCCCCTCTCAGATGAGTCTGCTGTCCGTGCCGCGCGGCCCGGCCACCCGGGTCTGCGTGCCCTGGGACGGCTGCCAGTCGAAGACGTATCCGCCCTCCATCGGACCGATGACGACCTCGGCGCCGACCTGGGCGCCCGCCTCGACCAGCGCCTCCTCGACGCCGAGCCGTTCCAGGCGGTCGGCGAGGTAGCCCACGGCCTCATCGTTGGTGAAGTCGGTCTGGCGGATCCAGCGCTCCGGCTTCTCGCCGGTGACCTGGAAGGTGTTCTCATCCACCCGCCTGACCGTGAAACCGGTCTCGCCGAGCTGGCGCGGCCGGATGACCAGGCGCGTCGGCTCCTCGATCGGAGCCTCCGCCCGGGCCCGCGCCACCATCTCGCCCATCGCGTACGCCAGGAGGGTCAGGCCCTCGTGGGAGGCCGCGGAGATCTCGAAGACCCGCAGGCCGCGCTCCTCCAGCATGGGCTTGACGATGTCGGCCAGGTCGCGCCCGTCGGGCACGTCCACCTTGTTGAGCACGACCATCCGCGGCCGGTCCTGGAGCGAGCCGTACGCCTCCAGCTCGGCCTCGATCACGTCGAAGTCGCTCAGGGGGTCGCGCCCGGGATCGAGGGTGGCGCAGTCGAGGACGTGGACGATGGTCGAGCAGCGCTCGACATGCCGCAGGAACTCGTGGCCGAGCCCCTTGCCCTCCGAGGCGCCGGGGATCAGGCCGGGCACGTCGGCGACGGTGAACACGGTGTCCCCCGCGGTCACCACGCCCAGATTGGGGATCAGGGTGGTGAACGGATAGTCGGCGATCTTCGGCCGGGCGGCCGAGAGCGCCGCGACGAGGGAGGACTTGCCGGCGTTCGGGAACCCGACCAGCGCCACGTCGGCGACGGTCTTGAGCTCCAGCATGATCTCGGCTTCGTCGCCGGGCTCGCCCAGCAGCGCGAAGCCGGGGGCCTTGCGCCGGGCGTTGGCCAGCGCCGCGTTGCCCAACCCGCCGAAGCCGCCCTGGGCTGCGACGTAGCGGGTGCCCGCACCGACGAGGTCGACCAGCACTTCGCCGGTCCTGGCGTCCTTCACCACGGTGCCGTTCGGGACCCGCAGCACGACCGACTCGCCGTTGGCACCCTCGCGGTTCGACCCCATGCCCTGCTTACCGTTGGCCGCCCGCCGGTGCGGGCGGTGGTGGTACTCCAGCAGGGTCGCCGTGTTGGGATCCACCTCAAGGATCACATCACCGCCGCGGCCGCCGTTCCCGCCGTCAGGTCCGCCGAGCGGTTTGAACTTCTCCCGGTGGATGGAAGCGCAGCCGTGACCGCCATCACCCGCCTTGATGTGGAGGATGACGTTATCGACGAAATCAGCCATTGCTTCCCCTCGTGGGAGGGGTCCGACGCGCTCTCACCGCGGTGCCCCTCAGAAAAGAGATGAGGCGGACCGAGAATTCGATCCGCCTCATCTACAACCGTTTACCGAGCGGATTCACTCCGCGATCGGGACGATGCTCACCGCGCGGCGACCCCGCTTGGTGCCGAACTGCACGTGGCCCGCCGCGAGGGCGAACAGCGTGTCGTCGCCGCCACGGCCGACGTTGTCACCGGGGTGGAAGTGCGTGCCGCGCTGGCGAACGATGATCTCGCCCGCGTTGACAAGCTGACCACCGAAGCGCTTCACACCGAGACGCTGCGCGTTAGAGTCGCGGCCGTTCCGGGTGGACGAGGCGCCCTTCTTGTGTGCCATGATTCACTCCCTTTCGGGGGGCATCCCCCGGGAAATACTTACTGTCCGGGGTTGATGCCGGTGACCTTGACCTGGGTGTACCGCTGGCGGTGACCCTGGCGCTTCTTGTAGCCGCTCTTGTTCTTGTACTTCAGAATGCGGATCTTCGGCCCCTTGGTCTCGCCGAGGATCTCGGCGGTCACCTGGAACCTGTCAAGCGTGGCAGCGTCGGTGGTGACATCGCCGTCGTTGACGACGAGCACCGCCGGCAGCGACACCGAGGAGCCCACCTCGCCGGCGACCTTGTCCACCTCGAGGACGTCCCCGACGGAGACCTTCTGCTGCCTGCCGCCGCAACGAACGATCGCGTACACCGCGGAACCCTTCTTCTGGCTAAATGCTTAGATGCTGCGCCCCGCATCCAGCTGCTGTCGATGAAACGACCGGCGAACCAGGTAGGCGCGCGAAGCCAGGCGCGCCACCGGGCGCACCGGTTGACTAGGGTACCGGATTACCGGTACCCAGGTCGAACCGGGCGGAACACCGGGGAAAGACGACGTCCTATTCTGCCGTCTTCCTGCGGGAACGGCGACGTCCCCGAGACTGACTGGCGAGAGCGTCATCGCCTGTGTGGAGAGGATCGGTGACGCTGTCACGCCCGTTGACGGACGCGGCGACGACCGCCCCTTCACCTGTCGAGAGCTTCTCGGCCACGGCCTTCTCGATGGCCATCTTGCCCTGCGTGCCCCGCGGCTCGGGCTTCGCCTCGACCGGTTCGGACGAGATGATGACGCCACGGCCGTGACAGCAATCACAGGGTGTCGAGAACGCATCAAGCAGGCCCTGGCCGACCCGCTTGCGGGTCATCTGGACCAGTCCCAGCGACGTGACCTCGGCCACCTGGTGCTTGGTCCGGTCCCGGGCCAAGCACTCCAGCAGCCGCCGCAGCACGAGGTCCCGGTTACTCTCCAGCACCATGTCGATGAAGTCGATGACGATGATGCCACCGACGTCCCGCAGCCTGAGCTGGCGGACGATCTCCTCGGCCGCCTCCAGGTTGTTGCGGGTGACGGTCTCCTCGAGGTTCCCGCCCTGGCCGGTGAACTTACCAGTGTTGACGTCGACGACGGTCATCGCCTCGGTCCGGTCGATCACCAGGGAGCCGCCGGAGGGCAGCCACACCTTGCGTTCCATCGCCTTGGCGATCTGCTCGTCCACGCGGTAGCTCGCGAAGACGTCGCCCGACTCCTCCCACTTGGAGAGACGGTCGGCCAGGTGCGGGGCGACGTACTGGACGTACTCGTCCACGGTCTCCCACACGTCGTCGCCCTCGACGACAAGTGAGGCGAAGTCCTCGTTGAACACGTCCCGGACCACACGGACGGTGAGGTCGGGCTCGGCGGAGAGCAACTCCGGCGGGCTGGCCGACTTGGCCTTGCGCTGGATGTTCTCCCACTGCGCGGACAGCCGGGCCACGTCGCGGCTGAGCTCCTCCTCGGAGGCGCCCTCGGCGGCCGTGCGCACGATCACACCGGCGTTCTCCGGCATCACCTTGCGCAGGATCTGCTTGAGCCGTGTCCGCTCCTTGTCGGGCAGCTTCCGGGAGATGCCCATCATCGAGCCGTCCGGCACGTAGACGAGGTATCGGCCGGGCAAGCTGATCTGGGAGGTCAGCCGCGCGCCCTTGTGCCCGATCGGGTCCTTGGTGACCTGCACCAGGACGGACTGACCGGACTTCAGCGCCGCCTCGATCCGCTTGGGCTGGCCCTCCAGCCCGGCGGTGTCGAAGTTGACCTCACCGGCGTACAGCACGGCGTTGCGGCCCTTGCCGATGTCGATGAACGCCGCCTCCATCGAGGGCAGCACATTCTGCACCTTGCCGAGGTAAACGTTGCCGACGTAGGACTGGCTCGCCTCCCGGTCGACGTAGTGCTCGACGAGGATGCCGTCCTCCAGGACCGCGATCTGGGTGCGGCCACCCTGGCGGCGCACCACCATGACGCGCTCGACCGACTCCCGCCGGGCCAGGAACTCCGACTCGGTGATGATCGGCGGGCGGCGACGGCCCAGCTCGCGCCCCTCGCGGCGGCGCTGCTTCTTGGCCTCCAGGCGGGTCGAGCCGCGTACGCCCTGGACCTCGTCCACGGACGTGGCCCGGGTCGCCCTCGGCGCCCTGATCCGCACCACGGTGTTGGGCTGATCTTCGATCGTCAGATCAGCTTCCTCCCCGGCGCGGCGACGGCGACGGCGACGGCGGCGCGACCCGGCCTGGTCGCCGTCGGTCTCCTCCTCGCCGGTCTCGCCGTGCTCCTCGCCCTCCGGCTCCTCCGCGGCCTCGGCGGAGACGCTCTCGTCCTCTTCGCCGTCCTCGGTGTCACGGGGCTTGGCACCACGGCCTCGTCCACCCCGGCGCCGCCGCCTGCGGCGGCCGCCCGCCTCGCCGTCGTCCTCGCCGTGCTCGGCGCCCTCGTCCGTCTCCGCGCTCTCGGCCCGCTCCTCCACCGCCTCCTCGGCGGGTGCGGCCGGTTGCGTGCGGATCTCCGGAACGGCGAACGGGTCCGGGGCCTGGAACAGCGGCTGGAACACCGCGGCCGGGGCCTGGAACGTCAGTGGCGGAGGCTCCGCCACGCGCTGGGCGTGCAGCCCGAACGGGTCGGCGACCACGCCGTGCCCCGGCGTCTCAGCGCGGGCGTCCTCGGTCCCGGCTTCCTCGCCGGCTTCAGCTTCCTCGGCGGTCTCGATCGTCTCGGTCTCGCCGAGGTCCTCGGCCTCCTCGGCGAGGACGTCGTCCACGTCCGGCAGTGCCAGGGACATCGCGGTGGCCACTTCGGCCTCCGCCGCGGTCATGGCGCTGGATCGTTCCGGCGCCGCCACCTTGCGCGTACGGCGTGGCCGGGTGGGCGCCGCGACCTCCTCACCGCTCACCGCCGTTTCGCCACCGGACTCCGCGCCGGCCTCGACGACCGGCTGCGCGGTCGTGTCGCCGGCCGGCTCCTCGGCGGCCTTGCGGGTGCGGGTGCGCCGGGTGGGCTTGGCCGACTCGGCCTCCTCAGCGGACTCCACGGCCGCCTTGGCGGTGGTCTTGCGCCTGGTGGCCCGCTTGGGCTTCGCCTCTTCGGTCACCGACGCCCGTGCGGCCTCGGTCTGAGCGGCCTCCGGTCGCTCCTGCTCCGCCTGCGGTGCCTCCGGCTGGGCGGCCTCGGGCGCCGCGGCCGGTACGGTGATCACGGCCGATGGGGTGTCCTCGGGCTCAGGCGGCGGCCCAGCGGGCCGGCTCGCCGAACGGCGGCGCGCCAGAGCGCTGCCGCTGCCGGCTCCGCTCCGCGTCGTCCCCCCTGCCGTCCTGTCAGTTGTCGTCGTATCGCTGCCAAGGCTCACAGCCCCGGCATTGGGCTCGTTGTCGAGCATGCGGGCGCTCTCCCGTCAGCTCCCGGGCACGTCTCCGCGCCGCACGGGAGCTCTCGTCTCTCGCGGTCCGCCTGGCTCCCTTTCGGTGCCTCGGCGGCAAGTCTTATCGGTTTCCGCCCACCCGATCGAAATCGAACGGGTCGGCGGGCTCACCGGTCGCGTCGAGCGGCCCCTGCGCCAGCCTGGTCACCTCGGGGGGTGACAGCGGCGCGAAGCCCGCCACAAGACGCAGTCCCGTGAGTACGTCATCGGGTCGAACGGCAGGTGTCGCGTGCCGAACGACCATGCGAAGTATGACACACGGCCAATCCGGCTCCTGACCTGCTGCTCTCGCCGCCCCTTCCTGAACGGCCAGGCTCAGCACCGCCTCGCGTGCGTCGAACCGCCGCAGACCCTTCTTGGTCAGGCGTTCGACCTCCACGCGGTCGGCGGTGACGAATGCCTCGACCGCCTTGGCGGCCACCTCGGGATCCACCCCGGGCAGCCGCAGCTCCCACGCCGAGCCCTCCAGCCGGTCGGCCAGGCCGCTGTCGCGCGCCTCGACCACGTCGAGCACGTCCAGACCAGGCGGCAGCGAGGCGTCCAGGTCGGCGCGGACGCGGTGCGGGTCGCACGGCCTGTTCACGCCGATCTCGAGGTACTCGGCCTCGCTCGCCACCCCGGTCGGGGCCGCGCCGGCATAAGAGATCTTCGGATGGGGGCTGAACCCCGCGCTGTACGCCACCGGGATATCGGCTCGGCGTACCGCCCTTTCGACGGCACGGGAGATGTCGCGGTGGCTCGTGAAGCGCAGCCGTCCACGCTTGGCGTAGCGCACGCGAAGGCGCTGCACCACGGGCGCGGGCGGGGGCCCATCAGGAACGGGTTTCAGTGTTAAATCGTCCTTCCGGTGTCGGTCCGTCGTCTTTCAGGATAAGCCTCGCGCGGAAGTCCCCTGTCAGATCACGGTGAGGGGCAGCAGCTTCTTGCCGGTGGGGCCGATCTGGATCTCGGTCCCCATGGTCGGGCAGACGCCGCAGTCATAGCAGGGCGTCCAACGGCAGTCCTCGACCTCGACGTCGCCCTTGGCGTCCTGCCAGTCCTGCCAGAGCCACTCCCGGTCGAGACCGGCGTCCAGGTGGTCCCACGGGAGCACCTCGTGCTCCTCGCGCTCGCGCGTGGTGTACCAGTCGACGTCCACGGGCTCGTCGGCCAGTGCCTTCTCGGCCGCCTGCCTCCAGCGGTCGTAGGAGAAGTGCTCGCTCCAGCCGTCGAACCGGCCGCCGCCCTCCCAGACGGCCCGGATGACGCGGGCGACGCGGCGGTCTCCCCGGGAGAGCAGCCCCTCCACGATCGACGGCTTGCCGTCGTGGTAGCGGTAGCCGATGGCCCGGCCGTACTCCTTGTCGCCGCGCAGCTCGTCGCGCAGCTCGCGGAGGCGGCGGTCCACGGTCTCGTGGTCGCACTGGGCGGCCCACTGGAACGGCGTGTGCGGCTTGGGCACGAACCCGCCGATCGACACGGTGCAGCGCACGTCCCTGGAGCCGGTCGCCTCACGGCCCGCCCGGATGACCTTCTTGGCCAGGTCGGCGATGCCGAGGACGTCCACGTCCTCCTCCGTTGGGAGGCCGCACATGAAGTAGAGCTTCACCTGTCGCCAGCCCTGGCTGTACGCCGTGGTGACGGTGCGAATGAGGTCCTCCTCGGTGACCATCTTGTTGATCACCTTGCGCATGCGCTCTGAGCCGCCCTCGGGAGCGAAGGTGAGCCCGGAACGCCGCCCGTTGCGGGAGAACTCGTTCGCCAGGTCGATGTTGAACGCGTCCACTCGCGTGGACGGCAGCGACAGCGACGTGTTGGTGCCCTCGTACCGGTCGGCCAGGCCCTTGGCCACGTCGCCGATCTCGGAGTGGTCGGCGCTGGACAGTGACAGCAGTCCGACCTCGTTGAAGCCGGACTCGCGGATGCCGTTCTCCACCATGTCGCCGATCGTGGTGATCGACCGCTCCCGCACCGGGCGGGTGATCATCCCGGCCTGGCAGAAACGGCAGCCACGGGTGCAACCGCGGAAGATCTCCACGCTGAACCGCTCGTGGACGGTCTCGGCCAGCGGGACGAGCGGCTTCTTCGGATAGGGCCACTCGTCGAGATCCATGACGGTGTGCTTGAAGATCCGCGTCGGCACGCCGGGCCGGTTCGGCACGACGCGCATGATGCGCCCGTCCGGGTGGTACTCGACGTCGTAGAACTTCGGGACGTAGACACCTCCGGTGGAGGCGAGGCGCATCAGCAGCTCATCGCGGCCGCCCGGCGATCCCTCGCCCTTCCACTCGCGGATGACCTCGGAGATCGCGATCGCGATCTGCTCTCCGTCGCCGAGGACGGCGGCATCGAGGAACTCGGCGATGGGCTCGGGATTGAACGCGGCATGGCCGCCGGCCAGCACGATCGGGTCCTCATCCGTCCGCTCGGCCGCCTCCAGCGGGATGCCCGCCAGGTCGAGCGCGGTCAGCAGGTTGGTGTAACCGAGCTCGGTGGAGAAGGACACCCCGAGAACGTCGAAAGCGCGAACCGGGCGGTGGGCGTCGACGGTGAACTGGGGCACGCCTTCGGCCCGCATGAGCGCCTCGAGGTCCGGCCAGACCGCATAGGTGCGCTCCGCCATCGTGTCGGGCAGGTCGTTGAGAATCTCGTAGAGGATCTGCACGCCCTGGTTGGGCAGGCCGACCTCATAGGCGTCCGGGTACATCAGAGCCCACCGGACGCTCGCCTCGTCCCAGTCCTTGACCGTCGAGTTGAGCTCACCCCCGACGTACTGGATCGGCTTCTGCACCTTGGGCAGCAGCGGCTCCAGGCGAGGAAACAGTGACTCGACAGACATGGCTCCAAGCGTATCCGCTTCGAAAAGCGTCCCATGTCCACTCGTCCACAGGCCCCTCGGCGTGATCTCAGACGGAGCGCCTGTCGTAGGCGCGGATGCGGATGGCCTGGAGCATGCCCACGGCCATCATGTTCGCGAACATGGCCGTGCCTCCGTAGGACACGAAGGGCAGCGGGATGCCCGTGATCGGCATGATCCCGATGGTCATCCCGACATTGACGAAGCTCTGGAAGGCGAACCAGCAGACGATGCCCCCGGCGATCAGGGACCCGAACCTGTCGTCGCACTGCCGTGCGATGCGCACGGCCCGCAGCAGCACAACGCCGAGTAGGAGGACCACGCTGACCGAGCCCACGAAGCCGAGCTCCTCGCCCGCGACGGTGAAAATGAAGTCGGTGTGCTGCTCCGGCACGAACCGGCCGGTGGTCTGCCCTCCGTGGAACAGGCCCTTCCCGAAAAGCTCCCCCGAACCGATGGCGACGAGCGCCTGCGTGCTGTTGTAGCCGACCCCTCGCGGGTCACTCGCCGGGTTGATCAACGCGGTGAAGCGCGCCACCTGGTACGGCTTCAGCAGCCCCAAGGACCACACCGCCGCCGCCGCCGCGCCGCCGAGCAGCAGAAACAATGCGACCCAACGCTTGCGCAGTCCCGCCAAGATCAGGGTCCCCCCTGTGATCACCAGGAGGACCATCGTGGTGCCCAGATCCGGCTCGAGCATCACCAGCATGGTGGTGATCCCGGTGGCGGCGAGGCAGAGGGCCACGCTGATCAGCCTGGGCCGGCCCGTCCTCTCGGCCGGCTTGGCGAGGGACCGCGCCAGTATCAGCACAAGCGCGGGCTTGGCCAGCTCGGCCGGCTGCACGGCGAAGCCGCCACCGAGCGTGATCCACGAGTGGTGCCCGTTGATCGTCGCTCCCATCGGTGTGATGACCAGCAGCAGGCCGATGAGCGCCGCACCGAACACCACGGGCGCGGCGGTCCGCAGCCGGCGATAGTCGATCATGGCGACCGCGCCGAGCAGCGCCACGCCGATGAGGATGTTGAGCACGTGCTTCTTGGCCAGCGCGGTCGGCTGCACCGACATCCAGCTCCGGGTGGACGACCAGACCAGGAGTGTCCCGATGACGGACAGCGCCGCGATCGCGAGCAGCATGAGGCCGTCCATCTTCCTGATCGGCGATCCCCGCCCCACCGCACGCTTTGCGAAGGATCTGCTGCGCACGGCCGACTGCTGGATCATTGGGCGACCGTCCCGTCCCGCCTGATGACCGGCAGGCGCTCCACGGGGTGCCCGGAGGGCAGCGCGGCCTTCAGCGGCTTGCCGTTGTCGTTCTTGCCCAGGCCGTAGATGCCTTCCCAGATCCTCCTCACCGCCGGGGCGGCCGTCTCCGCGCCGAATCCGCCCTGCGAGACCATCACAACGGTCACCAGCCGCGGGTCCGCAGCGGGAGCGAACGAGGCGAACCAGGAGGTGTCCCGCTTGCCCCACACCTCGGCGGTGCCGGTCTTGCCACCGACTTTCACCTCGTTCATCGGGAAGCCGCGAAACGCGCCCGCCGCGGTGCCGTCCGACGTCACCTCGCTCAGTGCCTTACGGATGTAGTCCCGGGTCTCCTTGTTGATCGGCAGCTTCCCGACGACCGGAACCTTGATCTCCTTGACCAGCGTGCCGTCCGGGCGGAACAGCGCCCGGCCCACCCGGGGGCTGCGGACCTTGCCGTCTCCGACGAGCGCGGCATACGCCCTGGCGAGCTGGAGCGGGGTGACGAGCACGTCACCCTGGCCGATGGAGAAGTTGGCCGCCTCGTAAGCGTGGTAGATGTTGCCCTCGAGGCAGTTCTCGTTGGCCAGTCGCTTGGCGAACGCGGCCCGTCCCTCATCCTTGATCTCCGGAAAGCCGGTCTTCGCCCGCCTGCAATTCTCGATCTTGGTGGCTTTCCAGAGGTTCTCCTTCCACCTGCGGTCCGGGATGAGGCCCGGGGACTCGCCCGGCAGGTCGATGCCGGTTCGCTGGCCGAACCCGTAGGCGCGGGCCATGTTCGGCATGGGCTCCTTGACCTTGGCCTTCGGCTTGTTGCCGCCGTCGCGCAACCACTGTTCGTACCCCGCCCGGTAGAAGACCGTGTCGCAGGACTTCACCAGCGCGGTGTGCAGTGAGATGGAGCCCAGGCTCATGCCGCCGGCGTTGCCGAACGCGCGGCCGGCGACGTTGAACGAGCTCGGGCACTGATAGGTCCCGTGCAGCGGGGAGCCGTCCGCGACCATCGCCGAAACCGAGGAGATCTTGAAGGTTGATCCCGGAGCGAACGTGCCGTTGATCGCCCGCGACACCAGCGGCTTGCCGGACTTCTTCGACAGCAGGCGCTGGTAATCGTGCTCGGAGATACCCCCCACCCACACGGACGGGTTGTACGTCGGCACGCTGGCCATCGCGACGACCCGGCCGGTCTTGACGTCGAGCACCACGCCCGCGGCGCCGTCGGACCCCACGCTCTTCGCCGCTTCGGCCACCGCCTTCTCGACGATGGACTGGACCCGCGTGTCGATGCTGGTGACCAGCGTGTCGCCCGTCGTCGGTGACTTCTGCTGCGTGACCGCGATCTGCTTGCCCATCCGGTCCACCTGGACCCGGCGCAGGCCCGACTCGCCCCGCAGCTCGGCGTCGTACACGGCCTCCAGACCGTCACGGCCCACCAGGTCGACCCCGGAGTAACTGGCCTTGAGGCCCTCGCGCTTCTCCAGCTCGCTCTGGGTGACCGGCTGGAGGTAGCCGAGCAACTGGGCCGCTTCCGTCCCTCCCGGGTAGTCGCGGACCGCCTGGATCTCCGCCGTGACCCCGGGGAAGTCCTCCTGCCGCTCCAGGATCTGCAGCGCCTGCCGCTGGGTGACCCGGCTGTCCACCGGGATCGGATGGTACGGCGAGCCCGGCCAGCACGGCCGCGAAACGCCCGGCCCGCAGGCACGGATCTGCTGCTTGATCTTGTCCGGCGACATGCGGAGCACCTTGCCCAACCGGCCCAGCACGGCGGCGCCGCCGTCGGGCATCCGCTCAAACGTGGTCCGATCCACGGAGACCACCAGGCTGGTGCTGTTGCGCACCAGCGGCCGGCCCATGGCGTCGAGGATCTGCCCCCGCAACGCCGGCACCACCACTTCACGGGTACGGGTCTCGGTCGCGACCGCCACGAACTCCCTTCCTCGTACCATCTGGACCTGCCAGAGCCGTACGAGGAGAACCACGATCAGGGACACGACCACAATCTGAAGAACGATCAACCGCGTGTGCATCCGGGTCATGCGACCCCCTCGCTCATATCCGTCTCCAGCTGGGCACCAGTACGGTCTGCCGTCGCCGTTCGCGGAGGAGACGCCGCACCGCCCACAACACAACCGGGGCGGCGATCAGATTGCACAGCGCCACCCAGGGCCACACCGTTCGCAGGTAGGTCCAGCCGACACCGTCGTCCGCGACCAGGGCCCTGACTCCCACCGTGAGAGCCGGAGCGAGAACCGCGCACACCAGCGTGGCGAACAGCGGCGCGTGCGCGGCCAGCCTCCCCGCCACGAAGCCGGTGAGGCACATGACCAGGGCGTACTGTCCCAGCAACTCTCCCGCGGGCGGCAGGATGTCGGCCGCGAGGCCCGCGCAGAAACCGATGACCGCGCCATCGAGCGGGCCTCGCATCGCGGCCAGGACGATCACGACCAGCAGGACCAGGTCGGGGACCACCTTGACCGGCAGCCGGTTCAACACCGTCACCTGCACGACCAGGGCGACGAAAAGGAGCAACGCGGCGAGCAGGTTACGCGCCATGCCGATCAGTCCCTCCCCTCGTCCTGGTGCGGCGTGGCGGCCTGGTCCGGCTCCCCCGAGTCGCCGGTCGTGTCCCGCCGCTTGGCCTGGCCCGTGGATCTGTCCTTGGACTTGTCCTTGCCGTGGTCCTTGCCTTTGTCCTTCTTGCCGGGCACGCCCCTCCCGGGCTCCTGCGGCAGGACCGAGTCACGCGGGTCGCGATCGGGGGCCCGGACCACGACGCCCACGACGTCAAGCGCGGAGAAGTCGGCGTACGGCCTGGCATAGGCGGTCCGGGTCACCTCCCCCGGCGTCATCTGGACCCGCTCGATCTCCCCGATGGGCACACCCGGCACATACGGCGTTCCGTTCTGCGAACCGAAGGAGACGATCCGCCGCCCCTTCTTCAACGGCACCGTCGAGGCGAGCAGGCGCAGCCTGATCAGGTTGCCGTCCTTGCCGTTCTCACCGAGCCCGCTGACGACGCCGAGCTCGCGCCCGCCCTCCAGGCGGGCACCCGCCGACGAGCCGGGATCGGTGAGAAGGATGACGGTCGACGTTCCCGGCCCGGTCCGGATCACCCGGCCCACCAGGCCGTCGCCGTTCAGGACGGTCATGTCCCGGCGCACGCCGTCCCGCGAGCCGACGTCGATCTCCACGTTGTCCTCGAGACCGGGGGTGTGCCGGCGCGCGATGACCTGCGCGGGCACGACCCGGTAGTGGCCGAGACCGGACAGACCGAGCATGCGGTCGAGCTGCTTGGACCTGTCCCTGTCCAACTGGGCGGCGGCCAGCCTGCTCCTGAGCTGGGCGTTCTCCTTCTTCAGCCCATCGATGCGCTCCTTGGCGCCCGGGGCGCCGGTCACCATCGAGAAGAATGTCGAAACCGGCTCCGTCACCTTCGTGCTCGCCTGCTCCGCCGCGCCGAACACCGAGGAGGCGATCTGCCGCAGCGGCCCGGCGACGGACGCGTCGCCGCTCCGATGACCGACGGTGATCAGCACCAGAGCGGCGGCGAGGAGGATTCCGAGGATCAGGCGGGTGCGGCGGGAATCTCTCATGACGCGCCCCCTTAGTGGCGGGGTTCCGGCACCAACACCTGCTGGAGCGCTTCGAAGTCCTCCACGCATCGGCCGGAGCCGAGAGCGACGGAGTCGAGGGCGTTGTCCACGAGATGGACCGGCATCCCGGTCTCGTCACGTAGCCGGTCTTCCATGCCCTTGAGCAGGGCCCCGCCACCGGTGAGCGCGATGCCCCGGTCCATGAGGTCGCCCGACAGTTCCGGCGGGCACCTGTCCAAAGTGGTCTTGACGGCGTCCACGATCGCGTTCACCTGCTCCGCGGTGGCCCGGCGGATCTCCTCTCCCGAGATCACGACGGTCTTGGGCAGTCCGGTGACGAGATCCCGGCCGCGGATCTCGGCATGGAGCTCCTCGCTGACGTGATACGCCGAGCCGATGGCGATCTTCACCTCCTCGGCGGTCCGGTCGCCGAGCATCAGGGAGTACTCCTTCTTGGCGAAGTTCACGACCGCCTGGTCCAGCTCGTCGCCGCCGACCCTGATCGACTGGCAGGTGACGATGCCGCCCATCGAGATGATCGCGACCTCGGTGGTGCCGCCGCCGATGTCGACCACCATGTTGCCGGTGGGCTCGTGAACGGGAAGGCCCGCGCCGATGGCCGCCGCCATGGGCTCCTCGACGATGTAGACCTTCCGGGCACCCGCCTGATATCCGGCCTCCTTTACCGCGCGCTGCTCGACGCCCGTGATTCCGCTGGGCACCGCCACGATGATGCGCGGCTTGGCGAAGCGCTGGCGCTTGTGAACGCGCTGGATGAAGTACCTCAGCATGCGTTCGGTGATGTCGAAGTCGGCGATCACCCCGTCACGCAGGGGACGGACGGCGATGATGTTTCCGGGTGTTCGCCCGATCATGCGTTTCGCCTCGATCCCCACCGCGACGATCTTTCCGGTGGAGTTGTTGATCGCTACGACGGACGGCTCGTTGAGAACGATGCCGCGCCCTCGGACGTAGATCAGAGTGTTCGCCGTGCCGAGGTCAACCGCCATGTCACGGCCCAGGAATGCCAGCTTGCTCCCCATGCTGAAGAAGGCCTTTCAGGTGGTTTGCGGGATAACGCATCGCACTCGAATCGTAACTTGCTGTACCCATGGCCCGGCACATCGAGCCTTCAGCGAGCGGGAAAATCTTCCCGGCCAGGGCCATCAAAAGCGTCACTACCTGGGAAAACACGAGAGGCCCCGGTTTGAGCCGGGGCCTCTCCTGTGGTCGAGCGCTCAGAAGCGGTCGGGGAAGAAGATCTTGATCTCGCGGGCGGCGGACTCGAGCGAGTCGGACCCGTGGACGACGTTCTCGCCGATCTCCAGAGCGTGGTCGCCGCGAATCGTGCCGGGGGCCGACTTCACCGGGTCGGTCAGACCGGCCAGCGCGCGGAACGCCTCGATGGCCCGGGGACCTTCCACGACGAGCGCGACCAACGGCGCGGACGTGATGAACTCCACCAGCTCGCCGAAGAACGGACGCTCGGCGTGCTCGGCGTAGTGCGCCTTGGCGGTCTCGGCGTCAAGAGTGCGCAGTTCCATCGCCACGACCTTGAGGCCCTTGCGCTCGATGCGGCCGATGACGTCCCCGATGAGGCCACGACGGACACCGTCCGGCTTGATCAGGACAAGCGTGCGCTCCGACACGAGAATCTCCTCTGTTGATCTTCAGCCGTTCTCGGCGACGGCTGCGAAAAGTCGGCCCTCCGCAGCAAGGCGTGCTCATGGCCGCGCTCGCTCGGGTGCTCCGTGCAACCCGCAGCTTACCGGTCTGAGGAGGTTTCCCCGCTCCCCGCGCCCATCTCCTCGGGCGAAGGGGTGGGGGACGGGATCAACACCTGAGCGTTCTGCCGCGCCGCCCCGGGTTCCCGCCGCCCCAGCCACGACGCCATCACGATGATGCCCACGACGATGAACCCGCCCACCAGGGCCCACATCCACAGCGCGTCGAGGAACGCGTCCGCGACGAGCGTCGGCTGCGCCGCCGCCGAGCTGCGGATGCCGTCGATCCTCAACCGCTGGACGCCCGTTCCCAACAGGAATCCGCCGAGCAGCGCGGGGAAGCAGAGCGACAGGCCGAACAGCGCCGTACCGACCCGGACGGTTCGCAGCGCGGCCACCAGAGCCACCGCCGCGCCCCCGGCAAGCAGCGAGAACGGCACCACCAACACGAGACCGACCGAGGTCGGGATGAGCAACCTGATCGCACACAGCGCGGCCACGATCGCCACCAGACCCCCGCCGACGAGCTTCGCCGCGGTCTTGTCGCCCACCGTACTCGCGGCATATGCGCTGGCCACCGTCACCACGGCGGCCAGCGTCAGGGGCAGCCAGAGACCGGAGAGCCCCGGCCCGCCGCGCACACCGCCCATCTCGAGGTACGTGGCCTGCGCGGCCGTCGGGAGCACCACCAGGCCGACCGCGACACTCGCGAACGCCAGCGTGCGCCCTCCCGGCTCCTCGAACCTGGTGACCACGCACAGACCCAGCACGGCGATCACCGCGACGGCAGCCGCGGCGATGGCCAGGACGGCCGGCCAGTCGAACGTCATGCCGACCGCCAGGGCCGCTATGCCCGCGGCGAGGACCGCGGCCCGCGTCAGCCTGCCCCGGTCACCGCGGAGCTCCGCCGCCGACGGTCGTTCGGCGTCGGAGCCGTCCGCGCCGTCTCCCGCCACGATCCAGAGCACGAGGTACACGGCGGCGAGCGCCAGCGCGACACCGGTCAGGAGCGGATACGGCTGGAGGGTGACCTGCCAGGAAGTCGCCTTGGCCAGCGGCCACAACGCGAGGGCCTGGGCCCCGGCCAGGCTCGCCGCGAGCATCCCCGCCCAGACCGGCAGCAGGAACCTGCGCCGCGGACGCTCCCAGGCGGCCACGAGGGTCGCGGGCAGCAGCAGGCCCGCGCCGATGCCGTGGAGGACACGCAGCACGCCGACCACGAAGGTCGACCCCGCGTAGCCTCCCGCGGCGTCCGCGGCGGCCAGCAGCGTGAGCCCCACCACCAGTATCGGCGCGGCACGGAACCGGCGTACGGCGACCGCCGCGAGCGGCACGGCCAGCAGCATGACCGGCAGCGCCAGGCCGTGCGCCCGCACCATCGCGACCTGCGATGCGTCCGGCGGCAGCAGCGCGGCCACCACGGAGATGGTGTTCGGAATGGCGACGATCGCCAGCGGCAGCGCGACCGCGACGAGGAGCCCGAGCACGACGTCGAGCAACAGAGGAACGCGTACGGCACGAACCGCCACGGCGGTCCGGGCCTGCGGAATCGGGGGGACGGCCATGTTGGCCGACTTTAGCGCTTCGTCGCACCTTCGACACGGCGAGCGACGAATATCGCTGTTATCCATAGCGCGGTGAAGATCACGCCGAGGAAGAACATCGTCGGGACGAGGAAACCGGTGGCGATCGCCAGAAGCTGGACGACGCTGCCCGCGATGTAGCCGGAGGGCCGCTTCAGCATGCCCGCGGCCAGCACGCACAGTATGGCCAGCCCGATGCCGACGGTCACGGCAACGGTGGTGTCGACGTGCGCCACCGCGATGGCGACCGGGGTGAACAGTGCGACGACGATGGCCTCCATGCCCAGCACGCTGGCACCGAGACGCCGCATTCCCGGGGTCACCTCGAACTTGCCCTCACCATGCGCGCTGCTCATCGGTCCGCCTTCAGCAGGATCCGGGCGTCGCCGGCGGTGACGACCGAACCGGTGATCAGCACGCCGGAGCCGAACTCGTCGCCCTGGTCCGCCAGACCGACCGCGAGGTCGATCGCGTCGTCGAGCCGGGCCACCTCGTGGACCCGCTCGGCCCCGAAGACGCTCTCCGCCTTCTCCGCGAGATCCTCAGGCGACATGGACCGGGGCGAGGTGTTCCTCGTCACGACGATCTCCTCGACGATGGGCTCGAGGAGCTCCAGGATCGTGTCGACGTCCTTGTCGGCCATGACGGCGACCACGGCGATGAGCCGGGTGAAGCCGAAGGACTCCGAGATCGCGTCGACGGTCGCCTCCATGCCGCCGGGGTTGTGCGCGGCGTCGAGAACCACCGTCGGCCCTCCACGGACCACCTCGAGCCGGCCCGGACTCGTCACCCGCGCGAACGCCTGTCGGACGAGATCGTCACCGAGCGGCTCGTCGCCGGCGCTCAGGGCTTCCACGGCGGCTAGCGCGCTCGCCGCGTTGCTCGCCTGGTGCGCGCCGTACAGAGGCAGGAAGACCTCCTCGTAGACGCCCTTCAGGCCCTTCAGCTGGAGCAGCTGGCCGCCCATGCCGAGCTCACGGTGGAGGACCCCGTACTCCAGGCCCTCCCGTGCGACCGTCGCGCCCATCTCCACGGCCCGACGCATCAGGACCTCCGCCGCCTCCAGCGGCTGCTGCGAGAGTATGACCGTCGCATCGGCCTTGATGATGCCGGCCTTCTCCCCGGCGATCGTCTCGATGTCCGGGCCGAGATAGTCCGTGTGGTCCAGCGAGATCGGCGTGATCACCGACACCGCGCCGTCGGCGACGTTGGTGGCATCCCAGGTCCCGCCCATGCCGGTCTCGATCACGGCGACGTCCACCGGAGTGTCCGCGAAGGCGGCGAAGCCCATTCCGGTGAGGACCTCGAAGAAGCTGAGCTTCCCGACCTTGGCGTCGATGATCTCGAGATAGGGCGCGATGTCCTCGTAAACCTCGGTGAACCGCTCCTCCGAGAGGGGCTCGCCGTCGACGCTGATGCGCTCGCGCATGGAGTTCAGGTGGGGACTGGTGAACCTGCCGACCCGAAGATTGCGCTCCCGTAGCAGCGCCTCGATCATGCGCGCGGTGCTGGTCTTGCCATTCGTCCCGGCCACATGAATGATCGGGTATGCCTTGTGAGGGTCACCGAGCAGCTCCACCAGGGCGATGATCCGGTCGAGGGTGGGCGTGAAATCCCACTCGACTCCCCTGCGCATGATGGCCTGTTCGACCTCTCGATACTCCACGCATCAACCTTACTGTCAGCCCGGATGACCACCGTCCCCGAGGACGACGCGCCCAAAGCCGCACGAATTCGACGACAGAACCGCGACGTGAAAATGACGGCCAGGGAGATAGTGCCAGGAGTTGAAGCATCAGCGACACCGGCCCTGGAATGTGCTCGAATGGGCCCATTCCAGCGTCAGATCGGTTCAGGCGGGTGTCGGTCCCGTGCCGGTGGCGACGAGTTCAACCTCGAAGCCGTACCCGTCCTCAAGATAGGTGGCGTAGTGCTGATCTCCCCCCGCATAGGGATGCCGGTTGGGGAACAGCAACGTCCAGCCGTGCGCCGACGCCTGCTCAGTTGGCGATGGCTACTGGAAGCCCTCGGCTACAGCCTGTTCCAGGAGTGGGCCGAAGGGCGTAGCTGGCGACTCGGACAGGCCGGGTCGTCAGCTGGCTGGTGTCCGTAGGCCCCATGAACTGGCTGGTGTCCGTAGGCGCTACGACGGGGGGTTGTTCCGGCCGGCCGTGATAGCGGGCCTCCAACGAGCCGCTGATCGCGGCCATCGCGGGCGCGGTGGTTGCTGGCACGGTCCTACGCCGGCCTCCACAACCCCCCGCCTCCGCGCCACACTCTCCCGCCGCACCCCTGCCTCCACCCGCAAGCGAACTCCGGAAAGCACCCAAACCAACCCGGAAAACCAAAAAGAGGCCCCACCACGGAACCCCTCAAAACACCCACACCACAGCCGGCACAAGCGAATCCGACCCCACCCATAACCCCGCAGCCCTGACACAGCCCACAGCACCAGCCAGCAGGCCACAAACCACTAGCTACCGGCCCGGAAAACCCCGCCCCAGAACCAGCGGCACCACACCCCAGCCACGGGCAACAAAAAAGGGGGCCCGGCACCCGGAACCCCCACAAACAAAGAAAACAACCCCAGAAAACAGAGAAAGGGCCACCCCAAAAACGGGTGACCCTCCCTCACAAAAATTGTCCGGCGGCGTCCTACTCTCCCACACCGTCCCCAGTGCAGTACCATCGGCGCTGGAAGGCTTAACTTCCGGGTTCGGAATGTAACCGGGTGTTTCCCTACCGCTATAACCGCCGTA
>NZ_BSSE01000018.1 GCF_030268965.1 Microtetraspora sp. NBRC 16547 | reverse complement strand
TCCACCAGTTGGGGAGCTTCATCGTCTACAAGGCGGCCCGGCATGGGGTCGCCGTGATCCACGTTGATCCGGCCTACACCTCCCAGACCTGCTCGGCCTGCGGGCATGTGGACAAGGCCAACCGGCCCGACCAGGCAACCTTCTCCTGTACGTCGTGTGGCTTCGCTGAGCACGCCGACGTCAACGCAGCCCGCAACATCGCCTCGCGCGGTGTCGCGGGTTGGGCAGTGAGTCACGCTGCCGACGACGCGGCCTGACCCGTACCCGCCAGGTACGGGGAGGAGCTGCAAGCTTGGCCCTTCAGGGCCGAGAAGCTGACTCTGCCAGCGGGCTGATCCGCACGTCGGCGTGGCCCGTGAGCTGCGCGGACATAGAGTGCTCGTATGGGCCCACCATTGCCCGGCCCGCTGGCCGACCTGGCTCCGATTCTTCACCAGTACGGCTACGCCGCGGTAGGAGGGCTGATCTTCCTGGAGGATTTCGGCGTCCCCGCGCCCGGGGAGACGATCCTCATCGCCGCCGCGGTCTACGCGGGAGCCGGGCATCTCAACATCGTGCTCGTCGCCGTCGTCGCGGTGGTGGCCGCCATCGCCGGTGACAATATCGGCTACCTGATCGGCCGAGTCGGGGGCCGGAGGCTGATCCACCGCTGGGGTCGGTATGTCCTGATCACGCCCGAGCGCTTCCACACGACCGAGAGATTCTTCCTCCATCACGGAGGCAAGATCGTGGTGATCGCTCGGTTCGTTGAGGGACTGCGCCAGGTCAACGGCATCGTCGCCGGCACCACCGGAATGTCGTGGCGGCGCTTCTTCATGTTCAACGTCATCGGCGCGGTCCTGTGGGTCGGCGTGTGGGCCAGCCTCGCCTATCTCGCCGGAAAGAAGATCGGCGCCATTTACGCCACGATCGACCGTTACCAGAACTACGCGTGGATCGCCCTCGGCATCGCGGCCGCCGTCTTCATCGCGTGGCGTGTGGCGCGCCGCCTGCGCCGGCACAGTGCGTGAATCGGAAAAACCCGTTGCCTGCCGTACGCGCGCGGCGTGACGATCCCGGGATGGATGAGAAGCGCCAAATCATGGCAGACGCGGTCAGTTATATCGAAGGCGTCAGGGACGGACGTCCCTGGGCGGACATGGTCGAGGTGGTCGGTCCCGATCCGGCGGACGTCATCATGTCCGGCATGCGCGGCTGGGCGGTCTCCGCTCCGCCGGACCTGTCGGAAGAGTTGCTCGCGCGGGGCGCCCGGATGCTGCGGCATGCCCACACCATGTCCTGTGACCTGCGGGAGGAGGGGCTGACCGAGGTCGCAGCACCCGAGGGGTTCCGGTTCGTGCCGTGCGACCGCGACCCGGAGCAGGTGCTCCCCGCGGTGGTCGCGGCCTACCCGCCCGGACATCCCGATCGCCGGCCGGGTGACGATGCGGAGAAGCTGCGCGAGGAGTTCGTCACGCTCCTGGAGGGACGGCTGATCGGGCAGGTCATGCCGTGCAGCCTGCTCGCCGTGGATTCTGAGGACACGGTGGTGGCGGGAGTCGTCGTCAACGACATGGACGGCCAACCGTGGGTCTCTCAGGTCTTCCGCCACCCCGTCCACGCACCTCGCGGGATCGGTGCGCTCGCCGTGCGGGCCGTTCAGGTACGGGCCGCCCGTGACGGGCTGACCACCCTGGGGCTGGCGGTCACCCACAGCAACCCGGCGAAACGGCTCTACGAGAGGCTCGGATTCGTGGTCACCGACACCATGATCACCGTCATCGTGTGACCATCCGCTCGACCGTGGAACCCCGTGGCCTGCCCGTAATCCGATGGCATCGGCTCGCGCCGTCCCTGTTGGATGGTCGGCATGGTTACCCTTGATGATCAAGAATTGCTGGCCCGGATCGAGGAGTTTTACGACGCCGTCCCGCGTCACGGGGCCCGAGCCGAGGACCACGGTCCGATCACGCTTTTCGTACGGGAGGGGGCGGGATGGCCGTTCTACGCCCGCCCGACCCTGCACTGGACGGGCGAAGCGCGCGCCGCCGACGTCGCCCGGGTTCGTGAACGGCAGCGCGAGCTCGGAATTCCGGAGAGCTTCGAATGGGTGGCGGAGACGTCGCCGGGGCTGCGCGCGGCCGTTGAAGACGCGGGGCTCGCGGTCCATGAACATCCGCTGATGGTGCTCGACGCGGACGCCTGGGCGGCCTTGCCGGAGCGGCGGCCCGCCGACTCGACTGTTCGGATCCTGGGCCCGGACGACCCGGCGTTGCTCACGGCGCTCTCGGTTCCCGACCTCGCCTTCGCCGAGCCGGGAACCGGCATCGGCGTGGCGGGCCTGGAAGAACTGGCGGAGAAGGCGCGTGCGCGGGCCGACGACGGTTCGGTGGAACGCACCGTCGAACGGATGCGGGACGGCCTCGCCACGATGGCGGCCGCGGTCGAGAACGGATCGGCGGTGTGCTCGGGCCAGTACAACCGGGTCGGAGACGTCGGAGAGATCGTGGGCGTGGGGACGCTGCCCGCCGCCCGCCGCCGGGGGCTCGCGCTCTCAGTCACGGCGACGCTGGTCACAGAGGCGCGGGCCCAGGGCATGGAGATCGTCTTTCTGTCGGCCGGTGACGACGACGTCGCCCGGATCTACGCGCGGCTCGGCTTCCGCCGCATCGGCACGGCCCTGATCGCCGAGCCCGCCGCGTAGAAGCGCGGATCAGGCCACGGCCGCCGCCGTTCGATCAGCACCGCCGTGCGCCGGTCTGCTCGGAATGTAGCTCAGCAGGGAATCTTCATGCGGGAGACGTTTTCCGAGAGAGGAGGCATGGCCTCCACCAAGCCGACCTCGACGACGGCCGAGGAGCCGATCACCGCGCCCTTCGGCGTCAGGAGCGTCAGCTTTCTGGCCTTCATGTCAGGCAGGAGGCTCTTGCGTACCTCCTCGCCGTTCTCGCCCTTGGCGACCGCGTCCCGCACCATGCGGTCGACCGTGCTCTTAGACAAGGCCGGAGCGGTGAGCTGTGTCGTCTTGTCCCGAGTGGCCACCGTCCGTTCGCCGAAATAGCGGTAGGTCTGTTTGTCGAAGATCAGCTCAGACCGGGTGTCGCCATCCTCCAATGCGACGGCGATGCCGTGCCTGCCCGCCGCGTCCACCGCGTCCGGGACCAGAGCGATCCCGTCGACCTCGGCGGCGATCTGGTAGAGGGCCGCGGTCAGCGAGGGACGGAATACCGATGAGCGGATCAAGGTGCCGGCGGCGCCCCAGACGCGCTGGCGCTGCTCCGGCACCGCCGTGGCCTTGGCGGCTTCTTCCTGGACCCGCGCCCGCAGCCATTCCACGTCGGTTGGCCAGGTGCCCATCTGCTCCTGTGTGACGACGTTCTTGGCCCCGGTGTCGCAGGAGGGCTCGTAAAGCGTGTCCACGATCTGGGTGGTGGACCACGACCCTTCGGGCATCGGCACGCCCGGCACCGGGGATGTGCCGATTGTCTGCTCCCGTTGGAGCCAGGGCTTCGCCCCGTCGGCCGGAGTCCATCGCTCCTCGGTTGCTGTGACCTGCATCCCCTTACGGTCGCCGGCCCGATAGCTCACGGTCCGCATCCCGATGTGGACGTACTGGCCCGGCCCGGGGCGGAGTCCGGGTTCCGTCGCGGCGGCTCGCGCGGCGAGCTTCAGCAGGTCCTGAGCGTTCGCCGGGGGTGCGGCCAACAGGCTCGCGACTCCGCCGGAGCCGGCCGGTTCACGGCCTCCCGGCGGCATCGCGCGCGTCGAGGCTCGGGAAGGCCTGCCGACATGGTCGTGTGCGCGAAGGCTGGTCATGCTGGAAAGAATTCGGTCTCCCGAAGCAACCTCATCGGGGGCATCCGCATGAGATGGGCATGCAGACTGAGATCAGGAATGTGATGGAGGATCCCCCGCCGGAGCTCCACGCGGTGGCGCCTCCAGCGGACGCCACCGTCGCCGAGTTGTTCATGGCCCACCGTCTCGGCCTCGTCCGCTTCGCCTTTCTGCTGGTGGGAGACCAGGAAACGGCCGAGGACGTCGTACAGGACGCCTTCGCGGCCGTGCATCGCCGATGGAGGCGCTTGGCCGATCACGGTCAGCTGCTGCCCTATCTCCGCACCGCGGTGCTCAACGGCTGCCGTACGGTTCACCGCCGCCGGGCGATCGCCCGGCGGTTCCGCGGTGATCCAGAAGTCCCGTTCTGGTCCGCGGAGGCCTCGGCCTTGCTCGGGGAGGCCCGCCGCGAGGTGTTCACGGCCGTTCGTGATCTACCGCGCCGCCAGCGTGAGGCGGTGGTGTTGCGCTATTACCTCGATCTTTCCGAGGCGGAGATGGCCGTGGTCATGGGGGTCAGCCGCGGAACGGTGAAGTCGACCACGTCCCGGGCGCTCAGAGCGCTCGCCGCGAAACTGGAGGAGGGCCGATGACCCAGCGAATCGAACAGCAGCTCCGTGACGCCTTCACCACCGGTGCGGAGCTCGTGCGCGCCGAGACGCTGCGTCCCGCCGACCGGGTTCTACGGCCGGAGGCCCGCCCGCGCTTCCGCAGATCTCTCGTGCTGGCTCCGATGATGGCCGCTCTGGCCGTCGTGGTGATCAGCGTCGCCGCCGTGGCCGGGCTCGGAGGTCCGACTCCGACACGTATCGGAGCGGGAGGTCATCCGTCGGGTCCGCGCTACCTGCTGACTGCGGGGAACGACGGGCTGGTGGTCCGTGACGCGCGCAACGGAAAGATCACCGACCGGGTCACGATGCCCGCGGCGCCGAAGGGGATCACCCGAGGCGTGCCCGGTGGATATCTGCTCGCGGGAACCGGTGAGGGCACGACGTTCTATGTCGCCCAGAGCGTGAAATCGCACACGACGATGGTGAGCACCACGTGGTTCTACCGCCTGCGGGTGGACGACCGGGGGAAGGTCGCCGAAGTGACGCGGGATGTGATCGCTCCTGTGATCGGAGATGCCGTCAGCTCCATCGCGATAACGGACGACGGCACCCGGTTGGCCTACAGCCTTGACGGCAAGGTGTGCGGTGCGGGCAAGACACTGCGCTTCTGTCCGGGCGCGCGGCTCGTGGTCGTCGATCTTCCCGGCAGGACGACACGGTCCTGGACGACGAACGCCTTCGGGCGCATCGAGAGCCTGTCGTGGGCGGCCGACGGCCGCACGCTCGGGTTCGTGGTCAACTCGGAGCTCCGCGTCCTCGACACGGCTGCCACAGGTGACACGCTCAAGAGCAGTCGCGTCGTGGTGCGCTCCGTGGAGGCTCCGGTAGGTGCGGCGATCAGCCCGGACGGCCGCACGATCGCGGTCGGCAGCCCTTTCTCACCGCCTGACGGCAAGGGACCGCAGCGCTACTCGATCGAGGAGTACTCGGTCGCGGACGGCACGAGGCTCCGCACGCTGTTCAGCGCGGAGAACGCCACGAGAGCGGGTGCGCGGTGGACCCTCATCCGCTACGACGCGACAGGACGACATCTCCTGATCAAGGGCAACGTCTATCCGCTGAGCAGGCTGGACGACGGCGAGGTGATGGTCCTCGTTCGTCCGGAGGCCGGGGCCACGGACTCTCCGGACCCGGATTCCCCGGACGCGTCACCGCAGGAAATGCTCGCGGCCTGGTAACAGGCACCGACGGCGCACTCAGTAAGGGCTCATCTGATCCAGGACCTTGGCGGCGAGCGCCAGGAACTGTTCGGCCTTGGTCAGGTCCTGCACGACGTCGTCGGACGTGATCTCGGGAGTGTCGGGCCGAGGGTATTCGGCGCTGTTGCGACGGCGGCGCATCCGGTCAAAGGAACGGAGTGTCGGTCCGAGTGGGGGATCCAGTTGAGCTGTGACCGCGTCCAGGACCGCGAGGTGCCCACCCCGGCTGGTGGCGCGAAGACCTTGGTTCTCCAGGATGGATGCCAGGGCTTTTCTGGAGGCGTCATAGAGAAGCTGATAGGCACCCGTCGGATCTGTCGCGAAGCGTCGCCCTGGCCCGCGCACTCGCGCCCCGGGCGTCCGTCCTGCTCGCCGACGAGATCACCTCGGCGGTGGACGCCGCCACCGCCGCGGGCCTGCTCGACCTGCTCGACCTGCTGCGCGCCGACGGGCTCGCGGTGCTCATGGCCACGCACGACCCGGACGTCGCCCGCCGCGCGGACCGGGTCCTCCATCTGGACTCCGGGGCTCTGCGTGACCGGACGGGCGCGCCGCCCACCGCCGGTTCCGGCCCGACCCATCACGACGATCGGAGGGAGGCTTCCGATGCGCGATGAAACCCCTCTCGACCCACCACTCGACCGGCTGCTGGACACGCTGCGCGACCACCCGTGGGTCGCCTCCGCACGCCGGGGCCCGACCGCCTCCTGGTCACCCCCGCGCCGGACGGCCTGGCCGTACGTACGCGGTCGGGAGCCTTGCTCACCACCGATCCATGGACGCCGGTCAGTCGGCGAAGGAAGGCTCGTGCATGTGGTGCGCGTGGAGCCCGAAGGTTTCCCAGTCGGGGAAAGGATCGGCATGTCGGCGGGCAGCTCGCCGGGAGCGATCAGGCACGAGGCGAGGTCCGTGTGCAGCCGCTGCCGGTCCAGCCCGACGCCGATGAAAACCAGCTCCTGGTCCCGTGGCCCGTCCGCTTCACGAAGTCCGTACGGCTCGAATCTGGCGACGGGCCCAGCCTGCGACCACAGACCCGTCACGGTGGGACGGCTGGCCACGAGCCTCGGGGTTCAGCCTGTGCAGGGACGCCTCGACCACGTTGGTCTGCTCGGGGGTGACGAGGTCGGTCTTGTTGAGCACGATGATGTCGGCGAACTCGACCTGCTCGATGAGTAGATCGGTGACCGTACGGTCGTCCTCCTCGTCGGCGGCGAGGTGACGCGCGGTCAGGTCGTCGCCGCGGCGGAGCTCGTCGAGGAAGGCGACCGCGTCGACCACGGTCACCATCGTGTCCAGGTCGGTGAGGTCGGACAGCGGTCTGTCGGCCAGCTCTCCGAAGGCGAAGGTGGCCGCGACCGGCATGGGTTCGGAGATGCCGCTGGACTCGATGAGCAGGTAGTCGAAGCGGCCCTCCCGCGCGAGACGGCCCGCCTCCTCCAGCAGGTCATCACGGAGCGTGCAGCAGATGCAGCCGTTGGTCATCTCCACCAGCCGCTCCTCGGTCCGCGACAGCGAGGCGCCGTCGCGGACGAGACTGGCATCGACGTTGACTTCGCTCATGTCGTTGACGATCACAGCGACCCGAAGTCCCATCAGGATGTGGTTGAGCAGCGTGGTCTTGCCCGCGCCGAGGAACCCCGACAGCACGGTGACCGGAAGCCGGGTCATCCGCGGCTCCGGGAGGAGTAGGGGAGCAGGGCCATCTCGCGGGCGTTCTTGATCGCGCGGGCCAGCTGCCGTTGCTGCTGGACGGTGACACCGGTGACGCGACGGCTGCGGATCTTGCCACGGTCGGAGATGAACTTGCGCAGCAGGTCGGTGTCCTTGTAGTCGACGTAGCCGACGCCGTGCAGCGGGTTGCTCTTCTTGCGCGGGGTACGGCCGGGTTTCATGCGGTCTCCTTCAGGCTGAGGATGGGGGCGAACGGGTCGTTGTAGTGGGCCCAGGCGTCGGGACCGGCTTCTTCTTCCTCCCGGGTGAGCAGGCAGGAGTCGAGCAGGTCGTGGATGTGCTCGCGGTCGAGATCCGGGCCGGTGAAGATCAGGTGCTGGACGCGGTCGCCGCTGATCGGGTGCCAGTCCAGGGTGGCGGCCATGCGGCGGCCGGGGGAGATCATGTCCCAGGCGGCCTCGGGCAGTGCGGCCAGCCAGGGGCCGGAGTCCTCCACCGAGACGACTCCCGCGACCGCGTCCCAGGCGAGCAGCCGCTCGTGCCTGGTCGCCAGCCAGAACCGGCCGCGCGAGCGGACTGATGTGGTGACCAGCTCGTCCACGGCATCGAACAGGCGGGTGGGGTGCAGCGGGCGGACGCGGTGCCACACCACCGTGGTGATCTCGTCGGTCTGGGTGTCGCAGGGGAGCTGGGCGGTGGCGGGGTCGACGCGTTCGGCGAGTTCGCCGGTGCAGAGGGCAGAGCCGGTGGCCGTGGGCAGTTCGCTGACCTGGTAGGTCGGCGTGACGGGCGCGAGGTGGGTGAGCACTGCCAGGGACAGTTCGACGTCTTCCTCGTCGCCGCCGTGCAGGACCAGACCGGTGGCGTATTCGAGCTGGCGGGCGAGGACCTCGGCCAGGTAGCGCTGGTCGCCTCCCGCCGCGGGCTTGCCGACCTCGACCAGGCGATCGCCGCGGGTGATGTCGACGGGCATGTGCTCGGCGTCCAGCGCGGTGAGCACAGAGGTCAGCCGCAGGATGTCCTGGGCTTCGTCGCAGTCGATCGCCTCGGCCACGGAACGCGGTTCCACTGAGTCCCACAGATCCACGATCAGCATTGAGGCGGCAGCTGACAGCCGCACCAGCTGTGGGAGCAGATCCTCGCGGACGGTGCAGGTGACGCAGCCGTGTGCGAGCCGTACGTCGGTCACGTCGAGCACGTCCGTGCTGTCGCGGACGACTCGCTCGACGCGGTCCTGGGTGACCGCGCGCAGGTCGTGGTGGACCGCGACGGATCCGGGGTGCTCCCGCAGCAGCCGGTCGACGGTGGCGGTGCGGGCCGAGGAGTGCAGGCCGGCGACGAGGACGACGGGGGTGGACACGGGTCCTCCAGTTGCAGGAATAAAAACGGTTATCGTTATCATTACACACTCTGGTGACCAGAAAGGATCCGACATGGCCAGAAACGAGCTACGCCCGGTGATCAAACTCCGCTCGACCGCCGGGACCGGCTACACCTACGTGACCACGAAGAACCGGCGCAATGACCCCGACAGGCTCGTGCTCCGCAAGTACGACCCGACCATCCGCCAGCACGTGGACTTCCGGGAGGAACGATGAAGAAGGACATCCACCCCGACTATCACCCGGTCGTCTTCCGGGACCCGAGTGCGGACTTCGCGTTCCTCACCCGGTCCACGATCGCCAGCGACAAGACCATCGAGTGGATCGACGGCAACACCTACCCGGTGGTCGACGTCGACGTCTCCTCCGCGAGCCACCCCTTCTACACCGGCCGCAACCGCGTCCTGGACGCCGCGGGCCGTGTCGAGCGGTTCAACCAGCGCTACGGGAGGAACTGATGTCCGCCCACTGCCAGCTCACCGGCATCAAGCCGGTTTTCGGCAACAACGTCTCCCACTCCCACCGGCGCACCCGGCGGCGATGGAAGCCCAACATCCAGAACCGCCGCTACTGGGTGCCGAGCGAGGGCCGATACGTCCGGCTGATGCTCAGCGCCCGAGCGATCAAGACCATCGACAGGATCGGCATCGAGAAGGCTGTCGCCCAGATCCGCGCCCGGGGAGAGAGGATCTGATGGCCAAGAAAAGCAAGATCGCGGCCAACGAGCGGCGGAAGAAAGTGGTCCTCCGCCACGCCGAACGGCGAGCCGAGCTGAAGGAGATCATCCGCACCGGCACGCCGGAACAGCGGGCGATAGCAGTACAGGAACTCAGCCGCCAGCCGCGCGACGCCAGCGCTACCCGCATCCGCAACCGCGACTCCGTCGACGGCCGTCCCCGCGGCCATCTGACGAAGTTCGGGCTCTCCCGCGTGCGCTTCCGCGAGATGGCCCACCGGGGCGAGCTCCCCGGCATCACGAAGGCGAGTTGGTAGCCATGGCCGTGCCCAAGCGCAAGACCTCCCGCAGCAACACGCGGCACCGCCGCAGCCAGTGGAAGGCGACCACCCCCGACCTCGTCCCGATCACCGTGAACGGACAGGATCTGCTGGTCCCGCGCCGCCTCGTCCGCGCCTATCAGCGAGGGCTCATCGCGGCTCGATGAAATGAGAGCGCACACCGGTCGACCGCCGCCGGGGGAGGACCCCGCGGCGATCGACCCGCCTCACCGAGTCCCCATCCCGGGCAGTGGGTGATGGCCCCCACAAGGCCCTCCGCGCTGTCCTGCTGCAAGCCGGCGGTCAGCGGGCCGCTGTAGCCGGTGGGAAATTGGGATGCTCACGTACGAAACCGGCCGGTACCCTGCGCGAGACGCGAGAAGGGAAGCCGCTGTGGGACACGTCGAGATCGGGCACCTGACCTATGTACTGCCCGACGGGAGGCCGTTGCTCGACGACGTGTCGTTCCGGATCGGTGAGGGCGTCAAGGCCGCGCTCGTCGGGCCCAACGGGGCGGGGAAGACGACGCTGATGCGGCTCATCTCGGCTGATCTCCAACCCGTCGAGGGCACCGTCGCCCACTCGGGCGGGCTCGGCGTGATGCGGCAGTTCATCGGCAGCATCCGCGACAGCCGCACCGTCCACGACCTGCTGCTCAGCGTCGCGCCCACGCGCGTCAGGGAGGCGGCGGCGCGGCTGAACGACGCCGAGCTCGTGATGATGGAGCGGGACGACGAGAAGACCCAGATGCGCTACGCCCAGGCGATCACTGACTACACGGACGCCGGCGGCTACGACATCGAGGTCCTGTGGGACACCTGCACCCTGGCGGCCCTCGGCATGCCGTACGACCGGTGCAAATATCGCGAGGTCAACACGCTGTCCGGTGGCGAGCAGAAGCGGCTCGTGCTGGAGGCGCTGCTCCGGGGCCCCGACCAGACCCTGCTGCTCGACGAGCCCGACAACTACCTCGACGTCCCGGGCAAGCTCTGGCTGGAACAGGCGCTGAGGGAGACGCCCAAGACGGTTCTTCTCGTGTCCCACGACCGGCAACTGCTGGCCAACGCGGCGGACCGGATCGTCACCGTCGAGTCCGGGAACATCTGGGTCCACGGCGGCGGGTTCGCCACGTACGCCGACGCCCGCAAGGAGCGCAACGAGCGCCTGGACGAGCTTCGCCGCCGCTGGGACGAGGAGCACGCCAAGCTCAAGCGCCTCGTCAACATGCTGAAGAACAAGGCGACCTACAACGACGGCATGGCGAGCGCCTACCACGCGGCGCAGACCCGGCTGCGCAAGTTCGAGGAGGCGGGTCCGCCGGAGGTCGCGCCGAAGGACCAGCTCATCAACATGCGCCTGCGCGGCGGCCGCACGGGCAAACGGGCCGTGATCTGCGAGACCCTCGAACTGACCGGCCTGATGAAGCCGTTCGACCTGGAGATCTGGTACGGCGAGCGCGTCGCCGTGCTCGGCTCGAACGGCTCGGGCAAGTCGCACTTCCTGCGGCTGATCGCCGGAGACGCGGTACGGCACACGGGCGTGGCGCGGCTCGGCGCGCGGGTCGTCTCCGGACATTTCGCCCAGACGCACTCCAGGCCCGAGCTGATGAAGCGGACGCCCTGCGAGATCGTCATGACCGAGCACGCCAAGCTCAAGAACGAGGCGATGAAGGTGCTCGCCCGCTACGAGCTGGCGGGCGGCATCGCCGAGCAGCGCTTCGAGACGCTGTCCGGAGGACAGCAGGCGCGGCTCCAGATCCTGCTTCTGGAGCTGTCGGGCGCCACGCTGCTGCTGCTCGACGAGCCGACGGACAACCTGGACCTGGCCAGCGCCGAGGCGTTGCAGGACGGCCTGAACGCCTTCGACGGCACGGTGCTCGCGGTCACCCACGACCGGTGGTTCGCGGCGGACTTCGACCGCTTCCTGGTCTTCGGATCGGACGGCCGGGTATATGAGGCTCCTGAGCCCGTTTGGGATGAAACCCGGGTGGTCCGCCCGAGATAGGCGAAGATCCCTAAAGAGTTCGTACGGCTGCGCGTGTCCGTTGGGTGGCGTCCCATTCACCGGGTTATGACGGCTAAGTGACTCAGCGCAGCCGCATTGCAGCAGCATTGGCCCTCGTCGTCGTGATGGTGGTGGCGGGGTGCAGCACGAGCGAGGATGAGGAGAAGCAGCTCTCCCCACTCGCGTTGAAGGAGCAGGTCTCCTCGATCGAGAAGTCGAGCAACGGCTACGTCGTGACCTGGGCGGGCGTGCTCGGCAACGCCAACCGGTGGCACTTCGGGGAGAACGCCGTCGCCCTGATCAGCGCACGCGACGCCGCCGGCAAGGAAGTCGTCCACATGGAGCAGCCGCTGGACGCGGTTCCTCCGGGCCGCTCCCTGGCGTTCACGGGCGAGGCGATGTCCAAGGTCAAGCCCGAGCACGTGAAGATCGACTACCGTCCCGCGTCGTGGCGGCCGGTGGCGCGGATACCGTCGGCGTTCCGGGCGTTCCCGGTGTCCGACGTGGTGACGGACAAGCTGGATGCGGGGTCCTACCTCGTCACCGGCTACATCTCCGACCCGTTCCGCAAGGCGGTGAGCAGCCTGGTGGTCACCGCGCTGCTCCGTGACGACGCGGGCACCCTGATCGGGGGCGGCACGACCTTCGTCGACGACGTCCGCGCCGAGATCAAGCGGCGTTTCGTCATCACCGTGCCCGGCGTCAAGGGGAAGGTCGCCGACACCGACGTGTCGGTCAGGACCTGGGGCGCGACGGCCAAGCCGTACGAGGAACTGGTCGCGGGCGGGACGATTCCCGTGAACGTGACCAAGCCCACGACCAAGCCGTTCGCCAAGGACCGCGGATATCCGCTCATCGGCGACCGGCGGCCATGAACGGCATGGTGACGGTCCCCGAGCCTCGCATCGGAGCGGACCCACTATGGATCTTGAATTCGGAGGCGGGTTACCGTAACGGCATGACTACCTCCCGGATCGTGCTGTTCGGGGCCACCGGGTTCACCGGCAGGCTCACCGCGCAGGCACTGCTCATGCTGGGCGCCCGGCCGCTCCTCGTCGGTCGTGACCAGACCAGGCTGGACGCGTTCGCCGCGTCGCTGCCGGTGGCGCTCCCCACGGCGGTCGCCGACGCCGGTCGGTCCGAGTCGCTGGAACGGATGCTCAACCCCGGCGACGTCCTGATCTCCACGGTCGGCCCCTTCGCCCGGTGGGGCGAGGGCGCGGTCATGGCGGCGAGCGAGTCGGGGGCGATCTACCTCGACTCCGCGGGCGAGCCGACGTTCATCAAGCGCATCTTCCAGCGGTACGGCCCGGCCGCCGCCACCAGGCAGGCCGCCCTGATCACCGCGTTCGGGTACGACTACGTGCCCGGCAACGTGGCCGCCGCGCTGGCGCTGCGCAAGGCCGGCGGTGAGGCGGTCCGGGTGGACGTCGGCTACTTCGTCCGGGGCAACATGGCCAAGCGGGCCAGCGCCGGGACCCGGGCCTCCGCGCTCGGCGTCGTCCTGGAGCCGATGTACGGTTTCCGCGAGGGCCGCATCGTCCGCGAGCACGGCCGGACCCGCCAGTTCACCGTGGGCGGGCGTCGCCGGCACGGCATCTCGATGGGAGCCTCGGAGCACTTCGCCCTGCCGAGGGCCTTCCCGGGGCTGCGCGAGGTGAACGTCTACCTGGGCTGGCTCGGCGGACTGACCCGAGCGGCGGGCGTCCTGGCCAGGGCGACTCCGGTGCTGGCCGCGCTTCCCGGCGCCAAGCGGGTGACCGAGGCGATGGCCGACCGGGTGATCCGCCTGGGCAACCGAGGGAAGGCGGCCGACCCCGGCATCTCCTCGCAGACTGTCGCGGAGGCCTACGACAAGGACGGCAGGCTGCTCGCCTCCGTGCAGCTCGACGGAGGCGACCCGTACGACTTCACGGCGCGGATCCTGGCGTGGGCGGCGACCACCGCCCTGGCCGACGGCGTGAAGGGGATCGGAGCGCTCGGCCCCGTGGAGGCGTTCGGGCTGGATGCCCTGCTCGACGGCTGCGTCGGCGCCGGGCTGCACGTCACTCCCGCCTGACGCCACTTATCACCACATGCCACGATATATCCAAAACGACTGCGGATAAATCGAGCCCTGCTCGGCACAAGCCGTACAAAAAGCAAATCCCATTGTATAAGTCGGGCAAGTCAATATCATTTGTGCTCGTTCAGTGGAATCAGTAGAGCTGCTAGTTATTAATCATTTACTCTCGGTCATATGAATGACCGCGTCCTGGTCGAGGCGTTGCGGGCTCGGGACCCGGGCGCCCTGGCCACGCTGTATGACTCATATGCCCAAGCGATCTACCGGTACTGCCTGGTCATGCTCGGCGGTCCGGACAGCGCGCAGGTCGCCCTGCGCGACACGCTGATCGCCGCCGAGGCGCTGGTCGGCTCGCTGGCGGACCCGAATCGGTTCCGCGTCTGGCTCTACACCCTGGCCAGAGGGGAGTGCCTGCGCCGCCGCATGCCGCAGGGCGCCGAGCAGCCGGACACCGGCCTTTCCGCCGCGCTCGTGCCCCATCTGACCGACCCCGCCGACGCGGAGCTGCGGGTGGTCGCCTGGCACGCCACGCGCGGTCTGAGCCCGGAGGACCGGGAGGTCCTCGAACTCGCCAGCAGGCACGGCCTGACCGGCCCCGACCTCGCGACGGTCCTCGGAACGGGCCAGCGCTACGCCGACGGCCTCCAGGAGGCCGCGACCGAACGGCTCAGCGACGCGGTCACCGTGGAGATCCTCGCGCGGAAGGGGCCGTACGACTGCCCCCGCAGGGCCAAGATCCTCACCGGGTTCGCCGGTGAGTTGACCGCCGAGATGCGGGAGCGGATCGCCCGCCACCTCGCGCGCTGCGAGACCTGCTCCGCCCATCGGGTGCGGCACGTCTCCCTGGCCAAGGTCTTCGGCCTGCTTCCCGAGGCGGTCCTGCCGGACACCGTACGCGTCCGAGTGATGAGCTGCTTCGCCGATCCCGAGCTGGTCGCCTACCGCCGTTACGTCGCCAAGCGGGTGGGGCGGCTCACCTCCTCCGGGTTCCCCTCGGGCGGCGGCGGGCGCGGCTGGCCGCGGGCGCTGGGCGGCGCGCTGGCCACCGTGGCGGCGGTCGGCCTCGTCCTCGTGTCGTTCAACCAGTTCGCCGACCGGCCGGAGGACCGGATCGTCGGCATCGCGTCGGACGCCTTTCCCGCCGCGGGCGATCCTCCCGGCCTCAAAGTGCCGTGGAAGGCCACCCCGCGGGACCGGCCGATGATCCTCACCCCGATCCTCGACCGGGACCCGGCGCGGCGGGCGGGATCGCACGACGAGTCCGACGGGCCCGCCGGACGCGCCAGTCCGGACACCGAGCCGGACGCGCGGACCACGCCCTCACCGTCCGCCTCCCCGTCCGCGCCGACGCCGCGGCCGTCGAGGGCGGAGTCCCCGTCGGCGGCGCCGTCGGCGAGCCCGTCCGGAGACGCGTCTCCGGTGCCGTCCCCGTCGGACTCGCCGAGCGGATCGCCCACTCCCGACGATCCCTCCGACCTGCCGGTGCCGAGCCGTGACCACCAGCACCACCATCCCCGCCCCCAGCGGAGCTGCCCGCCCGATCCCTCGCCGTCGCCCGATCCCTCGCCATCGTCCAGTCCTACGGCGTCGCCCTCCCCGGCGGTGACGCCGGCCACTTCCTTGGCACGCCAGGAACGCCCTGAGCGTCCTCAGCGCTCCGGACGTTCGGCAACCCCGGCGAGTCTGGCAAGCGCGGGAAGTCCGGGAAGCCGGAGCCCGGAAAGCCCTTCACAGAACACTCCGCCCGCCGTTCCGTCACCGGCGGAGCCCGCCCTGGGCGCATAATCCCGTCCGTGTTCGTTATCCCAATACGGAGATAAAGCGGCCCTTTTTCCGTCCCGCTCGGCCGTAGCCGGAATTGCCCGAGAATGCCGTTGAGAATTTCAGCTTTCCGATGATTACCGTCGGTGAGCCTAGTGTGTGCGCAGAGTTATTCTCGGGGAGTCTGGGAGTGGAGAAACGGAAGGGGTCAGCATGCCACTCCGCTTGGCATCCGGGCACGTCGCCGGGCTCGCTTGCGGGCTCATTCTCACTTTCGTCACCCCGGCGGGTGCCGATCCGGGACAACCGGCCGGAAAACCGGCGGGAAAAATCGCCGACGCGCGTGAGCAGGTTCGCACCCGCGCCGAGGAACTCGGCCGGGCCCAGGCCGATCTCGCCGCTGCCAAGGCGCGCTTGGGCGAGCTCAACGCAGACGTCGAGCGCCTCGTCGAGGCGTACAACGGCCAGCTCGTCATGCTGCGGTCGGCCGAGGAGGCGTACAAGCAGGTGTCCGATCGGGTCGCGCAGGCGCGGGCCGAGGTCGAGGAGGCCCGAAAACCGGTCGCGGCGGTGGCCGCGCAGCGCTACGCGAACCTGAGCATCGGGGAGATGGGCCTCGCCATGGTGACGGGGCCCCAGGGTTTCGAGGGGTTCATGCAGCAAGCCAGCGTGCTGAGCCAGCTCGGCGACGAGCAGGCCGCGAGCATGCAGAACCTGACCGACACCCAGACCGTACTCAAGATCGTGCAGACGCAGGCCGAACGGGCCTACACCGAGCAGGCCGAGAATGCCGAGCGGGCCAGGCTGGCCAAGGAGGCCGCCGCCGAGGCGGTGACCGAGCAGCAACAGCAGACGGCGGAGATGGAGCGGGCGACCGAGGAGATCTCGCGGCGCCTCGACGCCGCCCGCTCGCGGGTCGAGCAGTTACGGCAGGCCCGCCAGGCGCGCCGACAGGCCCAACTGCGCGCCATAGCCACGCGGGCGGCGCTCAAAGCTCCGGCGTGGGCGAGCACGGAGGTGGAGGGTCCCGGCGGCGTCGCGGTGAACTGGGCGCTCCAGCAGCTCGGCAAGCCGTACGTGTGGGCCGCGGCGGGTCCGTCCAGCTTCGACTGCTCGGGGCTGACGATGCGGGCGTGGGAGCGCGCGGGAGTGGATCTCGACCACTGGACCGGCACGCAGTGGCAGTCGGGCCCGCACGTGCCGGTCGAGCAGCTTCAGCCGGGTGACCTGGTCTTCTTCGGGCGGGTGACGCGTGACCCCGGCTCGATCCACCACGTCGGCCTCTACATCGGGCGGGGGTTGATGGTCCACGCCCCCCAGACGGGGGACGTGGTCCGCATCGCGCCCATCTGGCGTCCCGACCTCGTGGGAGCCACCAGGCCGACCTGATCAGGCGTGCTCGTGGCCCTGTTCCTGGAAGCGCTTCACAGAGTTGACGATCTCGGCCTCGGCCTCGATCCGGCCCACCCAGTTGGCGCCCTCGACTGACTTGCCGGGCTCCAGGTCCTTGTAGACCTCGAAGAAGTGCTGGATCTCCAGCCGGTCGAACTCCGCGACGTGGTGGATGTCGCGGATGTGCTCCATGCGCGGGTCGGTGGCGGGGACGCACAGGACCTTGTCGTCGCCGCCCTTCTCGTCCGTCATGCGGAACATGCCGACCGCGCGGCACTTGATCAGGCAGCCGGGGAAGGTCGGCTCCTGGAGCAGGACGAGCGCGTCCAGCGGGTCGCCGTCCTCGCCCAGCGTGTCCTCGATGAACCCGTAGTCGGCGGGGTACTGAGTGGACGTGAACAGCAGGCGATCCAGCCGGATGCGACCGGTCTCGTGGTCCACCTCGTACTTGTTCCGTTGCCCCTTGGGAATCTCAACGACAACGTCGAACTCCACTACGGTTCCTCCACTCAGGCTCTCCCGGCATCCCGGGGGGCGTTAATGTCTCGTAGGCGTATAACCCATTTGGCGCGACAAGAGGTGACATGGTGCGACGCGAGCGATGGGTGCTGTTGGTCACCCTCGCCCTACTGCAGGTGTTCGCCGTCGCCGCAGGTGTCCATATGATCACTAAGGTCACCCGCGGACCATCGGCTCCGATCGCGTCACCGAAACCGACCCCCACCCCCATCATCACCGCAGGCGCGGTTCTGGCCGCGGTTGGGGACGCGCCTCTCCCCGCTAAGGGTACTTTGACCGCCCGGCTCACCCGCGCCCTGGGTGACCCCGCGCTCGGCCGCAGCTCCGGCGGGGTCGTGATCGACGCAGCGACCGGCGCCACGCTCTTCGACGGCCGCGCGGATGTGGCGCTCACCCCGGCCTCGACCACCAAGATCGTCACCGCCGTGGCGGTCCTGGCCTCCGTCGGGCCGGACGCCACGTTCGCGACCACGGTCGTCACGGGAGCGGAGAAGAACTCGATCGTCCTCGTCGGCGGCGGCGATCCCACCCTCGCCGGGCCGAAGAAGTCCCGCGACATCTATCCCGAGCCCGCCTCGCTCGCCGTCCTCGCCTCCCGTACGGCGAAGGCGCTGAAGGCGGCCAAGATCACATCGGTCACGCTCGGATACGACGCCTCGCTCTTCGAGGGGCCGGTGACCCCGCCCGGATGGAAGCCCACGTACGTGCCGGAGGGCAGCGCCGCTCCGGTGACCGCGCTCGCGATCGACGAGGGCCGGGTCGCGCCCGGCCAGAGCGCCCGCGTCCCCGACCCGCCGCGCGCGGCCGCGGACGCCTTCGCGTCGCTCCTCGGCAAGTACGGCATCAAGGTCGGCAACGATGTCAAGCCCGTCACGGCCTTGAAGACGGCCAAGGAACTCGCCCGGGTCGAGTCGCCGCCTGTCTACGCCCTGGTGGAACGCATGCTCACGCAGAGCGACAACGACCTCGCCGAGGCACTCGCCCGCCATGTCGCGATCCAGGAGGGCCTGCCGCACACCTTCGCCGGGCAGGTGGCCGCCGTCCACCGCGTCCTCGGCAGACTGGGCCTCGACAAGGACGTCACGATCACCGACGGCAGCGGCCTGTCCATCAAGAACCGCATCACCCCCACCGCGCTGGCCCGCCTGCTCGCCGCCTCCGTGCTGCCGGCCAACCCCGACCTGCACTCCCTCGTCAGCGGGCTGCCCATCGCCGGATACACCGGCACCCTGCACAACCGGTACGACAGCGCTGGTTCGGAAGCGGGCGCCGGGCTGGTCCGGGCTAAAACAGGCACGCTCAACGGCGTGAACACCCTGGCCGGAATCGCCTACACCGCCGACGGACGGCTGCTCGCCTTCGCCTTCATGGCCGACGACGTGCCCGACGCCGGCGCGGCGGTGGCCGCGCTGGACCGCCTCGCCACGATCGTCTCCCAAAGTTGAGGCCCGTCGCCGGGTCCGTCGCTCCGAGCACACCGCCGCGCCCCTCTGTGCTGATTTGTCGCGCCTTCGGCGTGACGGCTCGGGGCGCCCTTTGAGGCGATGTGCTTCGTTCGTCGCTCGGGGTCGCTGCGCTCCCCGCTCGCTCCTCCTCAGCACACCGCCGCGCCCCTCGCGCGCACAGTGAGGGGGAAGAACGTACGGTGGTGAGTATGCAGGTGATCGACTGGGATCTGGCCGTCGCGACCGGAGTGCGCCTCGTGCGCCCGGGACCACAGGTGAGTCGGGAAGAGGCCAGACAGGCGGTCGCCGAGCTGAGGCGGCTGTCCCGCGAGGCCGAGGGGCACGTGCGGGACTTCACCCGCATCGACTCAGCGCCGCCGGAGGCCGCGACCGTCGTCGACCGGCCCGGATGGATCCGCGCCAACGTCGACGGGTTCAGGGTGGTCTTCGAGCCGCTGACCCAGAAGATGTCGAGCAGCATGCCCGCGATCGTCGGCGCGGTGGGCTCCCGCATCACCGGCCTGGAGGTGGGCGCCGTGCTGGCGTTCCTCGCCTCCCGTGTGCTCGGGCAGTACGAACTGTTCCTCCCGCCGGATCCCGACGGCCGCGCGCCCACGGGGCGGCTGACGCTGGTGGCGCCCAACATCGTGCACACCGAGCGCGAGATGGGGGTCAACGCGCGTGACTTCCGCCTCTGGGTCTGCCTCCACGAGGAGACCCACCGCGTGCAGTTCACCGGCGTGCCCTGGCTCCGGGAGTACGTCCGGACCCAGATGACCGATTTCCTGCTCGCCTCCGACATGGACCTGACGACCCTGCTCGAACGGCTGCGCGCCGCCTCCGACGCGGTCGCCGACGCCTTCAGGGGAGGCGACGGCAACCTCATCGAGGCCATCCAGACCCCGGAGCAGAAGGCCGTGCTCGACCGGGTCACCGCGGTGATGACGCTGGTCGAGGGGCACGGCGACTACGTCATGGACGCCGTGGGCCCGTCCGTCGTGCCGTCGGTGGCGGAGATCAGGTCCCGGTTCCAGCGCCGTAGGGAGGGCGGATCCCGCACCGACCAGCTCATCCGGCGCCTGCTCGGCATCGAGCTCAAGATGAAGCAGTACGCCGAGGGCGCCCATTTCGTCCGCACCGTCGTCGACGCGGCCGGGATGGACGGCTTCAACCGGGTCTGGACGTCTCCCGACACGCTGCCGACCCGGGACGAGATCACCGACCCTCAGGCCTGGATGGGCCGCGTCCTCGGCACCCGCTCGCTGGAACCATCACCGGATCAGGGGGCGGCCGGTCCCGAGTCCTGACCGTCCCTCGCTTTTCCCCGTCCGCCCGGCCGGCGCACACGGTTGTCCACGTCCACACGGCCGGGGACACGGTTGTCCGCGTCCACACGGTCGGCGGACACGGTTGTCCGCGTCCACACGGTCGGCGGACACGGTTTTTCACGTCCGCCCGGATCGGCGGACACAATGGCCTCATGGGTCCCCATCCCGCCGTCGCCGACGTCCGCCGTGCCGTACGGCTGTCGCTCGCGGACCTGCCCCAAGGGGCGCTCGTCCTGGTCGCGTGCAGCGGCGGCGCTGACTCGCTCGCGCTCGCCGCGGCCGTCGGCTTCTCCGCGCCCCGCATGGGCCTGCGCGCCGGCCTGCTGACCGTCGATCACGGCCTGCAGGACGGCTCGGCGTCCCGCGCGCACGACCTCGTACGGCTCGCGCCTGAGCTCGGCCTCGACCCGGCGCTGGTCCTGCCGGTCACTGTGGGCACCGAGGGCGGGCCGGAGGCTGCGGCGCGTGACGCCCGCTACGCGGCGCTCTCGGAGGCGGCCCGGCGTTTGGACGCGGCGGCCGTGCTGCTGGGGCACACGCTGAACGACCAGGCGGAGACGGTGCTGCTGCGGCTGGCGCGCGGCAGCGGCACCCGGTCGCTCTCCGGGATGGCGCGGGTCTCCGGCGTCTACCGCCGGCCGCTGCTCGGCCTGAGCCGGGCGAGGACGGAGGAAGCGTGCGCGGCCCTCGGCCTCGAACCGTGGCATGACCCGCACAATGTCGATCCCGCCTTCACCCGGGTCCGGGTCCGCCGCGACGTCGTGCCCGTCCTTGAGGCGGCGCTCGGGCCGGGCGTCGCGGAGGCGCTGGCCCGCACCGCGCGGCTGTGCCGGGACGACGCCGACGCCCTGGATGAGTGGGCGGACGCCGTTCTCGCCGAGTCGCGGACGGGACCCGGCGTCGAACTGGCGGTCGCCGTCCTGGAGAAGGTCCCGGGGGCGGTGCGGCGGCGGGTGATCCAGCGGGCGGCCGTCGAGGCGGGCGCGCCCGCCTCCGCGCTCGCCGCCGTGCACATCGACGAGGTGGAACGGCTGCTCACCGCGTGGCGGGGGCAGAAGCGGGTCGATCTACCCGGGGGGGTGGGAGCGGTCCGGCGCTGTGGCACCCTGATATTCGCTACAGGGAACAACCTCGCGTAAGGAATCCGCAGGTGGATGCAGCCGACATGGGCAAGGACCTTTTGAGCGTCCTCATTCCGGAACACGAGCTCCAAGCCAAGATCAAGGAGCTCTCCGGCCAGATCGACGCCGACTACGACGGGAAGGACCTGCTGATCGTCGGCGTCCTGAAGGGCGCGGTCATGGTCATGGCCGACCTGGCCAGGGCGTTGCACGTTTCGGTGCAGATGGACTGGATGGCGGTGTCCTCGTACGGCGCGGGCACCAAGTCGTCCGGCGTGGTGCGGGTCCTGAAGGACCTCGACACCGACATCGAGGACCGGCACGTGCTCGTGGTCGAGGACATCATCGACTCCGGCCTCACGCTCTCCTGGCTGATGAACAATTTGAAGTCGCGCAACCCGGCCTCGCTGGAGATCTGCGCGCTGCTTCGCAAGCCGGAAGCGGTCAAGGTGCCAATTGATGTGAAGTATGTCGGGTTCGACATTCCGAACGAGTTCGTGATCGGTTATGGCCTCGACTACTCCGAGCGGTACCGCAACCTTCCGTTCATCGGCACGCTCGCCCCACACGTCTACGGCGGCGAGTAAGCCCTGAGCGAAGTCCCCTTGTGCGAGTCGCGGTCCGCTCCCTGGTAGGGAACACGGATTGCGTCACGTACGTTGGAAAGGTAAAGCCGGAGCCGCTCTTGCAGTTACCGCATGCGGCGGCCCGGTGTACCTTCTGATATCTGCGGGTGCCGTTCGGTTACTTGCGGGTAGTCAGTAGGAGCGGCGAAAGATGCCGCGACCCGGGTTCGACCCGGGGCCAGGCCTTGGTCAGGAAGGGACGGGCCCGCCGGGGTTCCGCAACGGATGGATCTCAAGCGATTTACACGTGGGCCACTACTGTGGATCCTGGGCATCGTCGTGCTTCTCCTGCTCGTCACCACGATGTTCAACGGTGACGGCAACTACACCACCGCCGACACTTCTACTGTTGTCCAGCAGATTCAGCAGGGCAACGTGAAGAGCGCCAAAGTCGTCGACAAGGAACAGCGCGCCGAGCTGACGCTGCTGAAGCCGATCGACGTCGGAGGCAAGACCGTCGACCGGATCCAGGCCCCCTGGGTGCAGGGCCAGGGTGTCCAGCTGACCGAGGCGCTGGCGAAGGCCAATCCCTCCAAGGGCTGGACCGTCGAGGTCCCCAGGGAGAACTTCCTGGTCAGCCTGCTGGTCAGCTTCCTGCCGATCATCATCATCGTCCTGATCTTCCTGTTCATCATGAACCAGATGCAGGGCGGCGGCTCCCGCGTCATGAACTTCGGGAAGTCGCGGGCGAAGCTGATCACCAAGGACACTCCCAAGACGACGTTCGCCGACGTCGCCGGTGCCGACGAGGCCATCGAGGAGCTCCAGGAGATCAAGGAGTTCCTGCAGGCCCCGGCCAAGTTCCAGGCGATCGGCGCCAAGATCCCCAAGGGCGTTCTGCTGTACGGCCCGCCCGGAACCGGTAAGACCCTGCTCGCCAGGGCCGTCGCCGGCGAGGCCGGGGTGCCGTTCTACTCCATCTCGGGTTCCGACTTCGTCGAGATGTTCGTGGGTGTCGGCGCCTCGCGCGTCCGCGACCTGTTCGAGCAGGCCAAGGCCAACGCCCCGGCGATCATCTTCATCGACGAGATCGACGCGGTGGGCCGTCACCGCGGCGCGGGTCTCGGCGGTGGCCACGACGAGCGCGAGCAGACGCTGAACCAGCTCCTCGTCGAGATGGACGGCTTCGACGTGAAGGGCGGCGTGATCCTCATCGCCGCGACCAACCGGCCCGACATCCTCGACCCCGCCCTGCTGCGTCCCGGCCGCTTCGACCGCCAGGTCGTCATCGACCGTCCGGACCTGGAGGGCCGCAAGGGCATCCTGCGCGTCCACGGCCGCGGCAAGCCGTTCGCCGAGGACGTCGACCTCGACGTCATCGCGCGGCGGACGCCCGGCTTCACCGGAGCCGACCTCGCGAACGTGATCAACGAGGCGGCGCTGCTGACCGCCCGCCAGGATCAGAAGCTCATCTCGATGAACACCCTTGAGGAGTCCATCGACCGCGTGATGGCCGGTCCCGAGCGCAAGTCGCGCGTGATGTCCGACGAAGAGAAGAAGATCATCGCGTACCACGAGGGTGGTCACGCCCTGGTCGCGCACGCGCTGCCCAACTCCGACCCGGTCCACAAGATCACGATCCTGTCCCGCGGCCGCGCCCTCGGTTACACGATGACGCTGCCGATGGAGGACAAGTTCCTCGCGACCAGGTCCGAGATGATGGACCAGCTCGCCATGCTGCTGGGCGGCCGCACCGCGGAGGAGCTCGTGTTCCACGAGCCCACCACGGGCGCCTCCAACGACATCGAGAAGGCCACCTCCATCGCCCGCCGCATGGTCACCGAGTACGGCATGAGCGAGAAGCTCGGCGCCCGCAAGTTCGGCAGCGGCAACGGCGAGGTCTTCCTCGGCCGTGAGATGGGCCACGAGCGCGACTACTCCGAGCAGATCGCCTCCACGATCGACGAGGAGGTCCGCCGGCTGATCGAGTCCGCGCACGACCAGGCGTGGGAGATCCTCGTCCAGTACCGCGACGTGCTCGACAACCTCGTGCTCGAGCTCATGGAGAAGGAGACCCTCTCCCGCGAGATGGTGCTCCAGGTCTTCGCGCCGGTCCAGACGAAGGAGAAGCGTCCGTCGTACGCCGGGTACGGCAAGCGCCTGCCGTCCGACCGCCCGCCGGTCATCACTCCCAAGGAGCGGGCGAACGGCAACGGCCAGGCTCTGCCCGCCGGCAGCCCGGCTCCGTGGATGAACGACCAGGCGTCGCAGAAGGACGAGGCCTGACCGTGACGGTCGAGCCTCATTTCGTGGACCAGGGGCGGATCGAGAAGGCCGTCCGGGAGATCCTCTTCGCCATTGGCGAGGATCCCGACCGGGACGGCCTGCGCGACACCCCGGCTCGGGTCGCGCGCGCCTACACGGAGCAGTTCGCGGGTCTCGGGCAGCGCCCGGAGGACGCGCTGACCACGATGTTCGACGCCGACCACGACGAGATGGTGCTGGTGAAGGACATCGAGGTGATGTCCACCTGCGAGCACCACCTGCTGCCGTTCCACGGCGTGGCCCACGTCGGGTACACGCCGAACGCCAAGGGTCAGATCACCGGGTTGTCCAAGCTGGCCCGGCTGGTGGACGTCTACGCCCGCCGGCCCCAGGTCCAGGAGCGGATGACCTCGCAGATCGCCGACGGCCTGATGCGGGTGCTCGAGCCCCGCGGCGTGATCGTGGTCATCGAGGCCGAGCACATGTGCATGACCATGCGCGGCGTGCGCAAGCCGGGTGCCAAGACCATCACCTCCGCGGTCAGGGGCGATTTCCGCACCTGTGAGAGCACGCGGGCCGAGGCGATGTCGCTCATCCTCGGACGCAACTGATCCGGATACCGTTCGTCATCTCCGTCACGGAAGAGGAGGGAGCATGACCACACACCACGTGCCCGGGATGCCCGATCTCGGGCGATGCCTGGTCATGGGCGTGGTCAACGTGACGCCTGACTCCTTTTCCGACGGAGGCCAGTGGTTCGACGCGGACGCCGCGATCGCCCGCGGGCTGGAGCTGGTCGCCCAGGGCGCGGACATCGTCGACGTCGGCGGCGAGTCCACCCGTCCCGGCTCCGCCCGGGTCTCCCTCGGAGAGGAACTCCGCAGGGTCGAGCCGGTGATCCGGGCCCTGCGGGAGGAGGGCGTCACGGTCAGCGTGGACACCATGCGGGCCGAGGTCGCCGAGGCGGCCGTGGCGGCCGGTGCCACGCTCGTCAACGACGTGAGCGGCGGGCTGGCCGATCCGGCGATGCCCAGAGTCGTCGCGGCGACCGGCGTGTCGTACGTCGTGATGCACTGGCGGGGCCACAGCCACGACATGGACAGCCGCGCGATGTACGGCGATGTGGTCACCGAGGTGACCGAGGAGCTGCGCAAGCGGGTCGACTCCGTGCTCGGCGAGGGCGTGCGCGAGGAGCAGATCGTCATCGATCCCGGCCTGGGCTTCTCCAAACATCCCGGGCACAACTGGGCGCTGCTCGCCGGCACCCGCAAGCTGGTCGAGCTGGGGCATCCGGTGCTCATCGGCGCGTCGAGGAAGCGGTTCCTCGGGCGGCTGCTGCCGGACGCCGAGGGCCGGCCGCGGCCCTTCGACCGCTGCGACGACGCCACGCTGGCGGTCTCCGCGCTGGCCGCGCGGGAGGGCGCCTGGTGCGTCCGGGTACACCAGGTCGGACCCAACGCGGACGCTGTACGCGTCGCCGCGGCGTGGAAGGCAGCCGATGAAGGACGTTGAGGAACTCAACCAGGAGTTCTACGACGCGATCGAGAGCGCGGACCTGGACCGGATGTCCGAGATCTGGGTCGAGGACGCGGGCGATCGGGTCGCCATGTGCGTCCACCCCGGTTGGCCCATGCTCAGCGGGCGATCCGAGGTGCTCCGCTCGTGGGCGCTGATCATGGCGAACACGCCGTACATCCAGTTCGTGCTGACCGACGTGCGGACCTCGGTGCTTGGCGACGTGGCCGTGCTCACCTGCGCGGAGAACATCCTGACCGCCGCGGACACCGACGAGGCGGGGTTCGCCGCCGGCCGGGTGGTCGCGAGCAGCACGTACGTCCGCACGCCGGAGGGCTGGCGCCTGTGGCTCTACCACGGCTCCCCCGTCCTGCAGAGCGAGGACGAGGAGGAGGAAGAAGAGTGAGTGGTGCGCGTGACAGCGTCCGTCTGGTGGGGCTGCGGGCGCGAGGGCGGCACGGCTGCCTGCCCGCGGAGCGTGAGCTCGGCCAGGAGTTCGTGGTCGACGTGACGTTGTTCCTCGACACCGCGCCCGCCGCCGGAGGGGACGACCTGGCCAAAACCGTCAACTACGGCGAGTTGGCGGTGCGCCTGGCCGAGACGGTCGAGGGGGAGCCGGTCAACCTCATCGAGACCCTCGCCGACCGGCTGGCCTCCGTCTGCCTCGCGTACGACCTGGTCGACGAGGTGGAGGTCAGCGTGCACAAGCCTGCCGCGCCCATTCCGCTGCCGTTCGACGATGTGGTGGTGACCATCAGGAGGGGGCGCGCATGAGGGTCGTGCTCGCGCTCGGCAGCAACCTCGGCCGCCGGATGGACTACCTCCAGGGGGCGCTCGACACCCTTTTCGATGCTCCGGGACTGACATTCGTCGCGGTTTCCCCCGTATACGAGACCGACCCCGTCGGCGGGCCCGAGCAGGGTCCCTACCTCAACGCCGTCGTCGTGGCGGAGTCCATGCTGGACGCGCGGGCGCTCCTCGAACGCGCCCAGGGCGTCGAGAACGCCTTCGGCCGTACGCGCGCCGAGCGGTGGGGGGCGCGGACGCTCGACGTGGACCTGATCATGGTGGACGACGTCGTGTCGGCGGACCCCGAGCTCACGCTCCCGCACCCCCGGGCGCACGAGCGGGCGTTCGTGCTGGTCCCCTGGTCGCGTGCCGATCCGGACGCGACGCTCACCGGGCACGGCTCCGTGGCGGACCTGCTCGCCGGGCTCGACCAGGCCGGTGTACGGCTGCGCGACGACCTCTCCCTGGAACCCCCCGCCTGATGTCGTTCGAGGAGTTCGCGTGAAGCCCAGCAACCCCGGCGTGCTGGTCGGCCTGGTGGTGGTGTTCGCGCTGCTCACCTGGGGCCTGCTGCAGAAGACCTATTCCCAGCTGCCGACGGTGCCGTGGAGCGCGATTCCGACGCTGCTGCTGCTCGCCATCGGCGAGGGTTACACCGGCTGGCTGACCCGGGCCAGGATCCGCCGCAAGCCGGGCACCAAGCCGCCGGAGCCGCTCGCCGTCGCCCGGCTGGCCGCCCTGGCGAAGGCCACCGCCCACGCGGGCGCGGTGTTCGCCGGTGTGTTCGCGGGCTTCGTGTTCCACGTGCTCAACCTGCTGGACCTGCCCCAGCCGCGGCAGGACGCGTTCGTCGCGGGCGGCTCGTTCGCCTCCTGCGTCGTGCTGATCTGCGCGGCGCTGTTCCTCGAGCACTGCTGCCGGGTGCCGGGCAAGCCGGAGGACCGCACCTGACGTCGGTCGGCTATTTGTCGATGTCTCCGACGACGAAGAACAGCGAGCCGAGGATGGCGATCATGTCCGCCACCAGGTTCCCCGGCAGGATCTCCCGCAGCACCTGGACGTTGTTGAACGACGCGCTGCGCAGCTTCAACCGCCACGGGGTCTTCTCGCCCCGGGACACGAGGTAGTACCCGTTGAGGCCGAGCGGGCTCTCCGTCCAGGCGTACGTGTGCCCCTCGGGCGCCTTGAGGATCTTCGGCAGCCGCTGGTTGATCGGCCCCGGCGGGAGCTCCCGCAGCCGCTCCAGGCAGGCGTCCGCCAGGTCGAGGGAGGCCTTGGCCTGGTCGAGCAGCACCTCGAACCGGGCGTGGCAGTCGCCCGCCGTCCTGGTCACCACCCTGACCGGCAGCTCGCCGTACGCGAGGTAGGGCTCGTCCCTGCGCAGGTCGAAGTCGACGCCGGAGGCGCGGGCGATCGGGCCGCTCACGCCGTACTGCATGATCGTCTCGCGGTCCAGCACCCCGACGCCCTTCGTCCGGGCGAGGAAGATCTCGTTGCCCGAGATGAGCCCCTCGATGTCCGGAAGGCGGCGCCGGACGTCGGCGACGGCCTGGGCGGTGCGGTCGAGCCAGCCGAGCGGCAGATCCTCCTTGAGGCCGCCGACGCGGTTGAACATGTAGTGCATGCGGCCGCCGGAGATCTCCTCCATGACGTGCTGCAGCGTCTCCCGCTCGCGGAACGCGTAGAAGACCGGCGTGATCGCGCCCAGCTCCAGGGGGTAGGAGCCGAGGAACATCAGGTGGTTGAGTACCCGGTTGAGCTCGGCCAGCAGGGTGCGGGCCCACACGGCCCGGAGGGGGACCTCCATGCCGAGCATGCGCTCGACCGCCATCACGACGCCCAGCTCGTTGGCGAAGGCCGACAGCCAGTCGTGCCGGTTCGCCAGGACGATGATCTGGCGGTAGTCGCGCACCTCGAACAGCTTCTCGGCGCCCCGGTGCATGTAGCCGATGATCGGCTCGGCGCCGACGATGCGCTCGCCGTCCAGGGTGAGGCGCAGCCGCAGCACGCCGTGCGTCGACGGGTGCTGGGGTCCGATGTTGAGGACCATGTCCTCGGTGGCCAGCTCCCGGGGGGCCACCGCTCCAGCGCCAGACCCGATGCCCACGACGCGTTCCCGGAACGCCCCCTCGGCCCGAGGCTCTCCTGTCATACGGCCCATGCTCCCACGCCGGTGGGCGGTTCAGGACGAAACGCCCGCTCCGGATGCGGCGAGGTCGCGCAGCGCGTCGATCAGCCGGTCCACGTGCTCGTCGGTCGTGCCGATGCCGATGGACGCCCGTACGGCGCTGGCCGTGCCGTCGTCGCAGCCGCCGTCCGAGGTCCCGAGCAGGTGGCGGACGAACGGGTGGGCGCAGAACTTGCCGTCCCGGACGCCGATGCCGTGGTCCGCGGACAGGGCCTCGGCGACCTCACGGGCGGTCAGCCCGTCCACGGTGAACGACACGATGCCGACCCTGGGGTGGTCGGGGCCCCAGAGGGACAGCTCGCGCACGCCCTCGATCCCGGCGATCCCCGCGCGCAGGCGGGCCACCAGCCGCTCCTCCTCGCGGACCAGGGCCGTCCAGCCGGTCGCGGCCAGCGCGTCGCAGGCGGCGGCGAGCGCGATCGCGCCCAGCACGTTCGGCGTCCCGGCCTCGTGCCGCACCTCGGGGTCGTCGCTCCACAGCGTCTCCGGCGCCTCGTCGCCGCCGTCACCACGCGAGCCGACCGAGGTCACCGCGCCGCCCCCCAGCAGGTACGGCGACGCCTCCGCGAGCCAGTCGGCCCGCCCGATCAGGGCCCCGGCGCCGAACGGCGCGTAGAGCTTGTGCCCGGAGAAGGCCACGTAGTCGAGGTCGAGCGCGGCCAGGTTGAGCCGCCGGTGCGGGACGAGCTGGGCGGCGTCGACCGCGATGCGGGCGCCGTGCCGGTGCGCCACGTGCGCGAGCCCGGCGATCGGCCACAGCTCGCCGGTCACGTTGGAGGCCGCGGTGACGACCAGCAGGGCCGGCCCGTCGATCCCGGCCAGCGTCTCGTCCACGGCCCTGATCGCCTCACCGGGGAAGGCCGGGGGCGCGAGCCGTACGGCGCCCGGCCAGGGCAGCAGCGAGGCGTGGTGCTCGGTGTCGAACACGACGGTGGTGGTGCCCTCCGGCAGGCTGCGGGCCAGCAGGTTCATCGCGTCGGTCGTGTTCCGGGTGAAGATCAGCGCGTCGTCGGGCCGGGCGCCCACGAAGGCCCGCGCGGCGTGCCGCGCCTGCTCGTACCTGGCCGTCGTGAGCTGGGAGGCGTATCCGGCGCCGCGGTGCACGCTGGAGTAGGCCGGCAGCGCCGCGGCGACGGCGGCGCTCACCGGCTCCAGACACGGCGCGCTCGCCGCGTAGTCCAGGTTCGCGTACGGCACCAGCCGCCCGCCCTTGACCGGCACTTCGAGGTCGGCGCCCAGGACGGCGGGGGTCGGCCGGGCCAGGGCGGTGGGCGATACCGCGGGGGACCCGACGGGGGACGCAGCCGGGGACACAGCGGGGGATACGGCGGGGGATACGGCGGGCAGCGAGAGAACGGACAACGACGGCCTCCTGAGGTCAGGGACCCCGGCCATGGCGTCGTACGGCGGAGCCCGCGCTTGACCGGCGCACCTCGCGCCGGACCTGGTCCTCACCCGGGGCACCCCGCCGCGGACGCGAGGGTTGCCGGCCAGCAAGCCGGGGCTGTGCGCTGGCACTCATGACCTGAGCGGCACTATAGCCCAGGCCCTCCCCGGCCCCGCAAGCCGTCACTTGCCCGAAATGTGATGTGTGTTCCGGTGGTTCGAGTGGTGCGACCAGGAAGAATGCTTCGTATGGTTGGTTTGTGAAGTTTGATCCTTGGAATCCCGAGTTCGTGGCCCACCCGTACGACGTCTACGCCGATCTACGGGAGAGCGACCCGGTCAGCTTCTTTGAGCCGACCGGCCAGTGGCTGATCGCCCGCCACGCCGACGTCAACACGCTGCTGCGGGACCGGCGGCTGGGTCGCTCCTATCTCCACATGGCCTCGCACGAGGCGTTCGGCAGGGAACCCGAGCCGGAGTTCCAGGAACCCTTCTGGAGGGTGGTCCGGGCCGGGATGCTCGATGTCGAGCCCCCCGTCCACACCCGCCTTCGGCGCCTGGTGTCCAAGGCGTTCACGCCGCGGATGGTGGAGTCGCTCCGTCCCCGGGTTCGCAAGATCGCCCGGGAGCTGGCCGGGGGGTTGGTCGAGCGCGGCGGCGGCGACCTCCTCGCCGAGATCGCCGAGCCGCTCCCGGTGACCGTGATCGCCGAGATGCTGGGCGTGCCCGAGGCCGACCGGCACCTGCTGCGGCCGTGGTCCGCCGACATCTGCGGCATGTACGAGCTCAACCCCTCGCTGGACGCCCAGCACACGGCCGTGCGGGCGGCGAAGGAGTTCGCCGAATACCTGCGCGACCTGGCCAGGTCGCGCAAGGACCAGCCGGGCGACGACCTCATCTCCGCGCTCGCCCAGGTGGCGGACGAGGGCGACCGGCTGACCGAGGACGAGCTGATCGGCACCTGCGTGCTGCTGCTCAACGCCGGCCACGAGGCCACCGTGAACGTCACCGGCAACGGCTGGTGGTCGCTGTTCCGGAACCCCGCCGAGCTGGAGCGGCTGAGGAACGACCGCACCCTGATGCCCACGGCCATCGAGGAGCTGCTGCGGTGGGACACCCCGCTGCAGATGTTCGAGCGCTGGGTGCTCGAGGACATCGAGGTCGGCGGTGTGACCATCCCGCGCGGAGTGGAGATCGGGCTGCTCTTCGGCTCGGCCAACCGGGACCCGGAGGTCTTCGCCGACCCGGACCGCCTGGACATCGGGCGTGTGGACAACCCGCACATCTCCTTCGGCGCGGGCATCCACTTCTGCCTCGGCGCCCCTCTTGCCCGGGTCGAGCTGGTGGAGTCCTTCAACGCGCTGCTCGACGCGGCCTCGACGATCGAGCTGGTCGAGGAGCCGGTCTGGAAGCCGGGCTACATCATCCGCGGCCTGGAGTCGCTCAAGGTCAGCGTGACTGGCTGAGCCAGCCGAACCTCCCGAGCCCGGCCGGATCGATCAGCTCGGCCTCCTCCGAGGCGCGTCCCAGCGCCCGGAGGTAGCCGCGCGGGTCGGCGTGCGCGAGCGTGAGCGGCGGCCGGGCCCCGGTGACGCCCAGCCGCCGCAGCGCCTCCCGCTGCGTCGTCAGCGTCGTGGCCCGCGCCCCGGCCCGCTCTCCCGCCGCGGCGCACGCGTCCAGGGCGACATGCGCCGTGATGTCGCACGACCCGTCCGGCACGGGAGGTACGGCGGCGCCGTCCCGGTAGCCCACGAGGCTCCCGGCCCCCGGCCGGTCGTCCACAGGGTGTGCATAATCCACCGCGACCGCGGTGCCGCGCGCGAGCCGTACGATCAGGGACGCCCAGGCGTCGTCCCGGGGACGGCCGATCTCGGCGCGGTCGCCCACCTCCCGCAACGGCCACCACCGCTCCAGCCACGCGAGGTCGTGCTCGTCCGGCTCCGGCCCGGGGCGTTCCTCGCCGGTCGCGGGGTTCACCAGGATCAGGCGCGGCCCGCGGGGGGTCCGTTCCACCACGTCCACCGGCACGTTGTCGAGCCACTCGTTGGCGAAGATCAGCCCGTGGACCTCGTCCGGCACGGTCGGCGTCCACGCCACGCGCTCGTCCACCCCCTCGGGCCGCGACGACAGATCGACGGCCGTGACCCGGAGCCGGTCCCCGAGCTCCGGCGGGGCGGACGCCAGTACGGACGTGGCGAGAACGCCGTCCCCCGCCCCGACGTCGACCAGATCGAGGATCGGCGGGTGCCCGAGCGCGGCGTCGACCTCGCCCAGCAGGCGCAGCACCGCCTCGGCGAAGGCCAGTGAGGCGTGCACGGACGTGCGGAAGTGCCGGCCAGGCCGTTCTCGCAGGTAGAAGCCGCCGTCGCCGTACAGTGCCCGTCGTGTCGCTTCCCGCCAGGTGACCCACACACCGATCGACGTTACCGAGGAACGGCGGCGGTATTAGACGGCCGCGGGTCAGGGCAAGATCCGACTTCGGGCGCCCCGAGCCGCCGAGCGAAGCGAGGCCCAATGAACACTGGCCTGTCGAGTCGCGGCGGCGGAGCAATGCCCGCCGCCGTTACGCTGGGCCGAAGGGAGGCGTCATGGATACAGGTGACCGCCCCGCGCGGCTTGCCGTGGGGGTGCTCGGCGCGGGACGCGTGGGCTCGGTGCTCGGGGCCGCGCTCGCCCAGGCGGGCCACAGGGTCGTGGCCGCCAGCGGTGTCTCCGACTCGTCCAGGCGGCGGGCGGCCGAGCGGCTCGGCGTCGAACTCAGCCTGCCGGAGGACGTGCTGCGGCGATCCAACCTGGTGCTGCTCACCGTGCCGGACGACGTGCTGCCGGATCTGGTGTCCGGCCTGGCCGCGACCGGGGCCGACCTGCGCGGCAAGCTCCTCGTCCACGCGAGCGGCGCGTACGGCCTCGCCGTGCTCGACCCGGCGGCGGAGGCGGGGGCGCTGCCACTCGCGCTGCACCCGGTCATGACGTTCACCGGCCGAGCGGACGACCTGACCCGGCTCACCGGCGCGTCGTTCGGGGTGACCGCCCCGGTGATGCTGCGGCCGGTGGCCGAGGCGCTCGTCATCGAGATGGGGGCGGAGCCGGTCTGGATCGCCGACCAGGACCGCGCGCTCTACCACGCCGCGATCGCGGGAGCGGCCAACCACATGGTCACCCTGATCGCCGAGTCGCAGGAGCTGCTGGCGAAGATCGGTGTCGAGCATCCGGGCCGGATGCTCGGCCCGCTCCTCGGGGCCGCGTTGGACAACGTGCTGCGCCTCGGCATCGCCGGCCTCACCGGTCCCGTCGTCCGCGGCGACGCCGGAACCGTGCGCAAACACGTGGACGCCCTGATCCTCGCGGCACCCGAAGCGGCGGACGCCTACGTCGCCCTCGCTAGGCTCACCGCGGACCGGGCGCTCGCCGCCGGGCTGCTCAAGCCCGAGACCGCTGAGCGCCTCCTGGACGCGCTGGGAGGGAACATATGGACGTGATCGTTGCGGGTGACCGCGCTGAGCTCGCCAAGGCGAGGGAGGCGATCGGCCCCGGCAGTCTCGCGTTGGTCCCCACGATGGGGGCGCTGCACCCCGGGCACCGCTCGCTGGTGCGGCTGGCCCACGAGCACGCCGAGCAAGTGGCGGTGAGCATCTTCGTCAACCCCCTGCAGTTCGGCCCGGCCGAGGACTTCGCGCGCTATCCGCGCACGCTCGACGCCGACCTCGAGGTGTGCGCGGAAGAGGGCGTGCGGATCGTCTTCGCGCCGTCGGTCGAGGAGATGTACCCCGAGGGCCACCAGGTCGGGGTGTCCGCCGGGGCGATGGGCGCCACGGTCGAGGGCGCGTTCCGGCCCGGCCACTTCGACGGCATGCTGACCGTCGTGCTGAAGCTGTTCAACCTGGTCCAGCCCGATGTCGCGATCTTCGGGGAGAAGGACGCGCAGCAGCTCGCCCTCATCCGCCGCATGGTGCGCGACCTCAACGTGCCCGTCTCGATCATCGGCGCGCCGACGGTCCGCGAGGGGGACGGGCTGGCCCTGTCCAGCCGCAACCGCTACCTGTCGCACGCCGACCGGGCCACCGCGCTCCACCTCTCCAGGGCGCTGCGCGCCGGGGCCGCCCAGGCCACCCCTGCCCGGGTGCTCGACGCGGCGAGAGCCGTACTGGAAGAGGCGGCGCGGCTGTCGCCGCCGCTGCTCCTGGACTACCTGGCGCTGGTGGACCCGGCGACGTTCGCCTCCGTGGACGAGGAGCACCACGGTGACGCGATCCTCGCCGTGGCCGCCAAGGTCGGCAACACCCGGCTGATCGACAACATCGCCGTCCAGATCCCCTGATCTGGGAGACCGCCTCCCCTTGACGGTTTTGAGGGGGGGGCCGTGGTGCCGCGTATCCTTGGGGCGTTATCGTCATCTTGACGAAAGGGGAGCCCCCGATGGTGGCGATTCCGAGAAGGCTCACGGCGCCCGCCCCCGGCTGGACGGTCCATGCCGATATCGTCGTGATCGGCTCCGGCATCGCGGGGCTGACCGTGGCGCTCCGCTACACCGAGCTCTCCCCCAGGGGGAAGGCGCTGGTCGTCACCAAGGACACGCTGTCGGCCGGGTCCACCCGCTGGGCCCAGGGCGGCATCGCGGCCGTGCTCGACCCGGAGGACACCCCGGGCGAGCACCTCAGGGACACGCTTGTCGCCGGTGTCGGCCTGTGCGACGAGGAGGCGGTACACGCCCTCGTCACCGAGGGGCCGGACGCGCTGCGGCGGCTGATGGATCACGGCGCCCGCTTCGACCGCGACGAGGGCGGCGAACTCCAGCTCACCCGCGAGGGAGGCCACCGGCGCAACCGCATCGTCCACGCGGGTGGCGACGCCACCGGCGCCGAGGTCCAGCGCGCCCTCATGGCGGCCGCCGCGGCCGAACCGCGCATCGAGGTCATCGAGCACGCCCTCGCGCTCGACCTGCTCAAGGACGGCGACGGCCGCGCCTGCGGCGTGACGCTGCACGTCATGGGCGAGGGCGCGCGTGACGGCGTCGGCGCCGCGCGGGCGAACGCCGTCGTCCTGGCGAGCGGCGGCATGGGCCAGGTCTACGCCTCCACCACCAACCCCGTCGTGTCCACCGGTGACGGCGTCGCCCTCGCGCTGCGCGCCGGGGCCGTCGTCAGGGACATCGAGTTCGTCCAGTTCCACCCCACGGTCCTGTGGCTGGGCGAGGACTCGACCGGCCAGCAGCCCCTCGTCTCCGAGGCCGTACGCGGTGAGGGGGCGGTGCTGATCGACGCCGAGGGCGAGCGCTTCATGCGCGGCGTGCACGAGCTCGCGGACCTCGCGCCGAGGGACGTCGTGGCCAAGGCCATCACCCGGAAGATGCACGAGACCGGCGCGGACCACGTCCACCTGGACGCGCGGCACTTCGGCGAGGAGAAGTGGCGGGCTCGGTTCCCCACGATCCTGGCCGTCTGCCGCGAGCACGGCATCGACCCGGTGACCGAGCCGATCCCGGTCGCCCCCGCGGCCCACTACGCGAGCGGCGGCATCCGCACCGACCTGCGCGGCCGGACCAGCGTCCCCGGCCTGTACGCCTGCGGAGAGGTCGCGTGCACCGGCGTCCACGGGGCGAACCGCCTCGCGTCCAACTCCCTCCTCGAAGGGCTGGTCTTCGCCGAGCGGATCGCCTCCGACCTGGTGGCGTACCCGGCGGAGCCGGGCGAGCCGGTCGACGACGGCCGGCCGGAGGGACTGGTCGATCCGCGTACCCGGCCCAGGATCCAGAACCACATGAGCCGCGGCGCCGGCGTGCTGCGCAGTGAGCAGAGCCTGATCGACGTGTCCCGGGCGCTGTCGGGCGCCATGTGGACCCCGATCGCGGTCGAGCCGTGCACGGAGTCCTGGGAGGCGACCAACCTCCTGACCGTCGCGTGCGCGCTGTCGGGCGCGGCCGCCGAGCGGCGGGAGACCCGGGGGTCGCACTGGCGCGAGGACCACCCCGCCCGCGACGACCTGAACTGGCGGCTCCACATCGACATCACCCTGGAAGAGGAAGGACTGTTCATGCGGCACGCGCCCCACGAGGAGCGGCCCGGGTACCGGCCTACGGAGCTCCCGGAGGAGCTGTCCGCCGAGCTCGCGGAGGTCGGCATCGACCCGGCGCGCCTTCTCGCGCTGGTGACCGAGGCCCTCGCCGAGGACCTCGCCGGCCTGCGGGACGTCACCTCGGTCCACACCATCCCCGCCGACCAGACCGCCGTCGCCGACGTCGTCGCGCGCGCGGACGGCGTGGTGGCGGGTCTGGCCGTCGCGGAGGCCGTGTTCCGCCAGGCCCCGGGCCTGGTCGTCGTCGAACGGCACGCCAAGGACGGCGACCGGGTGAGCCGCGGCGACGTCCTCATGACCGTGCGCGGCCTGACGACGGACCTGCTCACGCTCGAACGCACCGCGCTGAACTTCCTCACCCACCTGTCCGGCATCGCCACGCTGACGCGGCGGTGGGTGGACGCCGTCGCCGGGACGAAGGCGCGGATCCGCGACAGCCGCAAGACCCTGCCCGGCCTGCGCGTCCTGGAGAAGTACGCCGTACGCTGCGGCGGCGGGGTCAACCACCGCATGGGCCTGTACGACGCCGCGCTGATCAAGGACAACCACGTCGTCGCCGCGGGCGGGGTCGCCGAGGCCTACCGCGCCGTACGGCAGGCCTGCCCCGACCTGCCGATCGAGGTCGAGGTGGACCGGATCGACCAGATCGAGCCCGTGCTGGCGGAGGGAGCCGAGGAGATCCTCCTCGACAACTTCACGGTGGAGCGGCTGGCCGAGGCCGTACGTCTGGTCGACGGCCGGGCGCGGCTGGAGTCCAGCGGCGGGCTGACCCTGGACACCGCGGCCGCCGTGGCGCGGACCGGCGTGGACTACCTCGCCGTGGGCGGCCTGACGCATTCCGCGCCCGCGCTGGACATCGCCCTGGACCTGCGCGACGCGGACCGGCCCGGCGGGCGCTGAACGAGGCCATGGTGAGGGATTGATCGACAGAGTGCATAATCAGGGCATGCTGCTCACCATCGATGTCAGCAACACCCACACGGTGCTTGGCCTGTTCGAAGGTGAAGAGGTCATCGAGCACTGGCGGATCGCCACCGACCCCCGGCGCACCGCGGACGAGATAGCCGTGATCCTCCAGGGACTGCTCAGCCAGTCGCCGCTGCTCAAGGACGCCGACATCAGCGGCATCGCCATCTGCTCGACGGTGCCGTCGGTGCTGAACGAGATGCGCGACATGTCCCGCCGCTACTTCGGGGACGTCACCGCCGTGGTCGTCGAGCCCGGCGTGCGGACCGGCGTGCCGGTCCGGATGGACAACCCCAAGGAGGTCGGCAGCGACCGCATCGTCAACGCGCTCGCCGCCACCACGCTGTACGGCGGGCCGTGCGTGATCGTCGACTTCGGCACCGCGACGTCGTTCGACGCGGTGTCCGCCCGCGGGGAGTACATCGGGGCGGTGACCGCGCCCGGTGTGGAGATCTCCGTGGACGCCCTCGCCTCGGCCGGGGCCCAGCTGCACAAGGTCGAGCTGATCCGTCCCCGGTCCGTCATCGCCAAGAACGCCGTGGAGGCGCTCCAGTCGGGCATCGTGTACGGCTTCGCCGGGCTGGTCGACGGCATCGTCGAGCGCATGGCGGCGGAGCTGGCCGCCGACCGGGAGGAGGTCACGGTGGTCGCCACCGGCACCGGCGCCCCTCTCGTGGTCAGCGAGGCGCGCACGATCGACGTGCACGAGCCGTGGCTCACGCTGATCGGCCTGCGGCTGATCTACGCGCGGAACACCGGCTGACGGACGAGGCTGGGATAGATCAGGCGCCGCAGGGCGTGGTCGACGACCTCTTCGGTGGACATCTCGGGCAGTTGACGCATGACGTCGGCGAGCAGCTCATCGTCCACGTCGATCGACATTCGTATCACCTGCCCCACATTAGAGCATTCGTCACTAAACGCGCACGTGTTTTCGCGGCGCGTAGCCGTACCGGATCGGCGGGACACGATCCGGAGCACGGTCTGGAGTGCGGTCTGGAGCACGGTCGATAGCCTTTTGACTGTGAGCGACGACCTCAACGGGGTGTCCGAGCAGACGCGGGTCCGGCGAGAGAAGCTGGCCCGGCTCCGGGCCGAGGGCATCGATCCCTACCCGGTGAACTTCCCGCGCACCGCCACCGTCGCGGAGGTTCGGGAGAAGTACGCCGATCTCGGTCCCGGAGCCGCGACCGGTGACCGGGTGGGCGTCGCCGGCCGGGTGATGCTGTCGCGGATCGGCGGCAAGCTGTGCTTCGCCACGATCAGGGACGGCACCGGCGACCTCCAGATCATGCTGTCGCTCGACCGGCTCGGTGAGGAGTCCCTGGCCGCGTGGAAGCGCGACGTCGATCTCGGCGACCACGTCGGCGTCGAGGGCGAGGTCGTCACCTCGCGCAGGGGCGAGCTGTCCGTCATGGCGGAACGCTGGCAGATCACGTCCAAGTGCCTTCGCCCGCTGCCCGAGAAGCACGCCGGGCTCACCGACCCCGAGTCGCGGGTGCGGTTCCGCTACGTCGATCTGATCGTCAACGACGAGGCCAGGCGGATGGCGCGGATCCGCAGCGCCACGGTGCGGGCCGTCCGGGACTTCTGGCACGACGAGGGCTACCTCGAGGTCGAGACGCCGATGCTGCAGCCGATCCACGGCGGCGCGGCGGCGCGGCCGTTCCGCACGCACATCAACGCGTACGACATGGACCTCTACCTGCGCATCGCGATCGAGCTCTACCTCAAGCGGCTGGTGGTCGGCGGCCTGGAAAAGGTCTTCGAGATCAACCGGAACTTCCGGAACGAGGGCGTGGACGCCACGCACAACCCCGAGTTCACCATGCTGGAGGCGTACGGCACGTACCTCGACTACAACGACATGGCGGACCTGACCCGGCGGATGTACCAGAAGGCGGTCGTGGCCGCACTGGGGACGACGGTGGTCGTCCACAGGGGCGAGGAGATCGACCTGGGCCGGCCCGAGTGGCCGCGGATCACGCTCTACGGCTCGGTGTCGGCCGCCCTGGGCGAGGAGGTCACCACGAAGACCCCGCTGGAACAGGTCCGGAAATATGCGGATCGGCGGCGGGTCGACTGGGACTCCGGATGGGGACAGGGAAAGCTCGTCCAGGAGATCTTCGAGGCGCTGGTCGAGCACACGCTGATCCAGCCGACCTTCGTCATGGACTACCCGCTGGAGACGTCGCCGCTCGCTCGCCGGCACCGAAACGATCCGCTGCTGACGGAGAAGTGGGACCTCATCGGGTTCGGCACCGAGTTGGGCACCGCCTACTCGGAGCTCGTCGACCCGGTCGAGCAGCGCCGCCGCCTCACCGAGCAGTCCGTCCTCGCCGCCGGCGGCGATCCCGAGGCCATGCAGCTCGACGAGGACTTCCTGCGCGCCCTGGAGTACGGCATGCCGCCGACAGGCGGGGTGGGCGCCGGGATCGACCGCATGATCATGGCGTTCACCGGCAGGAGCATCCGCGAGACGATCCTGTTCCCGCTGGTCAGGCCGCGCGGGTGAGTGAGGCCGGTGGCCGGGGGCCGGCCGGAGAGTGTGTTGCCCAACCGACGAAGAGTTACTCTCTTTTGGTAAGAAGATCCCCAAAAGTATGTAAGCCCCCTCAAGGACTGTAAATGGCGACACTCTCGACGGATCAGCGGCGTCAGGAGGCCAAGCAGGAGTACGACGCGTACGTCGCGTCCTGCCCCTCGCGCAAGCTTCTCGACCGACTCAGCGACAAGTGGGTCAGCCTCGCGCTCAGCGCCCTCGCCGACGGCCCCCTGCGGTACAGCGACATCGCGCGGGCCGTCGCCGGGGTGAGCCAGAAGATGCTCACGCAGACGCTGCGCATGATGGAGCGTGACGGCTTGGTGTCCCGGAGGGTCACCCCGACCGTGCCCGTCCGGGTGGACTATGAGCTGACCCCCCTCGGCTGGACCCTCATGCCGTTGATGTACGCCGTCAAAGAGTGGGCCGAGATCCACGTGGAAGAGGTCGAGGCCGCCCGCATCGCCTATGACGCCGCGCTTTGAACGCGCGCTTCGTGCGCCGGAGAAGTTCTGGCTTTCCGGGACTGGCGGGCAACCGATTTCCCGCGTTCTCCTAGAAATGCGAGTTAAAGGTGATGCCTCAATCGCGATACTTGCCCGGTTTGCCGTACCAGATGTCAATGGCCAACGAGGGTCCGAACTTGACGATTTTTGAACAAAGTGTTTACCTTCCCAGGGCGAGCCGAAAATTCATCCTGGTGGGGGAGGGCTGACGATGACGCTTTCCGATGTGGTTTCCCGAGGCGAGAGCCCCGCGTCGGAATGCGACCGCGCCGGTCTCAGCGATGACGATCTGAGATTGCTGGCCGAGCTGGCCAAGGGGGGCACCGTCGACAAGGTGGGGCGCCGTCTCGACGTGAGCGGTCGCACCGTCCGGCGCCGGCTGCGGGGCATCTGTGACCGGATCGGCGTCGCGACCGCCATCGAGGCGGTCGCGTGGGCGGCAAGGCGCCGCCTGATCTGAGCCCTGATCCACGGCTGACCCGAGGACTGTCCACGGCTGATCCGGGGACAGTCCACGCCTGACCTGAGCCCTGATCCACGGCTGATCCACGGCCGACGAGCGGGACCGTCAGTCCGCGATCCGTACGGCTCCGACGATCGGCCGGTTGGCCAGCGAGGCGACCCGGACGACGTCGCCCGTGCGGGGCGCGTGGACCATGTAGCCGCCGCCGATGTAGAGCCCCACGTGGTGCAGGTCGTTGTAGAAGAAGACCAGGTCACCGGGGCGCATGTCCTTGGGGTCGATGTGCGTGCCGGCCGACCACTGGGAGCCTGTGTAGTGGGGCAGACTGATCCCGACCCGCTGGTAGGCCGCCATGACGAGGCCTGAGCAGTCGTAGGAGCTCGGGCCGTCGGCGCCCCAGACGTACGGCTTGAGCTGCTGCGAAAGGGCCCAGCGCGCCGCCTCGGCGGCCTTGCCGTCACCGATGATGGGGAAGGCCAGCCGCGTGGCCGCGCGGCCCGTGGTGACGCTTCCGGCGACCCTGCTGTAGAGGTCGCTCTCGGACTTCTTGACCAGCTTGCGGATCTTGTCGCGCTGCACGTCGAGTCCGGCGAGCAGGTCCTTCACTTCCTTCTGGCGGGCATTCGCGCTGGTCCTGGCCCGCTCGGCCGCCTCCATGGCCTTGGCCACCTGGGCGACCTCCTCGCCCTGCTGCATCTGGAGCGCGTAGGTCGTGGACGCCCGGTCGAGGTAGGAATCGGGGTCGTCCGTGCCCATCAGCGCGAACGCGGAGCCGAAGCCGCCGGTCATGTAGGAGTTCTGCGCGAGGAAGCTCGCCGTCCTGCGCCGGGTCTCCAGCTCGGTCTCGCTCTTGGCGAGGGTCTTCTTCGCGAGATCGGCCGACCGCTGGGCCTCCTTGAGCTTGACCCGGGCGCCGTTGTATTCCTCGGTGAGGGTCTCGATCTCGGTGTAGAGACGCTCGACCTCGGCGGTCAGCTGCTTGAGGCTGGGCCCCGGGTCGGCGGTCGCGGACGTGACGGGGGCGCCGAAGCCGATCGAGACGAGGGCGACGCCGAACAACGCGAACCTGCGGATCGGGCCGCCGGTGGAAGACCGGGCGCGGCGCCGCCGTCCGCGAGCGTGCCTGCCCGCGGAGCGTCCTCCAGAGATGCGCACCAAAGCTCCTCTCCTACGCGTGCCCGGCAGGCGGATTCCCGCGCCGCGCCGCTCCCGAGGGCGACGGCGGCATCTGTCCGGCACTCTGGCCGCCTACCGGGTTAGCTGACGGGTTCGGGCCGGAGTAGCCCTACCTTTCGGATTCACCCCTTGATGACCTGGGTTTGACCCCGGATCTCCGCAGTTGGTTCCCCGGCTCCCCTCGGCACGGGCGCTTTGGGGACTCGGCGGTCCGGTCGCCGCGCCTTACCGCGATGACCGGCATCGTCGCTGGACACTAGTGCACCCGGGGTTCCTGCTCAACCAGAACTCCGGATTCCGTCTAGGTTGCACAACCGAATGATCACGGCCCGGTCACGTATGATAGAGGGCCGGAACGCCCATTACCCCGCGTTTACCTGGCGCTGACCGGTCCCGTAGCAGGTCATCGCAGTCTCTGGAGTTCGCAAAAGCGGAAATTCCCGGAACGTGCGTAGGGTGAGAGCGGAATGTGCGCGAACGGATACCCACGGTGACACGCACCGACGGCTCCCGGGTTTTGGCATGACCGTTACTCGGCGTTCTCTCCGCGCGGTGGTGAACGGTGTGGTGAGGGGGCCTTGTCGCGCGCTCGTACGCGCCACGTGCCGACTAGGCTGGCGATCCATGGAGCAGGTTGCGGGCCGGCCCTCGGAAGCCGAGAGCGGCGAGCGCGCGCCCCGGACCGTGGACGTGTGCCCAGCCGTGGACGTGCGCAGGGCCAGGACCCCCGACGTCCGTGCCATCCGCCGCTTTGTCGACGCGTACTGCGGCGTCGGGCCGCGGCTGCTGAAGAAGACCACCGTCACCCTCTACGAGGACGTCCAGGAGTTCTGGGTCGCCGAGGTCGACGGGACGGTCGTCGGCTGCGGGGCGCTGCACGTGCTGTGGGAGGACCTGGCGGAGATCCGCACGGTGGCGGTCGATCCCGCCGCACGGGGGATGGGCGTCGGACATCGCATCGTCGGTGCTCTCATCGACGCGGCCCGCGAGCTGGGCGTGCGCCGGGTCTTCTGCCTGACATTCGAGGTCACGTTCTTCGGGAGGCACGGCTTCGTTCCCATCCACGGGACTCCGGTCTCTCCGGAGGTGTACGCCGAGCTGCTCGCCTCCTATGACGAAGGGGTCGCCGAGTTCCTCGAACTCGAGCACGTCAAGCCGAATACGCTCGGCAACACCCGCATGCTGTTGCATCTCCAACCCCGATCCTGACCGTGGCGGCTACTGTCCGGAAAGGTGACTGTTGATACGCCTGTCGCTACTTTGGCCATATCGGCATGCGCATGACGATTGCCGCATGCGAACCCGAAACGAGGTGAAACGGTGAGCTCCGGACAGCCGCCGTACCCCCAGGACGCTCCGGACGGCACCCCACCGCCGCCTTCGGACCGTGAACAGGGTGCGGACAATCCAGCCCAGCAGTACGACCCTGATGTCACGGTCGTCACCTACCGCAACCCGTCCCTGAACCCGTCCCAGCCGACAGGGCCCCAGCAGGCCTACGGATACGGTCAGCAGCACGATCAGCAGGTCTACGGCCAGCAGCAGCCCGGTTATCCGCAGCAGCCCCAGCAGGGCTATGGCCAGCAGCCCGGCACGGGTGCCTTCGGCCAGCCTCAGGGGTACGGCCAGCAGCCCGGTTACGGCCAGCAGGCGCAGCCCGGTTACGGCCAGGAGCAGCAGCCCCAGCAGGGCTATGGCCAGCAGCCCGGCACGGGCGCCTTCGGCCAGCCTCAGGGGTACGGCCAGCAGCCCGGTTACGGCCAGCAGGCACAGCCCGGTTACGGCCAGGAGCAGCAGCCCCAGCAGGGCTATGGCCAGCAGCCCGGCACGGGCGCCTTCGGCCAGCCTCAGGGGTACGGCCAGCAGCCCGGATACGGCCAGGAGCAGCAATACGGCCAGCAGCCCGGATACGGCCAGCAGGGCTATGGTCAGCAGCCCCAGCAGGGTTACGGCCAGCAGGGCTACGCGCAGCAGCCGGGCTACGGGCAGCAGCCGGGCTACGGGCAGCAGCCGGGCTACGGGCAGCAGGGCTATGGCCAGCAGCAGCCCGGTTACCCGCAGCAGCCCCAGCAGGGCTACGGCCAGCCCGGATACGGCCAGCAGGGATACGGCCAGCAGGGATACGGTCAGCAGGGATACGGTCAGCCGTACGGCGGACAGGGCGCCGGGGCGATCCCGCCGGGTGCTCCCGCCCCGCTCGCGGAGTGGTGGCAGCGCCTGGTGGCCCGCCTGGTCGACCTCGTGATCATCGGTATCCCCTACGCCATCGTCTCGAGTGTTCTCACGGCGCTCATCGTCACCAACGCCAGCTTCGACCCGAGGACGGGCGCCTCCACGACTGCGAGCGGCCTCTTCCTCGCGGGCGTGCTCATCGTGCTCGTCGGTGCCGCGATCATGACCGCGTACGAGTTCATGATGCTCAAGCAGCGCGGCCAGACGGTCGGCAAGATCGTCATGGGCATCAAGGTCGTCCCCGTCGGCGACGTCCTCCCCTCCGGCGGCCTCGCCACGGACGTGGCGGGTAAGCGGGCCGGAGTCCTGTTCGGGCCGCAGTTCCTCCGCTGGATTCCGATCGTCGGATGGCTGCTCAACATCTTCTCGCTGCTGAACACGCTCTGGCTGCTGTGGGACCGGCCGTTGTGGCAGGCCCTGCACGACAAGGCGGCCGGCACCGTCGTCGTCAAGATCAAATAATCGAGACCGGGTAATGCCGGGAAACGGGACCGATGCAACGATCCATCGGTCCCGTTTTCGTGGGCGCGTGACCGGGATTGGAACTGTGTCCAAATGGGGGAGAAAAAGCGGTAACAGTCGGGATCGTGCCTGCGATGGTTGGGCACGCATGTCCTCACACGTGAGAGGTGACTCAATGACCGCGGAACCGCCCCCCGGCCAGAATCCGTATGGCTCGGCTCCGCCGCCCCCGCCGCCCGGCGCCTACCCACCGCCCGGAGCTTATGGAGCGACACAGGGCGCATATGGGGCGCCGCAGGGTGCTCCCCTTCCGCCCGGTGTTCCGGCCCCGCTCGCCGAATGGTGGGAGCGGCTGGTCGCGCGAATCATCGACGGCGTCATCTTCGGCGTCGTGTACCTGATTCTCACCATGGTCATCGTCGTGGGGGGCGGCGGCACCTTTCTCGGCGGCTTCCTCTCGGCCCTGATCGCCTATGGTGCGTTCACGGCCTACGATTACGTGCTGCACTCCAAGGATGGCCAGACCATCGGAAAGAAGATCATGAAGATCCAGGTGGTCGCGCTGGGCGGCGCACCGCTGGATTCCTCGGTCGTGATGCGGCGCTCGGCGCTGTATCCAGGCGTCCTGGTGCTCTACGGCATTCCGCTGGTCGGACTCCTGGCCGGCCTTTTCGCCTTCGTGACGGGCGTGTTCATCCTCGTCGACAAGCCCCTGCAGCAGGGCCTGCACGACAAGGTCGCCGGAACTGTGGTGGTGAAGGCGCCTCGTTGATCTCTGGAACAACTTGACCGGCGTCCGGTCAAAACAGTGGGGCGGCCCCGTCGCGGACCGCCCCACTTGTCATTCATGGGTACGATTTCTATGCATCCGGTAAGGCGGCTGGAGAGACATGGATTCGCTCCGTCGCCACCGGCCGCCCCCGGGAGCGCACCGGGCGCCACGTGGGGCTATCGTCAGGTCAGGGACTCCGTGAGGGTAGCAGGCGGTGCGCCGCGCCAGGGGCCCGAAAATCCTGGGTGCCGAGAAAGACACCCCCGGCACGAGCGAGGACGAATGACAGAGGTATTGTCCGCCTTGATACCCGTCGTAGTTGTCGGCGGTGCGGTCGTCTACGCCGTGGTTAAGTTGGTGCGTTCCGAGGCGGCCGGCCTTCGGACCGCACCCGAACGGCGTGACAAGGACAACACGAGTTCCTGAGGACGAGCTGAAAGTTGAATTGTCAGCCGTCCGAACCGGGTATATGTTTGGCTGACGAATCAAACAATGCTCTGCGAAAGGATTGCCGTATGGCCAAGCACACGCAGGTGATTCTCATCGACGATCTCGATGGCGGCGAGGCCAATGAGACGGTCATCTTCGCGCTTGATGGCAAGTCTTATGAGATTGATCTCAGCGATGGGAACGCGAAGAAGCTGCGTGAGGCGCTCTCGCCTTTCGTCGGCGGCGCGCGGCACGCGGAGCCCGCTCCGACGCGTGGTCGTCGTCGTGGTGCCGCCGCTGGTGCGCAGCGGGCGATGACCCGCGAGAAGAGCGCGGAGATCCGTGCCTGGGCCAAGGCGCACGGGCACCCGGTCAGCGAGCGTGGCCGCATTGCCGCCTCGATCGTTGACGCGTACGAGGCCGCCCACTAAGGGCCCTTTTGATCGTGCGGTCAAACCGGTCGTCGGATGTTACGACCTTCGGTGGGGCCGCACGATTCTGTTTGCACTTCCCTAAACCTCGTTCGCTTGCGGCGTATCGGGAACACCTCACCCCCGGCAGGTAGTTGGATGAAGGGTGAACGCCCTGTTCCCGGGGAACGTCCCCTCTGATAGGAGCGGTTGCCGGGTCGGGGCTACCATGCGGAAGGACGGGCCGGATATCCCGGGTCCGCCTGACCGCTCTGTGAGGAGCGACGAGATGTTCGAGAGGTTCACCGACCGTGCGCGGCGGGTTGTCGTCCTGGCCCAGGAAGAGGCCCGGATGCTCAACCACAACTACATCGGTACTGAGCACATTCTTCTTGGCTTGATCCATGAGGGAGAAGGCGTTGCCGCCAAGGCCCTGGAGAGCCTGGGCATCAGTCTTGAAGGTGTGCGCCAGCAGGTCGAGGAGATCATCGGCCAGGGCCAGTCTGCGCCTTCGGGGCACATTCCTTTCACCCCGCGCGCCAAGAAGGTCCTTGAGCTGTCGCTCCGCGAGGCCCTGCAACTCGGCCACAACTACATCGGCACCGAGCACATCCTGCTCGGCCTCATCCGCGAGGGTGAGGGCGTGGCGGCCCAGGTGCTGGTGAAGCTGGGGGCCGACCTCAACCGAGTGCGGCAGCAGGTCATCCAGTTGCTCCACGGTTACCAGGGCAAGGAGCCCGCGGCAGCCGGGGGGCCGCAGGAGGCCGCGCCGTCCACGTCCCTTGTGCTGGACCAGTTTGGCCGCAACCTGACCCAGGCCGCCCGTGAGGGCAAGCTCGACCCGGTCATCGGCCGGGAGAAGGAGATCGAGCGGGTCATGCAGGTCCTCTCCCGGAGGACCAAGAACAACCCGGTTCTCGTGGGTGAGCCCGGCGTCGGCAAGACCGCCGTCGTCGAGGGCCTGTCCCAGAAGATCGTCAAGGGCGAGGTTCCCGAGACGCTCAAGGACAAGCAGCTCTACACCCTGGACCTGGGTGCGCTGGTCGCGGGTTCGCGTTACCGGGGTGACTTCGAGGAGCGCCTGAAGAAGGTGCTGAAGGAGATCCGCACCCGCGGCGACATCATCCTGTTCATCGACGAGCTGCACACGCTGGTCGGTGCGGGCGCGGCCGAGGGCGCCATCGACGCCGCCAGCATCCTCAAGCCGATGCTGGCCCGTGGTGAGCTGCAGACCATCGGCGCCACCACGCTGGACGAGTACCGCAAGCACCTGGAGAAGGACGCCGCCCTGGAGCGGCGCTTCCAGCCGATCCAGGTCGCCGAGCCCAGCCTCAGCCACACCATCGAGATCCTCAAGGGTCTGCGGGACCGCTACGAGGCGCACCACCGGGTGTCCATCACCGACGGCGCGCTCGTCGCCGCCGCCACGCTGGCCGACCGGTACATCAGCGACCGGTTCCTGCCGGACAAGGCGATCGACCTGATCGACGAGGCCGGCTCGCGGATGCGCATCCGCCGGATGACCGCTCCGCCGGACCTGCGTGAGTACGACGAGAAGATCGCCAACGTGCGGCGCGAGAAGGAGTCCGCGATCGACGCGCAGGACTTCGAGAAGGCCGCCGCGCTGCGCGACCAGGAGAAGCAGCTCCAGCTCAAGCGCGAGCGCCGGGAGAAGGAGTGGAAGGCCGGCGACATGGACGTCGTGGCCGAGGTCACCGAGGAGCTCATCGCCGAGGTTCTCGCGACCGCCACCGGCATCCCGGTCTTCAAGCTGACCGAGGAGGAGTCCCAGCGGCTGCTCCGCATGGAGGACGAGCTCCACAAGCGGATCATCGGCCAGGACGACGCGATCAAGGGTCTGTCCCGGTCCATCCGCCGCACCCGCGCCGGTCTGAAGGACCCGCGCCGTCCGGGTGGCTCGTTCATCTTCGCCGGCCCGTCCGGTGTCGGTAAGACGGAGCTGTCCAAGGCGCTGGCCGAGTTCCTGTTCGGGGACGAGGACGCGCTGATCATGCTCGACATGTCCGAGTTCATGGAGAAGCACACCGTCTCGCGGCTGTTCGGCTCCCCGCCCGGCTACGTCGGGTACGAGGAGGGCGGCCAGCTCACCGAGAAGGTGCGGCGCAAGCCGTTCTCGGTGGTCCTGTTCGACGAGATCGAGAAGGCCCACCCGGACATCTTCAACTCGCTGCTGCAGATCCTGGAGGACGGTCGTCTGACCGACGCCCAGGGCCGCGTGGTGGACTTCAAGAACACCGTCATCATCATGACGACCAACCTCGGCACCCGGGACATCTCCAAGGGCATCGGGGTGGGCTTCGCGAAGTCCAACGACGTCGAGAGCAACTACGAGCGGATGAAGTCCAAGGTCCAGGAGGAGCTCAAGCAGCACTTCCGGCCCGAGTTCCTGAACCGCGTCGACGACATCGTGGTCTTCCACCAGCTCACGCCGAAGGAGATCATCCAGATCGTCGACCTGATGCTCGCCCAGGTGGACGAGCGGCTCAAGGACCGCGACATGGGCCTGGAGCTCAGCGACGCCGCCAAGAAGCTGCTCGCCGACCGCGGCTACGACCCGGTGATGGGCGCCCGTCCGCTGCGCCGTACGATCCAGCGCGAGCTGGAGGACATTCTCTCCGAGAAGATCCTGTATGGCGACCTGCGCCCGGGCCAGATCGTCAAGATCGACATCGAGGGCGAGGGCGACACGGCGAAGTTCACCTTCACCGGTGCGACCAAGAGCCCCGAGGTGCCGGACTCTGCCGCGTCGATCGTGGAGCCGATCCAGCACTGAACCGATACTGAGCCGGTCCGGCACTGGGCCGATCCGGCGTTCCGCTGATGGGGACCCCGCGTGAGACAGCACTCACGCGGGGTTCCTGCTTTCTGTGATACCCGGCTATGCCGCCACTCGATGTAGTACTACACTGCGTAGAGCGCCCGCCGGAGACACGGCGGGCCCGAAATCAGCCCTGCGGCGTACCGAGAGATCAGCCGCGGGGCGGACGCGGTAACCGGAAGCACCGGGGCAAGCTCGGTGGCCCGGGCCGGATTCCCGGCAGGGAGGGGACTCCCGTCCCATGTGGTCAGGACAGACCGCGTGGGCCAATGGGGTCGGGAAAGCGGACAAGCCTTGGAGGGACCTGATGCGCCTGTTGCACGACGACGGGACGCTCGTTCATCTGGCCTACAACACGGGAGTACATCCCGCCGAGGACCTGGAGAACCTGATCGCGCACCTCACCCGCTACGCGGTGCCGGTGCGCAGGAAGCTGGGCGTCGACCGGCTCGGAGTGTGCCTCTGGCTCGCCCCCGCGGTCGCCGACCACCTGGTCGCCGACCGCATAGAGTTGGTACGGCTGCGCCGCTCGCTCGAGGAGCGCGGCCTGGAGGTCGTCAGCCTCAACGGCACCGGCGGGCGCAACCAGGAGGTTCCCGGACCGGACTGGGCGAAGCCCGAGCGGTACCGGTACACCATGGCGCTGGCCAAGATCCTCTCGTTCCTCCTTCCGGATGACGTCAGGTTCGGCAGCATCTCCACGATCCCGATCGGCTGGCGCCGTGACTGGCCCGCCGACCTGCACTCGATCGCCTCGCGGCGGCTGGAGCGGCTCTCGCGCGAGCTGCGCGGCCTCTACAGCGTCACGGGCAAGACGATCCGGGTCGGCTTCGAGCCGTGGCCGGGCTGCGTGCTGGAGACCACCGAGCAGGCCCTGCGGCGCGTCGGCGGCATCGACTCCGAGCACCTCGGCGTGTGCCTTGACGCCTGCCACCTGTCCTCCGGCGACGAGGAGACCGGCGCCGCGCTGCGTGGTCTCGCGCAGACGGGCGCGCCCGTGGTGAAGCTCGGCCATGTGCACAATCACGGCCAGGAGATCCCGAGCACCCAGCCTGTGATCGAGGGCACGCTCAACGCGATCCTGTCCGGCGCCGTGAGCGGCAGCGCCCACGTCGAGGTCGAGGTGCACGACTGGAGCGCGCCGAAGTCGAAGGGCCCGGCGGCGCTGGTGGCGCGGCTGGCCGACGAGCTCGACTGGACCCGCAGGAACCTGACCGCCCTCGGACTCAAGCTCGCGGCCTGATCAACCGGGCAGCCGGTAGGTCCCGTCGGCGAGGACTTCGGCCAGCCCGTCGTCCAGAAGGCCGTCCAGAGCCCTCTCACGCTGGACGTGGTCTGCCCAGACCACGTCCAGCGCCTCTTTGGGCACCGGTCCGTGCGCGTCCCGCAGAACGGCGAGCAGTCGTCCCCTGCACTGCCGGTCGGTGCCCGCGTAGGTCTGGCCGCGCCGTACGGGGCCATCGTGGGCGGGGCGCCCGGCGAGGCGCCAGGCGCACTGTGACGCGACGGGGCAGCCTTCACAGCGCGGGGAACGCGCGGTGCAGACCAGCGCCCCCAGCTCCATCACCGCGACCGCCCAGCGCGGCGCGCCGACGGCGGGGAGAAGCGACTCGGCCAGCTTGCGCTCGGCCGACGTGGTGGCCTTCGGCGGATACTCCTCGCCGCCTACGGCCCGGGCCAGCACCCGCCGGACGTTGGTGTCCAGGACGGCGTGGCTGTGTCCGTAGGCGAAGCTCGCCACCGCGGCGGCGGTGTAGTCCCCGATGCCGGGCAGCGTCCTCAGCTCGTCATAGGCGTCGGGCACCCGGCCGCCGTGGTCCGCCGTGATGGCCCGGGCGCACGCGTGCAGATTCAGCGCCCGGCGCGGGTATCCGAGGCGGCCCCAGTGGCGTACGGCCTCGCCGGCGGGCTCCGCGGCGAGTGCCTCAGGGGTGGGCCAGCGCTCCATCCACTCGTTCCACACCGGCAGCACCCTGACGACGGGGGTCTGCTGGAGCATGATCTCGCTGACGAGGATGCCCCAGGGGGTCGCCTCCGGGCGCCGCCACGGCAGGTCCCGGTTGTGCTCGGCGTACCAGTCGAGGATGGGCTCGCGCAGTGAGATGGACACCTGCCGACCCTATCGGTGGTCCGGTGGCGTCACCCTCGGCGAGCCGTTCCCCTTCGCGCCCAATGACTCACCATACTGAACGTATGGATCCGGACACGTTCCGTAGCGACATTGGCATCGAGGGGACGGACGTCTACTGGCGCCGTCGAATGGCGGTGCTCACCGGCGTTCTCGTCGTGGTGGCGGTCGTGGCCTGGGCATGCACGAGCGCTTCGGGGAGGCAGACGGACACCGGAGCCGCCAAGGGCGCCACGCCCGGGCCGGACGCGCTGGTCGTCTCGCTCCCGTCGCCCCTCGCCTCGCCGTCGGCCTCAGGGAGCGGAGACTCCGCCTCGCCCGCCGCGTCGCCGTCCACGGCCAAGGAGGCGAAGGACGGCAAGGATGCCAAGGACGGCAAGAACGGCGGCGACGCGAAGGCCGCGAAGGACGCGAAGGACGCCAAGGAGGCGAAGGCCGCGGCGCCGCGCCGTCCCGGAGACGCCTGCGATCCCAAGGACCTCGTGCTCAGCCTGCGCGGGGGCCAGCAGACCTACGCCGGGAGCGCCGAGCCGACGTTCCTGATGACCATCGTGAGCACCGGCCGCGTGGACTGCACAGTGGACGTGGGGCCGCGGATGCTGGAGACGCGCATCGTCTCCGGCAACGACCGGGTGTGGTCCACGGCCGACTGCGTCAGCGGCGAAGGCACGGACATCCAGATGCTCAAGCGCGGCGTGCCGTACGTGCGGACGATCCGATGGGATCGGCACCGTTCGGGGGCCGACTGCGCGGTGAAGCGGGCCGCCGCACTGCCGGGCACGTACGTCGCCTGGACGCACGCGGACGGGCTGCAGAGCTCGAAGACGGTCTTCTACCTGCGCTGACCTCGCCCGCCTGCGGGGCTCAGATGTAGCGCTCCAGCAGCGAGGACTCGGCGAGGCGGGACAGCCCCTCGCGGACGCTGCGGGCCCGGGTCTCGCCGACGCCGCCCACGGACTGGAGATCGTCGATGCTGGCGGCCAGGAGTTTCTGCAGGCCGCCGAAGTGCTCGACGAGCCGGTCCACGATCGTGCCGGGCAGCCGCGGCACCTTGGCCAGCAGCCGGAAGCCGCGCGGGCTGACCGGCCCGTCCAGCGCGCCCGCGCCGGCGTAGCCGAGCACATGGGCGACCTTCGACGGGTCGAGCAGGTCGGTGGAGGAGAGCCCGTCTAGCGCGCGCAGGTGCTTGGTGAAGCCGCCGGACCGTTCAAGGGCCGAGTCGGGCAGGTAGTCGCGGACGATCAGCTCGCGGTCGGCGTCCACTCCGGCGACCAGCTCGTCGAGCTGGAGCGAGAGGAGCCGGCCGTCGGTGCCGAGCTCCACGACGTACCCCTCGATCTCGCCCGCGATGCGGCGGACCATCTCCAGGCGCTGGACCACCGTCACCACCTCGCGGACGGTGACCAGGTCCTCGATCTCCAGGGCGGACAGCGTGCCGGACACCTCGTCCAGCCGCATCTTGTAGCGCTCCAGCGTCGCCAGCGCCTGGTTGGCCTTGGAGAGGATCGCCGCGGACTCCTCCAGCACGTAGCGGATGCCGTCGAGGTAGAGCGCGATCATCCGCATCGACTTGCTGATCGCGATGACGGGGAAGGACGTCTGCCGGGCCACTCGCTGGGCGGTGCGGTGGCGGGTGCCGGACTCGTCGGTCGGGATGCTGGGGTCGGGCACGAGATGAACGGCGGCGCGGACGATCCGTAGGTCGCCGCTGTTGAGCACGATCGCGCCGTCCATCTTGGCGAGTTCGCGCAGCCGCGTCGCGGCGAACTCGACGTCGAGCTCGAAACCGCCGGTGCAGATCTCCTCGACGGTGCGGTCGTAACCGAGAACGATGAGACCCCCGGTGTGGCCGCGGAGCACCCGCTCCAGGCCCTCACGCAGCGCGGTGCCAGGGGCTACGGCGGCGAGAATCGCCCTGCGCCGCTCGTCAGATCCCTTGTCGTCGTGTGGCACGTGACCCCCGCGGTCGGACGCATTACCTCGCCCAGTTTACCGGCGGGGGCCCGCCGTCACCGGACATGTGAGAGAGCGTCCCAGACGAATTCCGCCTCGGTGACCTCGAAGCCCGGAGCGAAGCTCGTGGTGCGGAGCGTGGGCTCGCGGACGGCGACGAGATGACCCCGCGACGGCGAACGCTCCAGCTTGGGCGCCTCGTCCTCAAGGGAGCCCTTGGGCACCAGAGCCCGGGTGAAGCCGAGCCGGGCGGCCTCCGCGAGCCGGCGGCGTACGTCACGGACGGGGCGCAGCTCTCCGGCGAGACCGACCTCGCCCAACACCACCAGGCCGGCGGGCAGCGCCTGGTCGGCGGCCGCGCTGACCACGGAGAGCATCAGGGCCAGATCGACGGCGGGGTCCGTGAGCCGGATGCCGCCCACGGTCGCGGTGAACACGTCGCATTTGCCGATCTTGGCCTGCAGGCGCCGCTCCATCACCGCGAGCACCATCGCCACGCGGTAGGAGTCGAGGCCGGACGAGGTCCGCCGGGGCTGCGGCGCCTCGGTGGGCCCCACGAGGGCCTGCACCTCGGCGGGGATCGGGCGGGTGCCCTCGATGGTGACCGTGACGCAGGTGCCCGGCACCGGCTCGGCGTGCCGCGAGAGGAACAGCCCGCTGGGGTCGGTGATCCCGGTGATGCCGCGCTCGTGCAGGTCGAAGCAGCCGACCTCCTCGATGGGGCCGAACCTGTTCTTCACCGCGCGGACCATGCGGAGCCGGGAGTTGCGGTCACCCTCGAAGTGGAGCACGACGTCGACGAGGTGCTCCAGCACGCGGGGACCGGCGATCGTGCCGTCCTTGGTCACGTGGCCGACGAGCACCGTGGACATGCCGCGCTCCTTGGCCAGCCGGACGAGGTTGCCCGCGACCTCTCTCACCTGGGTGACGCCGCCGGGCACCCCGGTGGTGTCGGCGGAGCCGATGGTCTGCACCGAGTCCACGATGAGGAGCCGCGGCTGGACCTTCTCGACGTGCGTCACCAGGGCTGACAGGTCGGTCTCCGCGGCGAGGTAGAGCCGGGGCTCGATCGCGCCGATGCGGTCCGCGCGCATGCGAACCTGGGCGGCCGACTCCTCTCCGGTGACGTAGAGGACGGTCTCGTGGCCCGCGGTGCGGGCGGCGGCCTCCAGCAGCAGCGTGGACTTGCCGATGCCGGGCTCACCGGCGAGCAGGACGACCGCTCCCGGCACCAGGCCGCCGCCCAGGACCCGGTCGAGCTCACCGACGCCGGTCGGGCGGGCGTGCGCCACCTCGGCCTTGACCTCGCCGATCGGGACGGCCGGCGCGGACACGGCTCCGGGCTTGACCACGCTGGCGCCCTGCCGGGCGCCGGCCTCCTCGACCGTGCCCCACGCCTGGCACTCGCCACAGCGCCCCACCCACTTGGCGGTGGTCCACCCGCACTCGCCGCACCGGTAGGACACTCTCTGCTTCGTCGCCACGGGGGCACGCTATCGGCCCGCGCCGACAATCGCGTACGGACGCCGAGGCCCGGGGCCGTGTCAGATGTGCGCGTCAGATGTGCGCGTCAGATGTGCTCGGACAGGTCGGCCAGCAGCATGCGCTTGGGCTTCGCGCCGCGGATCTGCTGGACCACCTCGCCGTTGCGGTAGAGGTTCAGCGTCGGGAAGCCGAGGATGCCGTACCGCCGTGCGATCTCGGGATGGTCGTCGGCGTTGATCTTGGCCACGGTGAGGCGGTCGCCGTACTCGGAGGCGATCTCCTCCAGAATCGGGGCGATCATCCGGCACGGAGGGCACCACTCCGCCCAGAAGTCCACCAGGACGGGCTTGTCGCTCCGCAGCACCTGCTCGTCGAACGTCTCGGCCGTCAGGGTGATCATGGCTCTCCTCCCTTGGGAAGCACACAGCCCGGACAGGCCAGTGCGAGCTGGGCGGCCACTTCGGACCTGCGAGCGATCAGCGAGCGGATCTCCGCGTCGATCTCGGCCAGCTTGCGCCGGTAGACCGCGACGGAATCTGCGCAGGCATGCCCCGAAGGCTGCCCGGAGCGCAGGCACTCCACGAACGGCCGGGCGTCCTCCAGAGTGAATCCCACCGCCATGAGCGAACGGATCTCCACGACCAGCCGGAGATCGGTCTCGTCATAGTCCCGATATCCGTTCGCCGAGCGGCGCGCCTGGATCAGCCCCTGTTGTTCGTAGTAGCGCAGCGCCCGGGTGCTCACGCCCGCGCGCCGAGCCAGCTCTCCGATCCGCATCGGCCCTCCCGGAACCCGACGGTAAGCCTTGACGCCAGCGTCAATGTCAAGGAGTTCGCGGGGGTTAGAAATGCCGCCAGCGCAGGAGGTTGGGGTAGGGGAGCTCCAGGCCCTCGGTCTCCTCGGCCGCGGCGCGGGCGACTGCGGGCGTGAACTCGATGCGGAGCACGCTCTCCAGGTCGGCCCTGGACGCGAAGACCATCCGCAGGTCGAGCTCGCGGCGCTGCCACCCCTGCCGGGACCAGAACGCCTCGACGTCCTTGGCGGAGTACGACGGCAGCGACTGGCGGAACCAACGCCCGAACGCGCCCCTCGTGGCGTCCAGGTCCACCACGAAGGCCGTGCCGCCGCGGCGCATGACCCGCGACAGCTCCCGCAGCCCCGGTTCGCATCCCGGACCGAAGAAGTAGGCCCAGCGGGCGATGGCCACGTCCACGGAGGAGTCGGGCACCGGGAGCGCCTGCGCGGTGGCCGTACGGACCCTGACGTTGGGCAGGGCGGCGCAGCGGGCGGCGGCCTGGGACGCGAGGCCGGCGTGCGGCTCCACTCCGACCACGCGGGCCGCGGTCGCGGCGAGCGCGGGCAGGTGGAACCCGGTGCCGCAGCCGATGTCGAGCACGTTGGCGCCGTCCCACGGGCGGATCGCGCGCATGGCCGCGTCGGCGACGCCGTCGGGGTCCACCGCGCGGTTCTCCAGCTCGTAGATCTGCGGGGAGTTCCAGATGTTCGGGCTGGGAACGGCCCCGGTCAGGATGTGCGCCATGCGTCAACGATAGGTTGTGATCTTCGCTGCATCATTGTGGCGTCGCGGCACGTGGTCTCCACCCGGCTTAGGCTGGAGCAGTGAGTGCCATCCGTGTCCCCAATGCGAAGATCGCGTTGTCTACGGCGTCGGTGTACCCCGAGCGGACGCCGGACGCCTTCGAGCTGGCGCAGCGCCTGGGATACGACGGCGTAGAGATCATGGTAGGGCAGGACCCGGTCAGCCAGGATGTCGAGGTCCTGGAGCGGCTGGTGGACCACTACCAGATGCCCATCCTGGCCGTGCACGCGCCGTGCCTGCTCGTCACCCAGCGGGTGTGGGGGCGCGACCCGTGGCTGAAGCTGCAGCGCGCGCGACGCGCGGCCGAGCGCCTGGGCGCGCAGACAGTGGTGGTCCACCCGCCCTTCCGCTGGCAGCGGGACTACGCGCGGGACTTCGAGGTCGGTCTGGCCCGCATGCGCGAGGAGACGGACGTGGTCTTCGCGGTGGAGAACATGTTCCCCCTCCGCGCGCGTGGCAGCGAGGTCGTGCCGTACGCGCCGGGCTGGGACCCGGTCGACTACGACTTCCCCAACGTCACGCTGGACCTGTCGCACACCGCCGTCTCGGGGTCGGACGCGATGGAGATGGCGGCCAAGCTGGGCGACCGGCTGGCCCACCTGCACCTGGCCGACGGCGTCGGGACCACCAACAAGGACGAGCACCTGGTGCCCGGACGGGGCAACCAGCCGTGCGCCCAGATGCTGGAGCGGCTCTCCGGCAACGGGTACACCGGCCTCGTGGTGCTGGAGATCAACACGCGCAGGGCGTCCAGCCGGAGCGAGCGGATCGACGATCTCGCGGAGGCGCTGGCATTCGCACGGCTGCATCTGGCGGCCACGGGCCAGCGGTGACGGAGCGGGCGGCGCCGAAGAGGCGCCCGGGGCGCCGGCCCGGGACCGCCGACACGCGTGGTGAGGTGCTCGCCGCCGCGCGGAAGGTCTTCGCCGAGAAGGGGTACGACAAGGCGACGGTCCGGGGGATCGCGGCGGAGGCGGGGGTCGATCCGGCCCTCGTGCACCATTACTTCGCCTCGAAGGAGGGCGTCTTCGTCGCGGCCATGCAGTTCCCGGCGATTCCGGCGAACGTGCTCCCGGCGATCCTCGCGGGTCCGCGTGAGCAGATCGGCGAGCGGCTGGTCCGCTTCTTGCTGACGATGACCTCCACGCCGGAGGCCCGCGAGCCGGTCGTCGCGCTGATGCGCACCGCGATGGTGAACGAGCAGGCAGTGGGTATGCTGCGTGAGTTCATCACGGACGCGATCCTGACCCGGGTCGCGCAGACGCTGTCCATCCCACCCATCAGGATGGAGGTGGCCTTCGCCCAGATGTTCGGGGTGATGATGATGCGGTACATCGTCGAACTGGAACCCCTCGCCTCGGCGGACACGGAGGAACTGGTCGAGATCCTCGCCCCCACGCTGCAGCGTTATCTCACCGCGTAGCCCGGCTCGCCCTGATCTAGAGCTTTCTTCTAATATCGACGCTGGACGTATTGGACTTTTGCCCGGGAAGTTACCCGCGGGTAGGATTTGGTGCGGCCTCGGCGTAATTGTGGATGACCTGCGGTCGTACGCTGGCAGCCAACTTTGGTAAGGGAGGACCCGTGCTCTGGGTTGCGATCATCGGGCTCGTCATGACGGGCGTGGCGCTCGCCCTCGCGGGCCGCCGCGTGGCGTTCCTCTACAAGCTCGCCACAAGCGGCCAGCCCGCGCCCGAACGGATCGAGTACGCCAAGGAGAACGTCGGCACGGAGATCAAGACCCAGCTGGTCGAGGTCTTCGGGCAGAAGAAGCTGCTGAAATGGACGCCGTCGGGCACCGCGCACTTCTTCGTGATGTGGGCGTTCTTCATCCTGGCGACGGTCTACGTCGAGGCGTACGGCGCGCTCATCCAGGGGGCCATCACCGACACGCCCGACTTCCACATCCCGCTCATCGGGACGTGGCCGGTCCTCGGCTTCCTTCAGGACTTCATCGCCGTCGCCGCGCTCGTGGGCCTGATCGCCTTCGCCGCGATCCGGTTCAAGAACTCGCCGAAGAAGCTCGGCCGCGACTCCCGGTTCTCCGGTTCGCACCTGGGCGGCGCGTGGCTCGTCCTCTTCATGATCTTCAACGTGATCTGGACGATGTTCCTCTTCCGCGGCGCCGCGATCAACACGGGGAACTTCCCGTACGCCTCGGGTGCGTTCGCCTCTGAGCTGACCGCGAAGATCCTGCCGACCAGCGAGCTGCTGGAGGAGATCGGCCTCCTGCTGCACATCGGCGTCATGCTGGTGTTCCTCATCATCGTGGTGAACTCCAAGCACCTGCACATCTTCACCGCCCCGCTGAACGTGCTGTTCTCCCGCCGTCCGGACGGCCTGGGCGCGGCGCAGGAGATGCGCAGCGGCGGCAAGGTGCTGGACTTCGAGGAGGCCGACCCCGACGTCGACGTCTTCGGCCGGGGCAAGATCACCGACACCAGCTGGAAGGGCTTCCTCGACTTCTACACCTGCACCGAGTGCGGTCGCTGCCAGTCGCAGTGCCCGGCGTGGAACACCGGCAAGCCGCTGTCACCCAAGATGCTGATCATCGACCAGCGCGACTACGCCTTCCAGGTCGCTCCGTACCTGCTGGCGGGCGAGGAGCAGAAGGACTCGCATCCGCAGGACGTGCTCGCCCTGCTGGAGAAGCCCCTGGTCGGCGAGGACGGCGTGATCCACCCCGACGTGCTGTGGTCCTGCACCAACTGCGGCGCCTGCGTCGAGCAGTGCCCGGTCGACATCGAGCACATCGACCACATCCTCGACATGCGCCGTTACCAGGTCATGATCGAGTCCTCGTTCCCGTCCGAGGCGGGCGTCATGCTCAAGAACCTCGAGAACAAGGGCAACCCGTGGGGCATGCCGGAGATGAAGCGGGCCGAGTGGATCGAGGAGCTCGACTTCGAGGTCCCGATCATCGACGAGACGATGCCCGAGGACGTCGAGTACCTCTTCTGGGTCGGCTGCGCCGGCGCCCTGGAGGACCGGGCCAAGAAGACCACCAAGGCGGTCGCCGAGCTGCTGCACATCGCGGGCGTGAAGTTCGGCGTGCTCGGCCCGATGGAGGCGTGCACGGGTGACCCGGCCCGCCGCCTGGGCATGGAGTTCCTGTTCAACATGCTCGCCCAGCAGAACATCGAGACGCTGAACGAGGCCGGGGTCAAGAAGATCGTCGCCACCTGCCCGCACTGCTTCAACACGCTCGCCAACGAGTACCCGCAGCTCGGCGGCACCTACGAGGTCGTCCACCACACGCAGTTGCTGGCGCACCTGGTGGAGGAGGGCAGGCTCACCCCGATCACGCCGATCGAGGAGAAGATCACCTACCACGACCCGTGCTTCCTCGGCCGCCACAACAAGGTGTACGCCCAGCCCCGCGACATCATGGCGAAGGTGCCCGGTGTCCAGGCGCAGGAGATGCACCGCTGCAAGGACCGCGGCTTCTGCTGCGGCGCCGGAGGCGCGCGCATGTGGATGGAGGAGCGGATCGGCAAGCGGATCAACACCGAGCGCGTCGACGAGGCGCTGACCACCGATCCCGACACCGTGTCCACCGCGTGCCCGTTCTGTCTCGTCATGCTGGGTGACGCCATCAACGAGAAGAAGAACAGCGGCGAGGCCAAGGAGACGCTGGAAGTCGTCGACGTGGCCCAGCTTCTGATCAAGTCCGTCAAGGGCGAGCCCGTCGCCGGCTGACGGCCCGCGCGTCCACAACGGACCGCCCTTCCCAGGGAGGAACGGGAAGGGCGGTCCGCGTTCTTGTTAATGATATCCACAATTTGTGGAATTGATCCGTCAGATCTGCAGGACTATCGGCAAGCCGGCCCATAGTCCCAAATGTCTTTCTCTGCATATCCACATAACGGGAAAATCACGGTAACCTCATCGTGGCTCAATCAACGGGGAGGGGGCTGAGCGGTGGGCGTGATCGTTACGGATGCCGAGGTCACCCTTGCCGATGTCCTCTCCGTGCGGATGACGATCGAGGAGCCGCTGTCAAGCGAAGCCCGGCTGGTCCTGCGCCACCGCGGCACCGGAACCGAGCGCCACATCCCCCTTGACAAGCTCGACACCCCGGACGTCCCCGACGGGGCCGCCGAGGAGGCCGCGCTCGCGGTCCCGCTGGCCCCGCTCTCGCTCACGCCGGGGCGCTGGGACGCCTACCTCCAGCAGGACGGTCCCCGGGTGCGGATGCGCAGCATCGACCCCGGGTTCTCCCTCGACCACCTCGACGCGTACGCCCTGGGCCGGCGCACCCTGGCCTACCGCGCGTACCGAACCCGCAACGGCTTCCTCGCCATCAAGATCGCCCCGGCCGTGCCGGTCGCGGACGTCCGGGCGCTGTGGTTCCGCGAGGGACGATTCGAGGTCACCGGCCTGCTCGCCTACACGGGGCTGGACGACGACGACCGCCACCACGACGCGAAGCTCGCGCTGCGATGCGGCGACCCGGACGCGACCGTGACGGTCGCCGCCACGGTCCAGGGCGTACGGTTCCACGCGGCCCTCTCGCTGTGCGACGTGCTCGCGGCGGCGCCCGACCAGGAAGGCGTCTGGCAGCCGTCCCTGGAGGTGGACGGCATCGACGGCCGGCTCCCGCTCGGCGCGAGGATCGACGACGTCGAGGGCAAGCGCCGCCGGGTGCACTATCCCCGCGTGGTGGTCGACGGCGTCCCGGTCACGCCCACCTTCACCTCGGACGACGAGCTGCGCCTGGAGGTGGGCACGTGAAGATCTCCTTCCTCCTCCCCTCGGCGTACGCGATGCGAGGGGACGTGCGGGCGGTCCTGAACCTCGCGGCGGGGCTCGCCGCCCGCAACGAGGTCGAGATCATCAGTGTGAAGCGGGCCAGGGAGACGCCGTTCTTCCCGGTGGATCCGCGGATCTCCATGCGCTGGCTGGTGGACTCCCGGCCGGGTGTCCGCCACCTGCTGCCGTCCGGCCAGGTGCGGGCCGAGGTCGCCCTCTGGCGCATGCTGCGCGGGCTGCGCACCGACGTGCTGGTCACGGCCAGGCCGAGCCTCAGCGTCCAGTCCGCCCGGTACGCGCCGCGGGAGGTCGTGCGGATCGCCAGGGAGTGGTCGCGTCCCGCGGTGCCCGGCCCCGTCCGCCGGTTCTATCCCCGCCTCGACGCGGTGGTGACCAGCACGGCGGGCGCGCGGGAGGACTGGGCGCGCCTCCTCGACGACGACCTCTCCGTACACGCCGTCCCGGACGCGCTGCCCGCCGGCCCGTGGCCCCGGTCCCGTATGGACAACCGCATCGTCGGCGCCGGGGGCAGGCTGGTGCCGGTCAAGGGGTACGACCGGCTGATCCGCGCGTTCGCCGTCGTCGCGGACAAGCGGCCGGACTGGCGGCTGCGGCTGTACGGCGCCGGCCCGGAGGAGAAGCGGCTGCGCGCCCTGGTCGGCGAGCTGGACCTGCACAACCACGTCTATTTCATGGGCACGACGTCCGACCTGCCCGGCGAGTTCGCCAAGGCGTCCATCGTCGCGGTGCCGTCCCGGCAGGAGGCGCCCGGCATGAGCGTGGTCGAGGCGCTGAGTTGCGGCGTCCCCGTGGTGGGGTTCGACGGGGCGCGCGGTCCCGTGGAGTTCGTCCGGCCCGGCCACGACAGCGTCTTGGTGCCCGAGGGCGAGGACGAGGTCGAGGCGTACGCCGCCGCACTGCTCGGCCTGGTGGACGACGACCGCCGCCGCTCGGCGCTGGCGGCGGGGGCGATCCAGTCCGCCGCGGCGCACGCCGCGGACGTGGTCGCCGCCCGCTGGCAGGAGCTGATGTACGGTTTGCGATCCCGCGAGTGAGTGGCGTTCATACCCAAAACGGGTAGCGTGAGGTCATGCATGGGTACAGCGGTGACAAGCAGGCGTATCTCAAGCGGCTGCGCCGGATCGAGGGGCAGATCCGCGGGCTGCATCGGATGGTCGACGAGGACGCGTACTGCATCGACATCCTCACCCAGGTGTCGGCGGCCACCCGTGCGTTGCAGGCGGTTGCTCTCGGGCTGCTGGAGGACCACATCGCCCACTGCGTCGCCCACGCGGTGAGCGAGGGCGGTCCGGCGGCCGACGAGAAGGTCAAGGAGGCGTCGGCGGCCATCGCCCGGCTCGTACGCTCCTGACCGGCGGGGGCTGGTTGACTAGTGCCCCGCCCGCACCACCCTGGACACCGCTCCTTCCGGGCAAACCTTGCCGGTTGGGGCACTAGCCCCGGATAAAGCAATCCCGGACTCCGTCGCCGGAGCCCGGGATGGTTCTCGTGAATTGCCTTCAGCGGCTCGCCGAAGTCCCCAATCCGAGTGCGTTGTCGAGTTCGTCCAAGGTCAGTCGGTCATCGCTGAAGTTGACGGCCTCCAGCACCTCCGCATAGAGCGCGATCTCGTCCAACGCGACACGGTCGTGAACCCGAGAGTCCAGGTCGTCGTGCCCCACCGCGTCGTCCTTCCTTCTGCAGCCCACACCCACCACGAGGTTACGTCCGGCTGTCTTTCCCCGACATGGCCCATCGGGACCATTCCTGAGGACTGGCCCGCCCCCTATCAGTGACCATTTCCCGGATTCCGAGATCACAATTCGGTTAATTTCGGGAGGGTGTAGGGGGGCTTTGGTAAAAGCCGAGGAAATAGCGATCTTTCGGGATTCAGGTGAAGAAAGTGTCACCTGTGAAAGAGCCACCCCGACTCTGACTGATCGTGAAATTCACCGGTCACCGGGAGCTCGGGGACCGTGTCGTCCCGCTGGTGCATGAGCCACGCGACGGCCGCCGACGACACCGGGAATCCGCGCGGCGGCGGCGCCGTGCCCGCCAGGCGGCACCACGCCAGCCCGGTGGCGTACGCCGCGCCCAGCAGGGCGGCGGTCGCGTCCCGGCCCGGGGGAGTCAGGGCGGCGGGCAGCTCGCCCGAGACAGGCCAGCAGCCGCGCAACGGATGCGCCGGATCCGTGAGCGCCACATAGAACGACCGGCGCATCTCGTCGTCCATCCACGGATAGAGCATGGTCACCACGCTGGTCACTCCGCTGGTCGCCGTTCCGGTCACGGCGCCGGTCGCCGCACCGGACGACACGGCCGCGACGTCGGCGGCGAGGAGCGAGGCGGCCACCGCCCGCGGATCGGCCCCCGTCGCGGCCACGTGCCCGAGCGCCTCCACCAGGTCGTACAGCCGATGCCGAAAATCCTCGCCCGGGGATGTCTCGGACAGGGTCGCCACGGCCAGGTGCGGAGGGCGGCGCGCCAGCCAGGCCTGCCGTACGGCGCCGGCCAGCGCGGCGGGACGGTCCAGCCACGGTTGCGCGGCGGCCGGACCCACCATGGCCAGGAGGGTGTCGGCCCGGAGCCGGAAGCGCGGGTCGGTCCGCAGCACCGAGGCGGTCTCGGCGATGAGTCCGGCCAGGAGTCCGGCCAGCCGCGCTCCGCCCTCGCCCGGCTGCGCCAGCATCCGCTCGGCGTACAGCGTCACGAGCGCGTCGAGGGGCACCGGCGGCAGCCAGCGCACCCAGTCGTCACCGGGCAGCGGCCGGGCCAGGAACTCGCCGAACAGCGACAGCAGCACCTCGTTGCCGTCGAAGGCGGGGGCGTAGGCGCACCACATGATCGTGCCCCACACGGCCGCCACGGTGCCGGTCACGTCGGCCGCGAAGACGTCGCGGAAGACGCTCCCATGCAGCGGGAAGTCCCCACGGCGCAGCCGGCGGTGCGCCACGACCAGGTCCCTGATCCGCTCGGTGATGTCCTCGGGCACGTCCGGCCCGACGAACGCCTGTGTGGTGCCGCGCTCGACCGCGAAGTCGGGCCCGGCGGGGATGAGCAGGGGCGGGATCCCCGTGGCCGGGGGCAGCGGGCGGGCGGCCGAGCGGACCGCCAGCAGCGCCGGGGGCGCCGAGAGGTGCCACCGGCCGTCCACGCGGTCCTGCCGGTACCACCGGGCGTGCGTCCCGAACAGCCAGAACGAGCCGTCAGGGGTCACCAGGGACCGCTGGGCCATCGCCTGGGCGCGCGCGGTGGCGGGCAGCGCCGCCCAGCGTGGATCGGCGACCATGGCGCGGACATCCCGCTCGATCGCCGTGAAGCCGTCCCAGTGCACGCGATAATGGTAGATCCCGCCTCCGACGAGACGGCGGCAAAGTTTCACCTCGGAAAATGGTCACGAACTGGGTGAATGTCCATGGTTTCGCGGGGTGGCGCGGCCTCTGTCCGCCATTTTCTTTGCACGGGCGGTCCGTACGTACTTCCATTGGTCGATGTGAGGGAGATTCGGCAGGCGGAGGCCGCATTGGAACCCGCGATGGAACCCGCGATGGAACCCGCGTCGGAGTCCGGCGCGACGCCAGGCAAGATCCGGCTCGACGGTTTCCGGCGGTTCCTCGGCCGGCCCGCCGACCGCACGGCCCTGCTGATCTGGTTCTTCTGGCACGTCGCGACGTACATCTACATGGTGCTGGCGGCGCCGGGTCGCACGGAGGCGCCGCTGCTCGACCGGCTCACGCCGTGGGACGCGGACAACTTCATCGCCATCGCGCGGTACGGCTACGACGGCGCGCCGGACATGACGGACGCGCCGAAGCTGGTCGCGTTCTTCCCTGGGCTGCCGCTGCTGTTGCGCAACCTGCACTGGCTGATCCCCGACTGGAGCCTGTCGATCGTCCTGGTCACCCTGGTGGCGAGCGCCGTCGTCGCCGTGGCGCTGTCCCGGCTGAGCGACTCGTACCGGGAGGGCACCGGCACCTGGACGGTGCTGGCGTTCTTCCTCAGCCCGTGGGCGGTGTTCATGCTGGCGGGCTACTCCGAGGCGCCGTTCCTCGCGCTCGCGATCCCCGCCTGGCTGCTCGCGCGGCGCGGCCGCTGGGCCGCCGCCTCCGTCTGCGCGGCGCTGGCGTCCTCGATCCGGGTGTCGGGGCTGTTTCTCGCGCTCGGCCTCGCCGTGATGTTCCTGGTGGCGGAGAACGGCCGCCAGTGGCGCAAGCTGCCCTGGCTGGTGCTGCCCGGCGTGCCGGTGCTCGCCTACATGCTCTACCTCTGGAACCGTACGGGCGACCTGATGGCGTGGAAGGCGGCCGAGGCGCAGTACTGGGGACGGTTTCCCGAGCTGCCCTGGAAGGTGCTGATCAACACCTGGAACAGGTCGATCGACGAGGTCGCGCTGCGCACGTCGTACCAGGAGGAGATTCTGGCGGCGGGCGTGCTCGTGGCGCTCATCGTCTGGCGGCTGGTCCGCCGCCGGTGGGCCGACGTCGCCTATCTCGCGCCGCAGGCGGTGGCGCTGCTGGCGATGTCGTCGTTCTACATGTCCATCGGACGGGCCTCGCTGCTGTGGTGGCCGCTCTATCTCTCGGTCGGCATCGTGGGATCGCGCCGTCCGTGGGTGTTCATGGCGTATCTGTCGGTGGCCGCGCCGATCATGGCCATCAATGTGGGAAATTTCACCACCGGTGCCTGGGTGGGATAAGACGTCCCTTTTGCCGCTGTCTGTCACTGTCTCGCTAGTATGATCACGTTTGTTACTCTGAGTAATCGAATGATTGTGGAGAGTGAGAGATGATCGGTACGAGCCAGCGCGGCATGGCGAGGGTCCTGATCTCCGGCGTGCTGCTCGCCTCGCCGCTCGTCGGGACGACCGGAGCGGTCGCCGACGGCGCGCTGACGTACCGGGTGAACGTGCTCACCTTCAACCTGTGTGGGGGCAACAACAAGGCGAACACCTGCGGGGAGGATCTCACCCCGGAGCGGCGGAGGACGTGGGCTCCACAGGTCTCGTCCCTGATCAGGAACAGGGATGTGGACGTGGCGGCCTTCACCGAGATGTGCTACGCCCAGGTCGACCTCCTGCGGCAGCAGCTCCCGGACTACGACTTCGTGTGGTACGGCCTCGGCAGGTCGGCCTCCTGCCCCCAGATCTGGGGTGACATGACGGATCAGACGGTGGCTCCGAACGGCAGGACCGCCGGCATCGCGCTGGCCTTCAAGAACCCTGTCGTGGGCGCCCCGCTCCGGCGGCGGCTCGTCATCGACAACCCCGACGCCGACCCCGCCGCGTCCGTGCACCGGCGCGGCGTGCTGTGCGCGCGTTCCGTCATCGGCATGGAGTACGGCGTCGGCTGCGTGACGCACATCTCGGCTCTGGAGACCCCCCAGCAGGTCACCAGGGACATCGGTGAGTGGGCGGGCGACGCTCCGGTCATCCTCGGCGGCGACTTCAACCGCAAGCCGGAGCACCCCGAGCTGACCCCGGTGTACGGGCCGAGCCTCGGCACGGGGAAGTACACGGAGGTCGACGCCGGCCCCGCGGGGCACGAGCAGCGCGGCGGAGCCGTCACCACGAGAGGCGGCCGGAAGATCGACTACATCTTCGCGACGCAGTCGGACTACCGGAACGCCGGCGCCGAAGTGATCAACCCCACGCCGGAGCTCTCGGACCACCGCCCGCTGGTCGGCTCGTTCATCGGCACTCTCGAGGGGATGTACACCCAGGCGTCCGCGCACACGTTCACCCAGGTGGTCAGCGAGGCGTTCAGCGTTACCCCGAAGTGAGCCGGGCGGCCGCGGCGTGGCGGTGGGCCTTGGCCATGTAGTTGTCCGGCGTGCGGGCGAACGAGGCGCGGTCGGCGTCGGTCAGCTCGCGGACGACCCGGCCGGGCACGCCCGCGACCAGCACCCCCGCCGGGATCCGCGCGCCGGGCGTGACCACCGCGCCCGCGGCGACCAGCGTGCCGGCGCCGATCCGCGCGCCGCCGAGGACGACGGCCCCGATGCCGACGAGCGCGCCGGTCTCGACGTGGGCGCCGTGCACCATCGCCTTGTGCCCGAGGCTCACCCGGTCCTCCAGCAGCGCGGGCTGACCGGGGTCGGCGTGCAGGCAGCACAGGTCCTGGATGTTGCACTCGGCGCCGATCTCGATGCGCTCGTCGTCACCCCGTAGGACCGAGCCGTACCAGACGCTCGACGCGCGGCCGAGCCGTACCCGGCCGACGATCACCGCGCCGGGGGCGACCCAGGACTCGGGGTGCAGGTCGGGGGTCGCGTCGTCGTCCAGAGCAGCGATGTACGGCATGGCGTCATGATTCCATGAGCGCGCGCGTGGAGCTCGGCGCGGAGGGCTGGTTTTCGGCGGGAGGTCCGGCGCCAGAGGGCGCGAGGTCCGGCGTTCGGGTTGCGAGGTAGGGCGGATAGCAGGAGAGTCATGTTCTGACGTGCGTTACCGCCTCAATTCCCAACCCCAGGGCTTGTCATGACGAATCAGACCGAGAACTTCCCCGACCTCTTGAGTGACGACTCCTTCGAAGTCGTGATGCGTGGATACAGCCGCCGGCAGGTCCATGACTACATGATCAGGACCCGGAACCAGATCAGGGACCTGGAAGAGCGGCTGGCGCGGACCATCGACCAGGCCGAGCAGGGTCGGGTGGAGCTGGCCGAGGCGCGCCGCAGGCTGGCGGAGGCCCCGCAGAACCCCGACGAGCTGGGCGAGCGGCTGAGCCAGATCCTCAAGCTGGCGCACGAGGAGGCGGCCGCCAACAAGGAGGCGTCGCAGTCGGAGGCCAGCAGGTTGCGCGACCAGGCCACCACCGAGGCCGAACGGGTGATCACGACCGCGCGGGAGCAGGCCGACTCGATCAGGTCCGCCGCCCAGGAGGAGGCCGAGCGCCGCGTCGCCGACGCCACCAGCGCCGCCGAGCGCCTGCTCGCCCAGGCCGGTTCGGACGCCGAGGAGACGCTGGGCACGGCCCGCGCCGAGGCCGAGGACACCCTGCGCGCCGCCCGTGCCGAGGCCGACCGGCAGCTCACCGTCGCCCGCCTGGAGGTGGAGACGCTGGTCGGCGACGCTCGGGCCGAGGCGCACTCGACGCTCACCGCGGCCCAGCAGCGGGTCGCCGCGCTGGACGAGCACACCGGCCGCCGGGTGGCCTACCTCACGGACACGCACAGCGAGGTCATGCGCAGGCTCGGCGAGATCGGTTCGGTCCTGGGCGACCTGCTCCACCGGGAGGGCGCGGCGGGCCCGCTGATCGACGAGGCCGCTGTGCTGCCGTCGGCTCCGCAGCTGCCCCAGCCGCAGGAGATCGCCCCGGCCGAGCCCGCCGTCGAGGACGACGAGGACATCCGGGTCATCGTGGAGGACGTGGTGGTCCAGGTGGAGGGCATCCCGCAGCAGCCCGCGGACACGGACGTCACCACGGACGTCTCCGTGGTCCGGGCGCAGAACGAGCAGAACGAGCAGAACGGCCAGCCCACGCACCGGTAGCAGCCGCCGCCCACCGGCAGCATCGTGGCGCGGTTGGTGCCCGTGGAGGCGCCGTTGGGATGGCACCAGTGGCGACGCCCCCACGGGGGTTCATGGAAGCGGAAGCCTCCGCCCCCGATCGGGTCGGAGGCTTCCGCGCTCGTGGCCGGGTCGGCCACTCCCGACGTTCCCCAGTGTTCGCCGTGCAGCATTCGCCGTGCAGTGTTCGCCGCGGACCGCCGGGGGCGCCTTGACCTCTCCCACTCACGGTGCGGGACATCTCTAGAGAAATCAATGGCGGCAGGGTCAGGTCAACCTATCGCCGACTCGCCGCCTATTTCCGTGACCTATGCGTCAAAGTCGTACTGAAGTATGTACGAGGCGGCGTCGAGGATCATCTCGTTGTGCTCGATCGGGCGGCCCGCCGCGGTGTAGGCCGTACGGCCGATGGCGATGACGGGGGTGCCCGCGGGCAGGCCGAGCAGCTCCGCCTCCCGTGGATGGGGCATCCGGGCCCGCAGTTCCTCGGTGAAGTGCGCCGGAGTGTGGCCGAGATCGCCCAGGCGGGCGTAGACGCCTCCCGGCCCGGTGTCGGGGAGCACGACCGCCGTTCCCTCGACCAGGTCGGCCGGGAAATGCGAGCTGGCGAGCTGCACCGGCCGGCCGTCCACGAGATACCTGCGGCGGCGCACCCACACCTCATCGGTGTCCAGTACGCGGCCGATCTCCGCGCTGGCCCGTTCCCGCTGGATCTGGACCTGGTCGACCGTGTAGGCGCGGCCATGGGTGTCGTTGTCCCAGATGGCCCGGCCCTCTCCCCACTGCTCCCGGGAGAGCCGCCGGGAGCCGTGCCTCCGGATCGGGCGAAACAGCCGTACGTACACGCCCGACCCGCGTCTGGGCACCGCCAGGCCCTCGTTGATGAGTACGGCGAGGGCCTGCCGGGCCGTGGCGCGTGCGATGCCGTACTCGGCCATGAGCACGTTCTCGCCCGGTAGCCGATCTCCATCGCGCAGGTCGCCGGACAGGATCTTGCCGCGCAGCTGGTCGGCGATGCGCCGATAGATCGGGAGTTCGTGATGCACCGGGGAGGAGTCCGTCACGTTTGATCACCCTCTGTCACCAACGGGGGTAAGCGTCTCCAGAGAACTTGCCCCGTCTTGTCCACGATCGCACAAGAAATGACGGTGGTCCCGTGCTTATTTTGAGTGGATCGTGCCCCTGTGGCGATCTCGAGGGATTATTGCGACCCGTTACCGTGGAACGGTCCCGGCCGCTGTCGGGGTCGCTGTCGGGGCCGCATGCCAACGCTGCGTCATGATCGCGGCCAGGACGGCTCCCGCCGTGTTGAGCAGCACGTCGTCGATCGATGACACGCGGTGGAGGTCCAGGCCGTACTGGAGGGCCTCGACGGTGACCGAGGCGGTGGCGGCGACCAGCGCGACCATCCGGAGCCGGGCGAACCGCGCGGATCTGATCGGCAGCAGCGCGCCCAGCGCCGCGAACACCAGGAGATTGCCCCCGACCTGCACGATCACGGTCTGAACCGGCGCCTGGAAGACCTCGATCAGGTCGCGGAGGGGAACGAGGTTGATCCCCTCGGTGGTGCTTCCCGGGGTGAGGATCATCCACAGTCAGGGGGCCGTTCCGGCGACCATGAGGACGTCCGCGTAGGCCGTACGAGCCGGGTGGGGGTGGCCGCGGGACTCTCTCGCGCGGGCGAGCAGGTGGGCCGCGATCAGCGCGACCGGGATCGCCAGGACGGCGCCCAGGATGACATGACCCCACATACGCCATACGAGCCACATGGCGGACATTCTGGAGGTGGTGCCGGGAAGGTGGCCACCCGGTAAGCCGAAGACAGGTATTGCCTCCCGACTGTGTGCAACGGCACATTTGACGGTATTTCAGGAATCAACGACCAAATGAAGGAGTTCTGATCGTGGCCATCAGCCGTGCCGACTGTCACGCCCTCGACGCCGAGGATCCGCTGCGGGATCTTCGGGAGGAGTTCTCCCTGCCCGACGGCATCACGTACCTGCTCGGCAACTCTCTGGGCGCGCTGCCGCGGCGTACGGCGGCGAAGGTCGCGCACACCGTCGAGACCGAATGGGGTCGCGATCTCAGCGCGAGCTGGAACACGGCCGGCTGGTGGGATCTGCCGCAGTCCACCGGTGACCGGCTGGCGCCGCTGATCGGTGCCGGCCCCGGCGAGGTCCTCGCCGGCGACTCCACGTCGACGAACATCTTCAAGGTGATGGCCGCCGCGCTGCCGCTCCGGCCCGGCCGCCGCGTGATCGTCTCGGAGCTGGAGAACTTCCCCACAGACCGGTACGTCGTCGAAGGGGTCGCCAAGGCGCTCGGCGCGTACGAGATCAGGGACGTCGGGTCGCTCGACGAGGCGCTGGACATGGCGCTGGACGAGGCGCTGGACGAGGCGCTGGACGGTGACGTGGCGGCGGTCCTGCTCAGCCACGTGGACTACCGGACGGGCGCGCTGCGCGACATGGACGCGATCACCGCGCGGGTGCGGGCCGCCGGAGCGCTCATGATCTGGGACCTCTGCCACAGCGCGGGCGCCGTGCCGGTGGACCTGCGCGCCGCCGACGCGGATTTCGCCATCGGCTGCACGTACAAGTACCTGAACGGAGGGCCCGGCGCCCCCGCGTACCTCTACGTCGCCGAGCGGCACCAGGACGCGGCGCACAACGTCATCTCCGGATGGCACGGGCACGCCGCGCCGTTCGCCTTCGAGCCGTACTACCGGCCCGCCGACGGCGTACGGCGGTTCGCCACGGGCAGCCCGCCGGTCCTCGCCTACAGCGCGCTCAACGCGTCGCTGGACATCTGGGAGACGGTCGACATGTCCGTGGTCAGGGCCAAGAGCCTGGCCCTGACCACGTTGTTCATCGACCTGATCGACGAGCTCCGGCCCGACCTGGCCCTCGTCACACCGCGTGATCCGGACCGGCGCGGCAGCCAGGTGAGCTACCGGCACGCCGACGGCTACCCGGTGGTGCGCGCGCTCGCGGACCGGGGCGTCGTGGGTGACTACCGCGAGCCGGGCATCATGCGGTTCGGCTTCGCGCCGCTGTACCTGCGTTACGTCGACGTGTACGACTCCGCCACGGCGCTGGCCGAGGTGCTCGACAAGGAGTCGTGGCGGGACGAGCGTTACCAGCAGCGCCTGACCGTGACCTGATCGGCTGTCTTCGTCGTCGGTTCCATTGTCGGTTTCGTCGTCGTCGGCTCTCGGATCAGCGGCGCTTGTTGAGGTCGGCCACGATGTCGCCGGCCAGTGACACGCAGGTGCCGCAGATCCGGCCGGCCTCGCCGTGCACCATCTGGATGCGCGGCCCAGGGGTCTGACGGCAGAAGGAGCAGGCCGCGTCGCGCTTCTTGCGGCGGTTCGCCAGATGGCGGCCGGCGAAGGGCTGGGTGAAGCGTTTCCTGGCGGCCTGCTTCGAGAAACCGAACCGCTCTCCGATGACCGTCCAGGAGGCGCCGGCCTCACGGGCATCGCGTACGGCGAGATCGAGCAGGGCGTCCGCGTCACGGCTCAGCTCGACGCTCAGCGTGATCGCGGCTGACAGGGTCTCCAGGGGGTCCGCCGGATCGATCGACCGCGACCGCGCCTGTGTGAGTAATTCTGATGGCTCCATGCTTGGCAACCTTAGGTTGTCATTCAAAGATCATCAAGCGCGAAGATCACCGTACTGGCGCGGCGATGCCGACGGCGCCGCACGGCACGAACGAACGCGGAGCCGGGGCGCGAGAGCAATCCGGGAGAACAGTCGGGGAGAACAATCCGGGCCAACGCCGCATCTAACGGTTCGTTAGGGAACGTCTGCCCGGTGCCACGGCGTCGGCGGCCGCGCTCTTGTCAGTGTCAGCTCGTATGTCAGCTCGTATCAGATCGACAAGGGGAATCACGTGGAGCTTCTCGGGCCTCTGGGCAGGAAGATCGCACTGGTCGGCGCCGGGGCGGGGGTGCTGGCGACAGCCGCGGTCGCGCTGGGCGGGATCGCCTCGGCTGACCGGAGCAGCGGGTCGACCGGGCTCCGCGGATCGGAGGTGACCGTGGTGAAGGAGACACGGAAGGTCCCTGGCCGCGGAATCCTCAGTACCAACGTGGTGTGCGGAGAAGGCAGGCGCGCCGTGGGCGGCGGTCAGGCCTTCAACGGCGCGCACGACCCGCGCAAGCCGGTGGCCTTCCCGGTCAGCGCGCCCGGCAGCACGAGCGACGCTCCCGGCAGCGTCCAGGACGCGTGGGACTTCGTCGTGGTGAACCCGATGAAGCAGAAGATCAGCGTCGAGGTCTACGCGATCTGCGTCCCCCTCGGCTGACCCTCCTCCCCACCCGGGCCGTACGGCCCGGGCGGGGATCACCAGAGGACCCAGGGGCTTTCCGCGCCGCCGCCGAAATTGGCCGTTCCCGTCTTCCTCCACCGCTGGCGGACGTCGTGCTTGGCCCCCGCATGCGGGGCCGTGGTGGTGAACGGTCCACAGGTGGCGATCGCGCCGTCACGGGAGGGGGAGACGCCCGAGCAGATGAAGGGCTGCGAGACGTTGACGTCGGCGTCGGTGTTGTACAGCTGGACGTGTACGTCCGACCGGACCGAACTGGATCCTCTGATCCGGCCCATCAGGTAGAAGACGTCGCCCACTATGGCCATGCAGGGCGACATCTCCGTGCCCGTGCCGGCGCCTGTGGAGATCCACGAGCGGCACTGCCACTTCGGTTGCGTGTCCTGGGGCGTGGAGCCGACCGTGATCTTCTCCTCCGGCTTCGGGTCGGCCGCCACGGTCGCCGATCGCCGCGGCTGGGGCGTACGGGTGCCCTGCGTCGCGGGTGCTGTCTGTTTCGTCGGGGGCGGCTGCGCGGGCGGCGTGGAGACCCTCGTGTCCGGGGTGCGGGTCCGCGTCGGCCGTACCTTGTGCGACGGCGTGGGCGAGCCCCCCGTGGCGTCGGACGGAGCGGGGGTCGCGGTTCCGGAGCCGGGTTCACCGCCGGTGAGTTTGATTGACGCGGCAGAGTTCCGCTCGTCTCCCGTGTCCGACGCCTGCCACGGGGCTACGACGGCCACGGCCGCCGTGCTGAGCGCCAGGGCCGTGGCGGTCGTCGCGGTGATGATCACCCGTTGCCGGGTGCGCTTGCCCCGCTTGGAGGCCACGGTCTCCTCGCCGGCGCGGAGAACCTCCCCGGTGCTGGAACCCGTACCGGACGAGCTGGCCTGATCGGGGATGCCGGCCGCGCCGGGTGTGTCGGTCGCACGGGAGGGTGGGGAAGAGGCCCATACGGCCGCCGCGGGGGAGCCCGCCGATTGGAGTGGCTCGGAGGTGACGGACGGCGCGTCGCTCCTGGTGACCGGCGGCAGGGCGGGGAGTCCGGCCAGCGAGGGCGCGGCCGCGCGCAGTGCCGCCGCCACCTGCCCGGCGGCGGGGCGCTCGGCCGGATCCTTCGCGGAGCAGGCGGCGATGACCGCCCACAGGGCGTCGGGCATCCCGGGCAGCCGGCGGGGCATGGCCGTCGCATGTTGCCGGAGCAGGGCCATGGGGTGGTCGCCGACGAACGGCGGGCGTCCGGCGAGCAGTTCGTAAAGGATCAGGCCGATGGCGTAGACATCCACCGCCGGCGTGGGGGCGCTGCCGTCGGCCACCTCGGGAGGCAGGTACGCGGGCGTGCCGATGATCGAGGTGGTCTGGGTGATGCCCGGGCCGTGGACGATGCGGGCCACGCCGAAGTCGGTCAGCCGTACCTGCCCGGTGGCGCCGTCGATCAGGACGTTTCCCGGCTTGATGTCGCGGTGCACGACGCCCGCGGCGTGCGCGGCCGCGAGCGCGTCGGCGACCTGGGCCATCAGCCGCGCCGCTTCGGCCGGGGGCAGCGTGCCGTGCTGCCGGAGCAGGGTACGGAGGTCTCCGCCGTCGACGAGGTCCATCACGAGGGCGAGACGCTCTCCCTCGATGACGAAGTCGCGCACCGTGACGATGTTGGGGTGGCGCAGGGTCCGCATCACGTTGCGTTCCTGCACGAACCGCAGCACCAGGTCCTGGTCGCCGGTGAGGCTCTCGCGCAGCAGCTTCACCGCCACGGTCTCCCCGGTCTCCCGGTGCCGCGCCCGCCAGACGGTGCCCATCCCACCGGCGCCGATCTCGTCGAGAAGCACGTACCGGCTGCCCAGAGACACCTCGGACCCACCCGTAGCCATCGCCCGCCTTCCCCTCGAACAGGTGGAGATCACAATATCCAGGTAAATCGAGATAGAGGTAGATCGTCACTCATTGTTCGCTTGTGCGTGAGATGGAGCTGTTCGCCCTTTCGATCACCTCATCAGTGGTGAGCGCCGCTTTGGGGTGATGGCTCAGACACATCGGGACCCGCACTTTCACGAACGGCGTTCCCTCGGATGCCACGTAGAACTGTCCGGAGCCGAGCCGCGAGATCTCGTCCACGCCGCTGCCCTTGGCCTGGGCGATCTCCTTCGCGGAGGCGATCTGCACCGGGCTGTTGAGCAGGCCGAAGAACTGGGTGGCCGCGTTTCCGGGGATCTGGTTGTGCAGCCCCTTCGGGGCCTGGGTGGCGAACACCAGGCCGAGGCCGTACTTGCGGGCCTGGGACGCGAGCGCGAGCGTGCTCCGGGTGCACGGGGTCAGCGTGGTGGACGGCGCGAACGTCTGCGCCTCGTCCATCACGAACAGCCCGCCCAGCGGCCGGTCGCCGGCCGGGTTCCGTTTGATCCAGGCGAACAGCGCCATCTGGAGCTGGTTGACGAAGCTCTGCCGCTGCTCGTCGCCCTGCAGACCGATGAAACTGATCACCGAGATCCGTGCCCGCTTGCCGTCGGGTGGTGTGAGCAGCAATCCGGGGTCCACCGGTGTCCCCTGGCCGCCGAACATCGGGTCGTTGACCATGGCTGCGGTCAGGGTCTGGGCCAGGTCCGCCGCGATCTTCGCTCCGCCGTCGAGATCGCTCACGCCGTCGGGCAGATCCGACAGCAGCTCGATGAGACCTTTCAGGGTGGTGCGTCCCCGCTGTCGCCCGTAGTACCTGACCGTCTCCCGTAGCACGGCCTGGCCGCGCTGCGCCTTGTGCGTGTTCGCGCCCAGTCTCGCGCGCGGCACGATTGAGGCGACCGCGACGTCCAGCGCCGCGTCGAACTCGTCCGGGTCGTCGGTGACGCTCGCGAAGTCCGGCAGCGGCTGGAAGCTGAGCGGCCGGCCCCGCTGCCAGCGCGGGGTCCAGATCACCACGTCGGTGTTCGCGAGATAGTCCTCGGCTCGCGTCGCGTCTCCCTCGCCCCAGTACGGTGGAGCCTCCGGCCACGGATCGCCCAGGCGGGACAGGTCGTTGTTCGGGTCGAGCACGATCGCGGACACGCCCTGGAGCGCGCATTCTTCGACCAGGCGGCGGATGAGCACCGTCTTCCCCGACCCGGAGCCCGCGAAGATCGCGGTGTGCTTCCTGAGCGTCTCCAGGTCCACGCGCATCGGGGCACCATCGCTCATCGCCCTGCCGATCGTGACGTACGGCGCGGTGCTCGGGACCGGTTCCGTATGCGGAGGCGTCGTGGATGCGCCCGGGGCGTTCTGGATCGCCGGGGCGACCGGATCCGCCGCGACGGTCTGGGGTGCCGGAACAGGTGGAACGACCGGCACCGTCGGAGCAGTCGGCACAGCCGGCTCGGAGAGGGTGGGGAGGGCGGGCGGACCGTCCGGAACGGTCCAGGCGTCCTCCAACGCCTCGTTGAACAACTTGATGTCCGCGGCGGGCCTCCGGGAGGCGAGCCAGGTCCGCAGGCCGGGCGGATCCTCGTCGATCAGGGTGCGAAGCGCGGCCATCATCGTGAGGTCCTCGGTGTCGAGGCCGAGGATCCGCCCGCCCGCCCGTTCGAAGGCGGCGAGAGCCTCACGGGTGCGCGGGCCGTTCGCCCACTTGGCGTTGCGCAGTACGAACAGCCGCCGCTTCGGAACGTCGGCGTCCAGCCCCGTGGCCACAGACGCGTTGCGCAGCCGGTTCAGCGCGGCAACGGCGTTCTCCGAGGCGATCGCGCGGAAGGCCCAGTGCGCCTCGTCCTCGGTGTGCTCGTCCAGGATCCGGCGCAGGCGCGCGTGCAGCGGGGGCTTCGAGCTCGGCGGGGGATCCTGCGTGAACTCCCGCCCGGCGTCGCCGAGCCCCGCGACCCACGCGGCGAGCCCGGCCGAGAGGAGCGCGGGCATCGCCACGTCCTCCGTCGCGGGCGAGAGCGCCGTCCGGATGTCCGCGGCCTTCCTCAGCTCCGCGAACCTCGTGTCGAGTACGGCGAGATCCTCGGGCGGCGGAGTCGGCCCAGGGCGCGGAATCACCACGGCCGAGCCCCCGAAGTGCTCCAGCTCCCTGATCTCCTCATCGAGCAGGCAGGACTGGATGTGGTTGTCGATTTTGATCAGCAGTTGGCGCGCGGTGTAGTCGGGCGCGTCCTCGAACGCTTCCGCCCTGACGGGCCAGGTGGGGTACGGCGGCTCGAAGCCGACCGCGCCGAATTGCGCCTCGAACCGCTTCGCCACGAGGAGCCGCCCGGTCTCGGCATCGGGGATCGTCATGAGCTGAAGTGCCTGCCGAAAGCGATCTCGTACGGTGTCGGTGGCGTACTCCTCGATGAGCACCCATGTTGCCGGGATGCACGAGACGACGGTCAACGTGCGGCGGGTGACCTCGCGCAATGCCATCAGCCCATGCGCAACCTGCTCGACCTTGACCAGCTCGCGCCCGTCCGGGGTCGCGTTGCCGTCAGTAGTCACCCATGACTGCGCGAGAAGGGCGTCTATCTGGTCAATGGCGATGACGGACGGCCCAGTGAGGGAAAGCAGCCGGGACAGATCCCGGACGATCTCCTGAGGAGACTTCTGGACCTGACGAATACCCCACTGCGCACGCTCGCCGGGCTCTTCCTCCGGCGCTGAGGACAGGAACGAGTCTGCGATGTCCTGCGCGTTGAGGTCGTGGGAGGCGAGCAACGCGAGTGCTCTCGCGGTGTCCTGCGAGTCACGGCCGATCTGCCGGTCGAAGCGACGCAGCCCCTCGATGAACGTGTCGAGGGCCTCCTTCGAGAGTGTCGTTTTCCCGGACACGGCTCGTCGCACCATACGCGGCACGTCCACCAGCGCTGACAGACGCTCCAGGAAGGTGGTCAACTGACTCTCGCCGCTCGTTCCAGAACGCGACAGGCTGTCGAACATCGAAACCACGGTGCTCTCCCAGAAGCCCTTCGCGTCGAGCAGGCCCACCAGGAAGAAGTAACCGCCGTCGTGCTGCACCTGCTCGCGCAGCCAGCCGAGCAGGTGGGTCTTGCCGGTGCCTCGTTGGCCCTGGACGACCACGCCGATCGGGTTGGAGTCGCGGCTGTCCTTGGCCTCGGCCACGCCGGTGAGAAGGATGCGCGTGGTGTGCCGGTGCAGGCTCTCCACGTGGAACGGCGAAGGGCGCCACACGTCGTCGGGAACGTGGGTGTAGTTGAACCTGAGGGCCCCGAGGGCGCTCAACTCGCGTGTCGTCATCGCGCGCCGATCCAGAGGAAGTGCTTGTCCTGGTCGCCGATGATCACGGCCGCGTCCCGGTCCTGCCAGGTGAGCGCCTTCTGATCCGACGCGGGAACGATGTTCACACCTGGCATGCGGTTCATCCGCCTGAGTGCTTCGTCGAGATCCTCTCTCGGCACATCGCTGAGCAGGGGGCGGAGTCGGGTGAGGCTCACCCAGGCGCCGGGCTCCTTGGCCAGTTCGGCGTATGTGGCCCGGATGCGGGTCATGAGGTCGGTCTCCGAGCCCGGGGCGGCCCTGGTCGGGGAGACCGGGGACGGTACTTCCTTCGGCGTGGAAGGGGCCGGGGCCGCCTGCCCGCTGGAGGGGGTCAGGCAGTCAGCGGAGGTGGTGGAGGAATCGTTGTGCGAAGCGGGGGATGTTCCGTTGAGGGCCATGAGCGCGGCGTCGTCGTCCGCTGCCGGGGTGAGACCGCTGTCGTTTTGTGAGGCGTTGGAGGGTTCCGTGTCGTCCTGGGGGGTGAAGATGTCCGAATACCTCTGGTCGGTCCGGTCCAGGAACCGCTGCAAACCGGCGACCAGGGCACGTACCGCCGCCACGGCTGTTCCACCGACGTTCGGCTTGCCGATGACCGCCTGCACCTCCATCCCGGCGATGTGGGCCCAACCGGTGTCGGTGAGCATGTGCGCGTAGGCGCGGCCCTGCTTCCGGCTCTCAACCCACTTCAGGTCGTTCAGCTTCTTGCGCGCGTCTCCTGTCAGCGTCACGCCGTAGCGTTCCTTGAGTTCCGGATTGGAAATCTCGTCGGCCTCGGCCATCAGAACCAGCAGTATTGCGACCTCGGAGAACGTCAACGCCTTTTCGGGCATGTCTTATCCTTTCGGGATTCCGTGGGGGCTTCCGTGTTTTCCATGGCGACGGGCCCGCAGGAACCGCTCTATCTGGCTGAGCACGGATTTCGGATCGCTCATGATTTGCTCGTTGGTGAACCGCAAAACGGCGTAGCCGTCAGTCTGGAGCCGTATGTCCCGCTGCCGGTCCCGCTCGTACTTCGCCGAACCGCGGTGGTCGGACCCGTCGATCTCGACGGCGCAGCGCTCCTCACGCCAGAGCAGATCCACGCGGATCGGATTCACCAGGGGATGTGACTGGTACGACTGGTTCCACGCCCGGCCGGCCGCCCAGGCGCAGGAGGAGAGGGCTCTTTCCAGGATCTGTTCGACGACGCTTCCGGGATGCGGCCTGCCCGCGACGGGCGTCGAACCGCTCGTCGTCTCGCTTCCGTCGGTCCGCTCGCTCGCCTGGCCGTGGCCGCCCTGCAGTCTGGCGGGCGGCCTCGTCGCGTCTCCGGCGGCGACGTCTCCGTACTCCGGAGAGAACAGCCGTACGGTCCGTGTCTCCAGGCGGTCGACGGCGGCCAGGGGCGCGCCGGCCAGCCAGACGCCCAGCCCGCCACGCTGCGCGAGCCATTCGCAGGCTCCGACGAGGATCTCCTCCGCGACCGGCGAGAGGCCAGGCGGAACAGCCACGAGGATCGACGCGTGCGCCCGATGGAACCCGGCGGCGAGGACCCGAGCGAGGCCGGTTGCCCGTACCTCCGGCGTGAACCTCGCCCCGAGCCGTGGTGGGACGCCACCGACGGCAGAAGCGGCCCTTCTGACGGAGAGCTCGGCCAGGTCGGCGAGGAAGGGGCCGAAGTGGCCGGTCGCCGGGGCCGCTCGCAGGGCGAGCGAACGTACGGCCCGCGCGCCCGCGCCTCCCGGGCCGCCGATGCCCGCCGCCTCAGGCAGCCACGCCGGGAACAGGCCGAGGGCCGCCGTTTCCATAGCGCTCAACATCGAGGCCACCATGTCGGCGGTGGACCGCGCCTCGCTCGGGAAGTACGTGACGATCGCCGGGGCGTCATCGGGCAACGGCTCGATCGACAGGGTCAGGGCCTCCATGCCGGCCCCTTGGAGGCGCACGACGCGGCCTATAGGCAGCTCTCCCCACGACCAGGCCACGGGTACCTCTGAAGTCCGGATGTAGTGCTTTGGTGGCTGAGATTATCCGGCTCTCCTGTGTTACGCAGTGGTTTTGCAGGAGTTGTCAGAATTTGCCGGAGTTTTCGGGATGGGGATATCCAAGGGCTTTTGCCGCTGAAGGCGGCAAAAGCTGCGGAAGCTGCTAGATGTTGAGCAGGTGCGTCTTGACCGTAGCCTCGGTGATGAACAGCCGGGCGGCGTGGGAAAACAGGCGACCGCCCGTCACTTCCCCGCGGCCAGGTCGCGATCCACGATCACCGCCACCTTGCCCAGTACGCCACGGCCCGCCTTCAGCGACTGCAGTCCCGCATTGATCGCCTCAACGGTGCTGTCGATGGTCTGACTGACATGCGGGACCACAAGTCCCTGCGTCGCCCACTCCATCGCCAGAGCCATCCCGCGCTGGAGAAAGCCACGCGCCTCGCTGTCCAGCGTGGCGGGTTCGGAGAAGTAACGCAGCAGATTGACGTTGACATGCTTGGCGCCCCGCTCGGCCAGGATGGCATCCACCGGGTTATGCGTCTCGACCAAGCGTGTCGTCTTGCCGGGGCCGACACCGAGCACGATCCAACTGCCACCCCGCCGAACGGTCTTCGCGGTCTCGACAAAGCCCTGCTCGCTGTAGGTGGCGTCGAAGACAAGGTCAACGCCCCGCCCACTGGTCAGCTTCGAGATTTCGGCGGCGATGTCGTCGCGCTTGTAATTGAAAGTGAGGTGGGCGCCAGACTGCCGGGCCAGCGCCATCGACTGCGGCGTGCTGCCGCTGCTGATGACCAGTCCAGCCCCCAGGGCATGCGCCGCCATCTGCACGGCGAGATGCCCGACGCCGCCCCCACCGCCCGGGATATAGACCGTGTCACCGGCCTGGACGGCTCGGTAAAGGCTCACGAAAGCGGACAGGAAGCACATCGGAAGCGCCGCCGCATCGCGGAAGCTCAGGGATGGCGGCTTGCGGACGGTGAGGAATCGGCGTGCGACGGCATAGCCGCCTTCCCCTCCGCTCCCGCCCGTTGCGACCCAGCCGCCATCACCGTTCAAATCGGCCATGGCGGCCACCGCGTCGCCGACGGCTACGCCACTCACACCATGGCCCACGGCGACCACCACGCCAGCGAGGTCAAGACCGAGAACGACGGGGGGCGTCCGTCCCATGAAATTGAGGTCGGCCAGCTTGTACTCCAGCGGGTTGAGCGACGAGGTGGCGACGCGGATCAGAACCTGGTCGGCCGCCGGCTGCGGGACGGGAACACGCACCGCCTCAAGCGGCAGCCCAGCTCGGTCTCTTGTGTAACCGACGCCGAGAAACGTCTCTGGAATCGTCTGAGTCTGCTTCATGTTTCGCTCCCATCTGATGACATGCCGGCCCGTGACGGCCGGCAGGACGGGTGCGATTTCGCGTTAGATCTCATGCCAGTGCCCCGCCCGTCAATCTTTGCCCCGTCGCGTCGCCCAGGGCGGCACCTCGCCGCGTTGTCGTCGTCGCCCGTAGGCTCCGCTACGACCTCCTCCTCCGCCTTGCGATGCACCACCCTGGACACCGCTCCTACCGGGCAAACCTTGCCGGTTGGGGCACTAGTCAACGTCGCGGGCATCCCCCGTGGCCGGATGATCTTCAATATGACGGGCTTGATCTGGTCGCGTTCGGGCTCGAAGACGATGCTCGGGTCCGGGGTGTCCGGCGCGTTCACGAAGGACACGAAGCGGCGCAGCTTCTCGGGGTCCTCCAGCGTGGCGCGCCACTCGCCGGTGTGGTCCGACACGTGGCGGGCCATGGCGGCGTCGAGTTCGGCGCAGATCCGAGCCGGTCCTCGATGATCACCCTGTGCAGGTAGTCGATGCCGCCTTCGAGGCCCTCCAGCCAGGACGCGGTGCGCTGCAGCCGGTCGGCGGCGTGTGGGAGGAAGGTGACTATAGTGCCGAATGTGATGATCGGGGGCGGAGAGGTTAAATCCGGCGTGCGCCCGGTACCGCCCCACATTCCGGTCGGGCGGCCGACCCCTTCGAGTGAGCGGTCTCGCCGTACGGCACGCACAACCGGAGAGAGATGGTGTATCCCCCCTCCCAAGATCCCGGGCATCCCGCACACCCTCCGAATCCCCCGGACCCGGGCTCCGGGCATCCCCCGGACCCGCCGGGCCCGGGCTATCCCCCCAACCCCGCCGGTCCCTATGGCCAGTGGCCCGCCCCATATCCGCCACCGGCGCCGGGGCAGTTCCCGCCCCCAAGCCACGGCCAGGTCCCGGTTCCTGGACAAGGCCCGGGGCTAGGACAAGGCCCAGAACAGGGGCCAGGGCAGGTTCCAGGACAGGGCGCCTGGCCGGGACCAGGTCAAGCCCAAGGGCAGAACCAGGGGTACGGCACGTACCCGCCCGCGGTGCAGCAACCGCCGACCGCGTATCCGCAGTACGCGCCGGAGCAACCGCCCACGATGCAGCAGTACGCTCCGGGCCAACCGGCGGCGCCGTATCAGCAATATGCGTCGGGGCAGCCACCGGGGACGTATCAGCAGTCCCCTCCCGCGGCGCCGTTTCAGCAGTACTCTCCGGCGGCGCCTCAGCAGTACCCCGCAGCGGAACCATTCGCCGGTGAGGAGAGGCCCCGGCGCGGCCCCGGCCGGATCGTGGGAGGGATCCTCACGGCCGCCATCGGCCTCCTGCCCCTGCTCGGAGGTGGCGCTGTGATCGCCCAAGCGATCTCCAACAGCCGGCAGGAGATCCGCAACCAGGAGTACGCGCGGAACCTGTGGCGCAACGAGCCCGTGGATAAGCTGTTCCCCAATGTGATCGGCCTGCAGGACCCGGAGAAGAAGCAGGGCGATCCGAACGACGAGCGCGGCTGGACGCGAGTCGCGATCTCGGAGGACACCTCCTGCGACAAGGCGCTGTCGCAAAAGTTCGCCCAGCTGGCGGCCAAGAGCGGTTGCGTGGCGGCCGTGCGCGCCACCTACGTCGACGACACCGGTGGGAGCGCGGCGACGATCGCCATCGTCACGCTGAAGCGGGAGGACACCGCCTGGCCGCGTATTTTCGAACCACTGCTGGCCCAGCTGTCCGATGAACGGGTGGACCACGCGGTACGCGCCCTGGCCGCACCCGGAACGAAGTGGGACGACCGGGCGCGGACCGGAGACGGCGGAAACTACGTGATGGATACGTACACGCCCTGTTTCGTGGTGGCCACGGCCGGACCCGCCGACGGCAGAAAGCCGGGCAGGCTCCCACAACCCTGGGGGCGGGCGCCGATCGACCAGTGGCAGGACCGCTCCCCCTGGGTCGAGACCGCTAAGGGGCTGGCAAAGTCCGTCGCGTGGCGGCTGACCGATCTCACGTTCGGAGCGTGACGATGATGCGCAAGCGGGCCGGTACGGCTCTGCTCACCCCTGTGTTCGGCGTCCTGCTCGCCACCGGTACAGCGCCGCCAGCGGCGGCGGACGCGCCACCACACTGGGAAGTGGCGGCCATGAACGTGCCCCAGGCGCACAAGGCGGCGCAGGGGAAGGGGGTCACGGTCGCGGTCCTCGATACGGGCGTCGTGGCGAACCACCCCGCGCTCAAGGGGCGGGTGATCACGGGACCTGACTTCGTCGGCGGCGGTGCCCGCCCGGGAATGTCGTACTGGGGAGAGCACGGGACCGCGATGGCGTCCAATGTGCTGAACGTGGCGCCCCAGGCGCGGGTCCTGTCGGTGCGCGTTATCTACGACCATAAGGACCCTGCCCGCGAGAAGGCCAAAAAGCTGCTCAAGTCGGACAAACAGGCCTGGAAGGCCCGTGAGGCGCTGGCCAAGGGTATTAAGTACGCCGTCGACAAGGGCGCCAAGGTCATCTCGATGTCCCTCGGCACCAGTGAGTGGGCGTTCTTCGACATTTACGAGGAGGACACGGCCGCCGCGGTGGGCTACGCGCTCGCCAAGGGCGTGGTCATCGTGGCCGCTTCGGGCAACGGCGGCGGCACCAGCAGCATCTTTGACAAGAACTTCGACAAGGACGCGAACAATAACGTGTCCTATCCCGCCGCCTATCCGGGAGTGATCGGCGTGGCGGCATCGGGGCCGGACGGCCGCCGCGCCGAGTTCTCCCAGGTGCACACCTACAACGCGATCTCCGCTCCGGGCGTGGGGATTGTCGGCGCCTCTAACACCGGCGGCTACCGGCAGGGTGATGGCACGTCTGACTCGTGCTCGCTCGCCGCCGGGGTGGTGGCGTTGATGCTGTCGCGCAACCCGGATCTGAACCCCGGTCAGGTGCGGGACATCCTGACGAAGACCGCCAAGCATCCGACCGGCGGCTGGAATCCCTTGGTGGGCTACGGGCAGGTGGACGCGGCGGCGGCGGTCACGGCGGCGGGATCGGCGACGAAGGCCGAGATCGCGGCGGTGCCGTACAAGGGGAAGAAGTACTTCGGGAACGGCCCGACCGACGAGCCCTTCACGCACCCGCCCATCGACTCCGGTTACCTGCTCATCGGCGGCACCGGGGTGGCGATCGGGCTCCTCTTCCTGCTTGGCGCCTTCCTGTTGCTGCGCCGGCCCCGGGCCAGGAAGACGTGACCTTGGCCGAGAGTCCTCGCGCCGGGCGAGACCGTACGGCGACCCGGCTCCGGCCCGAGGCGCGCTCCGGTGCGTGGCAGGGCTCCGGTCAGCGGCCGTTTTCGGCGCGCCACGTCCACCATGAGTAGGCGGTCGGGCCGATCGAGCAGATCACCACTCCGGCGAGGAGGACGGCGAACAGCGCGGGGATCGGCAGGATGAAGGCCGTGACCAGGAGCACCAGGCCCAACCCGGCGAAGAGGAACCCCGCCAGGCGGTTGGCGCGCCTCCAGGCCAGGTCGCTGTCGAGGGTCCAGGGGGTGCGTACGCCCGCGAGCCAGTTGCTGCGCGACTTGGGCAGGTAGTTCCCCAGCACCAGGAAGAGGGCGCCGAGCAGGGCCACGATGATCCTGGTCATGGGGAGATCGCCGCCGGCCGCGTTGATGATGCTCACGGCGTGCAGGACCGTGAGCAGGACCAGCATGCCGATCCAGGCGGCGAAGTAGACGTGCCGCGACCGCGCCGTGTTCTGCTGCCTGGGCGCCAGGCGGGGAGAGAAGGCGAGCAGCGCGCCGATCCCGAGGATGATCAGGGGGAGCGTCAGCAGGGCCTCCGTCTTGCCGCCGAAGCGGTCCGCCTCGCCGGAGATCCCCCAGTGCATGGGGATCCGCGCGTCGTTGGGGAGGTTTTGCCACCCCCACAGGGAGATCCCGCCGGTCAGGAGCAGGGCGGCGGCGGTGGCGATGAGGCCGGGGCGCGTGTTCAGCCGGGTCTCGTTCACGGGGTCCTCGGGAACGGCGTCCTTGGTCATGGGGATCCTTTCCTCGTCGTGATGGGGGCCGGGGTCGGGTCAGGAGAGGACGAATCCGGTTCAGGGGGCCCGGCCGAGTCGATCTGGAAGAGGTTGAGAAGCGCGGCCAGCGACTCCTCCAGCAGGGAGAGCTGGAGGCTGTAGACGATCGAGGTGCCGTGCCGCTCTCCGAGCACCAGGCCGGCCTCGCGCAGCACTCGCAGGTGGCCGGAGAGCGTGGGCTTGGCGATGTCGAAGTGGGCGGCGATCTCTCCCGCGGGGAGGTCTCCCCGCCGCAACAGCGCGATGATCTGCCGGCGCGTGGGGTGCGCCAGGGCCTCGTAGACGAGATTCATCGCATCGTTTCCTTGTTAGGCAACAACCGAATTATACCCCGCGACCTGCCGAGAGGCTCGGCCGGCGGGCCGGACGGCGGGAGCAGCCGACGTCAGAGCAGCCAAGAGCCGGTGAGAGCCACCCTCAGAGCAGCCAAGAGCCGGTGAGAGCCACCCTCAGAGCAGCCAAGAGCCGGTGAGAGCCACCCTCAGAGCAGCCAAGAGCCGGTGAGAGCCACCCTCAGAGCAGCCAAGAGCCGGTGAGAGCCACCCTCAGAGCCAGCCCTTGCCCGCCGCGATCTCCACGGCCTCGGCCCTGGTCCGCGCGCCGAGCTTCTGAATGGCCGCGGACAGGTGGTTGCGCACCGTACCCGCCGAAAGGTGGAGGTCGGACGCGATGTCAGCGATGGTGCCGTGGCCGCGGGCGGCGGCGAGCACGTCCCTCTCGCGCGGCGTGAGCGGGCTGGCACCCTCGCTGAGAGCGGCGACCGCCAGCGCCGGGTCGATCGCCTGCCCGCCGTCCGCGACCTTCCGGATCGCGGCCGACAGCTGCTCGATCGGGGTGTCCTTGATGAGGAAGCCCTTGGCCCCGGCGGCGAGCGCGGCGTGCAGGTAGCCCGGTCGGCCGAAGGTGGTGACGATGACGACCTTCGTCTCCGGCACCGCCGTACGCAGCCGCCTGGCCGCCTCCAGCCCGTCGATGCCGGGCATCTCGATGTCGAGCAGCGCCACGTCGGGACGGAACGCCTCGCAGGCGCCCACGACCTGGTCGCCGCGTGCCACGTCGCCGACCACCTCGAAGCCGGGTTCAAGCGACAGCAGCGCCGCCATCGCGCCGCGGAACATGGTCTGGTCCTCGGCCAGCAGGATGCGGATCGTCATCGTGTCTCCTTCGGTGCCTCGACCCTCAGCAGGAAGCCGCCTCCGTCGCGGCGTCCCACGGTGAGCGACCCGCCGAGGGCGCGGGCCCGCTCGCTCAGCCCGATGAGCCCGTTGCCCGGGTGTCCTCCGTCCGGGGCGCCCGAGCCGTCGTCGGCGACCTCCACCGACACGGGCGGGTCCGCGGACACGGTGATGACGCACGACGACGCGCCGCTGTGCCGCAGGACGTTGGTGATCCCCTCGCGCACCGTCCACGCGAGCAGCCCCTCCACGGGCACCGGCAGGTCCCAGGTGTCCGGTGCGCGTACTGTGCACACGATGCCCGCCGCCTCCGCCGCCTGGACGGCGGACGACAGCTCCGCGGCGAGTGTGGGCTGGCGGTAGCTGGTGACGGCCTGCCGCACCTCGGAGAGGGCCCGGCGCACGGTCGCGTCGATGTCCTTCAGCTCCGCGTCGGTCCGTTCCTTGTCGATGGGGAGCAGGCGGCGGGCGAGCTCCGTCTTCACCGCGACGACCGAGAGGCTGTGCCCGACCAGGTCGTGCAGGTCGCGGGCGATGCGGTTGCGCTCCTCCAGTACGGCGAGCCGGGCCAGCTCCCGCCGCGTATCCCGGAGCTCGTCGATCAGCTCGGCGCTTCTGCGCGCCTGGGCCGAGAACATGCCGATCAGCAGGACGGACGCGGTGAGGATCACGGCCTGTCCGGCATCCGCGCCGTGCGCGAGGACGAGCAGCCCGGTCACCGCGCCGATGCCGAGGATCAGCGGTTTCCTTTGCTTCCTCCGGCTCCAGCCCGCGGCCGAGGTCGCCCAGGCGACGTTCACCGCCCACTCAGGGCCGCCCCACGCCACCAGCCCGAGAGCGAGCACCACCAGCGCCCCGAACGCGAGGAGCCAGTGACTCTCCCGATCGTCCGGGATGACCCTGGTCACCACGCCGAGGACGGCGGTCAGCGCGGCGAGTCCGAGGGTGAGGGCGACGGCCCACGCGGGGTGGGCACCGTTCACGTACACGATCGAGGCGAAGACCGTCGCCACGATCATCAGGATGAAACGGGACCAGCTCCGTGCCGACCACACCGAGGTGATCCGTTGCGCGGAGCCGTCCTCTGGCCTGTCGGACACGGCGCTCATGCGCCCGAGCTCTGCCGCCACCGCAGGATCACGGCGACACCGGCGACGACGGTCCAGACGGCCAGCACGCCGGCCTGCGTGACCGTGGGCGCGTGCCCCGCGATCACGGCGTTGCCGCCCTGGACGAGCCCGTAGGACGGGGTGAGCTGCCGGACCTTCTCCCAGATTCCGGGCAGCGCGCCCGCTCCGATCACCCCGCCGAGCACGGCGAGCGCGAAGAAGACGACGACGATGCCGAGCTGGGCGGTCTTGCCCCGCAGGATGAGACCGAGGAACAGACCGAGCAGCCCGAACGGCAGCGAGCCGACGAGCAACAGCCCGATCAGCGCGGCCCACCGCCCGGCCGGCAGGTGCACGTGGCCGGCGAGCAGCCCCGCCAGGGACACGCCGGCCACGCCGGGCAGGACCATCAGGACGCCGAGCACGATCCGGCCGGCCAGCCACCGCGCGTCGCTGAGCGGGGTGACCTTCAGCTGCCGGATCCACCCCTGGGCCCGGTCGTCGGCGACTCCGCCCCCGGCCGCCATGAGCGCTCCGCCCGTCGCCGCGTACACGGCCATCGCGACCAGCGCCAGCGCCGAGATCTGCACGCCGTCCTGCTCGCCGCTCTGGCGTCCCCAGAGCAGGTAGAACCCGACAGGGACGGCGATCAGGAAGATCAGGTACTTCACGTTGCGTGCCGTACGGGCGATCTCAAACCGCATGAACGACATCATGACTGGTCCTTCCGCGACGAGAGAGAGATAAGGGCTTCTTCCAGACCTGCACCGGTCACTTCGAGGTCGCGTACGCCGCCGATCGAGGTGTAGAGCATCTCGACGGTCCGGTCCGCGTCGTCCGTGCGGAGCAGTACGTCGTTTCCGTGGATCGTCACGTCGACCACGCCCGGCAGGGCGAGCAGGCGCTGCGGGTCCGGCGCGGCGAGCACGCAGCGGACCGCGCGGCCCCCCGCCATCGCCTTGATCGCGGAGGGGGTGGCGTCGGCGACCACCCGGCCGTGGCTCAGCACGACCACCCGGTCGGCGAACTGGTCGGCCTCCTCCAGATAGTGCGTGGCGAAGACCACGCTGGCGCCGTCCTCGGCCGCGCCCCGGACCACGGCCCAGAATTCGCGGCGCGCCTCCACGTCGAGAGCGACCGTCGGCTCGTCGAGGAACAGCAGGTCGGGACGGCCGGAGACCGCGATGGCGAACCGCACCCGCTGCGCCTGACCACCGGACAGCTCGGTCGCCTGGCGGCCGGCCAGCTCTGTCAGCCCCGCCAGTTCCAGGACCTCGCCGACGCGGCGCTTCCCGCCGTACAGGCCGCAGGCCAGCCGTACGATGTCGCGGATCGTCGCCCCGTCGGGCAGGCCGCCGGTCTGCAGGAGCGCGCCGACCCGGCCCCCCGCCACCGCTCGTGACGGGGACGTGCCGAGGATGGTGATGTCGCCGTCGTCCGGGCGGCGGAGCCCGAGCATGAGATCCACTGCGGTGGACTTGCCCGCGCCGTTGTGTCCCAGCAGAGCGACCGTCTCGCCTCGGCCGACACTGAAGCTCGCCCGGTCAAGGGCCTGCGTCGTTCCGAAGCGCCTGCTCACCTCGCGGAAGAGGACTGTCGAGTTCTCCATGCCTTCGACAGTAGATTTGCCGATCGTCGCCGATAAGTGGCGTGAATCGTGACTTGACCCGTGACGACCGTCATGGGTGGCGCGCGTTCACCGCTTTCCTGGCGGGGACGCCTCGGAGCGACTCGACCGATGGGCTCACGTTCTCGAACGGCCGGGCGTCATCGCCCCCGGGCCGGGCCAGACCAGGTGCGGGGAGGCCGTGAGGCGGGTTCAGCGTGATTTAGCGAGGAACCCCGGGCGTTCACGCCCGGGAGGAATCGCTTCCCTCTCCCCACCAGGACGCTGGTCCGGGCGTTTCTGGTTCTCGATGTACTCCCTGATGATCGACAGCGGCAGCCGACTGAGTCTGCCGTCTCGGCGGGCGCCGCCACAGGAGACGGCGACCTTGATCATGATGTATTCGCCTCGTGACAGCAGGTCGCCCGTGAACACACCACGCCGGTACTTGGTGGGGAAGACCGGATGCGCGTGGAGGCTGTAGGCCTGTAGATCACACTGCGACCTTGGCGGACATCCGGTTTCGGTTTCCATCACGGCGACATGAGCCAACCGATAATGTGTTCGATGTGAAGCTGGTGGTGCAGGTGAGGCTCCGGCCGACGCCTGAGCAGGCGGCGGCGTTGGAGGCGACCTTGCGTGCCTGCAACGATGCGGCGAACTTCGCCTCGGTGACGGCGTTCACGACCGGGGACCGGCGTGAGTACGCGTTGCGCAAGCACGCCTATCGCGAGGTGAGAGCGCGCGGGTTGGGGGCGCAGGCCGCCCAGCATGTGATCAAGAAGGTCGCCGACGCCTACACCACGCTGAAGGCCAACATCCGGGCCGGGAACCTGGGACCGGGAGGCTCCCGGCGCCGCATGCGGGCCGAGGGTAAACCGATCGTCTTCCGCGCCGATGCGGCGCAGCCGTTCGATGACCGCTGCCTGTCCTGGGATCACACCGCCCACACGGTGTCGATCTGGACCACGGCCGGCCGGGTGAAGAATGTCGCGTTCGTCGGCTCGGCCGACCAGCTCAAGATGCTCGCCTTGTATCGGAAGGGCGAATCCGACCTGGTTTGCCGGGATGGCATGTGGTTTCTGTATGCGACGTGTGAGATCCCTGATGTTCCGGTCACCGAACCCGGCGCCTTCGTAGGGGTGGATCTGGGCATCGCCAACATCGCCACCACCAGTGACGGCGCCCGCCACTGCGGTAAGGGCCTGAACGCGGTCCGCCATCGCAACCGGGAGTTGCGCCGCCGGTTGCAGGTTAAGGCCACCAGGTCCGCCAAACGGCTGCTGAAGAAGCGCCGCCGCAAGGAGGCGCGGTTCGCCGCCGACACCAATCATCGCATCGCCAAACGCATCGTGACCGAGGCAGAACGCACCGGACGCGGCATCGCTCTGGAAGACCTGGGCGGGATCCGCGGCCGGGTACGGCTCCGCAAGCCCCAGCGGGTCACGCTGCACTCGTGGAGTTTCCACCAGTTGGGGAGCTTCATCGTCTACAAGGCGGCCCGGCATGGGGTCGCCGTGATCCACGTTGATCCGGCCTACACGTCCCAGACCTGCTCGGCCTGCGGGCATGTGGACAAGGCCAACCGGCCGGGCCAGGCAACCTTCTGCTGTACGTCGTGCGGCTTCGCTGAGCACGCCGACGTCAACGCGGCCCGCAACATCGCCTCGCGCGGTGTCACGGGCTGGGCAGTGAGTCACGCTGCCGACGACGCGGCCTGACCTGTACCCGCCAGGTACGGGGAGGAGCTGCAAGCTTGGCCCTTCAGGGCCGAGAAGCTGACCCACTGAAGCGCGACCGTCAGGTCTCAACATTTGTCGTGTCCGCCCGCCGTTTGCCATATTTATCGATATTTCGTTATTCGGCGGCCGGTGGTTCTCTTCATTGCGGCAAGAGTCGGTAATCATCCCAGTTGTCGATCAGGAAAGGCGTGGCTGTCTCCTGGCTGCGGGGTACACAGGCTGGTATCGCCTATTTCGAAGTCTCCGCCGTCGAATAACGTGAAGGGGCAGGTGCACTACGAGATGGTCCGTCACCCTGCGGGACGCTCGCGCGTGATGTCGCTCCGCAACGCCTTGCGGCTGACGACGGTCGTGACGGCGGTCGCGATATCCGGGGCCGTCGCATGGCCACACGAGAGGGCGAACGCGATGGCGAATGTGACAGCGAACGTGACCGCGAACGCGATGGCGAATGTGACGGCGATCCGCCCCGTCGCCTGGGTGACCACGCTCGCCGAGGGCCATGGCCCCGTCGTGCGTACGGGGAACGGCAAGTGCAACAAGAACGTTTCGGTCTCGGTCCACAGCCCCACCATCCAGCACGGAGTGCAGCAGGTGTCGAACACCGGCGAGGGCAACAACGCTCAGACGGCCCTCTGCAGGAAGCGGGGCCGCGCCTGCAAGATCCGCCAGAGGCTCAAGGCGTTCCACGGCGGGCGATGAAGACGCTCATCGGCCGTCGGAGTTCACGGTAATGATCCGGTAATAACCGGCCCTCTCGTTATGGGCGCCCGGATCGAGGTCCGGTCGAACAGTACGCTGGCGAAACGGTTCCGGCTCTGAAGGTGGCCCGAACTCGTTCGAATTCAGCAGAGGGCGACTCAGATGTTTTGTCAGCATGGCGGCAGGGCGCTCCGCGGAAATCGCATCGCGCTCTTTTTTGTCGGTGTGTCCGCGTCGACGGCATTCATCGCGGGCATGGCTCCGGTTCCCGCGGACGCGGAAGCAGAGCGTGCCCCGACGCATCGGCGGGTGCCGAGCATCGGCTCCGGTGGCGGCGGAGACACCGTCCACACCGGAAACGGCAGCAATAACAGCAATATCTCGTCGGTGAAGAGCCCGACGCACAATCGTGGCACTCAGCACACGTCCACCAGCGCCATCGGCGGTGAGACCAGCGTTCAGAACGCCTTCTGCCGCAATGTCAAGGTATGCAACCTGACGCAGAAGGTCACCATCGTCGTCCCGGAGAAAGCGCTGAAAAGCGATCCGGGGTCGGCGAACATCACCGATGTTCCGCTGGAGGCTGATGAGCCCGAACCGGACCCGGTGACGACGGCCGGTCCGGGCGACGTGGACCCGGCAATGCTCGACATGCTCCTGCTCTGGCCGGAACCCGGCCTCGACGATCTGTGGTGAAGTGATCGATTCGCCCGAGGCCGGGTCCGGCCGGCAGAAGGTGACCCGCTGTCTGAAGGTGACCCGCTGTCCGAGGTGACGGCCGTCTGAAGGTGACGGCCGTCAGGTGGTGGCCAGGGCGACGGTGGGCGAGAGCCGCGCCGCGCGCATGGCGGGATAGAGTCCGGCGATCGTGCCGACGACGAGCGTGGCGCCGATCGCCCCTCCGATCGCCCATGGCGGCACCACGGGCGGCCAGTCCCGCGACAACGCGTAGCCGATCGTGGCCAGCGCCCCCAGCACTGAGCCCGCGAGGCCGCCCAGCGCGGACAGCAGCAGGGACTCCGCCAGGAACTGGATCCGCACCTGTCCTCGGGTGGCGCCGAGCGAGCGGCGCAGGCCGATCTCCTTGCGGCGTTCCAGCACCGAGATCACCATCGTGTTGGCCACGCCGACCCCGCCGACCAGCAGCGCGACGCCGCCGAGCCCGAGCAGCAGGTTGGTGAACGCGCCCGCGGCGGCGGCGCGCGCGGCCAGCGCGTCGGACGGCCTGCTGACCTCGACCTCCTCGGGGTTCTCCGGATTCACCGTCCGGGGGAGCACGGCCCGGACGGCCTCGACCGACTCCTCCGACGACCGCTCGTAGATCGTCGTCGGGTGTCCGTCGAAGTTCAGATGCTTCTCGGCGGCGGGGAACCCGACCAGGGCCGACCGCTCGATCTCGGGTGCGAGGGGCATGGGGCCGAGGACGCCGATGACGGTGAACCACCGGTTCCCCATCCACACCTGCACGCCGATCCTGTCGACGCCGAGCCGTTTCGCGGCCGCGGAGCCGAGGACGACGGCGGGCTGCCGCTCGGTCGCGGCGTTCAGCCAGGTCCCCTTCTCCACCCGCCCCTCCAGCGTCGTGAGCAGATCGACGGTGGCCGCCTGTACGGCGATGCCGCCGGTCACCGCCTTGGAGATCCGGTCGGTGCGCCGCACCGTCGCCTCGGTGGAGCCGGTGGCGCCGGCCGTACGGACCGGGCCGACGCGCTTGACCATGGCGACCGCGTCGACGGGCAGCTTCGACTCGCCGCCGAAGAGCGTGCGCCCGGCTGAGACGGTGAGCATGTTGGTGCCGAGCCGGTCGAGCTGGCGCAGCAGCTGCTCGCGTGAGGACGAGGAGATGCCGATCACCGCGATCATGGTCGCGATGCCGATGGCGATCCCCAGCGCGGACAGGAACACGCGGGTCGGGCGGGTGCGCAGCCCAGCCGCGCCGACCCGCAGGACGTCGGCGGGGCCGAGCCGGGCGGGCGTGGGGCGCCGGGTCATTCGCGTGCTCCGATCGTGATCTCCGCGGGCGCGCGGCGGCCGGAACCCTCGTCGGCGACGATCCGGCCGTCCCGGACCCGGACCTGACGCGGGCACCACGCGGCGATCTCCATGTCGTGCGTGATGACCGCGATCGTGGTCCCGGCGGCGTGCAGGTCGCGCAGGACGCGCAGCACCTCGGCGCCCGCGGCGGAGTCCAGGTTGCCGGTCGGCTCGTCGGCGAGCAGCAGCGGAGGGTCGCCGGCGACCGCACGGGCCACCGCCACCCGTTGCTGCTCGCCGCCGGAGAGCTGGTCCGGCTTGTGCTCCAGGCGGTGGCCGAGGCCGACCCGTTCCAGCGCGGCGGCGGCCCGCTCCCGCCGGACCCGCAGCGGGACGCCCGCGTAGAGGAGGCCGTCGGCAACGTTGTCCAGCGCGCTCGTCCCGGGGGACAGGTGGAACTTCTGGAAGACGAACCCCAGGTGCTGCGCGCGCAGCGCGGACAGCTCGCGGTCGGAGAGCTCGGCGACGTCGTGATCCGCGATGCGCACGGTTCCGCTGGTGGGCCGGTCCAGGGTGCCGATCATGTGGAGCATCGTGGACTTGCCCGACCCGGAGGGGCCGACGATGGCGAGCAGTTCGCCGCTACCGACCATCAGGTCCACCCCGCGCAGCGCCTGCACGTGACCGGCGTAGACCTTGGTCACGTCGCGCAGCTCGACGACGTACGGCTCGCTCGCGACGGCCCCCTCGCCTAGCGGGTCGGAGTCGCATTCGCGAAGCGCGCGGTGTTTGTCGATTCGTTCGTCGATTCGTTCGTTGGTTCGCTCGCTCAAGACTCGGGCACCCCCACGCGCATGCCTTCGGCCAGGCCGGTGCCGGTGATCTCCACCATGCCGCCGCCGAAGGCGCCGGTCTCGACCGCCACGAGGCGGGTGGCGCCGTTCTCGACGACCTCGACGCCGAACCCGCCCTCGCGGAGGGCGAGCAGCGCCTCGACCGGTACGGCCAGCACGTTCTTGTGCCGCTCGCTCACCAGCTCGACCTCGACCGGTGCCTGGTCCAGCTTGGTCTTCGGCGTCTTGTCCAGGGTGATGTCGACGTCGACGGTGGTGGTCCCGGAGCTCTGCCCCTGGTCGGACCCGCTGGACTTGGCCACCGTCCCCACCGAGCTGATCTTGCCGTTGACCTTCTCTCCGCCGGGGAGCTCCACGGTGACCTTGGCGCCCTTCTTGGCCAGTGCCTGGTCGCCGGTGTCCAGGTCCACGTGTACCAGCCGCCGCAGGCCGCTGACCGTGATGATCGGCTGTCCGGGGGCGGCCCGGCCGCCGACCTCGGTCTTCGCGTCGGTCACCCGGACGGCCGAGGGGAGGAACACCACCTGCGTGGCGTCCACCTGACCGGTCTCCGGGAGGCCGTTGTCGTCCTGCCACGCCTTGACGGCCAGGTACGTCGCATAGCTGAAGTGGTCGTCCACCGTCAGGTCGTCGCCGTAGCCGAGGGCCTTGAGGTTGCGCTCGAGTTGCTTGACGTCCGGTCCGTCCGACACGCCCTGCCGCAGGGGACGGTAGAGCGGGAGCGAGCCGTACATCACGACGACCGGCTTCCGGTCGACCTTGAGCAGCGGCCGGCCCCGCCGTACCACGGAACCCTCGGCGGCCACCCACGTCACCGTGCCCGAGGCGTCCGTGCTGACCTGCCGCTCGCCCGCGTAGGTGAGCGAACCGTCCACCGTCTTGGTGTCCACCAGGTCCTGCCGGGTGATCGGCGCTGTGGCGGTGGCGGCGGCCGGTGTGCTCGGCGACGCCGCCTCCGTGCCGCCGTCATCGAGGAGGGTCACCACGGCCCAGGCGGCGGCGAGCGCGAGGACGCCGGCGACGGCGGTGAGGGCCTTCCTCACGGCTTGCCTCCCATGTTCGGCGCGAACTCCTTGCACGCCTCCTGCGCCTCCTTGAGCTTCTGCTCGCCTCCCTCGGGGACCTGGAGCTTGATGGGGCCGTCGCTCGGGTCGGGCATGTCGACGCCGTGCTCGCGCATGCACTGGGCGAACTTCACCATCCGGTCGCGGATCTCCGGATCGTTCATCTTCGCCTTGTCGCCGACGGCCTGCTCCATGATCGGCTGGCACGCCTTCATCGCCGCGTCGGCCTTGCTCTTGTCCATGCCCTTGGGCATCGCGACGCGGATCCTGCCGTCCGTGTCGGGGTCGGGCATGTCGACGCCGTGCTCCCGCATGCACTGGGCGAACTTCAGCGGCGCCTCATGCGGGTCGAGCGTGGCGGACGGGGACGCGGAGGAATCGGGGCGGGATGTGCCCCCACTCGCCGAAGCGATGCCGTCGTCCCCGGAGGAAGCGGTGCCGCAGGCAGCCAGCGCCAGAGCCAGCGGGGCGGCGGCCGCGAGTAGTCGGATCTTCATGGTGCGCTCCTTCGCGCCGCGGGTCGCTCGCCCGGGGCGCGGCCCAACTCCAGCGGGCGCGGTGCTAAACGCGGATAAGCCGGGACGAGCCCGGATGCGATCCCGGATTCGACCCGGATCGTCTTACTCGCGGCTAACACGTGGTCGGCCACTCTCGTGGCGGGACCCGGGAGGTGGGGATGCGCGTGCTCGTCGTCGAGGACGAGGAACAACTGGCCGACGCCGTCGCGCGGGGGCTGCGGCTGCACGCTCTCGCCGTGGACGTCGCCTACGACGGCCAGGAGGCGCTGGAGCTGGCGGCCTACATCGACTACGACGTCATCGTCCTCGATCGCGACCTGCCGGAGGTGCACGGCGACGACGTCTGCCGCGAGCTGCTGGCCACGAGCGCGGCGAGCCGGATCCTCATGCTGACCGCCGCCGGGCAGGTACGCGACCGGGTGGACGGGCTGTCCCTCGGCGCCGACGACTACCTGGTCAAGCCGTTCGCGTTCGCGGAGCTGGTGGCTCGGGTGCGGACGCTGGCCCGCCGCTCGCCCCGGACGGCGCCGCCCGCGCTCGAACGGGCCGGCGTACGGCTCGACCCGGCCCGCCGTACGGTGTCCCGGGATGGGCGGGAGATCACGCTGAGCCGCAAGGAGTTCGACGTCCTGCTCGAACTGCTGCGCGCGGGCGGGGAGCTGGTCTCCTCGGCCGAGCTGCGCAGGACCGTCTGGGACGAGTACGCCGACACGGGGACGGGCGTGCTGCGCGTGACCCTCACCTCGCTGCGCAGGAAGCTCGGGGCTCCTCCGTTGATCGAGAACGTGCCCGGAAAGGGGTACCGGTTTTGACCGCCCCCGGCGGCTCGCGAGCGCGGCGGCTCCTCGGCGCGGTGTTCCCCTGGAACAGGCTGGGGCTGCGCGTGCGGCTCACCCTGCTGTACGGCGGGTTGTTCTTCGTCGGCAGCTCGGCGGTGCTCTGGTCCAGCTACCTGATGACCGCCCGGGCGCTGGACCAGCAGCTGGTCATGAAGCTCGCGAAGGCCCCCGTCAGCCTGCTCGCCGAGATCGGGCCGAGGGCGCTGATCGACGGCCCGCTGCCGCAGCAGGTGCAGGTCGAGCAGCGCGCGGCCGGCGTGCTGGACGAGGCGATGCGCTCCTCGCTGATCATCATGGTCCTGATCGGGATCATCGCCCTGATGCTCGGCTATCTGGTGGCCGACCGCGCGCTGCGGCCGCTCGACCACGTGACCGAAACCGCGCGGCGGCTCTCGGAGAGCACGCTGCACGAGCGGATCGCATTGCGCGGCCCGCAGGACGAGGTCAAGCGGCTGGCCGACACCTTCGACGCGATGCTCGACCGGCTGCACCGGGTGTTCGACGCCCAGCGCCGCTTCATCGCCAACGCCTCGCACGAACTGCGCACCCCGCTGGCCATCAACCGCACGGTGCTGGAGGTGTCGCTGGAGGAGCCCGCGGCCTCCGAGGACCTCAAGGCGCTGGCCCGCGCGCTACTCGGCACGAACGCCCGGTACGAACGGCTGATCGACGGGCTGCTGCTGCTCGCCCAGTCGGAGCAGGAGCTCACCGTGCGCAAGCCGGTCGATCTCCGCGATGTGGTCCGCGTCGTGCTGGACGAGCTCGCTCTCGGGCCGCGGAAGAGGGGGGTCACCGTCCATCGGGACCTACGTCCCGCGGTCGTCCTGGGGGACCCGCTGCTCCTGGAGCGCTGCGTGTTCAACCTCGTGGAGAACGCGGTCAAGTACAACGTCCGGGACGGCGACGTCTGGGTCGTGCTCCGTGAGGACGGCGACGGAGTGATCGTCACGGTGGAGAACTCCGGGCCCCAGGTCCCGCCGTACGAGGTGGACGACCTGTTCCAGCCATTCCGGCGGCTGCACGGCGACCGGGTCCGCTCCGACCGCGGCGCCGGGCTCGGCCTGTCGATCGTGCGCGCCATCGTGGAGGCCCACGGCGGCACGGTCGCGACCCGGCCCCGCCCCGAGGGCGGCCTCGCTGTCAGCGTTCGGCTGCCCCGAGGGGCGGAACCGGAGCCGCAGGCGTAGGCGGTCTGCCCGAATTCTGGTGATCTGTCCCTTTATGGGTATGGGGAGCGAATACCGGGTTCCGCATGGTCGAGGAGGTCATCCAGGATGGAGCCGTCTGCCGCCAAGACGCTGGGCCTGCCGGACCGGGTGCGGGCGTGCCTGTTCGACCTCGACGGGGTCCTGACCCGTACGGCGGGGCTGCACGCCGCCGCGTGGAAGGAAATGTTCGACGGGTTCCTCCGCGAGCGGGCCGAGCGCACCGGTACGCCCATGGTCCCCTTCGACCAGGTGGACGACTACGACACCTACGTGGATGGCAAGCCCAGGGCCGACGGCACCCGGTCGTTCCTCGCCTCGCGAGGCATCCACCTGCCGGAGGGGAGCCCCGACGACCCGCCGGGCGCCGAAACCGTGCACGGCCTGGGCAACCGCAAGAACCGGCTCGTGCTGGACCGGGTCAAGAAGGACGGTGTGGGCGTGTACGAGGGATCGGTCCGCTACGTCCGCGCGGTACGGGACGCCGGACTGCGCCGTGCGGTGGTGTCGTCCAGCGCGAACTGCCGCGAGATGCTCGCCGGCGCCGGGATCGAGGACCTGTTCGAGGAGAGCGTCGACGGCCGCACCGCGGCCCGGGACCACCTGGCCGGCAAACCGGCTCCGGACACCTTCCTGGCCGCCGCGCGGGCCCTCGGGGTGGCGCCGGACCAGGCGGCGGTGTTCGAGGACGCGCTCGCGGGGGTCGAGGCCGGGCGGGCCGGGCGGTTCGCCTGCGTGGTCGGGGTGGACCGGGCCGGGCAGGCGGCCGCGCTGCGCGAGCACGGCGCCGACGTGGTGGTGTCCGACCTCTCCGAGCTGTTGGAGCGCGCATGATCCGCCATCCTGCCTTCGCGTGCGAGCCGTGGAGCCTGCGGCTGACCGGGCTGGACGTGGACGTCCTCGCCCAGTCGGAGTCGCTGTTCGCCCTGTCCAACGGGCACATCGGCTGGCGCGGCAACCTCGACGAGGGGGAGCCGCACGGCCTGCCCGGCAGCTATCTGTCCGGTGTCTACGAGCTGCGGCCGCTGCCGTACCCCGAGGGCGGCTACGGCTACCCCGAGTCCGGGCAGACCGTCATCAACGTCACGAACGGCAAGCTGATCCGCCTGCTCGTCAACGACGAGCCCTTCGACATCCGCTATGGACAGCTGCGGTCGCACGAGCTGTCGCTGGACTTCCGGGACGGTGTGCTGCGCCGTACCGCCGAATGGGAGTCCCCGGACGGGTACGCGGTGCGGGTGTCCTCGGTCCGGCTGGTATCGCTGGTCCAGCGGGCGGTCGCGGCGATCTGGTACGAGGTGGAGCCCCTGGACGAGCCGCTGCGGGTGGTCGTGCAGTCCGAGCTGGTCGCCAACGAGCAGCTACCGTCGGTGGCGGGCGATCCCCGGGCCACCGCCGTGCTGGAGGCGCCGCTGCTCGCCTGCGAGGACGACGCCCGGGACGTCCGTGCCCGGCTGGTGCACCTCACCCGCGAGAGCGGCCTGTGCCTCGCGGCGTCGATGGACCACGTCGTCGACGGGCCGCCCGGCACCGGCGTCGTCGCGGAGAGCTCCCCCGACCTCGGCCGGGTGACGGTGACGGCCTCGATCTCTCCAGGACATCCGCTGCGGCTGGTCAAGTTCGTGTCGTACGGCTGGTCGGGGTCGCGGTCGCGCCCCGCGGTCCGCGACCAGGCCGACGCCGCGCTCGCCGCCGCCCGCCAGACCGGCTGGGACGGCCTGCTCGCCGAGCAGCGGGGCTACCTGGACGACTTCTGGGCCCGGGCCGACGTCCAGGTGGACGGCGACGCCGAGATCCAGCAGGCGGTGCGGTTCGGGCTGTTCCACATGCTCCAGGCCACCGCGCGCGGCGAGGGCAGGGGCATCCCGGCCAAGGGGCTGACCGGCAGCGGCTACGAAGGGCACTGCTTCTGGGACAGCGAGGCGTTCGTGATGCCGGTGCTCACCTATCTCCTTCCCGAGGCCGTCGCCCACGCCCTGAGCTGGCGGCAGAGCACGCTGCCGATGGCCCTGGACCGGGCCCGGCAGCTCGGGCTGCGCGGGGCGGCCTTCCCCTGGCGGACCATCCACGGCGAGGAATGCTCGGGCTACTGGCCCGCCGGAACGGCGGCCTTCCACGTCAACGCCGCCATCGCCGACGCCGTCACCCGCTATTTCGACATCACACAGGACGAGGCGTTCGAGAAGACCGTCGGCCTGGAGCTCCTCGTCCAGACGGCCCGGCTGTGGCGGTCCCTGGGGCACCACGACACCGAAGGCGCCTTCCGCATCGCCGGGGTCACCGGCCCGGACGAGTACAGCGCCGTCGCGGACAACAACGTGTACACCAACCTGATGGCGCAGCGGAACCTGCGCGCCGCTGCCGACGCGGCCAAACGCCACCCCGCCGAGGCGAGGAGACTGGACGTCGACGAGGAGGAGATGGCGGGCTGGCGGGACGCCGCCCAGGCGATGTACGTCCCCTATGACCCGGTGCTCGGCGTCCATCCGCAGTCCGACAACTTCACCAACCACCAGGTGTGGGATTTCGCCGCCACCAAACCCGACCAGTACCCCCTGATGCTGTATTTTCCGTACTTCGACCTCTACCGCAAGCAGGTCGTCAAGCAGGCCGACCTCGTCCTGGCCCTGCACCGCCGGGGCGACGCGTTCACGCCCGAGCAGAAGGCGCGCGACTTCGCCTACTACGAGCGGATCACCGTACGGGACTCCTCGCTGTCGGCCTGCACCCAGTCGGTGATCGCGGCCGAGGTCGGCCACATGGACCTCGCCTACGACTACCTCGCCGAGGCGGCGCTGATGGACCTCGAGGACGTCGAGCACAACACCCGCGACGGACTGCACATCGCGGCCCTGGTCGGGAGCTGGATCGCCCTGGTCGAGGGGCTCGCCGGGATGCGCCACCACGGGGACCTCCTGTGCTTCGCGCCGCGCCTGCCCTCGGCGCTCACCAGGCTCTCCTTCACGGTCTCCCTGCTGGGGCGGCGGCTGAGGGTCACGGTGGACCGGGAGACCGCCACCTACACCCTGCTCGCCGGCGAACCAATCAAGATCGTCCATTGCGGACGGCCGGACACCGTGGCCATGGGCGCGCCGGTCAGCCGCCCGATCCCCCCGATATCCCCGGGCGAACCGCCCACGCAGCCGCCCGGGCGCCGCCCGGCCCCTCGGCAGTCCATGCTGGACACCGGCATCAGGCGGCCGGCCGCGACCTGATCGCGCTCAGGCGGTCAGTGTGGTCAGTGCGGTCACCAGCTCATCCAGCGAACCGATCATCGTGACGCCGTCCGCGCCGTCTGGTGGCGCGGCGCCGTCGGCCGTTCCGGTGGCCGCCCTGTCGAGCCAGTACGCGTGCAGCCCGGCGTCCCTGGCGCCGAGCGCGTCCACGTCGTACTTGTCCCCGACGTACGCGACCTGGTGCGGCGGCAGGCCGAGGAGCGCGCACCCCGCCAGGAAGATGCCGGGATCCGGCTTGGGCGCGCCGTGGTCGTCGGAACAGAGGATCGCGTCGCCGAAGTGGTCGAGCAGCCCGATCACGCGCAACTTCTCCCGCTGGTGCGCGAGTGACGAGTTGGAGACGACGCCGAGCCGGTATCGCACCGCGAGCGAGGCGAGCGTGGGGGCGGCGTCCGGGAAGGCGGCCCACGCGGTCTTCCGGAACTCCGTGTACCTCGAGAACCAAACGGTCACCGTGTCGTCGGGCATCCCGTCGGCGGGCAGGCGCCCGACGTGCGCCAGCAGCCGCCGGGCCCGGGCGAGCTGCTGCCCGGCGAACGTCAGCTCGCCGGCGAGGAACCGGGCGTACTCCTCCTCCATGATCTCCCGCCAGACCTCGACCGCCTCGGCGGGGGACGGGAACAGCTCCAGCATCTCCTCGGCCGCCAGGTGCTTGAGGATGCCGACCCGCTCCGAGGTGGAGTAGTCGAACAGCGTGTCGTCGACGTCGAAGAGCACCCCGAGGATCGTCATCCATCCACCTTGCCAGATTCGCTGGTAAAGGCCGCACACCGGCCGATAAGGTGCGGCGCTTCCCGGTGACAGCCGCGTGGCCGTCGCGCGATCGCGGAAGAAGGCAGGGCCCTGGGGTGCTTACGGAGCCGGGGGCCTTTGGGGCGCCGGGGACGTCGGCGCCGGGGATGTCGGCGCCGGGGATGTCGGCGCCGGGGATGTCGGCGTCGGTGTCGGGGGCGGCGCGGGCTCCGGGATCTCCCGCTTGGGAGCGATCCACTGAGAAGGGGGCGCCGTCGAGATCGTGGCCCGCTTGAAATCGATCGCGCCGCGTCCGGTCGGTTTGATGTTGAACATCTGCGTCATGGACTGAGTGGTGTTGCTCAGCGTGACGCCCGCCGCGCCCAAGAAGCCCAGGAGGATCTTCGTCTTGTTCGCGATGATGAGGTTCGTGAAGGCGACGAGTCGCTGGAGCCAGATCTCCCCGGCAACTCTCGACTGTGGCATGAGCAGCATGAGCTTGGCCGCTGCGATGTAGCCGACGACGGTGGCGGCGAGTGCGCCGATCTCCTGCCAGTAGAGCTGGTACGCGTCGCGCACCTGGTCGACCTGGCCCTCCATGGTGTAGCAGAGACCGCTGAGCTTCTGCAGGTCACCACCGAAATGCGAGGTCGCGTCCAGGAAGGCTCTCTGGTCGTCGGCGATCCAGTCTCCGCGGGACACGAAGGCGGCGTTGCCCAGGATGCCGGGGTACTCGACTTCGAGAACCTTGGCGAGGGCATTCCAGTTCGCTTTGGCGTCGCTCATCCCCGGAACGTTCGCCACCGCCGTGAGCGCGATGGCCACTCCCGTCCACAGGGCGGGAGCCGACTTCGCGGCTTCCTTGAGTGCTTCGAGGGCTGCCCTGGACTGCAGGGCGACGGGGAGCACGCTCGGCCTCTCCTCTCGGGTGCTACCTGTAAACCACGGTGCTGTTGTTCTCCGCCTGGATCCAGTTCTTCTTGATGGTCTCCAGTGCCTCGATCCAGGCCTCCACGGTCTCGATGGCGTCCTCGGTCCTGCCTCGGACGTTGTGCTGTACGTCGCCGTACCTGCCGAGCATCACCGCGCCCAGGGTGCCGAATCCGGGGAAGCCGACATCGGTACTCCCGATGTCTTTCTTCAGCTCCTTCAACGCGGGAAGGAGGTATTCATTGAGATTGCGCTGCACATTTGTGATGCACGTAGAGGTGACGTGTATGTCCTGGCTCATGCGCCGTCTCTCCCTTACCCGTGCGTCGTTGTTCACCTAAGTGTCAACATCTCGTGGCATGGCGTACTTATGAAGGGGACAGTATCTTGTCATTTTGTGTCGTGTCAGGAGTGATTTGAGTCACCTTTGATCACTCGGCGTGAAAAGGGGACTGTCGTGTCCGGTTTTCGGTTTGACCCCGACAACGTCCAGGCAGAAGACCTCGATCGTGTGAGCCGGGAAGCGGAACAGATGATGCGGCGCCTCTCCGAGGTCGAGGGCGAACTCGGTGGGGTGCGCGGCACAGGAACGAGCGCGGACGGCATGATCGCCGTCGTCGCCGACGGCAGCGGCCGGGTGGAGAAGATCGAGCTCAACCCCCGCGTGATGCGGCTGGAGAGCCACGTCCTGGCGGAGGAGCTGATGAAGACCATCCGCGAGGCGCAGGACGACGGGGCGCGCAGGACGCGCGAACTGCTGGGTGACGCGCTCGGAGGCATGGAGATCCCCGACGGGGGATTCGACTCCGCCCGGGTGGAGAAGCGGTTGACGGAGTCCTACGAATCATTCGCCCGTGCGATCGAGATGCGGGTGGCGGATCTGGGCACCGACCGCTGAGAACCGGTGATCGCGCCGGTTCCCGGCGGACCGCCCTCTCCCCTGTGAGACGGCGCGAGCTGCTCGGCTGCCATCCGCCGCCCGAAGTCGGACCGCCCGGCCGATCACCCACGTGGGGATCGGCCGGGCGGGATTCGTCGCCGGTGGCCGACGTCAGTCGCGCACGGTGACCGTCAGCGTCTCCTCAGCGGGAGCCCGGCCCGGTACGCCGATCGAGAGCGTGCCGGTGAACGTCCCCGGATCGCTGAACGCGCGGCCGGACACCACGGTGAAGGCGTCGTTGATCCGCATCTCGGGGATGCTCGCCTCACGAGTGGTCGTCGGCGTGAGCCGCTCGGTCACGCCGTCGCTCCAGGTGACGGTCGCGGTGAGCGCGGTGGAGGCGAGTCCGGGTGCGGTGACCGTCCAGGTGGCGCGGGACGGGGCACCGATCTGCGCGGTCGTCGGCGTGCCGAGCGCCGCCATCCGCCAGGGGACGTCGGCGGTGGGGAAGAAGTTCGTCCCCTGGACCGTCAGCCGCCCTCCCATCGCGGACAGCCGGGTGGTGAAGTCGGCGTAACTCCGCTGGGTCTGCGGCGTCCAGCCCGCCTCGGCGGTGGCGATCAGCCTCGGGTAGGCGTAGTACTGCGCCTGGCCGACGTGCCGGATGAACTCGCCCCACAGGGCCGACTCGACGCCCAGCACGCTGGATTCACTGATGTTGGGGATGAACGTGCCCGGATCCCAGTTGTAGTGCCGGTCCAGCCCGCACACGCCACCGCACGCCCAGGTGCCGCCCTGGGGCTGGCGCGAGTCCTGCTTCTGCGGCACGTACGTGTTGGCGGCCGGGGAGAGGATCACCTTGGCGCCGCGGGTGTTCACCGCGTTGGCCACGGCGTTCCGGTCCCCGTTCCAGAACTGGACGACGGCGCCATCCTTCGGGAGCGCGGTCTGGGCGTACTCGTTCCAGCCGACGACGGTCTTGCCGAGCGACGCGACGGTCTCCGTGAAGGCCTCGACCATCTTCGTGTAGTCGGCGCGGCTCGTGACGTGCGCCTCGTCACCGCCGATGTGCAGGTACGGCCCCGGCGTCATCTCGGCGATCTCGGTGAGGACGGTCCGTACGAACTCGTAGGTGGCGTCGCTGTTCGCGTCGAAGGAGGAGTAGCCGACGTTGCCGGTGCCGTTGGACGGCACGGTCGGCTGCCCCGGCTGCGGCCGCGGCCGGGCGCCCGCGGTGTTGAGCTGCGGGATCGCATGCAGCGCGGCATTGGTGTGGCCGGGCATGTCGACCTCGGGGACCACCATCATGCCGCGCTCTCCGGCGTAGCGGATGATCTCGGCGTAGTCGGCCTTGGTGTAGAACCCGGTGACGCCGAGCTCGGTGCCCATCTGCTGGCCGCTGTCGTTGTACGTCATCGCGGTGCCGCCGCTGACGCGGGTGAGCAGGCCGTAGTCGATGCCCGACGGGTTGTCCTCCGGCGTGTCGATCGCGATGCGCCAGCCCTGGTCGTCGGCCAGGTGCAGATGCAGCCGGTTGATCTTGAACTGCGCCGCCGCGTCGATGTAGGTCTTGATCTCGTCCATCGGATAGAAGCTGCGGGCGACGTCGAGCATCATGCCCCGGTACGCGAAGCGGGGGTAGTCGCTGATCGTCACCTGCGGCACCGTCCACGTGGTGGACACGGCGGTGCGGGACTCCACCCACTGCGGGAAGAGCTGGCGCAGCGTCTGCACGCCGTTCAGCGCGCCGTTGGGCGTGTCGGCGCCGATCCGGACGCGGTCGGCCTCGACGGTCAGCGTGTAGCCCTCGTCCGCGTGGCCGGCGGGCGCCTTGCCCGCGCCGACCTCGATGACGATCGGCGCCGGACCCCATCCCCGGCCGACCACGTTCAGGCGGTATCCGGTCGACGGGCGCAGGATCCCGGCCAGGTAGCGCGCCGGACCGTCGGCGCCCTCGCCGATCGCGACGATGCGGGTGTTCTTGTGCAGCGTGAACGGCGTGCCGTCGCGTGTCTCCTCCGACACCGGCCGGGGGACCAGGCCGAGGGTCGGCGCCGGCGGCGCGGGCGGACGGTCCCAGATCTCGAACTCGGAGATCGAGTACCCGTACGAACCCCACCGCTTGTACCCCTGCATCCGGACGTAGGACACCGGTGTCGACGACTTCACGTCGATGATGTCCGTACGGGAGCAGGTGTCGCGCTGGAGCCGGGTGACGTCGGTCCAGGTGACGCCGTCCGTGGAGGTCTGCAGGGCGAAGTCGCGGGCGCAGGCGTTCGGCCAGGTGAGCGTCACGTGGTCGACTGTGGCGGGCTGGGCGAGCCGGACCTGCACCCAGTTGTCGTCCTGGTACTTCGACGACCAGCGTGTGTTGATGTCGCCGTCGTTGACGTGCGCGGCGACGAAGTCCTGGCGGTCCAACTCGACGCTCGACGCGGTGGCGATGCCCGCGCGGGCGAGGTTGACCGGAGCCGGTGGCGACGCGGAGGTCGCCGCCGGAAGGCTGATCGAGGGGGACACCCGTGCCGTCGCGACGCCCGGTTGCACCAGCAGTGCGGCGGCGAGCGCGGCGGACAGGACGGCCGCGACCGAGCGGCTCCTCGATCGGGTGGAAGAACGGTGGGGGGATGCGGACATGGGGCTCCTTCGCGACGCCCGGGCCGTCGCCGGCACGCGCGCCGAGGTGACGCCCGGCACGCCGGTGACGGGTGATAACGCCAGAGTTTGGGCGTCGCGGACGCTTTACGTCAAGAGCCTGAACATAAATCGGCCGCTGCCGACGCGACCGCTCCATCCGACGCCGGAGCCGGTACGGCCTGGTCATCGAGGTCGTGGATCGAGGCGTACTCGTTGAGCGCGATCAGCGCCGCGCCGACGGCGGCCGCGCCCTGGGCGACCCGCGCGGTGCGCAGATCGAGCCGCCGGTCGCGGGTGGACAGCCGTCGCCGCGCCAGCGACGCCCGGACCGGGCCGAGCAGATGCTCCCCCAGCTCGGCCAGCTCGCCCCCGATGACCACCTCGCGGGGATCGAGCAGGGTCACCACCATGCTCAGCGCCCGGCAAAGCAGCTCGGCGCTCCGGTCCACCACCTCGCGTACGGGCCGGTCGCCGCGGTCCAGCGCCGCGACCAGACCGGCGATGTCGGCCACCTCCGGCGCGACCTCCCCGGCGCGCCTGAGGACCGCGTCCACCGAGAGGTACCGCTCCAGGCATCCGCGGCCGCCGCACCAGCAGGGCGGCCCTTCGGGTTCCACGCTGACGTGGCCGAGCTCGCCCGCCGTGCCCGACGCGCCGCGCGCGGGTGTGCCGTTGACGAGCACGCCGCTGCCGACGCCGTGGGACAGGGCGACATAGACCAGGTCAGCGCAGGCGGGCGCCTGGGTGGCGTGCCGTTCCGCGACCGCGGCGAGCCGGATGTTGTGGTCCCAGACCACCGGGGCGCCGAGCGCGCCGTACAGGCGGCCCACCAACCCCGCGACGACCGGATCGCTGTCCGGCCCCGCGACGCTTGAACCGTCGGCCGACTCCGCGAGGACCGGATCGCCGTCCGGCTCTTCGCCGACCGGACCACCGGACGGTTCCGCGCCGGCTCGCGGATCGGGGTGGTGTCCCCAGAGCCCGAGCCCGGCGCCCCTCAGCCCGTCGATCACCAGCCCGCCCTCGCTGGTGACCCGGTCGAGGAGCGCGAGGGCGGCGTCCATCCTGGCGGGTAGCCCGTCGCCGCCCGCGACCGGCTCGGTGGCGTGCGCGAGCACCGTACGCGCGATGTCGACCACGGCGACGCTGACGTGACCGCGGCCCAGCTCGACCCCGACCGCGGACGCGGCCCGTGGGTTGAGCCGTACGAGTGTCGTCGGCCGCCCCCGGCCGGACGCCGGTCGCTGGGCGTCGTCGACGACCGCGCGCCGCCGAACGAGGTCGGCGACGATGGCCGACATGGTGGTCCGCGAGAGCGCGGTGGCGATCTCCAGCTCCCTGCGCGAGCAGGGGCCGCGCTCCGCCAGCGTGGTCAGGACGCGCAGTTCGTGCTGTCGACGCAGGTTGCGCAGCACGCCGTCATTGCTCACCGGTGCTCACCGGTCTCGTCCCCGCACGTCCAGCCCGCTTTCGACACCGCCCCTCCGCCGTGCCGACCGCGTCATCCCGGTCGTCTGTCGTGGAGCCGGGGGAGCGGGCGAGCCACGCCGATACTTCCGGCGAGACTAACCGCCGGTCTCATCCCGCCGCAACGTCGTCGATGGTCTCCCGGTGACGATTCGGCCGACGTCCTTGACTCGTGGTGACCGGCGGTCACGAAGCCGGACAGTGGGCCACACGACCGGCTCGCGACGGCCTGAGCACGGGTGCGAACCCCGCCCTTCCGCGACAGCCGCGACTTCGCGGGCAGTCTTAGACGGTTTCAGTGGCGAATCCGTGCCGCAAAACAAATGTGATTCACCTCACATCCTGAACGTTCTCTGGCAGCTCGCCGAAGGGTCGGTCCAGGTGGCCGGAAATCGACGGTGACCTGTGGGTGCGCCGTCGTCCAGTGCCGGAATCGGCCGTGATCACGAAACGATAACGTGCCTTTACCTGGGAAAACGCTGTGGACCGCGACCCTTACGAACCATCGATGCGGCTAGTACGGTCTGGGCCTGTCCTTAACTGACGGATGGGGCGTAGATGACGTCCCACGACAGCCCAAGGAGATATCCCCCCTTGAAGCGCACCCTCGCCATCGGCGGAACCCTCGCAACCGCCGCCGGCCTCCTCGCGACCGCCCTGGTCTCCACCCCGGCCCAGGCGGCCGACTACAAGGTCAAGGAGACCCTCGCCGGGACCTCGAACGCGGCACAGCAGGTCGCGTTCTTCTGGACGGCGCAGTCGCTGGAGGAAGCGACGCCGTACAACGTGGACCCGGTGGTCACGGCCAAGCACGTCTCCGGCGGCGGCCCGGCGGCCAGCACCAAGCCCGGCACGGTCCCCGCCATCGGCGACGAGAAGAAGACGACCTCGAAGTCGAAGAACGTCAACCTGCCGAAGACCACCGGCAAGGTGTTCTTCCTCGGTGCCGACGGCAACCCGCACTGGTGCTCCGGCACCTCTGTGCAGGCGAACTACCGCAACCTGGTCGCCACGGCCGGGCACTGCGCGTACGACACGAAGAGCAGCAAGGCCACCCTCGACAAGTGGGTCTTCGTCCCCGGTTACTACAAGGGCAAGGCGCCCTTCGGCATCTACGTGGGCAAGCAGGCCTTCACGCACTACGACTTCGACGTCTATGAGGACGGCGACCGCGACTACGCGTTCGTCACCGTCTACAACGGCATCAGCATCGCCGGTGACAAGGAAGTCGACAAGAAGACCTACGACGCCTACACCGGCGACAAGCAGATCCTCTCCGAGGAGGTCAGCGCCGCCGAGTTCGCCGAGAAGTACACCGAGGGCGGGCCGTACTGGAAGCAGGTCGCCGGGAGCGACGCGGTCGAGGTCGACCCTCCGGCGGACGGCTATGCCAAGCACGAGGAGTACTACACCAAGGGCATCAACGGCATCAGGCTGACCGCCGTTGAGGTCAAGGCCGCCGACTACAAGGCCGCCCCGAACGGCACCGAAGCCATGAAGAACGGCGAGAAGTGCCCGTCCTGGTGCGGTAACAGCAGCGACCAGTGGACCCGCATCTCGATGCGCGAGTACCACCAGCTGAGCAAGGACAAGAAGGCCGGCAAGTTCCTCGGCGACCTCCAGGTCAAGCGCGGCAAGCGGTTCGTCGAGGCGTACAAGAAGCAGTACTTCGTGAAGAAGTGGGTCAAGGACGTCCAGGAGAAGTACTACAAGGACCGCTACATCATCCGGGCCGTGAGCGACGCCGGTCGCCTGGGAGACAAGGTCGGCGGTCAGGGCCTGGCCTACAACCAGAAGCTCGGCAAGAACATCTTCCTGTTCGGCTACCCGAGCGGCTCCCACCCGGACGGCACGCGTCCCTTCACCGGGCAGACCCAGAAGTGGAGCTACGGCAAGACCTTCGCCGCGTCCGCGGCTTCCATGAAGGCCGAGGAGCTGCAGGGCGTCAAGTCGTCCTTCACCGGTGAGGGCTCCATGGGGTCGGCGTGGCTGCTCAACTACAGCAACGCCCGCCGCCTCGGCTACCTGAACGGCGTCACCATCGCCATCGCGGACCGTGACGGCAACAACCGCATCGACACCAGCCTGTCGCCCTACTTCGACGGTGAGACGTACGGCGTGTACAAGCAGGCGGCGAACGTCTGGTCCGGATCCATCCTTTAACCGGACCAGCGACTGAGGGATCGAGAGGTCAGGGCCTCTCTGGGGAACCCCCTTGGTCGGGGCCTGGCGGTCACCGCCGGGCCCCGCTTCCTTTTCTCCCGTTCTCCCGGCCCGCGACCACGCCCGCGAGAAAACGCCGGTCCTGATTTGAGCCGCTCGGCGATCCGATACGTCCAAGGAGTATGGGAATTTGGCGTATCGCGCTTCTGGCGGCACTCGTTCTGTTCCTGGGCGCGACCATGACGTCGCCGGCGCAGGCGGTGACCGCGCAGAAGAAGGTGCTGGTGCAGCTCCGTGAGCAGGGCGGCTTCGCGGGCATCGACGACCGCGTGACCGTGTACACCGACGGATGCGTCCGGCTGAGCCGCCGTACGGGGCCGGCCGTTGACGCGTGCCTCACCAGCGGCGAGATCCGCGGACTGCGCCGCGACCTCAAGCAGCTGCGCCTGGGCAGCTCCGAGACGCAGCCGCCGGGAGCCGACTTCATCCAGTACACGCTCTCCTACCAGGGCCACCGGACCGCCCGCTACACGCTGCCGAGCACCTGGAGCCCGGTGGTGCGGCGGCTGGAGAAGATCCTCCAGAAGTACTGGGCGCCCGCCTGACCGTTCGAAGCGCTCAAGCCGGAGAGCCCGTCACATGTCCGGCAGCCGTTCCCGGCCGAAGTGCGCCACCCCGATGCCTCATATCCGTCGCCATCGGGTGATGCAACGAAACCGGGCGATCGGACGTCCTTGGGTTCGTGGACGACACTTTCGACGAATTCGTCCGGGCACGAAGCGATGCGCTGTTCCGCTACGGCGTCGTGCTGACGGGCAACGCGGACGACGCGGCCGACCTCGTTCAGGAGGCGCTGCTGCGGCTCGGCGACGCCTGGACGCGCGTCATCCGCAAGGACGACCCCGAAGGCTACGTCCGTACGGTCATGGCCCGGCAACACATCAGCTGGTGGCGGCGCAGGCGCCGAGAACGCCTGGTCGCGGTCACCCCCGAGCACGGCTACACCGACGTGCGGCTCGACGGCGACGCGGGGCTGTGGGCGGAGGTCGGCGGGCTGCCGCCGAAACAGCGGGCCGTGCTCGTGCTGCGCTACTACGAGGACCTTCCGGACGCCGAGATCGCCAGAATCCTCGGCATCTCATCGGGGACCGTACGCAGCCAGGCATCCCGCGCCCTCGACAAGCTGCGGATCCAGCGTCGCGCGATCCTGATGGAGGAAGTATGAGAACCGAACAGGACCTCATCGAAGCGCTCAGGAACGCCGCGAGCGGCGCGCCCGCACCGGTCGATCTCGATCGGCTCCTCGCGGTCCGTCGCAGGCGCAGGACCCGTCGCCGCTACCAGTCGGCCCTGGCCGCCGCCGGGGTCGTGGCCGTCGCCCTGGGAGGAACGGCCGTCGTCCGCGGTGGAGACCGTACGGACGAGGTCAGGCCGATGGCCTCGGCCGTTCCCAGCGCGGCCGATCCGAGCCCGGCCGACAGGCCCACCTTGCCGAAGGAGCGGGCGCGACCGGCCCGTGAGGTGTGGCCCGAGGCGGTCTCGACGTTCCCCAAGAAGGCAGCGGACGGCTTCAAATATCGGCCGGTCACCGCGCTCAGCCCCACGGAGATCCTGCTCACCGCGGAGGCGTCGTTCGAGAAGGCCGGTCGGCTTGAGGTCTATGACACCAGGACGGGCGAGGCCCGGGTGCTCGCCACGATGACCCCCGGCGGGAAGGGCTACTACGTGCAGAACGTCGAGCCGGGCCGCGACTACATCGCCTGGTACGGCACCACCCCGAACGACGACCGGAAGTGGGCGGACTTCTGGGTCGTCCCCCGACAGGGCGGCGAGCCGATCCGGGTCGGCGAGGTGACCGGGGACCTGGCCCTGGTGGACCGCATCGGGGTCACCGGCGATCACATCGTCTGGTCGCCCAAGTCCGGTGGGGTGTACCGCATGCCGATCAGCGGGGGCCCGCCTGAGAAGGTCGCGGGAACGGACGGACTGTGGCTTGCCTCCTGGCCGTGGGCGCGTGACGTACTGGGCGACGCCGGCCCCGACGAGGAGCAGCGGAACAGGAACCAGACCCTGCTGGTCGATCTGGAGACCGGCGCCCGGCGATCGATCACCGCCCCTTCCGGCGTGACGGGCCTGCGCTGCGCCACCGAGTGGTGCGTCGGCAATTCCGACGGATCCGACGGAAACGTCTTCGCCATGCGGCCCGACGGCACGGAGGGAAAGCAGCTGCCCGGGCGCGCCTACATGCCGGAGATCCACGGTGGCCACTTCGTCCAGCTGCGCGAGAGGCATCACGCGCTCTATGACCTGAACACCGGGAAGGTCGCCGGGGTCAGCGCGATCACCAAGGACGGGGCCGGTGGCTCGTACGGGCGCGGCGTCTCGTCGTCGCCCACCCTGGTCTTCTACTGGAACGCGGGCGAGATCAAGGCCAAGCGGACCTGCGTCCCGATGAGAGAAGAGGATCGGAAGACGATGGCGTCGGCGGGGGCGACTCCGTCCCCGGGCGCCACGACATGCATGACCGAGTTTATCGATCTGGGTGACAAATACGACGTCCTCAACCTGGCCGCCGTCCCGGACGCCGGCTGACGCAGGCTGACACAGTCCGGCGCGGTGACCGCGGTCACCGCGCCGGCCAGGCGCGTTCAGCCGGGAACGCGATGGGCGGCGAGATGGGCGAGGACGGCGTGGTTGGCCTCCCAGCCGTCGGGGAACTTGACCGGCACGTTGAGTCGCACCCGCCCGGTGCTGGGGTGGGCGTCGAGGAGCTCGGGGATCCCGGCGCGGGCGACGACGACACAGGCGTGGCGGTGGCGCGACGTCAGCACGCACAGGCGGCCGGATTCGAGGTGGAACGCGGTCGCGTCGCGCCGTCCCGACAGCGGGTGGAGCACGATGGTCACGTCGTACTCGCGGCCCTGGAGCCGGTTGGCGGTGTCCACGGTCACGCCCGGGGGGACGCCCGCGGCGCGAATGGCGGCCACCTGGTCGTTGTGCGCCGCCCCGATGGCGATCCGCGTGGCGTCGACCACGTGGGAGCCGTGCTCGTCGTGGGCGACCGGGCCGCGCCGCAGCAACCGGGTGGCCAGCGCCGCGCATGCCTGTACGGCGTCGGCGTCGGTCCGGATGGTGTGGCGGCTGGGCAGCTCGTGCAGCGCCCATCCCGTCGCGGCGGCCTCGTCCAGCGTGCCGTCCCAGGAGGCGGGGAATCCGGCGGCGGTGAACTCCAGGGAGCGGTCCCCGTGCGCCGTGCCGGACCGGAACGGGGTGAACGGATAGAACGCCTCCGAGATGAGCGGGGCGGCCGAGGCCGGAAGCCGCCAGGAGACCGGCAGCCGGTGTACGGGAAGGTCGTTGAGGCGGGCGCTGACGGCCACGGCGCTCTGCATCGGATCCCAGGCCAGGCCCGCCCAGCGCTCGGTGTCGACGACGGAGAACGGATCGAGCTGGCCGGGGTCGCCGACGAACAATGCCTGCTCGAACAGCGCGGCGATGGCCAGCAGCTTGTCCGAGCGCATCTGGTAGGCCTCGTCGATGATCGCCCACTTCCAGGTGTGGCCGGACACGTAGGCCCACTTGTCCGCGGTGGCGAGGACCACCGCGCAGGAGGCCACGTCGTCGATCTTCTTGGACGCGGTGACGCCGGGATGCCGGACCACCCGCTCGGGGACCTGGAAGCCGTCCTTGTGGAGGCGGCCGACCGTGAGCGCGGGATTCCGCATGGCGATCTTGTCGGCCAGGTCGTCGACCTGCTCGTTCGTCTGGGCGACGATCATCAGGCGTTCCCCGGCCCCGGCCAGCTCAAGCGTGCTGGTCACGACGAGCGTGGACTTGCCCGCTCCGGGCGGGGAGTCCACGATGACGCCCCGGTGGCCGCCGCCGGCGAAGTCGGCCAGGATCGCGGCGGTGGCCCGGCCGGCGGCCTCGGCCGCACTGCCGAAGCCGCCAGTGCCGCCGGCTGAGTCGGCCGAGTCTGCGGTCTCGGCTGTGCCGCCGGTCGGAAAGCGGGTCGAGTGGGGAGTCGAGTAGGGGGTCGAGTGGGGAACGGTCATGACCAGGCCTCCACCGCGTCCTCGTCGGTCGGCACGTACGCGGCGGGCGGGCCGCCATGGGTCCACGGCGTCTCCTCACCGGTCGGGAAACCGGGCCGGATCCGCCCGCCGAGGTCGAGCTCGGTGAAGCAGACCGCGTCACCGGGGGTGGGTACGCCCGCGCCCTTGGCGAGCTGGTCGTTGAGCTGGACGACGATGAGATCGCCGTCGATCTCCACGATCTCCCCGGACTGCCTGCGCCGGTGCACCGAGAAGACCCTCTTGCCCGGCGTGAGCCGTACCGGGTCGCTGGTGCGGACGGTGACCAGCGGTCGCGGCACCGGCTTCTTCCCTCCGGGCAGCAGGATCTTCCGGTCCGCGTCCACATGGACCGCCTCGCCGGTGAACGCCTTGCCGGCCGCGCGGTGTTCGGTCATGACCAGGGGGTCGTCGTAGGCGCGCTGCGCGTCGTAGGACTGTTGTGCCCCCTCCATGTCCCACAGCCGGATCGCGGCGGGCCCCGCCTGGTCGCGGCGCCCCCGGGGCGGCCCGCCCTCGGCGAGCCGGGTGACCTCGCGGGTGTACTGGTCCCTGTCGATGGCCCACCGTTCGGCGACGCTCGCCGCCTCCGGAAGAGCGCGCATCAGGTCCACGGCCTCCCACATGAGCCGCCAGGTCGGCTCCAGTTGGGTGCGCAGGGCCTGGCGGACCAGGGCGGGCGAGCCGGAGGCGTCGTACGCCCGGATCGCGGGCTGCAGGACCTGGGCGTCGAAACCGGGATCGGTGTCGGGGCCCGCCGGGGGCCGGTCGATCGGGTTCTCGGCCGCGGCCGCCGCCTCCTGGCCGGTGAGACCGGGCGGCGGGGAGATCCAGGCCAGCAGCGTGGCGAGGTTGGCGTCCTCCATCGGGCTCTGCCCGGTCGCCCAGTGCAGGGACAGCGCGTCGGTCATGGCGAGCAACGCCGACGATCCGGCTAACTCGCCGCGTTCGTACAGGAAGGTCAGCCACTGGCCGAGGACGGGCACGGAGGGATCGACCGGGTAGGGGCCGTCGGACCGGCGGAACCTGGTGGAGCGGCCGAGCAGCCGGACGAACTCGACCCCGCGCCGCCCGGGCACGATGACCTGCGGCGCGTCGAGGTAGCGCTCGCGCTCGTTCCTGCCGCTGACCGTCTCCTTCGCGGTGGCGAAGCCCTCGATGTACGGGAGCATGATCTGGGCGAGCTCCGACATGAAGGCGAACCGCAGATCCCGGTTGCGCGGCTGCGGCACGACCAGCAGGTGGGGCTCGGCCGGATCGGTGCCGACCATCGCGCCCAGCGGCGCGGCGGCCTCTCCCGCGAGCTTGAGCGGGATGAACACCATGGGTGTGGCCGACAGGTGCAGGTGCGTACGGTCGCGATCGGCTGGGCGCGTCCCTCGTGCGCGGCCAGCGCGCGGGCGTAGGAGGTCACGATGCTCATGCGACCGCCTCCGCCCCCGCCGACGCGTGTTCGCGGTAGACGGCGCGGACGTAGCGGAGCTGGTCGGCGATCTCGGCCTGCTCTGGCGACGTGAGGCGGTCGCCGGCGGTGAGGTCGAGTACCGCGTCGATCGACTCCAGGCCGCCGAGCTCGTCGCGCGTGGCGCGGCCGAGGACGTCCACCGAGCCGCAGACGCGGGCGTCGGCCCGGCAGAAGTACGCCATCTCGCAGGCGGACAGGCATTCGGGCGCGTAACGGGCCTCGACCGTGCGGATCGCCCGGGCCAGCTCAGCGGGCGACTGCTCCAGGCTGAAGGTGAGCTCCGGCGGGAGGTGGTCGAGGATCCGGTCGATCCTGGTGAGCCGCGAAAGCTGCCGGTTCAACGAGGCGAGCTGCTGGCGCACGTCGAGCAGGGTCGCGGTCGGGTGGTTGGCGAAGTCCTTGGGACAGACCAGCACGACCTCGTGGGACACCCGGTCGGGATCGATGCCCTCGGCCCGGAACAGCGCCTTCAGCGCGTACACATAGACCGCGGAGAGCCGGGAGGCGGCGGCGACCTGCCCGGAGTCGGCGGTCCCGTCGATGACCGCGAACGACTTGATCTCCACGATGTGGAAGCGGCCCCTGATCTGGAAGGCGATGACGGACGGCTCCAGGTAGACCTCGTGGCCCGCGACCGGAAGCTTGAGCAGCGGGTGGTCGAAGAGCGTGCCGCTCCTCTCGCCGTCCTCGGCGGCCCGCCGCAGCTCGGCCAGGGTACGGGTGTGCCGCAGCTGGTGGGCGGTGTTGCCGCCGACGTCCGCGATGTCGGTGTAGGCCACCTCGGGGACCGACAGGCCGAGCGTTTCACGCAGCAGCCGTACCAGGTGCGCGCAGCCGTCGGCCTTCACCAGCTCCTCGAACGCCCGGGCCCGGTCCAGGGCGAACGGGGACTGCCCGAAGGGGGCGGGGTGGCCGAGGTGGACGGCGATGCTCTGCTTGTGGATCCCGGCCGCGTCCAGCACGGCCCGCCGGTCGCACCCGGGGTTGCCGGCGAGGGCCGCGATGGTGCGGGCGTTGTGATCGACGGGCGCGACGCCGCCTCGCAGGGCGTCGAGCCGGTGGTTGGGGCTGTTCACTCGGTCCTCGTGGGTCGTGGGATCGGTGGTCGGGAAGCGCTCACTTCGCAGTGGTCGCTCCGGACCGGTCGCTTGCGGTAGTCGGTTCGGACTGGCCGGTTCGGAGTGGCTGGTTCGGGATGGTCGGTTCGGGATGGGTTCCTCTGGATCGGTCTGGATCGGGTTCAGGAGGCGGCGTTTCATGAGGCGGACGCGGACCTGAGCCCGGCCCCGAAGAGGCGGGTGACCTCGTCCAACCGCGTGGTGGCGCGTTCCGCTGCCGCATGCCGATCCCGCCGGTCGTTCTCCTGATGGACGACCAGCTCGGCGTTGGCCGCGCCGACCACCCGGGCGGGATCGGCCCGCCCGAAGCCCTCGACCGCGCCGGGGATGTTCCGCGCCATCCTCGTCAGCAGCCGGTACGCCCCGGAAGAGGCGGATCCACCCGCGCCGGTGAGTCTGGTCATATGCTCCGCGACGCGGATCGCGGAGGTGAGGAAGTCCGTGCGCGGGCTGAGCGGGCCGATGATCCGCACGGCCACCGGCCAGGTGCTGATCGCGAGCAGGCCGCGCGCCGGGGACAGCAGCTCCGCGGTGAGCGCGGCGCACAGATAGTACGGCCGGGCATAGGGCGAGGAGCGGAACGACCTCTCCTCGTCCCGCCGCAGGCTGGTCAGCTGTGTGGCGGCGACCCGGCCGGCGAAGAACGCATCGTTGACGGCGACGATCACCCTGCTCGCGGAGGGTGCGCCGAGCAGGGTCAGCGCCTGGTGGACCTGTTCGCGGATCGGCAGCAGCGGCGGCGCGTCGTCCGGCTCGGAGCCGCGATCCAGCGCGTCGTCCCAGGCGCGCTCGGCCGTGCGCAGTTCGGCTCGCAGCCGCCGGACCTTCGCGTCGTCGTCGCCGCCGGCCTTCGCGAGCCGTATCTCTCCGCGTAGTTCGGTGATGCGTGCTTCCAGCGCATCCAGTTCCACGGTCGGGGAGCGTAGCAGCGGCCCCAGTCAAAACCTGGGTATTCCGCTCGCTTCCAAGGAGACGCCTCAGGCGGATTTCTCGTGGCCCTGCTGCCTGCGGCCGGGGCGCTCGCGCGGTACGAGGGTCGGGTTGACGTTGTCGAGCACGGTCTCCCGGTCAATCACGACGCGGGCCACGTCGTCCCGGCCGGGCACCTCGTACATCGCGTTGAGCAGGACCTCTTCCAGGATCGCGCGGGTTCCCCGGGCGCCGGTGCGTCGCAGCAGTGCCTGGTCGGCGATCGCGCCGACGGCGTCGGCGGTGAATTCCAGCTCGACGCCGTCGAGCTCGAAGAGCCGCTGGTACTGCTTGAGCAGCGCGTTGCGCGGCTCGGTGAGGATCCGGGTCAACATGGTCCGGTCCAGCGGGTGGAAGGTGGACACCACCGGGAGCCGGCCGACGATCTCCGGGATCAGCCCGAACTTCAGCAGGTCCTGGGGTGTGACCTCGGCGAAGGCATCCGTCCTCTCCCGATCGTGCGCGGTGCGGAGCGCGGCGCCGAACCCGGCGGCCCCGCGACCGACCCGTTGCTCGATGATCTGCTCTAGGCCGATGAAGGCGCCGCCGACGATGAACAGCACGTCGCTCGTGTCGATCTGGAGGAACTCCTGGTGGGGGTGCTTGCGCCCGCCCTGCGGCGGCACGCTCGCGACGGTGCCCTCGAGGATCTTCAGCAGCGCCTGCTGGACGCCCTCGCCGGAGACGTCGCGGGTGGTCGACGGGTTCTCGCCCCTGCGGGCGATCTTGTCGATCTCGTCGATGTAGATGATGCCCGTCTCGGCCTTCTTGACGTCGTAGTCGGCCGCCTGGAGCAGCTTGAGCAGGATGTTCTCGACGTCCTCCCCGACGTAGCCGGCCTCGGTGAGCGCGGTGGCGTCGGCGATCGCGAACGGGACGTCCAGCATCCGGGCGAGCCGCTGGACGAGGTAGGTCTTGCCGGAGCCGGTCGGGCCGATCAGCAGGATGTTGGACTTGCCCAGCTCGACCGGTTCCTCCTTCGTGGCGTCGTTCCGTCCGGTCACTGCCAGGACGCGTTTGTAGTGGTTGTAGACCGCCACCGAGAGTGCCTTCTTGGCGTTCTCCTGGCCGATCACGTACTGGTCGAGGAACGCGTGGATCTCCCGCGGTTTCGGCAGGTCGCCCCGTTCCGGGCCGGAGGACTCGGCGTTCTCCTCCTCGATGAGCTCGTTGCAGAGCTGGACGCATTCGTCGCAGATGCACAGGGGGCTCGGTCCCGCGATCAGCCTCCTGACCTGCTTCTGATTTTTTCCGCAAAATGTGCATTTCAGCAGGTCGTCGCCATCACCGATGCGTGCCACTCCGGAACGTCTCCTTTTAAATGACGACAACACATGATCCCATCATCTGGATGGCTACGGTATCTTGCACCGGGAGAAGCGGCAATTCGCCGGGACCAGGAGGACGATGAGGCGGCTCACCAGAGCGGAGACCCAGGAGCGCAACCGCGCCAAGGTGCTGGCCGCCGCCCAGGACGAGTTCACCGAACGCGGCTTCCGCGACGCCAAGATCGACGGCATCGCCGAGCGCGCCGGGCTCACCCGCGGCGCGGTCTACTCCAACTTCCCCGGCAAACGGGCCCTCTACTTCGCCGTCCTGGCCGACCTCGCCGAGCGTTCACCCCGCCCGCCGCGCCCCGAGTCCGTCCGCACCGCCCGCGACGCACTGGGGGCGTTCGCCCGCGCCTGGGTCACCCGGCTTCCCCTCGCCGCCGACGACCGGCCCGGCGCGGCGCGGCTCGGCATGGACCTGATGCCCGAGATCGCCTCCGACGAGCGGATCCGCCAGCCGTACGCACAGCTGATGAAGCTGGACGCGATCCTCCTCGGGCTGGCCCTGGAGCGGTTGCGCCTGGCCGGCGCGCCGCCCGACCGCCTGGTGCGCGTCGCGGAGGCCGTGCTGACGACCCTGCACGGCGTGAGCCAGATGGCCGCCGCCGCGCCCGGCTTCGTCGAGCCCTTCGACGCCGTCAGTGTCTGCGAACAGTTGGCGGACCTCGACATGGACGGCGGGTGGTCGCCCCCGCACATGCCCTGGATCCCCCCGGCGCGGCCCGCCGACGAGCCGTGGTCCCCGCCGCACGTGCTGGACGCGGTGCGTGGCGAGAGCGCCCGGCTCACCGGCGACGGCGTGGTGGCGATTCTCGGGCTGCACCGGCTCGAAGCCGTGGAGGAGGCGGTGCGGGCCGCGCCGCCCGACGTGGAGGTCACCGCCGTCCTGGTCACCGGCGACCCCGACGAGCTGGGACCGCTGGCGCGGCTGGCCGTCGCCGACCTCTGCACCTGCCTGCGTCAGGCCTTTCCACCAGCGGCCTGGCCGCGTCTGCAGGTGGTGCACGACGCGATGGGCACCCTCGCCGCCGTGGCCGGCGTACCCGCCGTCAGCGACGCGACCGAGACCGCCGTACGCGTCGCGGCGGGCCGGATCGTCGCCCGCGCCGACGGCCGCGGCGCCTGCCACGCCGTCGCCACGGTGGGCGGTCCCGCCGCGAAGAACCGTTAGGGAGTGCACCCGCTAGATCTCCGCTTTCGCCCCCATGCCGGCCCGACGAAACCGCCGAGTGCGGCCCGGCCGATGGCGTGCGTGCGAGTGTTCCACCCGTCAGGTGTCGAAGCGGCGGCGGGAGGACTCGATGTGACCGAGGTACCGGTGGGTCCAGGCACACATTCCATCGACGGTCGCTCGTAGGGCTTGGCCCGGCGTGGTGAGGGTGTACTCGACCCGCGGCGGCACGGTGGGATACACGCTCCGCTCGACCAGGCCGTTGCGCTCCAGCATGCGCAGATTCTGGGTGAGCATCTTGTGGCTGATGCCCTCGATCTCGTTCCGCAACTCGCTGAAGCGCAGGGTGCGTTCACCGAGGGACTCGATGATCAGGAACGCCCACTTGTTGGCGACATCCGAGAAGATCTCCCGCGCCAAAGAGTCCGCGCGCGTCAGGTCTGCTTCGTTGGACGAGCCCTTGAGCTGCTTGGTCACCATCAGGTTCCCCAGTCACTGAAAAGTGCGTTCTTCCATGTCAGCGGCCACTCTCTTACAGTTCCTGAGTAACCGCAAGAGAGCACACGCGTCTCGGTTCTGCGGAAGCGAGCCCACGGGCTTCTCATGACAAGGAGACAGACAGCATGGCCATCACCCTGGTGAACCCCAGCGGACTGCCGGAAATCGATCTGTACCGGCAGGTGTCCATCGGATCTGGGTCGAAGCTGGTCTTCATCGCCGGGCAGGTCGCCTGGGGTGCCGACGGGGTCACGGTTGGCGAAGGTGACCTCGCCGCTCAGGTCGAGCAGTGCTACCTCAACATCGGCACCGCCCTGGCCGAGGTCGGCGCTTCCTTCGACGACGTGGTGAAACTGACCGTCTATTTCGTCGACTGGACACCCGAGAAGATGCCCTTGTTCGCGGAGGGGGTCGCCCGGGCCGCCGCGAGGCTGGGCGTCACCCCGATAGCGCCGCTCACGGGGATCGGTGTCGCCGCACTGGCCGGGCCCGACCTCCTGGTCGAGGTCGAGGCCACCGCGGTCATCGACTGAACAGGTGTTCCTGGCCTGGGCCCCGGGAGCGGCGGGCCGGGGCGACCCCGGCCAGTAGGGACTGCGCGGCCGGGTGGAACAGCGCCCCGCCCACCGGCATCACCACGGCCGCGCAGAGCAACTCGACGGTGCCGATCTTCCGGTTGCCGTACTGCAGCCGGTTCACCCACTGGTTCTCCCGCTTGAGACCGATCCGGCGGGCGAGCGAGGGCCACCGTACCCGCCTCCTTGGGGTAGAGCTCCGCGACCGCGGCGGTCCGCGCCAGGTCATATGACGCCAGATCATCGGTGCCGCCATCGACAGGAAGTGTCGATATTTCGAATTCACGATTTATCCATCCATTAGAAGCGGTATCCGGATAGCTCGCGCTTTACCCTTTCGAGACATGCGTGCTATGCCCCGGGCACTCGCGATCCTTGTGACTGCCGGCGTCACCGTCGGCTCGATCGCGGCCCTCCCCTCAACTCCTGCCGTCGCGGCGCAGGGCACCGTCGTCATCAGCCAGGTGTACGGCGGAGGCGGAAACTCCGGCGCCCCGTTCACCAACGACTACGTCGAACTCTTCAACCGCAGCGCGGCCCCCGTATCGCTGAACGGCTGGTCGGTCCAGTACACCAGCGCGAGCGGAACCGGAAACTTCTCCGCCAACAAGACGGCCCTGACCGGAACCCTCGCGCCCGGCCAGTACCACCTGGTCCAGCTCGCCGCGGGTACCACCGCCAGCGGCTCGCTCCCCACGCCCGATGACGTCGGCACCATCAACATGAGCGGCACGGCGGGCAAGGTGGCGCTGGTCCGCTCCGCCGACGGCCTGGTCTGCAACGGCTCCACCACCCCCTGCACCGACGAGCAGATGGCGCTCGTCGCCGACCTCGTCGGGTACGGCGCGGCGAACTTCTTCAAGGGCACCCCCGCCCCCGCTCTCACGAACAGCACCGCCGGGATCCGCAAGAACGGCGGCTGCGCCGACACCGAGGACAACGGCGCCGACTTCGACGTCACGGCCCCCGCCCCGCGCAACTCCGCCACGCCGCCCGCGCCGTGCGGTGGCGGCGACCCGTCCCCGTCGGCCTCTCCGACCGTCTCCCCATCGGTCTCGCCGTCGGCTTCTCCGACGACCTCGGCCAGCCCGAGCCCCAGCGCGAGCCCGACGCCGACCGACACGTGTGACACTCCGATCACGCACCGGATCGCGCAGGTGCAGGGGGACGGCGACGTCAGCCCGGTCGCCGGGCAAGACGTCCGGGTCGAGGGCATTGTCGTCGGCGCCTACCAGGGGGCCGGCCAGTTCAACGGCTTCTACGTCCAGGACCCGAAGCCGGACAAGGACCCGGCGACCTCCGAGGGCCTGTTCGTGTTCTCCTCGTCGCCGGTCAAGGTCGGTGACCACGTCCTCGTCTCCGGCAAGGCGATCGAGTACAACGGCCTGACCGAGATCTCGCCGGCCACCGCGGTCAACATCTGCGGCACCGGCACCATCAAGCCGACCGAGGTGAAGCTGCCGCTCAAGAAGGGGATCACCTTCGAGCGTTACGAGGGCATGCTCGTCACCTTCAAGGGCGACCTGGCCGCCTCGGAGATCTACAACCTGGGCCGGTTCGGCGAGATCACCCTCTCGGAGGGCGGCCGCCTGTGGCAGCCGACCGACCGCAAGGGTGTGGACAGCGAGAAGGACGCGCGGCGGACGATCCTGCTCGACGACGGTTCCAACGTCCAGAACCCCGCGACCCTGCCGTACCACTCCGAGGGGTCGAACACCGTCCGGCTCGGCGACGAGGTCAAGAACCTGACCGGTGTGCTCACCGAGGGCTTCGGGGCCTACCGGCTCCAGCCGACCCAGCCCGTCGTCTTCGAGCCGGCGAACCCGCGTCCCGCAATGCCCGCGAATGTCGGCGGCGACGTCCGGGTGGCGAGCCTCAACACGCTCAACTGGTTCACCACGCTCAAGTCCCGGGGCGCGACCACCGCCGTCGAACGGGACAGGCAGCTCGCCAAGCTGGTCGCCAACATCATGGGGCTCGACCCTGACGTGGCCGGGCTGATGGAGATCGAGCGCAACTCCGACGTGGCGCTGAACGCCCTGGTCGACGCGCTCAACGCCAAGGCCGGCGCGGGCACCTACAAGGCGATCACCCACCCCAACCCGGGCACCGATCTGATCCAGACCGCGCTGATCTACAAGCCGGCCAAGGTCACCCCGGTCGGCGCGGCGCAGTCCTCTCCCGACCCGGTCTTCAACCGGCCGCCGCTGGTTCAGACGTTCCGCAAGGCGAGCGGGGACGGCCAGACCTTCACCGTGCTGGTCAACCACTTCAAGTCCAAGGGCTGCAGCGACGTCGACGGCGCCGCCACCGGTGCCGACGCCGACCAGGGCGACGGCCAGAGCTGCTACAACGCCAAGCGAGTCAAGCAGGCCCAGGCCATGCTGGCCCTGATCGACGACCTGAAGCTCCAGAACACGCTCGTCCTCGGCGACATCAACGCGTACGGCGAGGAGGACCCGATCCACGCTCTGGAGGTGGGCGGGCTGACCAGCCTGAGCAAGAAGTACGTCTCGGCGAAGGACCGCTACAGCTATGTCTTCAACGGTCTCTCCGGCGAGCTCGACCACGCCCTGGCCGACCGGAAGCTGAGCAAGCTGGTGACCGGTGCCACCATCTGGCACATCAACAGCGACGAGGGCCGGTTCATGGACTACAACACCGAGTTCAACCCGCCGTACCTGTACGCGCCGGACGCCTACCGCTCCTCCGACCACGACCCGCTGCTGGTCGGGTTGAACCTCTGACGGAGCGGTTCTCCACGCCTTGACACGAGGCCCGCGGGTCGTGGCACGGAACCCCGTGCCGCGACCCGCGGGTTTTCGGCGTGTCGGCAGAAGGCGCCCCTGATGGTGATGACGGCTGACCGGCGCGACCCCTTCTGTGATTACTAAGAGTAGTTATGGACATACATACAGTTATCAACACCGAAGGGGATCAGTATGAGCGAACAGGAACAGAACGACCAGCAGATCGCGGACGCGCTCCGGGCCGCGCCGCCCATCATCCTGGCTCCCGGCCCCAGGGAGGCCCCCACGCAGCTCCCACCGCCGCCCGACGACGTGTGGTCTCTCCCCGGCGGCGCCGCCTGGGTGTACTACGGGGAGGGCAACGACAGCCTGGTCAGGCCCGTGATCATGGCGGACGGCTTCAACACCGGGCCCAGCACCCCTGAATTCTCCTGGAATGCCCTGCAGTTCAGCGGATATCCGCTCATCGGCGAACTGCGAAAGCGCGGCAGGGACGTCGTCCTGCTCGGTTTCACCGAACGCAGCGCATCGATTCTGAACAACGCGAACACCGCCATCGCGGCGATCCAGGAAGCGATCGCACGGCGGCTCGGTGGCCACCCGCTCACAGTCGGCGGCTTCAGCATGGGCGGCCTGGTCGCCCGGTACGCCCTGGCCAAGTTGGAGAGCCAGAGGCTGGACCACCAGACGGCGCTGTACTTCTCCTACGACAGCCCGCACCGTGGCGCGTGGATTCCCATCGCCCTGCAGGCGTTCGCGCACTACATCCGCAGGCTCGACAGCCGGTTCTCCGACCAGATGAACAGCCCGGCCTCGCGCCAGCTGCTGTGGCGGCACGTCGCGGAGTGGCAGGACGCGCCCGCCACCGCCAAGGAGCGGACCGAGTTCCTCGCCGCGTTGGAGGGCGTCGGCGGCTGGCCGCGCATCCCCCGGCTGATCGGCGTCGCCAACGGCGTCGGCTCGGGCAAGGGCAACGGCGTGAAGCCCGGCAAGACCGCCATGCGCGGCACGGGTCTGGCCGTCACCGGCACCGACCTGCGCGCCCAGTCGACGGGAACCGACTCGCTGGTCGCCACCCTTCGCGTCGTGACCTTGCAGCGCCCGGATATCCACGCCACGGGCATGCCCGACATCGACGGCGCCCCCGGCGGAACGCTGGAGGGCTTCGGAATCCTCGCCGACGAACTCAACAAGCTCACTCACCTCGGCATGGCCGTCGACAACCCGATCCGCTCGCACTGCTTCGTCCCGGCGGTCAGCGCCGTCGCCATCCGCGACATCGCCACCCACGACGATCTGTACGTCGACATCAACAGACTCTCTCCTGACGACAGCGAACTGGACGACTTCAAGCTCGCGTCCAAGAACGAGGGGCACACCACGATCACCGAGGAGCTCAGCTCCTGGATCATCGACCGGCTGCCTTAAGCCGTGTCTGACAAATCAAGCCCTGCTGCGCACGGCCCAGTATTTGTCAGACACTCCCTAGTTCGGCAGCTCACAAACACGCGGAGGGCGGGATCCCCGAGATCGGGGGTCCCGCCCTCCACTGTTGCCGTTACCAACGCTGTGCCCGGCGACGACCCGAAGCCGATCCGTACGCGGAGGCCGACGCGCATTGATGCGAGGGGGCGAGCGTTTCCGCCGGAACGCTCGATAACAGTTGACGCGTTCGCCGCGGCTGCGGGCATGGAGCCTGCGCCTGCCGCTCGTCGCCGCGGCGTCGGCCACCTGATCGGGAGGACTTGCGCCGGCATCGGCTCCGTCCGGGAGCACGCAGGCCGGTCCTGGCGTGGTCTATCGGGCGCCCTCGCGTCGCATGCGGCGGGTGGCCGTGGGCATCGTGGCCAACGGCTGTGTGGGCGGCGCTACGGAACGACGGTGACCTCGGGGAACCTCGGTGACGGGCCGCAGGAAGGCCGGAAAGGCGTAGCCGACCGCGGCGAGCGATCCAGCGCCAGCCAGTGCCCGGGCCGGAGTCGCCTGATCATCGGCTGATGCGGTTGGGCATGCGGTTCGGCGTGCACGGCCCAAGGGTAGGGACGCTCAACTCCGGCCGTCACGTCACATCCGGCCGGTCAGGAAGGCGGGCGAGTGTTCGTCGTGGCCTTCCTTGACCGACGGTAATAGGAGAAGGTGACGGCGAACAGCAGAGGGCCCCAGGCGATCAGAGGGAGATAGCAGACTTCCAGTACGGCACGTCCCACAGGGGAGAAGATCTCGTCCAACCCCGAGCCGATCCCGAGGACCAGCCGGAGGACAGCCCACGTACAGACCAGGGTGATGAAGGCGGCGCCCAAACAGGCGGGGACGACCGCGGCCAGCGGCCGCACCCTTCGGCCGCCGAGGAAGGGGATCCACCTCGGCACCACTTCACCCCACGGCCGGACCAGACCGAGGGTCAGCAGCGCGGCCAGCTCGCTGACCACGCTCAACCCGAGGATGTAGTACGGCTCCCAAGGCAGGAGCTGGATTCCGCCGGCCGGCACGTGGGCGGCGTACCCGATCGGAACACCGGTCACCAGCGCGACGCGCCACAACCCCGACGGCAGCGTCAGCAACGGAATGGCCTGCGCCGTACGGACGGCCCATCGAGGCGGTGGCGCGACGGCTACGGGAACGACTTTGTCCATGGTCACGAACATCAGGCTGCTCGCCGGCGACGGGTCCCGCCTCCCCCCAAGGGGCCAGGGATCTCCCTCGCGTGGGGGAGACCCGAGCACCGTCCGGATTTCTGGCATCCACGGGGTTCAGTTGTCGGCGGTGAGCCCTTCGGCGATCTTCTTCAGTTCGGCGTCGATCGCCTCGGCGCCGGTGAACTTCTTGGCGTAGACAGGGCTGAACATGATCTCGGCCCGTCGCTTCTCGCCCATGTTCAGGAAGATGGTCGGGGTGCTGTCCGATGCGGACATCCTGCGCTTCATGTCCACCGTCTACGGCGCCCACATCACCACTCACGACCACCCGAACGGATGGGCGCCGCCTGCCGAAGAGGAGGACGCGTGCCGGCCGCACAGCACACCGGTGTCGAAGACGGCGTCGGCCTGACCGCCCTCATGGTCGCCGCCGCGCGGGCGATCGAGACCCACCGGCCCGACGCCCTGGCCCGCGACACCTACGCCGAGCACTTCGTTCGCGCGGCCGAGGCGTCCGCGGCCTGGCCGGTCCGCCCGGCGGAGGTGCCGGACGGCGATGGGAACCCCTTGTGGGGCAGGCTGGGACGGTACTTCGGGCTGCGCACCCGGGTCCTCGACGACTTCCTCGTCCGCTCGGCCCACGCGGGCGTCCGGCAGGTCGTTCTGCTCGGCGCGGGCCTCGACACGCGGGCGTTCCGGCTCGACTGGTCGCCGGACCACACCGTCTACGAGATCGACCGCGACGGCGTCCTGGCGTTCAAACGCGACGTGCTCGACGGCCTCGCCGCCGTCCCGACGGCCACGCGCCGTCCGAGGTGACTCAGACGCGGAGGACCCCGTGCGGGAGGGCGACGGCTTCGCGGCCGTTCGGCGCGCGAACGGTTCGTGCAGTCAGCAGCGCGTCGACGACCGCTTCCTCCACCGACTCCAGGACGGCGGCGAAGACGGTGTCGAGCTCGACCGGGCTCAATGTTCTGGGGGCGTCAGAGGGCTCGGCGGAGAAGGCCAGCCCGTAGTCGCCGCTGCCATGGCTGTACGAGGCGCCGACCCTGCCCAGGGCGAAGACGCCCCTGGCCGCGATCCGGGACAGTTGCAGGGCACTGCACGGAACGTCGAGGGCAACCACGACGACGCAGGAGCCGCGCTCGCAGGAAGGTCCCGCTCTCCTCAGACCCAGGCTCTCCGGAGTGATCGTGCGGCCCAGGAGCCGCAGGTCTCCGCCCATGTTCGCCTGGACCAGCACGCCTACCGTCGTCTCGCGGCCGCGCAGGGACACCCGGCGTGAAGCCGTACCGATGCCCGCCTTGAAGCCGAGCGCGCAGGCGCCCGTGCCGCCGCCGACGTTGCCCATCGCCACCGGCCCGTCGGATGCCCGGTCAAGGGCGGCATAGACGTGCTCAGCGGTGACCGCGCGCGGGTCTCCCGTCGACAGCCAGCCGTTGTTGACCTCGCCGACCACCGGGTTCACCGAGACGATCGGCTCGCTGCGGCGGTCGATGAGCCAGCTCAGCAAGCTGTCGGCGACCCGGAACGTGGACAGAGTGGACGTCAGCAGGATGGGCGTCTCCAACTCGCCGAGCTCCATGACCTGCGTGGCACCCACGAACTTCCCGTAGCCGTTGCCGACGTGAAGTCCGGCGGGGACGGCACGAGCTTGGTCATCGGTCAAAGAGGCCGGCACGATGGCGGTGACGCCCGAGTAGACGCCCTTGTTCTCGTCAACGACGGTGGTTTGTCCGACGAGGATTCCCGCCACGTCTGTGATGGCGTTGAGCGGCCCCGGATCCAGACGGCCGACCACGTGCCCGAAGTCCCGCAAGCGTCGTTGCTCCATGTAAGTCACCCTTCTCGCTTATAGGTTGATCAGCATGGCCAACGAGCATGATGACTCGATTCAGGCGGCGATCGCGGGAGAGATCCGTCTTCTTGATCGGGAGGTTCGTACCTCGGCGGTGCTCATGGGTGAGCTTATGGACCCTGAGTTCACTGAGATCGGGGCTTCTGGGCGTCTCTGGGATCGGCGCTCTCTTATTACCGCGATTTCTCAAGATCCGGATCCATCGGTGGTTCCGATCGCGGTGAGCGACATGGAGGGCAGGCTTCTTGCCCCTGGGATCGTCCACCTGACTTATGTCTCCGACGGCAACGGCCGCCGAGTGCGTCGGAGCTCCATATGGCGGCACTCAGAGCAGGGGTGGCGGGTGTACTTCCATCAGGGGACGCTGAGCGCTGAATGAGGGTCTGCCGGACCGCCTGACCCCCACCCTTCGGCGGCAAACTGTGATTTACGTCACATCACAGGGCTCGGGGTTGTCCGACACCGCTCGCTGACTCCTGACGACCCTCGTGCGGTGATCAGCAGAAACGAGGCGAGAGAGGCGGACCATCTGAGGCGTCTGCAATTTGGGCGGCGGTTCCCGTTGAATTCCTCTCCTTCTTTTGGCCTTCCCTCACAGTAATCATTCAGGTTAGCTTTCCCATAATCCCTTTACTGACGCATGGAACGCGGATGCTGTCCTACGACAGACCAAGGAGTTTCCGATGAAGCGCATCATCGCCGCTGGTGGTGCGGCGGCCGGCCTCCTGGCCGCCGCCATCGTCACCACCCCGGCCCACGCCGCCGACAAGATCGCGACCGACGTGCTGGCCGGCACTCCCTTCGCCGCCAACCAGATCGCCCAGTTCTGGCTGGGCGAGAAGGCCGCCAACCTGATCGGCGCCAGCCCCTACGGTGTGGAGACCAAGCCCGTCTCGGCCAAGCTCGTCTCCAAGGGCGGCCCCGCTCCCGACAGCAAGCCCGGCATCGTGCCCGCGATCGGCGACGAGAAGAAGTCGACCGCCAGGTCCAAGAACGTCAACCTGCCCAAGACCACCGGCAAGGTGTTCTTCCTCGGCGCCGACGGCAACCCGCACTGGTGCTCGGCCACTTCGGTGCAGGCCGGCTACCGCAACCTGGTCGCCACGGCCGGTCACTGCGTGTACGACACCGGCAAGAACGCCCACGTCCTCGACAAGTGGGTCTTCATCCCCGGCTACTACAAGGCCAAGGCCCCGTGGGGCATCTACGTGGGTAAGCAGGCCTTCACCCACTACGACTTCGACGTCTACGAGGACGCCGACCGCGACTACGCGTTCGTGACGGTCTACAACGGCGTCACCTTGGACGGTGCCTCGGAGGTCAAGGAGGCCGAGGCCGCCAAGTACGCCGAGAACGTTCGCAAGGTCGTGACCAGCACCTTCAAGACCAAGGAGGAGCTGGACGCCTTCCTGAAGGCGAACCCGAAGGCCAGCGACAAGTCCACGAAGGAGACCAAGACGACCTACGAGGTCGACAAGACCAAGGTCGTCCCCAAGGGCACCGAGCACTCGACCCTCAACGAGAGCGCCACCGCTGACGAGTTCCTGTCCTTCAACCCGGGCAAGAGCGACAGCGACGACGGTGGTTGGGCCGCCGGCACCGGCGTCACCACCGTCGAGATGGACCCCAAGGACTACGAGGGTGACCCCAGCTACCACAGCGAGGACAGGAAGACCCTCTACTTCTACAAGAAGGTCAACGGCGAGACCAGGTACTACAAGCGGACTTTCTGGGTGAACTACGGCTTCAAGGCCACCACGAAGGAGGTTTGGACCCACAAGGCGGAGCGTTACTTCGTCGTCGCGCTGCGGGACATCGGCCGCCTGGGCGACAACGTCGGTGGTCAGGGTCTGGCCTACAACCAGAAGGTCGGCAAGCCGGTCTACGTGTTCGGTTACCCGAGCGGGTCGCACCCCGACGGCAACTACGCCTTCACCGGCCACACGCTCAAGTGGACCTACGGCAAGACCTTCGCGGTCCAGGCCCCGGCCATCAAGGGCGAGGAGCTCGTCGGGACCAAGTCGTCGTTCACCGGTGAGGGCGCCCTCGGCTCCTCCTGGCTGGTGAACTACAGCAGCGGCCGTCGTCTGGGCTACCTGAACGGTGTGACCATCGGCGTCTCCGACACCGACAACAACAACCGTTACGACACCAGCTACTCGCCGTACTTCGACGGCGAGTTGTACGGCGTCTACAAGTCCGCGGCCAACCTCTGGTCCGGCAAGATCGTCTGAGCCTCGCTCGCGCGATCCTGAGCCGGGGTCAACTCCCCGGCTCACCCCAGCACAACGAAGAAGGGCCCGGCAACCAGCCGGGCCCTTCTTCGCATTCGGCGCGGTCAGGATTGGGCGAACAGCCGGTCGTAGGCGTCCGAGTGCCGGCGACCGGCCATGAAGGTCAGGAATCGGCGGACGAACTCGGCACGGGTCAGCTGCTCGTCACCGTCGTCGGCATCGCCGCTGTCGCCCGGGTCGTGATCGAACGCTGTGCGGAAGAGAACCCGGTACTCCCGCGCGTCGATGATCTCGTTGCCGTCCGTATCGGTGACGTCGAACAGGACCTCGGCGACCCTGATGAGGGCGGAGCTGGTCATGGCGGCGGTCGCCGCGGCGTACTCGTGGCCGGTGATGCGCCCGTCGCCGTCGGTGTCCAGCTCTGTCTGCAGCTCTCGCCACCAGTCGGCGAAGGCGGTGAACAGGCGGTCCTCGTCCTGGGTGTCCAGGTCGAGACGGGTGGCGATTTCCCGGGCCATCGCGGCGAGGTCGGGCCAGTCGAGGTAGCCGTTGCCGGTCTGGTCCAGGACCTCGGAGAAGAACCGAGAGGCCGACCGTAGCGTCGAGTCGTCGGTGGCGGCCGTCCTCGGGACGGGCGTGAGGAGGCGGAGAAGCGCCCCTGCCTTCGCCGCGCCGCGGCGCAGCCCTGCCAGGGCGTCGCCGCCCGACGGAGGAGCGTACGTCGGGTCGAGCATGGTCATGACCGTGTCCAGCCGTGTCCACGCCTCCGGCAGCAGTTGCGTCGCGAGCCTTGTGGACAGGTAGGCGGTGTGAATCAACGTGCGTGTGCCCGGCAGCTCGGGAAGCCCCAGCCGTGCGCGAAGAGGCTCGGGCAGCGACGCCACGGTGATCGCGGTGGCCACGGGGCCGGCGAGCGCCCTGCCCGCCGCCCACACGGCCGGACGGTCGCGTAGCAGAGGAGGAGCGGGTACCTGCGCGAACAGGCGGTCGAGGATGATGTGAACCGCTTCGGTGTTCTCCAGCCGCTCCTCGATCATGAATTCGTAATAGCGCCAGAACTCCCGCAGCGTGGGCGGAAGCTGCCCTCCGTCGGGGTCCATCATGGCGAGGAGCGCCCGGAACTCGGAGTAGAGCCGGTCCAAGGCCGGGCCATCGAGGGACTCGCCGCTCAGCCGGCACATCACGACCGTGGACTCGAACATCGTCGCCACCACCCAGGCGCGCGCCTCGGGATCTGCCGCGTTGAACGGGCGGCCCTCGGCGTCGGTGCCGGTGATGCGCGTGTGCAGGCGGTTGAGCCGGGCCGCCTCCCGCTGTCGCACCCGCTCGTCGGGGTCGACCATCCGCTGTGTGCTGAACACGGTGTTGCGCAGCCGCCGCCAGGGATGTGCGACGAAGGTCGAGTTGGTGATCAACGCCGCGCCGATCTGCGGATGCGCGGCCTCCAGGACGATGGCCCGGGTCGCCACCAGCCCCCAGCGCGTCTGGTGGGCCAACTGGTAGAGCATCGATCCCGGGCCGAGCGGATCGGCGGGGTCCGCGGGCGTGCTGCCGTCGTCGGTCCCAGCGGGCGCGGCGTCGCTCATCGAATCTCCTTGAGTGTGGAGAGCCCGGGCTTCAGCCCTGGGGAGTAAGTCAACAAAGTCCCTTTCCGGTCGCGGTCGGTACCTGTACGCCGCCGAACCGGCGGTCCCGCCGTCGGTAGTCGTCCAGGCATTCCCAAAAGTGCTCGGCGCGGAAGTCCGGCCACAGCACCCGGGGGAAGATCCATTCGGCGTAGGCCACCTGCCAGAGCATGAAGTTGGAGATCCGCTGTTCCCCGGAGGTGCGGATGACCAGGTCCACCTCCGGCATGTCGGGGTGGGGCAGATAACGGGCGAAACTCTCCTCGGTGACCTGCTCGGGCGGCACTCCGTCGCGGATCAGCGACCGGGCGGCCTCGACGATGTCGCGGCGTCCGCCGTGATCGAACGCCACCGTCAATGTCATCCGGCGGTTGTCGCGGGTCAGCGCCATCAAGTCAGCGATGTCTCGGGCCAGCGGCAGCGGGATCCGGGGGTCGGTGACACCCAGGAAACGGCATCGGATCCCGCGCGTGTGCAGTGTCAGGGCGTGTTTCCGGATGGCGCGCCGCACCAGCCGCAGCAGGACGTCGACCTCGGCGGCCGGGCGCCGCCAGTTCTCGGTGGAGAAGGCATACAGGCTCAACCACTGAACGCCGGCCGTGTGGGCCGCCTCGATGACATCGATCACGGCGGCCTCGGCCGCCTGATGGCCCGCGGTGCGGGGCAGCGACCGCTGTGCGGCCCACCGGCCGTTCCCGTCCATGACGCACGCCACATGATGAGGCAGGCCTCTCACACCGCCCGCCCTAAGGAGGAGGACATCACCGCTCCCGTCGTTCGCCGAATCCTCAAAAGCGCGCAATGGGAAACCATGCCGCACCTACCACAATGACCTGCCGCGCCAACTATTACCCTGTAATCAGTCAACTACACATTGAAATCGACTGAGGTCGGGCCGCGGCCGGACATGTGCGAGGAGGCCGGCTCAACCGGCTCGCCGAGCTGCTCAAGCGCCTGCTTCTCCACGTCGAGAACCGGGACGGGCCGGCGAGGTGAGCCGGGTGCCCGGCCGAGACGCCTGACGGGCCGTCCGCGTGGCCATGGTGTCAGGGCTCGGTCCTCGTCGGGGGCAGGGCGCAGACCGGACGGGCTCACCCCGGAGCCGAGGCCCCCGCCGGAGGCACATGGCCGTGACCGTTGCCTGCTCCCGCCGGCGTGACGATCTCTGCGGAAAATGCATTGCACCCTCAGCTGATCCCTCATAGCGTGATCGCATGTACTGCACATGTTTCATGCGTCTGCGCAGCGGCCGGGCTCTGGCTCGCTAGCTTCGCAGGACGCGAGCCCAGGGCCCGTCGAGATCCCGTTCATCTCGAGGACCCGAAAGGGCTTTTGCTGTGGCGCAGAACTTCGCGCACGGAAATTATTCGCACACCCAGAAGAAGGCCAGGAACAGCGGTGGCGGTCGCACGCCCAGAGATCGGGCGCGGCGTGAGCTCTCGCAGAACTTCCTGGTCGATCGGCATGCCGTAAAGCTGCTGGTCGAGAGGGCACGGCCGAGCGGTCTTGTGCTCGAGCCCGGCGCCGGCGAGGGAGTGCTCACGATGGCGCTGGACAGGGCGGGTGCCGAGGTCGTGGGCTACGAGGTGGACCCGCTGCTGGTGGCCAAGCTCAGGGCCAGGACCAAGCTGAAGATCGTCAAGGGCGACTTCACTGCGATGCGGCCGCCGAGCGAGCCGTTCGCGGTCGTGGGCAACATCCCGTACTCGATCACCTCCGAGATCGTCGACTGGTGCCTGCGGGCGCCGCAGTTGACGTCCGCCACCTTGGTCACCCAGTTGGAGTACGCCCGCAAGCGCAGCGGCGACTTCGGCAGGTGGAGCCTGGTGACGGTGGAGAGCTGGCCGTGGTTCTCGTGGGAGCTGCTGGGCAGGATCGGCAGGGAGAGTTTCAGGCCGGTTCCTTCCGTCGACTCCGCGATGCTGCGGATCGAGCGACGGCCCGAGCCGCTCGTCGACGACGGCGGCGCGTGGCAGGAACTGGTGGAGCTGGGCTTTTCCGGTGTCGGCGGCTCACTGTACGCCTCGCTCAACCGGCACTACGGCGGGGTGGACGCGGCCTTCGACCGAGCGGGCCTCGCCCGTGACACGGTGGTGGCGTTCGTCCATCCCGACCAGTGGGTCACGCTCTTCACCTCCCTGCAGCGCTGAGAAGGGCGGCGGCCCGGTTCACCGGCTTGGCCGTCGCCCGGGGGTGGCGGTCGCCGACCTCGGCTTCGCCGACCAGGTTGGTCAGAGCCTGGTGCGGTACGCCTCAAGGCGGTTGGCCAGTTCCTTCGGGTGGCCGAGCATCGGGCAGTGATCACCAGGCATTTCGTCCGGTTGGAAACCGAGACGCTCGGCGACGATCCCGCGTATGAACTCGGCCGGGAAGAAGCGGTCGTCGGCGGCCAGCAGGAACCTGGTCGGCACATCCGGCCAGGAGGCAAGCGGCCACGGCTTGCCGAATGGGGTAGGCGCCTGGTGCCGCTGGTGCCCGGCTACGAACTCGGCGGCCAGGTCAGTCGGGGTGTCGTGCAGCACGAGGGAGAATGTGTCCTCCTCCGTGCCGCCCCCGATGTCCCCGGCCACCGGCGATCAGTAGCCGCACCGGCCTGGTGCCGTACGCCGCCGTGGTCACCCCGACGTACGTGCCGACCGCGTCCGGGTGTATGTACACCGCATTTGTGATTATTTATACTCGCGGGTGATTGTTTCGGATGAGTGGCCAGGTAACCGATTGTGCGGGACGACCGCGGGGCGGACCTGGGAGGTGGCGTGCTCGTCAGCGATGTCATGACGGCGTTCCCGGCCTACATACGGCTCGGCGCGACCATCCGGCGGGCGGCCGAGGTGGTCAGCGTGTCGGAGGTCGGCCAGTTGATGGTCCTGGACCACGACGGCCGGTTCGTCGGGTCACTGTCCGAGGAGGACCTGGTGCGGGCCATGCTGCCCGGCTTCGACGACGTGACCGCCGCCGGCGGCACGCTCGCCGACGCGTTCCAGGTTTTCCTGGAGCGGGGCCGCGCCCTCGCCGACCGCGTCATCGACCCCCTCGTCGTGCGCGACGCGGTGACGGTCCGATCGGTCGACGAACTCGCCCGGGCGGCGATCGTGATGATCGACCGTGGGATCCGAAGGCTTCCCGTGGTCGACGATGGGACCCTCGTGGGCACACTGTCCCGGGCGGATCTGTGCCGGGCGGTGATCTACCATTCCTGAGCTCCGGCTGATCCTCACCGATCGGCACACCCGCGAGGCCAGCGAGCGGGTGTGCGCGCTGCCGGCCACTCTCGGCCGGGACAGCGGTGCGGCGGCGGTGGTGCTGGACGACGGCACCGTCTCCCGGCGCCACGCGCGGCTGGAGGTCGTCGACAACCAGCTGGTGCTCACCGATCTCGGCAGCTCCAACGGAACCTACGTGAACGACACGCGCGTGACGCGCCAGGTGCTGGTCCCCGGGGATCGAATACGCATCGGCCGATACGAGCTGACGTGGACGTTCCTCGACCCGGAGGTGACGGCGCTCGTCGATCCGGGCCAGATGACCGTGCTGCGGCCGGTTGCGCCGCCGCGCGTCGCCGCACGACGCGTGGTGGAGGCCGCCGAGGCGCACAACCGGCGGGTCGGGCACGAACTCGACGGATTCCTGTCGCTTGCGCACGGATTTCTGCCGGCCGAGCCGCCGCTGCTGGCCTTCCCGGAATCGCACCGAGCCTGGGACGAGATGACCGACCGGCTCCCCGACCTGTTCCGTCGGCTGTCGCTGCGCCGGGCGTTCGACGCGATGCCGGTGCTCGACGCCCGGCCCGAGGCGTTGCCCGACCGATACCTGTTGCGCGCCTCGACGTTGCTCGGCGTTTTCGCCCACGCCTATCAGTACATGGCGATCGATCCGCCGACCGCTCTGCCCGAGTCGCTGCTGCGACCGTGGACCACGGTCTCGCGCCGACTGGGCAAGAAGATCCCGGCCGTCTCCTACATCGATCTGTTCTTCTACAACTGGCGGCTGCGCGATCCCGCCGGGCCGCGGGCGCTGGACAACATGGACCTGCTCGTGCCGACCTGGAACAACGCGGCGGAGCGGGTGTTCTACCTGGCCACCACCGAATTCGCGATGGGGATCACGCCCGTGCTGGGCGCCATGCTGGATGCTCAGGAGGCCGTTGTCGCGGACGATCCGGCCGCCTTGGAGAGCGCGTTACTGGTGATCCTCGACCGGCTGCAGCACGTCACCCAGGCCATTTATCCGCAGATCGATCCCAACCCCCGCGCCCGGCATCCGCTCGACCAGGTGCTGTGGGCCAAGACGGTCGGCACCGCGGGCGTCCCGATCTTCGACGGCGCACCCAGCCCGAGCGGCACCGCGCAACCGCAGATCCACGCGCTGGACGCGTTTCTCGAGCGCCGGGACTACGGGTCGCTGGTCGGACAACAGAGCGTCTACCTTGCCGGTTTTTTCCCGCGGCACTGGCAGGAGCTGGTGGCCGCGTTGCGCGAGGTGTCGGTGCGCCAGTACGTCGAGGACACCCGCAACAGCACCTTGCGCGGCATCTACAACGCCATGCTCGACGCCTACGTGGGCGACCGCGGCTGGATGGGCCTGCACCGCATCAAGGCGTACGGCTTCCTGGAGGTGGCGTTCAAGGTCGGCCGGCAGGTGACGACCGGCGCCCGGTTCACCGGACTGTTCAAGGACCGGACCTGGGACAAGGTGGACGACCAGCTGGCCGTCGTCCGCGATGAGCGCCGCCCATCGGTGGGTCCGCCGGTGGTGTTCGGGACCGCACGTCGGGGCCGTGTCGTCACCGGAGAGTCCGGCGCCTGGACCTGTTATCTGGAGATCGACGTCACCGGGCAGGGCGTGCACCACTTGCCCGGTGACCGGGTTGGCGTGCTGGCCGAGAACGACGACGAGTTGGTGCGCCGCACCGTCGCCGCCCTGCAGGCGACCGGCGACGAGCTGGTGCGGCTCACCCCGAAGTGGCGAGCGGCGGTGGCCTGCCGGGCAGGCTACGGCGAGGTCGACGTGCTGCCGCTGCGGACATTGCTGCGCTTCGCCCGGCTCCGGCCGATCGGACGGGAGGTGGCGAAACGGCTGGTGAAACTGACAGCCGTGGGCCCGTGGCAGCGGGTGGTGGACGCCCGCATGGAGGACCAGTGGGAGCTGTGGGACGTCCTGAACCTCTTGTACGCGGGCGGATATGACGTCACCCGGCTGTGGAAGGCCGATCCAGGCGAGGACGACGCGTTCTGCGCGGTGATTCCGCCCGAGCCGTTCCGGCTTTATTCAATCGCCTCAGCACCGCCGCCCGGCCAACCGGCCACCACGCTGCAGCTGGTGGTCGCCGGCCTCGACTACACCTCCGCCCGGACGCCGTGGTCGTACCCCCGGGAACGGCAGGGCACGGCATCGCATTTCCTGCGCCGGGCGAGCGTCGAGGGTCGGCACCGGCTGTCGCTGCAGATCGTCTCCACGCCCCGGTTCCGGCTGCCGGCCGATCCTGCCCGGCCCGTCGTCATGTTCGCGGCCGGTTCCGGGGTCGCCCCGTTCCTGGGGTTCGTTGCCGCGCGCACCGGGTCGGGCGAGAATCGGCTCTACCTGGGGATCCGTACCCCGGAGGATTTCGTCGACCACACGGACGTGGCCGCGGCGGCGGCCGCGGGCCGGCTGAAACTCTCCGTCGCGTTCTCCCGCGCCGATCACGCGATCGGATTCGACGGCCGGCGCCACGTCGTCCAAGCCGGACAGCGGCGCCGGGTGGACGACGTGATCCGCGCCGAGGCGGACGCACTCTGGGAGCTGTTGCGGTCCACCGACGACGGCGGTCGCGGCGCATTCGTGTACGTGTGCGGCAGCGCACGGTTCGCCGTCTCCGTTCTCCAGGCATTGACCGACATCGTGCCCGGCGACGGCCGCGAATTCCTCCGCCGACTGGTGGCCGACGGACGTCTGGGCCAGGACGTCTTCACCACCTATCTGGGCCACGCCCAGCAAGGTCCCCGCTTCGAGGTGTCGGATCTGGCGCAGCGCAACACCTCCGACGCGGGCTACTGGATGGCGATCGGCGGCGCGGTGTTCGACGTCAGCGAATTCCTGCACCTGCACATCGGCGGGCCGCACATCATCCGCAACCACGTCGGGCTCGACGCGACCGCGGCGTATCGAAAAGTGCTGCATCACGCGCAGGCCGAGATCGACGCCCAACTCGCGATGTACCAGATCGGCCATCTGCGCCGGCTGCAGTTCGGCGACCGGTGGGGCGTGGTGCTCACCGAGGACGGTCTGCACGCGCTGCCGCTGGAAGAACTGTTCCGGACCTGGGTACGGTTCGTGTACCTGCTGGTCGGCATGGAAAACGCGTTGTCCGCCGACTACGGATTCACCACGTCGGTCACCACGTTGGGCGAAGATCCCCGGGAGCTGACGCCCTTCAAGGCGCAGTACGTCCTCGAGGCGCATCGGCGGTTCCTGGTCAGCTATCTGGACGGGCTGGTGCACGAGGACCTGCGCACCCTGTGGCAATTCACCGTCGGCTTCTGCGACCCGCACCTGGACATCCGGTCCTTCGACACCGATCTCGCCGCCATGTCCGCGCGGTCGGATGTCGGGCTGGTCCGGCATTCCGTATCCGCCGTTAAGGGGCTACTGCTCGCCGGGGACGACTTCCGGCGGGTCACGGCGCTGTGCCGCATCTACGCGCACGTCGACGTCCAACTGCTGCGCGACCTGAAAACTGCTGTGCTGGAAGGAATCCGGGCGTTCGAGATCCACGAGGCCGACGTCGTCGAGCAGGCGGGAGCCACGCTGCTGAACGCGGCGCGCGAGGCGCTTGCTGCGGTCTCGGCCTACTATCAGCGCCTCGCCGAGCAGACCCACGGCCAGGGCATCACCGCCGACGGTGCGGTCGAGGAGACGATCCCGGAGGACCGTGGCCTGCCCGGCCACGGCGGTCCACTACCGCTTCCCGATTGACGCTCGAGCGCGACAAGGGATCAGCGGCGCCGATCCGCCGTACCGGCACCGACCTGGCGTCGAGGTGGCTGCGTCGGCCGACCCCTGTCGGAGGGGCCGGCAGCGACCTGCGTTCCGCAGTTCCGGGCTGACCTGAGCCTGTGGGGTGCGAGAACGGCCGAGATCCGTGGCGAGTGCCGAGCTTCTCCCATAACTTGACGCCTCGCGTTCTTACCCAGACGAAGGCCGCCGGAGGCAGAACTCTGCCAGTGGTGCGCGACTGACCTTCCTTGTTGATGTACCCCGCCATCAGACCCGCCTGAGATTATGAGTGAATGATCTCTCTGACGACTGATCGTCTCTTACTGCGTAGGCCAAACGAGAGCGATATCGACCCGCTCGCGGAGATGAACGCCGACCCGGAGGTCATGCGCTATATCGGCGATGGGTCGGTGTTGCCGATGGATCGTAATCGGACTGCGGGTGGTATCGCCCGTGCTCATGAAGAATGGGAAGAGTGTGGCTTCGGCCTGCTCTCCGTGATCCTGCGAGACACTGGGCAGTTCGCCGGGTGGGTGGCGCTGACGGTACCGGCCTTCCTTCCTCAGATTCTTCCGGCTGTCGAGATCGGGTGGCGTCTGAGTCGCCGTCATTGGGGATGGGGCTACGCGACGGAGGCGGCAGGGGCCCTACTGCGATTGGGCTTCATCGACCGTGGTCTCGATCGCATCGTTAGCATCCGGCACGTCGATAACCTGCGCTCGAAGCGAGTCATGGACAAGATCGGTATGCGGTTGGGGTTCGAAACCGTAGTGCCTGCGCATGGCACGCCTGTCGCGGTTCACGAGATCACTCGGGCGGAGTTCGATGCATCTCGAGGTGAGGTGGACGGGACCGGTGCACTGTCTGAGACGTAGCGCGGCAGCCGGAAGGTCAGCTGGTCGGTGGGGATCGGGTCCAGGTTCATCCTGCCTCCAGTACTGAGGGGTCGAGTTCGGTGGCCGAGCGGAAGCCCGCCAGGCCCAGGGTGAGGTCGAGTTCGGCGAGCAGGCTCCGGACCACGTGCCGGACGTATCGCTATGTTCTCCTCACCCTGCCCCTGGGCGGCCGTCGGCGGCCCATGCGTCCCGATGACGACCTCTCCCTGCGCGGGCTCGCTCTCATGGACAGCATGAGCTTCAGATATACAAACGATCGGTCGTTAATGTAGTTTGTGCCCATGACACAAGACGGTCGGCGGCTGCGCGGGTTGCGCAGCCGCGAGGCGATCCTCGAGCAGGCGGTGGGCCTGGCCTCCGTCGAAGGGTTGGACGGACTCTCCCTGGGACGACTGGCGACGGCGACCGGCACCAGTAAGTCCGGATTTTTTGCCCATTGGCGTGACAAGGAGCAACTACAGCTCGACGCCGTGGACTGGGCCGGCCGCCAGTGGGCCGAGCGGGTGGTGGCGCCCGCTATGAAGGCCCCGGCCGGGGTGCGGCGGCTGTTCGCGCTGCACGAGGCGCGGCTGAGGTTCTACGGCGAGGCCGTGCTTCCCGGCGGGTGCTTCTTCTTCACCGTCCAGGCCGAGTTCGACGACCGTCCCGGCGCGGTGCGCGATCGCGTCGCGCGCGCCATGCGCGAGTGGCAGGAGTTCATCCGGCGGCAGGTGGCGCAGGCCATGGCGCTGGGCGAGCTCGCCGAGAGCGTGGATGTGGCCCAGCTCGCGTACGAGATCGACGCCCTCGGGGAGATGGTGATCATCCACTCCCGCCTGCATGACGGGCCCGCCTCCCTCGTCCACGCCCGCCGCGCCGTGCTGCAACGCCTGCGCGCGCTCTGCCCCGACCCAACGCTTCTCCCGGAGGATTGATCATGACTGAAGACGGCGTGCACGAGCCGGTCCAGGTGCATTTCGACGATCTCGACGCCATGGGCCTGTTGCACAACTCCCGGTACGCCTTGCTGGTCGAGCGGGCGATCGGCGCGTATTGGCAGCGCCTGGGCTGGGCGCCGGATCCGGCCAGGTCGGCGTTCAAGGACGTTTTCCTGGCCGTACGCGAGTTCAAGGTGACCTACCACGTGCCCATCGCGGGGGCGGGCGAGCCGCTGGTGCACTTCTGGATCGAGCGCTTGGGCCGCACCAGCGGCGTCTACGGCTTTCGCGTGCTGTCGGCCGATCGCGCGGTGGTACACGCCGACGGCTACCGCGTCAACGTCAATCTGGATCCGGCCACACTGCGGCCCGCGCCGTTCAGTGATGAACTGCGTACCGCCGCCGAACCCCTGCTCAGCCGAACGGCGGCGGCATGCTGAGGTCCCGCTGGATCGCCGGCCCGGCGGCCGACCAACCGGGTCCACTGGTCGCCGCGCTGACGGACTACTGCATGAACCGCCTCCTCGACCTGCCCGGCATAGCCCGGCACGGCCTGTCGCTGAGCCGCCTGTGGCCGGCGCTGCCCGGCGCGGTGGGCATGTGGCTCTGGGCCGACTTCACCGGACGCCGGGTCGGCTCGCTGTCGGTGTGGCGTGGGGAAGACGATCTCCATGCGTTCGTACAACTGCGACCACACGTGCAGATCATGCGCGAATATCGCCACCGGGGCACGCTCCGGTCCCGCACCTGGCAGATCGACACGCTGGACCAAGCCGCCTTGTGGGCCCTTCATTCGGGTCCATGCGATGAGCCCCAAATGCGCTCTGCGTGACAACGGCTACTTCGTGTTCAAATGACGCGCCGACGTACCGCACGCCACGCGAGCACCGTCCGCACCGATCCCTGGGGCAGGCCGCTCCGCTGTGAGCCCTGCCCGCTTCGGTCGAAGCCGATATCGAGGTCACCCGCCGCGATAGGGCCATCACGGAGGAATCGGACCGAGAATCGATCACGAGAAATCACGCGGTGGATCCAGGCTGAGCTCGGGCTGATGGGCGATTCGCAATCCCAGGGCGACAGCCTCTCAGTAGTACTGGGTTTGTCGTACCTGTCTGGCATGATCGCTTGCTGTTCGAGGCAGCTTGGCCAGATCTGATGGGAGTTACAGGTAATGGCCAGTGATGATGTCCGGGAGCGTGCCGTCCAGCCGGAGGATCTCAGCCGGTTCATCGTGGAGCGGCTCAACGCGGGCGACGTTGAAGGGCTGGTGGCGCTGTACGAACCGGACGCGGTGCTGGCGTTGCCGAACGGCCAGGTCGCCACGGGCAGCCAGGAGATCCGCCAGGCGTATGAGCATCTGGTCGCAGACAAGCCCACCTTCGCTCCTGGGCAGCAGCAGCCCACGCTGCGTAACGGCGACCTGGCGCTCACCTCGGTGCGCCTGCCCGACGGCGGTGTCACCGTCGAGGTGGCCCGTCGCCAGGATGACGGCACGTGGCTGTGGGTGATCGACCAGCCCAGCCTTCTGGGATAGGTCAGAGCCAACAACCTCCAGCAGGGTCTGCCGGGTGAGCTGGAGGCGGGACACCAGGTGCAGGGCGACCTCCACGCAGCATCAGACCGCCGTAGACCTGCTCGACCACCCACCGCTTGGGCAGCGGCGCGAACCCTCTGATCTGCGGGTTGCGGTGGACGGCCTCCACTGTGCTACCGGGATCGTCCGTAGTGTTCCGGCCTTCAGGCCGGGGTGAAGCGGACTCTCCCGCGTAGAGGGGCAGGAAAAGCCGATTCGCCGTCATGGTGAACCGGCGTCTGGGTGGCTCAGACAGGGCGGTTCTGCTGCTCGATGTACTGGCGCAGGACGCTGATCGGCGCACCGTCCACGCTTCCGGCGAAGTAGGAGCCCGACCACAGCTTGTTCGCCCGGTAGTAGTGGCGGGCCAGGTCGGGGAACTCGGTGCGCATCCGCCGGGAGGACACCCCTTTGAGTGAGTTGACGAGCCTGGACAGGGCGACCTTGGGCGGGAAGTTCACCCGCAGATGCACGTGATCGGCCTCGCCGTTGAACTCGGCCAGCTCGCACTCGAAGTCGGCACACACGTCCCGCATGATCTGCTCCATGCGTTCCAGGTGGGTGCCGGTGAACACCGGATGCCGGAACTTGGTGAGGAAAACCAAGTGGGCGTGCAGGCCGAAAACGCAATGCCTGCCTGTTCTGATATCTCCACGCTCGGCCATACACCAAGAGTAGGATCACGGTGTGCAGCTCCGGTACAACGTCCGCCTGTACCCGACTCCCGTCCAGCGTGAAGCGCTGACTCGGGCGTTCGGGTGCGCTCGGGTGGTGTGCAACGACGGGTTGCGCGCACGGCGGGACGCCCACGCGGCCGGGCTGCCGTATGTCTCGGACGGGGAGTTGTCCAGGCAGGTCATCGCCGAGGCGAAGAAGACGCCGGAACGCTCCTGGCTGGGCGAGGTCTCCGCCGTGGTGTTGCAGCAGGCGCTCGCCGACCTGAACACCGCCTACCGCAACTTCTTCGCCTCCCTGGCGGGCACGCGGAAGGGGCGTAAGGTCGCCCCGCCCCGCTTCCGGTCCCGTAAGGACAACCGGCAGGCGATCCGCTTCACCAAGAACGCCCGGTTCTCCATCACTGCGGGCGGGAAACTGCGCCTGCCGAAGATCGGCGACGTGAACGTCCGCTGGTCGCGCACCCTGCCCGCCGACCCATCCTCGGTCACGGTGGTCAAGGACGCAGCCGGGCGGTACTTCGCCTCATTCGTCGTGGAAGTCGCCGAACAACCCCTCCCGCCGATCGGTGCTGAGACCGGCATCGACCTGGGCTTAGGGCACTTCGCAGTTCTGTCGAACGGGCGGAAGATCGACGCTCCACGTTTCCTGCGCCGAGCCGAGAAGAAACTCAAGCGACTCCAGCGGGCGCTGTCCCGCAAGGCCAAGGGCTCGAACAACCGGGCCAAAGCCCGTACGGCGGTTGCCCGCCAGCACGCCAAGGTCGCCGACGCACGCCGCGAGTTCCACCACCAGGAATCCACAAGAATCATCCGTGAGAACCAAACGGTGATCGTGGAAGACCTGGCCGTCGTGGGACTGGCGCGCACCAGGCTGGCCAAGAGCGTGCACGACGCGGGCTGGTCATCCTTCATCGGCATGCTGGAGTACAAGGCCCGCTTGTACGGGCGGACCTTCCACCGGATCGACCGGTGGTTCCCCTCCTCCAAGCTGTGCTCCGAATGCGGAGCGCTCGCCGAGTCCATGCCGCTTTCCGTCCGGTCGTGGATCTGCCCGTGCGGGGCGGCCCACGACCGGGACGTGAACGCGGCGAAGAACATCCTCGCCGCCGGACGGGCGGAGAGGTTAAACGCCTCCCACACTCGTGGGCGGGACGGCGCGTGCCGTCCCGGTGGAGGGCAGGTAAGACCACCCCACCGGGTGGCACAGCCCGATGAAGCAGGAAGCCGCAGAGGTGCCGCATGAAGCGGCACGGGCTGAATCTCCAGCCTTCAGGCTGGGGAGCGCGTCAACCAAGGCGGCTCCGTGCTCGGTGGCCGCGTTCTTGAAGCCCGGGACGCAGGTAGAGGCCACGCTCTCGCTTCCCGTACGCTCCGGCAGCCGGGCCGCGGTGAAAATCGGTGGAAACCCGGATCAGGCCCAGCCATAGGTCGATCTGATGGATGCGGCGATCTCGCCGACCAGGTTCGCGTTGTCACCGTTGGCCAGGACGGCGTATCCGGCTCCCAGCTCCGGATAGCCCTTGAACACGGACTTGAAGCCGTAGTTGGAGCCGTCGTGGGTGAAGGAGAAGTTCTTCGTCCCCGACCCGGCGAGGAACAGGCCGCGGCCCATGTCGGGCTGCGGCCCCTTGCTGAGCAGCGTCCGTACCGACTCCTTGCTGAGCGGGCCCGCGATGTCACCGGACGCGGTCCACGCCTTGTTGAGGTAGCACACGAGACGGGACAGGTCGAGGACGTTCGTGTAGAGGCCCGCGGCGGCCGACTCCGGATAGCGGTTCCGCTTGCCGGGGATCACCGCGCCGGTGGTGGTGTGCCCCGACGCGAGCTCGAACGTCGGAGCCAGCGCGTACGAGCTGGTCTTCATGCCGAGGGGCGCGAGCACCTCCTTGTCCATGTACTGGGCCAGCGACAGGCCGGTCTGCTGCTCCACCATCCGCTGCAACAGCACGAACCCCGCGCCGGAGTAGTGGTACTCCGCGCCCGGGTCGGTGGTGAGCTCGATCTTCGGCGAGTTGCCCTCGCCGTTCATGATCTGGAGCAGTGATGGCACGGTCGCGTTCGGCCCGTAGCCGGCGAAGCCGCCACCCGCGGAGGCGTTGAAGCCGGAGCAGACGTCCGCCGGAGAGGTGGAGCCGCGCCCGATGACACCGGCCCGGTGGGTCAGCAGCAGGTCGATCGTCGGCACCGCGTCGGGCGAGACGCAGGAGCGGCTGGGCAGGGTCCAGCCGAGGAGAGGGCGGATGTCGCTGCTCAGCGGCTTCTTGAGCGTCTGCATGAGGCGCAGTACGCCGACCGAGGCCACAGCCTTGCTGATGGAGGCGGCCTGGAAGCCGGTCTCCGGGTGCGCGGCGGCTCCGCTGCCCGCCTCCAGCCAGCCGTAGCCGGTGGACCAGGCGACGCTGTTGCCGGTCACCACCGCGATCGCCACGCCCGGCGTCTTCCGGTAGCCCATCTGCTGCCAGATGCCCCCGCTCCCCACCGAGTTCTCGACCTGGCGCACCCGGTCGGCGGGCAGGGACGGAACCTTGCCACGTGTGCACAGCGACCAGCCGCCGGTCGGCGAGAAGGTGACGTTGTGCAGCTGCCAGCCGCCCGCGGCGAGCTTGCCCATCTGCTGGTAGCACTCGTCGTCGATGCCGCGCGCGTGGAACTCGTCCTGCGCGACGACCGCCCACCCGCCGGCGCGGGGGAAGGCGACATGGGTGATGCGGCGTCCCCCCTGGGTCAGGTTGCGCATCATCTGGTAGCACTCGTCGTCGATGCCCCGGACGTAGAAGCCGGCCGTGTCGACCACCGACCAGCGGTTGCCGCCCGCCGGGGGGAAGGCGACGTTGACGACCTGCTTGCCCGCGGTGTAGCAGGCGGTGATCCGCTGCTGGCACTCCGCGGGGATGCCACGCGCGGACACTCCCTTGTCCGTGGTGATCACCCACCGGTCGCCGCCCTCGGGCGGGAAGGCCACGCAATGGATCCTCCGGCCGGCCTTGGTCAGCTTCCCGAGTTCGGCGAAACACGCGTCGGGGATGCCGCGCGCGAAGAAACGGCCGTCCAGGGTGACGATGACCCAGCCGTTGGACGGCGTGAACGCGAACGAGGTGATGCCATAGGCCGCCAGCTCACCCATCTTCGTGTGCGCCTCGTCGGGTACGCGACGGTTGAAGTAGGGGTAGCTCGCCGCCCACGCCGACTCCCCGAACCCCACGGAGGCCAGACCAACGCCGGCTCCGGTGGTGGCGGTCAAGCTGAGAAAACGTCTCCGGTCCATGCGAGCACTCCTCCGGTCGGCACAGGACGGGCCCCGCGTACGGGACGCCGATGGTCAAGAAGGTCAAATCCTGGCAGACCGCCGAGTGATCCGCTCCGCCATCACAGAACGTCGAGGAGAACCCCCAGCTCAGCGCGGGGGAACTCGCGGGCCTGGGACACCGGGTCGGTGCCTCCACCGTGTGGCTCATCCTGAAGAAGGCCGGCATCGACCGCAGCTACGGCTGTTCCGCCGGCTCGCCGCACCGCCGGGAACCGATCTAGGTCGAGGCGAAGAAGCCGGGGGCGCTGCCCCCGCCTGGGGCGAACTCGGGGTTGCCGGCGCACGGGCCGCCCGAGGACTGCTGCGGCGGCATGCCAGGCGGCGGGTCGGTGAGCAGTCTGTTCAGGGACTCCGGCAGGAGCCTGCCCTGGCGGAGGGCGTGCTTGAAGGCGCTGACGTCGTGCGCGGTGGAGACCACGCCGCCGGCGCCGAGCATGGTGGTGGCGTTGATCTTGTCGGCATCGCGCAGCGTGCCCGTCTCGTCCGGGGCGTAGCCGTGCCCGTGCGGGCCCTTGATGCCCTCGGTCGCCTTTGTGGGCAGGTAGGTATCGCGCATTCCGAGTGGGGCGAAGAGCCTCCGGTTGAGTTCGGCCGCCAGTGACTTTCCGGACAGTTTCTCGATGATCATTCCGAGCAGGATGTAGTCGGTGTCCTGACACACTCCGGGCCGCACGCGCGCCTCAGGCGGCGACGCGACCAGGTGATCGTGGTTGAAATCTTTGGCTTCCAGGGGCACTTATGACCACCCCAACCGCAGGTCAGCGATCCTGCGGGCCGTGATCCAGGTGATTCCCAAGCTGGCAGCGCGGGTTCGATACCCGTCGCTCGCTCTCCGCGCGATGACCCAGGCTAGGTGACGTTTCCCCGCACCCTGAAAGAGGCCGCCTCGCGGGATGTAGTGGTTTCCTTTAACGTGCTCGTCAACGCAGAAGCTGATCACGCCTTGTGCGCCTGGAGAGGAGCGCTCCTATGGGGGTTTTCTATGAGTACTACCGAGCTGCCGATCGGGAGGCGGCGGTTGTCCAGCCCGGCTGCCCCCGCGTGGTCGCCGATCCTTCTCGCGAGTTTCCTGCGTTCGATGTTGTGGAGACCAAATGGATCGAGCCGAAGGTGATCCTGGGGCAATTGGTGGCGTTCATCGGTGATGCCGACTTCTCTCTGGATCTGGTCGGCATGGTGACCTTGTACCCGCCTCCAGAAGGGGCGCCCAAAAGTGAGGAGGAGTGGGCCGCGTTGCCGGAGGACTCCCCTTATGTGGAGGGACCGGGCATCGAGGAGTTGACGGTGAACGTCCGTGATGTCCTTGCCGGCGCGGACGATGCCCGTCTCCCGCTGGTGGCGGAACGATGGTCGAAGATCGAGGAGCTCTCCCACTTCGGTCCGGATGACGGGGCGTACATGTTGTCCCTCGTTGGAGACCTCGTTGAGTTGGCTCGCCGGGCGAAGGCGAGCGACGAGATGCTCTATTGCTGGAGCAGCCTGTGATCGATGCTGTCCAAATGCGGTCATGGGACAGGTCCGCGGTGACGGCGGTCCATCACGAGGTGGTCAGTTAGCCACGGATGCTCACCAGGGGGCACTGGCTCACGGGATATGTGCGGGATGATGTCCGCTGTCGGCTATCCATCAACGCCTTGCTTAGCTGATCAGAGGCCGTGTGGCCCCTAAGAAGGATCACCCGCTTTCTAGTCCGATGGCCTCTCGCGTACAAGTCTGGGGGCAATCGACGGTCCGGGGAGTCGTTCCTCAGCCCCGATCCTTTGGGGACCTCTTCAATACCTGCAACTCCATTGAGGCCTTTTCGGCAACATCACATGTGCAGAGTGTGACCGCGAACAGGTGTGCGGCGATATGAGTGAAGCCTCTGATAGGAACAGGTCGATCAAGATCCAGTTCTGCGGCTTCACATGTCATCTCGTATCACCTACACCGCTGTATGGCTATACGTTCCACGCCGAACTCACATCGCCGATGTTCAAGGCCGGGATTTCTGGTCACTCCGGGACGAGGCCGGCTTCGGTGAATCGCTTGATCAGACTGGGCTTGCTCTGGTGCCGTTCCCGAAGGTGGGTAAAGCGTTGAGTGAAGGTGCCGGCGTGGTCGTCGCGGATGGCCAGGGCCTGCAGGTCGCGGAGGAGATCGACGGCCTGGTCGTACTCGCGTGGCTTCTTGGTGTCGATGAACACCTCCACCCGTGCCCACGCGGCTTCGAGATCTTGGGCGAGCCGGTTCAAATGAAGTTCCCGGGCCTGCCGCCGCTCCTGTTCCTGGCGTGCCAGTTCTTCGGCGCGCCGGGCTGTCTCCTGCTGCTCACGGGCGTGGCGGCGAGCGCCGGCGGCGTCCAGCAGCTCAGCGATCGTCCGCCCGGCCTCCACCTGGGAGGCGGTGTTGCCGCCGAACTCGCGGAGCAGTTCCCATCGGACCCGCGTGGCGTCGTCCTCGGCCACCCGCAACAGCAGCGTGGTCTTGCGTTTGGCGGGCAGGCTACCGATCCAGGCGGCCAGGGCGGCCCGATCATGTTGCACGGCTTGCGCCGGTGGGCTGGCCTCGGCGGCGGTCGCGAGGAGGTCGTCGTCCAAGCGCAGGAAGTCAGCCAGGGCACGTTGGGCGGCACTGAGCGAGCCCAGTCCCGGCGGGACAGGAGGCTCCGGCTCGTCCTCTTCGGCGTAGTCGAAGGCGTCCTCATCGCGCTCCCACGTCCCGTAGGCCGACAACCAGGCAAGATAGAGCGGCCGCAGATCACCGGCGGCCAGTTCGGCACGGACACCGACGATCGCCGACAGGGAGCGTTCGACGCCGTCTTCCCAGTACTCCTCTTCCGCCTCGCTGGTGAAGTTGAGGATGAGGTGTTCGCCGCTGGTCCAGGCGCTGACCTGGTCTCCTGCGCAGTAGCGTTCGGCCAGCGCCGGATCCAGCACGGTTTGGGGGAGGCGGAGCATGACCTGGTGGGTGCCCCAGTTGGTCAGGTACAGGTGGGCGTCGTAGTAGCGCTCCATCATGCGGTGCGGGTCGCCGTGGAAGTTGCCCCAGTGGTATTCGTTGGTGAAGCTGGTGGCGGTGATGTGGGCCCGGGTGGACAGGGCGCGGACCTCGGCCTGCTGCCGGTCGTTGAGCGGCCGGTCGATGGCCAGGAACTCGTAGTACTGGTACTCGCTCACGCTCTCACCCGGCCCAGCGGCGGTACGCGTCGATCCATTCGGCGCCGACCGGGCGTGGGTCCGGCAATGGCAGGTCAAGGATGCCGATCGCCTGCCGTTGCTGGCCGTGGCGGCAGATCGCCACGATGCCGCTCCCTACGCGGAAGTCGATCGCGGTGACGGTGACCTGCAGGCCGAGCACGTTCGTCTCGAACGGCACCGCCAGGTTGTCGCCGATCATCACCTGGAAGCTGGAGAGCTCCTCATCGTCGGTGTAGGCGTCCACAATCACCTGCTCGATCAGCTCGTCCAGGTGATCTTTCGGGGGGCGGCGAGTCATGACCGCACACGATACTCCTGCCGAGGACCCCTGCGATCATCCTCGGGCAGGGGGATGCGTTGACCGTCATGGCTTTGCAGGGGTGATGTCCGTGTGCGGAAAATCCTCGCCTTTGAAGAGCAGGGGTTGGTCCAGGTCCTTGGCGAGAGCGTAGGCGAAGCAATCGCCCATGTTGAGTTTGGCCTTGGAGTGGTTGCCTTTGCCGTAAGTCTGGTAAGCGCGGCGCGCGATTCTTGCCTGATTGGGTGTTACGGGCTCGATGATGAGCCCCATCTCGTTGACGAGCGTGTCGAAGGCGTTACGCATGGTCTCGCCGCGGTTGTCCGCCACGATGGCCGCTTCGACGTAGTTGACAGCCGAGATACGACACACGGCTGCGGCGATGGCGTGGGCAAAGCGGGTGGCCTCGGGCTCGCCGTTGATGACGGCGATGATGGCGCTGGAATCGATGATCATGCGGGAAGGCCGGTGTCCGGGTCGTACAGGTCATCGGTGGACAGCTTGTCCTGGCCAAGGCGGGTTCGCATATCGGCGGCAATGCTCAGGATGCGTTCGGCTCTGCCGACGGCTCCGGTGCGGCGTTCCAGCGCTTCCAAACGGCGCTCGAGCACTTGAGCGGCGTGCTGGGTTTCCTCGGCCAACCGGATGACCCGGCGGGCGAGATCGTGAATGGGCTCGTGTTCGAGGTCCACGCTCACCGTCGCTCGACTCCTTCGGTCGCGTCACCTGAGTTGCATTTTCAGCGTAGCTGGTGGCCAAGCCTTACTCGTGCCGACGAATAGAATCCGTCCACGTCCACGTCATGAGGTTGCGTTCGAACCGCATCACAGGTTCTCCTCACGCATAGTCCCCAGCGGCGGCATGCCAGGCCCGCCAGATCTCCGGGCGGAGCCTGCGGCGACCGGGAGCCCCTGTTCACGAGCCCACGCGCGCACGTGCGAAACGGCCGGCTGCCGGTCGCTTGGCTGTGCAATCTCTTCTGGCGTCTTCGGCGGGCGAGGGTGTGGTGGAGCGGGATGAGGTCAGCAGTGGTGGTTCGCCGTCCTCGCCCTGCTGCGACAACGCGCGCCAAAAGCCCACTCATCGGACCACGCCCGCGGACAACCGGCTCAACCCGGTGGTCGCGAAGCGCGACATCTCGGCCAGGCGCTCGGCCAGCGCCGCCGCCCCCGCCGCGGTGATTCGGTATGGCCGGCGGCGCTCTTCCCCCGGCAGCGCCTCGACCAGGCCCTGAGCCTCGAGTCGTGACAGCGCGGCACACAGGGTCCCCGGGCCCAGCGTGATGCCCGCCTGCTCCTGGACATCCTTGATGATCGCGTACCCATGCTTGGGCCCCTCGGCGAGGCTTCCCAGGATCAGAGACCGTTCTGAACGGGGCTGGGGGTGTGGCGGCGTGGAGCGCTGTTGCTCACGCCCCATTCGCGTGCGAGCTCCCGCAGATCACCGATCGAGTGGTCACGATCGCCTCGAAGGCGCACAAGAAAGCCTCGCTCGATCTTTGTGACCCCAACTGGGAGCGGGTCCCTTGGTGGATGAGCTCATTCACGAAGGGACCCGCTCCGTCGCCGGGCGTCAGCCGCAGTGGAAGACCGGGCTGTTGTAGTTGGCCCACGTGTTGTTGGCGGCCTGGACGGAGGCCCCAACCTGGATGCAGCGGCCCTTGCCGCGCACGCTCACGGGGCCGGCGTACTGGCCAAACTGGCCGCTGTCCTGGCCAATGTCGTAGAAGTCGATGTGGCACTTGGTCGCCGACCAGCCCTGGCCACAGGCGTACAGGGAGAGGATCATGCCCTTCTTCGTCCCGTAGTTCACCACGCGGTCGAGTTGGGCGCAGTTGTTGCCCGTGGAGGAGCTGTAGTAGAGCTTCAGCGTCCCGTAGGTCGTGCTGCCGTTCTTGACGGCGATGCTGTCGATGAGCGAACCGCCGCAGGAGGCAGCGCTGGCCGGCTCGGCGAACGTGAGGGGAACGACGCTCGCGCCCACGAGGGCCGCAACAGCAATACCGATCTTGGCGAACTTCACAGAGATCTCCTCTAGGAGTTATCGAAGCCGGTCAGCTCAAGATCGTATGATTCGACCCCAAAATCCGGATGTCCTAAAACGATCAAGATCCTTAACTCCCCGGAAACTGCGTGGCTGCCTGACTTCTGGTCCAACACGCGCAGCGGACTGCGGGACGCGGTCAACCTGGGGCGGAAGCTGGCGCTCGTGCTGCCGGAAGGGGCGACGAGCGGTTGCTGGACACCTACCAGGTCGAGCGGGGCCGTACGTCACCCGCCTGATCAAGCTGGCGACCGCGGTCGGCTGGGCCATGACGGGACTTCTGTTTGCTGACGGGCCCATTCGGCACGGTGATCGTGAGCCCGTCGGGTGCGTTGACGGTGAAGGTCACCGTGGTGGAACATGTGGTGGAGGCGGGACATGTGCCCGCTCCGCAGGCAGGGCGGCGACCATGGCCGTCACCAGGCTCGCGACTCCTGTGCAGATGATGCCGAACGGCGGGACGGATCCCAGGAAGGCCGCGCGCCAAGGCAGTGGCTCCGCCGTGAGCGTGGTGCACAGATTGGCCATGTCCGCGCACGCTGCCCGTTTCGTTCGCAGCCCCGGCACGGCTTTCAACCTGACTTTTGACATGGGATTACCTCCCCTGGATGGCGGAGGGGAACACGCTCAGCGCGGATGATCTAGGCTGCCGAGCTGTCCTCCCTCCGCCAGTGCATAGGCGCCACGCGCCTGGCTTGAGACAACCCGGGAGGAATCAGGATGAGCAAGGCTCGTGCCGGTGCTTCCGCCAAGCGAACCCCCCTGGCGCTGCCGTCCCTGGTCGGCTTGCTGCTCGCCCTGGTCGCTCCGGCCGCACCGGCCGCCTCGGCCTCGGTCCCTGATTCACCGGCCGCCTGGAACGCCACGGTCGCGCTGCGCGACGAAACACTGCAGATCACCGTGCCCGACACGGTGAATCTCGGCAGCGGCGCCGTCGGCGGCACGATCAGCGCGTCCATGGGAACGGTGACCGTGACGGATACCCGAGGGGGAGTCGCGACCTGGACGGCGACGGTGTCGGCCACGGACTTCACCACCGGGGCCGGATCACCGTCACAGACGATCCCGAAGGGCGACATCGCGTACTGGTCAGGTCAGGCGACCGCCGCCACCGGCCCAGGCACCCGGTCCGCCGGGCAGGCGACCGCCGCCCAGCGGGTTCCGCTGTCCTCGACGGTGACCGCGTTCAGTTGCGGGCGCAAGCTGACGGGGTTTTCCACTTCGACCAGTTGGGCGCCGACGCTCGTCGTCACCATCCCAGCCACCGCCGCCCCGGGCGTCTACACCGGGACCGTCATGCACTCCGTCGCCTGAGCGACGTCGCGCGGCGGTCCGGCGATGAGTTGGATCGCTCATAACCAGCCACGGACCGTGGCCGATCGAAGGCGGCCGACGGCCCTGCCAGATTGGGGTCGCCGGGCCGGACACGGGCGAAGGACGGCGTCCGGATCACCATTGCAATCACGACAGGGCGCCCCGGTCCGACCCCTAACACGACAGGTCTTGTCGCGCGGGGTCTATCGGTCGCGTTCGATCAGCTGGTGCCGGACGGCGATGCGTTCGATGTCGGCGGGGGTTCCGGCCACGATGGTGCGGGCGTGTTCGGTGACCAGGTCGGCGGGCCAGTCCCACCAGGCGGCACGCAGCAGCCGTTGGACTTCGTGGTCGGTGAAGCGCTGCTGGATGACTCTGGCCGGATTGCCGCCGACGACGGTGTAGGGCGGGACGTCGCTGGTGGCCACCGCGTGGTCGGATCGGGCGACAAGCTTCAGGGTCCTTTGCCGTGGGCGAGAGGGGTCAGCGGTGTTCGGGGGCGGCCCATTCGACGAACTGGATGATCACGCCGTTGGGGTCGGTGACCTGGAACAGGCGTTCGCCCCAGGGCTCCTCGCGCAGCGGCATGGTGATCTCCACGCCCTCCGAGCGCAGCCGCTTCTCCTGCTCGGCCAGGCCGGAGGCCAGGGTGAAGGCCAGGATCAGGCCGCCGGCGTGCTGGTCGCGCTGCTCGGGCGGCAGTACCTGGGTGCCGCGGGCGAGCATGACGATGTCGACCGCGTCGGGCCGCGTCAGGGAGGCGAAGCCGTCGGCGGCCTGCTGGACGGTGTAGCCCAGGTGGGTGGTGAAGAACGCTTGGGAGGCGGTGACGTCGTCGACGGTCAGCGAGACGGTGGAGGCGGTGAACTGCACGGCGGTCTCCTTGCGGGGGTTGGGGCGGAGGCTGGGGCAGGGGTCAGTAGCTGCGGCGGCGGGGGACGGTGCGGACGACCCTGGGCTGCTGCCGTGCGCGGATGCTGTGTTCGGAGGGCGTACGACGCTGCTCGATGCCACGGAGCTGGGGCCGCTTGGGCTGCTGCTGTCGCGTCAGCAGCTGGGCGAGGTCGGTCATGGGGGCGGCGAGATCGTGGGTGTGCTTGCGCATGGGCGTCCCCTTCATTTTGGCTTCCATCGTCGCAAACTTGCGACGGACGTAAATTTAGCCCAAGGCGTCCGGGGGTGTCAACATAAAGATGCTACGAGGGTAAGATTGCGTCATGGCTACCCAGACACCCGCCCCGGCCACCGGGCTGCGCGAGACCAAGAAGCACGAGACCCGGCAGCTCATCTCCGACCACGCGACCCGGCTGTTCATCGCCCAGGGCTTCGAGCAGACGACCATCGCCGAGATCGCCGCCGCCGCCCGCGTCGCCAAAAAGACCGTCACCAACTACTTCCCCCGCAAGGAAGACCTGGCCCTGGACCACCAGGAGGAGTTCGCCGCCTCCCTGGCCCACACCGTCGCCGCCCGGCGCCCGGGCGAGTCGGTGCTGGCCGCGCTGCGCCGCGCGTTCGCCGACGCCGTCGCGGCCCAGGACCCGGTCGCCGGGTTCTCCGGCGAACAGTTCGCCCGCATGGTCGCCGACAGCCCCACCCTGACCGCCTGCCTGCGCGGCCTGCACGACCAACGCGAACACCATCTCGCCCAAGCACTCGCCGATGTCACTGGTACCGAACCCGACGACATCACCGTCCAGACCGCCGCCGGACTGCTGGGCACCCTTCACCGCGTCCTGTTCCACCGCATCCAGGCGCTGACCCTCGCCGGCAGCCCCAACGACCAGATCGCCCGCATTGTCGCCATCGACGCCACCCAAGCCTTCGACCTGCTGGAGCCCGCACTGTCCGACTACGCCACGGCCTGATGCCAACATCTCACCCGGCTCTGCCGCCGCGCGGAGGCCGTAGCGGGCGGGAGTGTCAAGAAAAGGGCTCTGTCGCATATTCGTACAGTCCCCAGGAGGGTTGTCAGGCGAAGGAGACGGCGACCAGGGCGATGGCGGAGCCGGCGAAGACCATCGTGTTGCGGATGTAGGTCTGGGCGCGCACCCAGCGGGGGAAGGCGTTCTCGGCGGCCTTGAGGAACGGCGCGACCTCGACGCGGGCCAGTTCCGGGTCGCCCTTGCGACGGAAGGCGGCCTGCACCGACTTCACCGCGGTGAAGTTGCTGTAGACGATCCCGGCGTTCATCAGCAGGACGAGCGAGGAGAAGATCCAGGTCGTCAGCGGGGCCAGACCGGCGTCGGCGAAGTTCAGGGCGGCGGTCGCGGTCATGATCGTGGCGACGGTGGCCGGAGCGGCGGTCTCGTGGCCTCCGGCGTCGAAGCGGAGCTTGTTCTCCTCCAGCACCTCCGGGCGAACGTTCTGGCGGCGCAGCTCGGCGACCGCGGCGGCCTTGGCGGCGGGCCCGTAGCGGTGGCGGACGACCGGGATGCTGACGAAGGCGACGGCGACGAGCAGCTGCATGACGGCGGCGAGGGTGTTCATCGGGGGGCTCCACTTCGATTTGCACTTAGTTCAACTGGATGACGGGAAGAACGCTAAGCCATGACTTGAACATTGTGCAAGTCCCTTCTTGAACTTTGTGCAAGTCGCCGCGTACGGTAGGGACATGCCACGCAACACCCTCACCCAGGACCAGATCGTCCGCGCCGCCGTCGAGCTCCTGGACGCCGAGGGCCTCGAAGGTCTGAACATGCGCGCCCTGGGCAAGCGACTCGACTCGGCCGCGACCGCCGTGTACTGGCACGTCAAGAACAAGGACAACCTCGTCCTGCTCGCCGCCGACCACGTGTGGAGCGAACTCGCGCAGCCCGATCTGAACCCCGCCGACTGGCGCACCGCCGCCGTCACGATGGCCACCGACCTGTACCAGATGTTCACCCAGCACCCCTGGCTGGTGCAGGCGTTCGCCGCACACGTCCTCTACGGCGAAGGCAAGTCCCGCCACGACGACCACAGCCTCGCCGTCTACGAGGCCGCCGGCTTCACCGCCGACCAGGCCGACCAAGCCGCCGCCGCCGTCTTCACCTACGTCCTCGGCAACGCGGCCGGTGCCGCCGCGACCGCCTCACTCACCCGCAGACTCAACCAGGACGGTGCCACCGCCGAAAAGCAACTCCAGGACGCGATGGCCAAGGCCCAGGCGATCGCCATGCACTACCCACGCCTACGCGCCCGGCTCGAAACCCCAGCGGCGACCGACTACGCCGCATCTCCCGACAAGACCTTCGAGTTGGGCCTCCAAGCCCTCCTCGACGGCCTGGAACGGCAACTCGCCCCACAACCGCGATGAAGAGAACTGCGGACATCCGTGCACACGACTTCGGATATCGACAGGCGGGGGGGTCGTCAACGTTCGTCTTTTGACGAACCGGCAGGCGTTCAGGCGGCCCGGAGGATGGTGCGGATTGCTTCCGCAACCCGACGGAGCGAAGGCGCCCAGGAGGTGCAGGTTGAGCGAGGCGGGAAGGAGGGCATCGGCGCGCCGCGGGTCCTCGCCGTCCTCGCACAGGGCGTGGTCCTCAACGAGTAGAACGGTGTCCGGTCCACTGGGCATTTTGCCGTCCTGGTCAGTTCGTAGGGGCAACCGGTGCCATTCCCTCTCCCATCACGCCGCCTGTGTCAGGGCAGGCGTGGGGCATCCGGCTCGGGACTTCGGTGTGGGCGTGGGCAGTGCCAGCCGGAAGACACGTTTCCAGACCCGGGCGGTCTGGCGGAGCAGTGAACCGGTGTTGTAGGGCAGCCCGAACCGCTCGCACAGGGCGCGCACGCGGGGCGCTACCTCGGCATACCGATTGCTCGGGAGATCCGGGAAGAGGTGGTGCTCGATCTGGTAGCTGAGATTGCCGGCCATGATGTGGAAGAGCGAGCCACCAGTGAGATTGCAGGAGCCGAGCAGTTGGCGCAGGTACCATTCGCCGCGAGTCTCGCCCTCGACCTGTTCCTCGGTGAAGGTCGCGGCCTCGTCGGGGAAATGACCGCAGAAGATGACGGTGTGCGCCCACACGTTGCGCGTCATGTTGGCGGTGAAGTTGCCGATCAGAACGGGCAAGAACAACGGCCCAGCGAGCAAGGGAAACGCCACATAGTCCTTGACGGCCTGGCGTCCGGCCTTGCGGAGAATCTCGCGGACCTGAGCGAACACCTCGGCCCAGCTCTTGTCCCCGCCGCGCAGGCGCTCCACCTCGAGATCGTGTAGCGCCACTCCCCATTCGAAAAAGGGCGCCAGGATCGCGTTGTAGAGCGGCTGCCCAAGGTAGTAGGGATGCCACGGCTGCTCGGGACTGAGACGCAGCAGGACGAAACCGATGTCCCGGTCCTTGCCGAGCACGTTCGTCCACTTGTGATGCAGGTAGTTGTGGGTGTACTTCCAGTGACGGGCCGGGGACACCAGATCCCACTCCCACGTGCTGGAGTGGATCGCGGGGTCGCGCATCCAGTCCCACTGCCCGTGCAGGACGTTGTGGCCGATCTCCATGTTCTCCAGGATCTTGGCGGTGGCCAACGCGGCGGTCCCGGCGAGCCAGGCCGGAGGCAGGACGGAGGCGAAGAGCAGCGCGCGACCGCTCACCTCCAAGGCACGCTGTACGGCGATGACGCGCCGTATGTACCTCGCGTCGTCCTCGCCCCGGCTCGCGATCACATCGTCGCGGATCTTGTCCAGCTCGCGGCCGAACTCCTCGATTTCCGCCTCACTGATGGTCTTCATGAATCCTCACAGCTCGATTTCAACGTTGCCGTCGGCGGCCGAAACGCAGGTCTGGATGAGTTCTCCCTCTTCGCCGTATTCGCGTCCGGTCCGCAGGTCACGGACGCGGCCCGACCGCAGCCGTCCCGTGCACCTGTAACAGATGCCCATGCGGCAGCCGCTCGGCATGAGGACCCCCGCGTTCTCGCCTACCACCAGCAGCGGGGTTGCGCCGTCCGCGTCCGCCTCCCGCCCGCTCACAAGAAAACGGACATGTCCGCCGCCGCCTGCGGCCGACGTCGTCACGGCAGGACGGAAGTGCTCCATACGCAGCCGGTCGGCGATGCCGGCCTCGCGCCAGTACGTCTCGGCCTCGCGCAGCATCCCGGTCGGCCCGCACGCCCAGACATGACGTTCGGGCCAGTCCGGGCACAGGTCGGGCAACTGCGACAGGTTCAACCGACCGCTCGACCTGGTGTGCTGCTCGTGCAGGAGCAGGTGGGGGAACCGGCCCGCCAACGTGCGGAGTTCAGGCCCGAAAATGACCTCCTCACGGGTGGGCGCCGAGTGCAGGACGATCACATCCGGCATCTCCCCGGGCCGCGCCAGGCTGCGCAGCATCGCCATCACCGGCGTGATTCCGCTTCCTGCGGTCACAAACAGCAGGCGGGACGGAACCGGCTCCGGCAGCACGAAGCCGCCCTCCGGCCGGGTCAGGCCGACGATGGTCCCCGGCGTGGTCCGGTGAACGAGATGAGTGGAGACGACACCGCCGGGGACCGATTTCACCGTGATCGTGACACGACCGTCGCCGCGCTCCGGCGCCGAAGACAACGAGTAGGTGCGCCAGTGCCGTACGCCATCGATGTCGACGCCCACCCTGATGAACTGGCCGGCTCGATGTGTGCTCCAGCTACGGCCGGGACGGATGACGAGGCTCGCCACGTCCTTGGTCTCAGGGTGGACCGCCTCGACGCGGCCGCGGAGCTCTCGTGAGGACCATAAAGGGTTGATCAGAGTGAGGTAGTCCTCGGGCATGAGCGGCGTCGTCAGCCAGGCGGCCGTGTCCGCCAGGCGCAGCGTGACATCGTCGATCGGAGTTCTGGCCAGGCCAGTCATAAAGGGCCCTCCTTCCAGACGGGAACTACCCGTGCCCGCCCTTGGCCACGGGCGGGGTTCCTCAAGGAGGGCTTAGATCATCAATCCTCGTAAGTACATCGACCAGCGACGGCTACAAGATCACGCTCCACCGCCGTGCTCCAGCCCACCGGGCAGGCCACGCCGGACAACGCCCGCGATTTCCCGGATGGAGCGGCGCCTGGCGGCCGTGTCGCGATCCCTGGAGGCGATCGCGCTGGACAACGTGGGGTGGATCGTGAAACTCCGGTCCAGCCCCGTGACGCGCAACAATTCGATCATGCGGGGCCCAGGTGCCGCGAGCCGGAGTGTGATGCCGACCTGCCTGGTACGGCGCTTGATGCCGACGAGCACGGCCAGCCCGGAAGCGTCACAGAAGGACACCCTCGACAGGTCGAGGATGAGCACATCCTCACTGCGCTGCAGCGCGTTGCGCAGGCGCTGGCGCAGCGCCGGGCTGGTGGCGATGTCGATCTCGCCGTGGAGTCCGATGACGGTGTGAGCGGGCCGACACGCGGCCAGAAGGCTCGCTTGAGTTCGGGCACTGGAGTGGGCGGTGGCGATCATGATGTCTCCAATTACGAGAAAGCTGAAAGTCGACAGAAAGGCGTGGTGCCTGGAGCGCGGGCTCGACCTGGTGGTCAGGCGGTAGGGGCGCTCGCGGCACCCGACGCCGTCAGGAGCAGGCTGATGCGCATTGCGCCCGTTGTGGTCAGTACGACCAGGCGGGAGTCGATGTCCCGCGAGCCGTTCACCTCGACGAGGCGGCCTCGGGCCGGAAAGCTGCGTGGGATGTCGTCCCAGACATCGGGATCGAGGTCCACCCTCAGGGTCACTCGTCCCACCCGCTGGTCGACGGCCGCGACGAGAGGGGGCAGTTCCGCGGCGGCGTCCCGTGTGCTCGGGTGCCACATGCCGTCCACGGCGCGGCGGCTGTCGGGCACTGAGTCGAGATTCAGCCGCACTGCGTACGAGCCGGCCATCACGGTGGCCGAGAAGGGCATGGACGGTTGGATGCGGTAAAGAAGTTTCGGCGTCATGATCGACCGGTCTGTCTCGGTCTTCGCGGACCGCGATCTCTATCGCCGCGGGCGACGCCGACCCTGACGCCAACGCACGAAATGTCCTCGGTGCTTTAAGACTATCCCCCCAAAAGCCTCTCGGAGGGGGCGCTTTGGGTAATGCGGCGGAGATCTTCACATGATCCGGTGGCCTGCCGTGAGGCGACGTCTGCGGTCGCTGCACCGGGGCGTCCCCGCCCGCAGGAACGGATCACGTGGTGGCAGCTCGTGCACCACCTCGCTGGATGTGACCGTGGATCTACCGGTGGTCCAGGACCAGGTTGGACACGCCAGCATCGTGGCCCAGGCCAGCGTGGTGGGGCGCCAGGGATTCGAACCCTGAACCTACGGATTAAAAGCTCGGCTTGCCGTAGTTCCGCACAGTTCAATGACGTTTTCTCACCGACTTTCAGCTGATCTTTCTGTGCTCGAAGTGGACGAGGACGAGGGCGGCCCGAGCAAGGTCCCCGATCCGGCTGGGGCCGAGCGTGGTGTGCTGCAAGGCGGTCCAGCGTT
>NZ_BSSE01000017.1 GCF_030268965.1 Microtetraspora sp. NBRC 16547 | reverse complement strand
GGGTGGACCGGCCACGCTGACACCAACGCCGCGATCAATATCAGCAACGCCGCAGGAACTGTGGTGTCAGGACGTGGAGACCTCGGGGCTGCCCGGTCTGTGAAGCGTCAACCCCCGCGCGCCGCTTGACCGTGACGCGACGGGAGAGTCTCCGGTCTTCAGGCCGGGGAGGAGTTCAACGTGCCCTGGCGACGAGAGACGTCGTCAGGGCGGAGACGACAGGGATGAGGGTGAGGCCCACCAGGAACAACAGGCCGACCGGCCACAGGCCCTGGCCGCCTTCCCTGAGCTCCTCGATGACGCCTACCGCGAAATAGACGTAGAACGGAGCGGCGGCGATCAGGCCCCAGAGGAACCCTGTCTGAGGAACGAACCATCCGGCCAGACCGGCCAGGATCGCCAGGCCCACGAACGAGAGCAGCAGATAGGGCGAGTCCATGAAGTCGCGGGGTGCGTCGGCGGCGACCGGGGGCGCGGAAGCGACGCAGATGGCCACCGCGATGGATCCTGCGATGATCAGGGCCAGCGCCCACACGAGGACGGAACGGGGCATATCACTCCTAGGTCCGATAGCCGCTGCTCATGACTCATCCTTATCGGCGATGGACCTCCTGATAAGGGTACGAATACTCATCGCGATTGAGTAGGTTGCCGCATTTGATCGGTGTGTATCCCGGCGAGGGCACCCGCTTCTCGGCAGGCCTGCGCGGCCGCCGCGAGGTCCCCGGCGGCGGTGTAGGCGTCAGCGAGGCTGGCCAGCGCGCCTGCGAGGAACTCCTGCCAGCCACGGGTGCGCCAGAGCCTGACCGACTCCTCCAGATGGGTGACCGCCTCGCTGATCCTGCCCTCCGCCAAGTCGACCTCGCCGAGCACCCAGAGCGCGTCGGCCGTGTGGTGGGCCAGGTGATGGGAGCGGCTCAGCGCCTCGGCCGCCTCCGCCGCGGCCCTGGCCCGCGGGTCGTGGTGTACGGCGTAGAGCTTGGCCAGCGCCACCAGGCCCATCGCTTCGAGCAGCGGGTCGCGGAACTGGCGGTAGATGGCCAGGGCCCTGGAGAGGTACTGCAGACCTGCCTCGAACTCTCTGGCGTGTGCGTGCGCGAGGCCGAGGAACTGCAGAGCCGTGGCCTCGAAACGCGGGTTGCCCAGCTTCTCGGCCAGTTCCAAGCCGCGCAGCAGGTGGACGATGGCCATCCTGATCTGCCGTGTTCCGTACGCCACAGCCATGCACACGTGCGCCCTGGCCTCCCCGCCCAGGTGGCCGCTGCCTTCCGCGAGGCTCAGCGCGATCCGCCCTGACCGCAGGCCCTGCGTCATATCGCCCCTGGCGGCCTCCCCCCAGGCTCGCAGCACGTAGGCGTCGGACAGCCCGCGCCTTTCGCCCAACTCGGAGAACATGGCGATCAGCTGCTCAGCCCCGTCGAACTGCGCGGCCATGGCCTCGCCGCCGGTCTCCATCCACGTGGTGGCGTGCATGAGCCCGCGCAGGATCATGGCTTCGCCGAGTCTGTTGCCCGCCCTACGGCATGCGTCCAGAACGCCCTCGTGGAGCGCGCGCCAGTCGTCGAACTGCCCGCACACGTCGAAGTAGCGCTCCACACAGCAGGCCATATCCCACGCGACCTCGGCCAAGCCCAGCGAGCAGGCCTGACGGATCGACGCGACCAGCGCCGGCCGCTCGGTGTCGAACCAGGCCATCGGGTCCTGCTCGGCCAGACCTTCCCAGGGGGTTTCGTCGGGGGAGCTCCAGCGAGGGGCGGTGCCGTGGATGATGGCGGATGAGGTGCCGGGCACTTTCTGTGTGGCGTGTTCTGCCAGCGCGAGCCATGCCCCGAAGGCCCTGCCGAGCGCCGCGGCCACGATCTCCGGTTCGTCTTCGAGCTCGCTGCGTTCGCGGGCGTACAGGCGGACGAGGTCGTGGAAGCGGTACCGGGGCTGTCCCGCCGGGTCCGTCCCGCTGATCAGCACGAGCTGCGCGTCCACCAGAGCCTCGACCAGCTCCTCGCCTGCCGCCACGGGCAGGTCCAGCAGCGCCCCGGCCACCCAGCCGGCGAAGTCGGGCACGTCCAGGGAGCCGAGCAGCCGGAACGCCCTGCACGTCTCGTGGTCGAGCCCCACATAGCTGAGCGCCAGGCTGGCCCTGACGGCGAGATCGCCGGTGGTGAACCGGTCAAGCCGCCGCCGCTCGTCGGTGAGTTGCCTGGCCAGGTGGGTCAGCGGCCAGTGCGGCCTGGCGGCGAGCCGAGCTCCCGCCACCCGGACGGCGAGCGGGATGCAGTCCGACAGCCTGACGATCTCAGCCGCCGCCTTCGCTTCCGCGGCCACCCTGCCGGCCCCCGCGATCCTGGAGAGCAGCTGTACGGCCTGCTTGGGCGGGAGCACGGAGAGTTCGATCAGGGGCGCGCCGGACAGCCCGGTCAGCCGGATCCTGCTGGTGATGATGACGGCGCAGCCGGACGTGCCGGGGAGCAGCGGGCGGACCTGCTCTTCTGAGGCGGCGTTGTCGAGCACGATGAGCATCCGGCGCTCCGCCAGTCGGCTCCGGAAGAACGCGGCCCGCTCCTCGGTGGTCTCCGGCAGGGTGGAGCGCGGCGTGCCGAGCGCGGTGAGAAAGGCCGCGAGGACCTGGGTCGGGTCGGAGGGGCAGGCCTCCGCGCCGTGCAGGTTCGCATGGAGCTGGCCGTCGGGATAGTGCCGCGCGATCCGATGGGCGGCGTGTACGGCGAGCGTCGTCTTGCCGACCCCGCCCATCCCGGTGATGACGCAGACGCGCACGGGCCCTGGTCCCGGTGGCGGCTCCTTGCCGAGGAGGCCCGTCAGCTGGGCGAGTTGGTCCTCCCTACCGGTGAAGTCGGAGATGCCGGTCGGAAGCTGGGCGGGGGAGATATCGCCTGACGGGGTGGTGGAGGTGTCGACGGGGAGCGTGCCGGTGAGGATGGCCTGGTGCAGGTGGCGGAGCTCGGCACCGGGGTCCAGGCCCAGTTCGGCGGCGAACAGCCGTCGGGCGTCCTGGTAGGTGGCCAGCGCCTCCGCCTGCCGTCCCGACCTGGCCAGAGCGAGCATGAGCTGGGTGCGTGGCCGGTCTCTCAGCGGATGCTCGGCGACGAGCCCGCTGAGCTCAGCGATGAGCGCGGCGTGCATTCCGCGTGCCAGGTCCGCCTCGATCCGGTTCTCCAACGCGGTGAGCCGCACCTCCTCCAGCCGGTGCGCGTGGTCGCGAAGCCCGGCGGTGAGGTTCAGCTCCGCGTACGCCGGACCGCGCCAGAGCTCCAGAGATCGCCTGAGCAGCGCGGCGGCCCGTTCGTGGTCTCCGGCGGCGAGGGCGGCCCTGCCCTGTTCGGCCAGGGTCTCGAACCGGTCAGCGTCCAACTCTTCCGGACGGATGGAAAGCCCGTAACCGGCGCTGGTGCGGGTGATCCGGTCCCCGCCCAGCGTCCTGCGGAGCTGGTGTACGTAGAGCCGGAGGTTGTCCGCGGCGGTGCGTGGCGGGGTCTGGCCCCAGAGCGCCTCGATGAGGATGGAGCGGGACACGGCGCGTCCCGCGTGGCAGATGAGTTCGGCGAGCAGGGTGCGCTGCTTCCCTCCGCCGAGCGGTAGTGGCTGGGCATCGGCTGAGACGTGAAGCGGCCCTAAGACGGCGAACTCCATCGCGCTCCCCGGAAGAGAACGGTCGTGCACAAAGATCAAAGTTGATTCAATGTGCACGATCGATTTACTCCCGTCAACCCCATGAGTCGAGCCGATCTACATCCGATCCACATCCGATTCACACGGACACCGGCGGGAGCCGTCGTGACGGCTCCCGCCGGTGCGGGTCAGTGATTCGAAGGCGGGTCAGCCGAAGGCGAGCACCGCGAGGTAGTAGTCATAGGCGATTCTCCTGCACGTCCCCTTGAAGAAGTAGTGCGGGCAGACGCCCCAGTAGAGGACGTAGTAGAAGACGTAGTCCACCTCGTATTTGTTGTGGATGTATCTCGCGTTGCGCAGGGCGTATCCGTAGTCGTGCATCATGCACGCCTGACGGAAGTCGAACCCGAGCGGCCTGTCGGGCGCCTTGGTGCAGTAGTCGTAGTACACGCCGCGGATCCACCAGCCCGCCGGGGTCTTCACCCACTGGACGGAGCGCCAACTGCCGTGATACCACGCGTAGCTGATACCGCAGTGGTTGAACGCGAAGTGCCAGAAGTTCGTGCACCAGTACCACTTCTTGCCGTCCAGGTCGGCGTTCGAGGTGGGCGACTGGTACGCGTAGTCGTAGGCGTTGGCGCTCCCGCCCTCGACCGGGTCGGTCTGGAGGAACCGTCCCAGCTTGGGCTGGTAGAGCCGGACGCCCATGAGGATGGTGCCGTCAGGCGTGTCGGAGGCCCGCTCGGCCGCGCCGTGCCAGCCGTATCGCGTCGAGGGCTGACCCGGGCGCGGGTTGCCGAACTCGTCGAAGTCCAGCGCGAGCGGGACCCCGCCGACCACGGTGTACACCACGTTGATGTCGTCGTGCAGGTTGGTGAGCTGCAGCCGGACGTCTCCGGTGGCCGACGTGACCGCTGCCAGGCCACCCGAGATCGAGCGGATGTTCCTGGTGACGGCTCCGGAAGTGGCGTTCTCCACGACCCACGCGGGCATGTCGTCATCGGCGTCGAAGTGCTCGATCCGCGTGCCGATGCTGTTCCACGTCCCGCCGGACAGCTGCTCCAGCATGGTGGTGTTGCGCCGCAGTTGCGGGTCGAGCGTGTAGGACTGCCGCACCGAGCCCGAGGTCATCGACTTGACCAGGTCGGTGGTGTAGTAGCTCACCGTCAGCCCCGCGGGTGTGGCCGTGGTGCGACCGTAGGCGTCGTACACGTAACCGGAGTCGGCCAGCCGATCCCCGCCGTCGTAGGCGTGGTTCTCCGTGACCGCGCCCGAGCCGTCGCAGCGGCTGCTGGTCAGCGAGGTGCGGTTGGAGTTGGCGTCGTACCCGTACGTCCGCCGTGTGCAGGTCCCGCTCACGGTGTCGTCCACCGAACCGATCCTGCCGATCTTGTCATAGCCGATCTGCTGCGCCGAGAGCCCGTTGTGTGTGACCTGCTGGCCGTGGATCGACCAGGTCACCGAGTCGTCGACCAGCTTCACTCCGGCGGCGTTCTGGTAGCCGCGCCAGGTCGGCGCGCCTGCCGGATCCCTGAGGAGGTTGTAGGAGACGCCTCCCGGAAGGTCCTCGTGCACGATGGAGCCGTCCAGGTCGTAGCGGGCGGTGAACGTGCCCGCGACCGAGTCGGTCATCGAGGTGAGCACGCCTCTGGGGTCGGCGGAGGTGTCGTAGGCGTAGGTCACCGTCGATGGGGCACCGTCCGTCTTTTTGATCACCCGATCGAGCGCGTCGTACTCCACCCTGGTCACACCGCCGTCGGCGTCGGTGTAGGACACCTGGCGTCCCAGCGCGTCGTACTCCCTGCTGATCACGGTTCCGTTGGAGGCCGTGGTCCGCACCGTGCGCCCCGCCGCGTCGTAGGTCGCGGTCACCTCGGGAACCGCTGTGCCCACGCCACCGGTGATCGTGGTCTTCACGATCTGGCCCGCGGCGTCGTACGTGGTGGCAGTGGTCCTGGTGACCCCGTTCGCGGTCTCGGTCACCGCCGTGAGACGGCCGCCCGCCTCGTAGGTGTGGACCTTGGTGACCAGCTCGGCGGGGTTGGAGCCGCCGCCGGAGATCGCCGTCTTCGCCTTCGTACGGCAGAGCAGCCCGGCCCACTCGGCCTTGCCGCCACAGGTGCCCGTGCCGTCGGCGGTGTAGTACTCGCTCGTCGTCGTGCCGGCGTCGTCACCCGACGACTTCGGCATGGTGGTGCTGATCACCCGGCCTTCCGTGTCGTAGGCGGTCGTCCTGGTGATCGCCAGGCCACCGGGGTCGTCGACGGTCTTGGTGACCTTGCCGGTGTTCCAGTCGTAGTACGTCTTGCTGACCCTGGGGTCGGCGTCCGACGTCCTGCCGGGCACCCAGGCGCCCACGGTCACCGTGGTGACCAGGTTCGCCACCTTGGCGTCCGCCGGCCGGCCCTCGTCGAAGGTGTTGACCGTGTGCTTCCTGGCCGCCACCTGAGCCCCGTCCAACCTGATCAGGTGCAGCGGCCCGAACTCGGACTGCCGGCGCTGTCCGTCGGAGCTGTAGCCGGACTCCTCGGAGAGCAGCCGGGCCCGCTCCTCTGTCGGGGTGTTGAGCAGGCCGAGTTGGGCCAGGTCGTTCCCCGCGTTCGTCCCCTGCCCCAGGGCGAGCGCCCGGTTGCCCGCCGACAGCGAGAGCACGGTGTTACCCTGCGCGTCGAACTGGGTGGCGGATATGCCGCCGCCCGGCTCGGCGCGGTTGACCGCCTGCGCTGACGCGTTGAGGTAGATGATCGTGGCGCGGCCATAGTCGGACGCGGCCAGACCGCCGCGCCCCGTGTGGTTCGCGGGCACCTGGTCGGCCGGGAAGATGGCGGTGGCGTCGACGGGCGCGTCGTTCTGGCCCCACGTCGCCGTGGTCGCCCCGGACAGCGTGTACGGCGAGCCGCTTCCGCTGATCGGGACGTCGTACACCACTGAGACGGTCGCGGTGCCGTTCGTCTCGCTCATGGTTCCCGGGCGGAGCGTCGGCCTGGAGGCGCTGAGCAGCATCCCGTCGGCCGCGGTGTCGAGGTTGCCCGCCTTGCCGTAGGTGAAGGTCCATGGCAGGTCGCCGGGCGGGGTGTACCGGTTCACCCGGCCGCCCAGGTCGTAGTCGTAGCGGGTCCTGACATCGGGGGTGTTGGGGTTCCACTGCTCGCGGAGGCGGCCCAGGTCGTCGTAACGGTACTCGGCCAGGCCCTGTGGCGCGCTCTTCCCACCCTCCCAGAGACTGATCTGCTTGACCTGGCCGGCCACGTCGCCGAGTTGCGAGCCCGCGGTCGTCGTGGTGGCGTAGGTCAGTTTGAGCAGCCGGCAGCCCTGGGGCAGGACGGCGAGGCTGTCCACGTCGCAGTCGTTCTGCGAGGCGACCGACCAGGACGGCGCGATGATCTTGAGAGGCCTGGCCAGCGACTTGCCGTCAGAGCCGGTCACCGACTCCCAGACGAAGGCCGTGCTGCCCTTGCCGCTCGCCGGGTAGACGGCGCGGACCAGATAGGTCGTCGCCGACGGGCCCACCTTGGCGAAGACCGTCCGCTCGCCGGAGTTGACGTCGGAGAGGGTGTATCGATCGGCGGCCGAGTCGTAGGTCAGCTTCAGATTGGCGGCGTCGGGCTGAGGGGTGAAGGATCCGTCGGTGTTCTTGGTGAAGGCCACCGATGAGTCTTCGCCGCCGAGCTCGACAGAGGTGGCCGAGGTGCTGCGCAGGGTCGCGAAAGTGCCCTGCCCCGACTGGGCGAGCCCGTTCGGGGTCCACTCGGTGCCGAAGATGGCCGCGATCCCCGGCAGCGACGAGCCCTTGCGCGGGTTTCGCGAGGAGAAGGAGCGCATGAGCCCGACGCCGAACACGTTGGCGTCGGTGGCCGCCATCTTGAAGTCACCGGTGAGCATGTTGACCGAGCCCGGCCCGATGGGCTGGCTGGACGCGCCCTCCGCGTTGCGGTCGACGATCAGGTCGACCGGCTGCGACGCCGCAGTTCCCGTCGAGGTGGTGAACTCGGCGCGCACCTGGATCACGCCGTCCTCGGTAAGCGTGTGCGTGGTGTCCCAGACCAGATCGGGAGAGACGCCCGAGGCCATCGCCACCGGCCAGGTGATCGCCCCGCCGTCCGACTTCTTCCGCACGTCGGCGGCGGGAACCTGATGCCAGGTGTCGGCCTCGCCGCGCCGGTAGGAGAAGGTGACCGCGGTCAGCCCCGAGCTGCCCGTCGCGGTCAGCACGGTACGGCGAGCGGTCGACTGTCCGTCCTTCGGCGAGGTGACGGCCGACGCGCCGACGTTGAAGGCGTACGTCGTGGCGGCGGACTGGTTGCCCGCCTTGTTCTTGACCCATGCCTTCAGGGTGTGCGGGCCGTCGCTGCCGGGGGTCCAGCTGAGCGTGTACGGCGAGCCGGAGTTCGCGGCGGACTGCTGGGCGCCGCCGTCGAAGGACCAGAGCACGGCCGACACGTCAGTGCCGGAGGGCGTGATGGTGAACTTGCCCACCTGGCCGGAACCCTTCGCCCATCCATCCTGGGGGTAGTCGTCGGAGGAGACGTCGGGGGCGGGCGGAGGGGCGGCGTTCACGGTGAAGGTGAACCAGCTCGACCACGCGCTGTAGTCGGTGCCGTCGTAGGAGCGGACCCGCCAGTGGTAGGAGGTGTTGGCGAGAGCCGTGCTCACCTTCCACGAGCCGGTGGCGCCGGAGGAGATGTTCGAGACCGACCCGCTGCTGACCTTGGTCACGTGGTCGGGTGTCCACACCTCGAAGTCGGCCCGCAGCGCCTGCCCGTCCGCGTCGCTGACCTTGGCGGACAGCGTCGGCTGGGAGATGCCCACCAGGGCGGGGCTGGTGCAGGTCGTGCACGGCGCGATCGCCAGGTTCGTGGGCGTCGCCGGGACGGTGTTGTAGGTGATGGAGATGTTCGGGTTGTTCTCGAACCGCTTCCAGTAGTAGTTGTCCGTCTCGCTCCCGGCCTTCACCATGAACGTGATGGACGTGCCGCCGGAGTCCATGATGCCCTGCAGGGCGCTGGTCACGTCCCAGCCGACCCAGGCCGCGGGGCAACTCGAAGGGCCGCCGGCCCCGCTGGATGACCAGCCGTAGGCGACGTTCTTCGCGCCGATGTTCAGGTTGGAGGCCGGCTGGTTGTTCCACGAGGTGGAGGAGGTCACCCCGGCGGTCCTGTGCAGCTCGACGTTCCTGGCCGAGCAGGACCAGGCCCAGGTCTCCTTGATGTTGAAGGTCGCGGAGATGATGTGCTTGCTCGTGCCCATCCCCGAAAGGCTCATGTTGAAGAACGAGCGCCGCTTGTAGCCGCCGGAGTTACTGGTGCCGCTCGTGGCGTCATTGGTGGAGTTCCAGTAGGTGCTGGTCGGGTAGGCGGAGTCGACGTACGTCCAGCCCGACTTGGCCGAGGTGAAGCTCGGGTCGATCGTCACAGGGAAGACGGTGGCCGGGTCGACCAGCAGGGCGGCGTCAGGGATGACCTTCATGGCGCCGTCGGAGAGCGTTACGTCCATCTTGCTGCGCTTGCCCGCCCCTGCGCTGATGGTCGGGGCGGCGGGGTTCCGCTTCATTGCGGTTTCAGCGGTGGCGTCCCACATCTCCGCCGCCGAAGAGGCGAACACCGCGTCGCCCTTGGCGTTCACGATCGTGACGTTGCCGTGCTTGTCAGCCTTGATCTTGCCCTTCTTCAGGGAAGTGGCGAACGTCAGGGCCTTCAGCTTGGGATCGGCGGCCGCGTCGCGAGTCTTGACCACAAGCTTCTCGGCGAATCCGTCGACATCCGCGGTGAGCACCAGGTCGACGCCGGGCAGCACCTCGGGGTAGGTGGCGGTCGCGCCGTCCAGCACCGGCTTGGGCAGGGCGCCAAGGGGCGAGCCCAGGGTGAGCTCGGTGCCCTCCTCGGAGGCGCTCACCAGCGGGCCCTCACCGCCGCCGGAGAAGTGGTAGGAAATGGCGGCGGCCTTCGGCGTGACCGACCCGTCCGGGTTCGCGACCAGCGTCGCGTCCGCGGCGACCCACTGGTCGCCCTGCTTCACCCGGACAGGGCGGTAGCGATGGTCCTGGGTCACGGTGCCATCTGGGTTGATGAAGTACTCGTCTGTCTCCGAAGTGAGCGACGCCACCTTGATCCGCTTACCGCAGACCGCGGCGGCCAGCTTGGCGGAGATCTCGGTGGGCATCTCGTCGGGACAGGTGGCGGTCGGATCCTGGGTCTTGATCGGAACGGGCGCGGCTTCCGCTGGGAGCGGTACGAGAACAGTGGATGTCAGCGCCAAGACAATGAGGGGCGGTAATGCGGTAAGCCGCCCCAGTTTCTTCAGCACCGTCTACCTCCGCCTAACGCGATCGGACAGTCGGGATCAGCGTGATCAGCGGCTGTATAGGTGTCGTATAGATCGCGTTAGGGAGTGTGTGGCACAGCCTCATGGCTTGGCGCCGGTGCCGAGGAAACCGGTCAGCTCGGGGTTGACGAGAGCAGGGTCATCCTCGTGGAGGATGTGTCCTCGCGCGACCGCACGTGATGGCCGGAATGTACAAGACCGCAGGCGGAGGTTTGATGATCCTTAGAGGGCAAGCAAGGTCCGCATCGGGTCTCCCTCACTCGGGGGTCAACCCGTACAAGTGGAGAGGGCGACTCAGATCATGTCACCAACCGAGCCAAGCTCGTACCCTGGCCATACCCGCGATGACCGTCCCGTGCGGTCGCTTGCGAACGTGGGCCCGAAGGTAGCGGCGCGATTCCAGCGGATTGGCATCTCGACCGTCGGTGAACTCCGAGGGGCGGATCCCGTAGAACTGTTCGAACGAATGCAGGCGGTAGCCGGGCACCCGGAAGACCCGTGCTTGCTGGACACGCTCATCTCCGCGGTCCGGCAGGCCGACGGCGAGCCGGCACGTCCGTGGTGGACGTACACGGCTGAACGTAAGCGGCTATTCGACGGCAGGACGGCATGAGTGGCTTCACGTCGCCGTGGGGCATCGGACCCGCACAATGCCTTTCGCATCAACCACAACATAACCCCGGCCTCCTTGCAAAAGGGGACCCTCTCGCTCGATCTCGTCGCTGCGGCAGGAGACTGCCTTTTGACTCGCGGGGAAGGGCGCCGGCGTGTCTCGCGACTCGCGTCCGAAATGAGGGATCAAGGACAGTCAGTTACTGTAGGTCGGCCTATTGCCCGGCATTGACATATGTGCCATTATCGGCTTCATGAATGATTCGGTAAATCAGGAGCCGGGCGAGTTCTCCGATGGACCATCAAATCGGTACACGTTTGATGTGGTCTTTCGTGGTTATGACCGCCATCCGGTCCACCAATTGTTCCAGCGAATCGAGAAGACTCTGACCGGCTCGGTGGATGAGCTGGAACGTGTCACTCCGGACGTTATCCGGGCTGCCAAGTTCAACATCGTCATTCGGGGTTACAGCCGCAGCCAGGTCGATGCGGCTCTACTCGACTGCATCCAGCGACTCCAGGCGCGGGCCTGAGTGCTCAACCTCCGGTGCCTCGGGTCGCCCGGAGACAACTCGCCCTGAACCGGACACCACTGCCGCACTCCGTCAGCATGACAGCTAACGCCCGTCCGGTCCTGACCGTTGGCGGCCACGACCCCGAACTGAGCAGGTGACTCGACGAGGCGCTGACCGCCTTCAACGAAGCCGCGACCGGCACGCCCTACGGAGACTCCTTCTCCGTCAAGGTCACCGACGAATCCGGCGCGCTGGTCGCGGGACTGACCGCCTGGACCTGGGGCGGTCTGTGCGGCATCTCAACGCTTTGGGTTCGCGATGCTCGGCATCCCCGGCGGCCACGAGGATGTCCGCATGTTCAAGAAGCTGACCGGCTGAAAACCACGCCTCCGGCGGGGACCTCCGGCGGGGCCCCCGCCTTGCCCTGTGACCCTGTACCGCATCCCTTGCGGGCGGGACGTACGAAGTGAATCGTGTGAACGATCTGGGTTTTAAGGGTCCGGTACGGCCTTGCCCGCTTTGGTCAAAGCCGATGAAATCCAGTGCAGGTATCTCCCCCCATTTTGCATAACGTTCATAGACTGCACCTATATGAACAAATCGATTAAATGCTGTTACATCCAAATGGGGTCTCCGCGGCATGATCCCGGCGCCCATCATGATCCAAGCGCCATGTGGGGGGAGCGCTCGAAGTGACGGCCGGATGGAATGACACCGATGCTCTCACCGAGGACTGCGAGCGCTTCCTTACGGGGGGACCCGTCGGCGCAGGCGTGCGGACATCGGTGTTGACCTCGTGGCAGCGCTGTCAAAGCCTGGGCATCCGGGCCGACCAGGTCGATATCCCTTACCACCAGGACCTGGACCTGGAAAGCGATCTCATCCGCGCCGCCGGTCCCGTGATCGATCAGCTGAATTCCGCGCTCTACGGCATGCCGATGGGCGTGCTCCTCTGCGACGAGCAGGCGCGGATCATCGACCGCCGCGTCGACGATCCGTCACTGAACAGAGTTCTTGACGCGCGAGGGCTCGCCCCCGGATTCGGATACGCCGAGCAGTTCGCCGGCACCAACGGCATAGGCACCGCGCTGGTCGATCGGAGACCCGTCTTGATTCACGGCCGCGAGCACTTCGTCGACGCCTTGCGGATATTCAGCTGTGCGGGCATTCCCATCCGCGACCCCCTCAGTGGACAGAGCCGAGGTCTGCTGGACCTGACCTGCCTGTGTGAGGATGCCGATCCGGCGATGCTGGCCCTCGCTCGCGAGGCGGCCCGTAGCATCGAACGGCGTCTCCTCGATCAGAGCACGGAACGAGAGCGGGCCCTGCTCCGGACGTTCTTCCAGGCCCACCGCGCGGCAGGCGGTGCCCCGCCCGCCTCCCTCCTCCGGCCGGAGGAGGGCGAGCCTGTCGGCCCAGGAGCTTCGGGCGGCGATCTGCTGAACCGGCACGACCGGCTCATCTTGCAGGAGAAGGCCGCGGAGCTGATCTCCTCGGGACACGCGGCCATCGTCGAGGTGCCCCTCCCGCACGGCCGGGCGGCCACACTCCTGAGCCGGCCGGTGACGAGTTCCTCCGGGGAAACCGGCGTCGCCGTCGAGGCGGTCCTGCCCGGCGGTGCGCTCCGGCGTCTCGCCACCACCGCTCGCCCTGTCCTGCCGTACAAGAACGTCACTCCGAGCCCGATCACCTTGTCTCCGCCATACACAACCGCCTCTCCCGACCGATCCGCTCTCACCGAGCCGCCCAGTGTCACGGACAAGTGGCTGATCGCCGTGGGCGAGCCAGGAGTCGGCCGACTCGCCCTGTTGGCACGGCAGCGTCTGGAACTGCTCACCGAAGCCGGCATCCGCATAGGCACCACTCTCGACGTGACCCGGACCGCCGAGGAGTTGACAGAGGTCGCGATCCCGCGGCTCGCGGACTTCGTCACCGTCGATCTGCCGGACGCCGTGCTGAGGGGGGAGGAGCCGACCAACGTGAGCGGAGCGATGCGCCGGGTGGCGCTCGGCGCCGTCAGCGAGGGCTCCCACCTGTACCCGGTGGGCGATCTGGTCACGTTCGTCCCGGCCACGCCACAAGCACGGTGCCTGGCGACCGGGCAGTCTGTGCTCTCACCACTACCGGCTCTCGCGTCCACGTGGTTGCCCGAGGATCCCGCACGTGCCGAGAAGGTCCGCGCGCGTGGAATCCACTCGGCCATCGCCGTCCCCTTGCTCGCCCGGGGCGTCGTCCTGGGCGTGGCGAGCTTCTACCGGCTGGAGCACCAGGGTCCCTTCGAAGAGGACGACCTGTCCCTTGCCGAGGAACTGGCCGGCCGCGCCGCGGTGTGCATCGACAACGCCCGCCGCTTCACCCTCGAACGCACGACGGCCCTGACTCTGCAACGCAGCCTGCTCCCTCATGGCCTGCCCGAGCAGACCGCTGTCGAGGCCGCGCACCGCTACCTACCCGCGCAGGCCGGCGTGGGCGGGGACTGGTTCGACATCATCCCGCTGTCGGGTGCCCGCGTGGCGCTGGTCGTCGGCGACGTCGTCGGCCACGGCCTCCACGCCTCCGCCACCATGGGCCGCCTGCGCACCGCGGTCCAGAACTTCTCCGACCTCGATCTGCCCGTTGACGAGGTCCTCGCCCACCTCGACGACCTCGTCGGCCGTCTCGACCTCGACGAGGACCCGGACGGGGCGGCCGGAGCCGGGATCATCGGTGCCACCTGCCTGTACGCGGTCTACGACCCGGTCTCCCAACGCTGCACCATGGCTCGCGCAGGCCACCCCGCGCCGGCGCTCGTCCTCCCCGACGGCACCGTGGAACTTCCCGAGGTGCCCGCGGGACCGCCTCTCGGCCTGGGCTGTGCGCCCTTTGAGACCGTCGACATCGCGATGCCCGAGGGCAGCCAGCTGATCCTCTACACCGACGGGCTCATCGAACACCGTGACCGCGACATCGACGTCGCGATCGACCAGTTGCGGTGCGTTCTCACCCACCCCGACCGCCCGCCGGAGGAGACCTGCGACGCGCTGCTCGGAGCCCTGCTCCCCGCCCAGCCCAGCGACGACGTCGCCCTGCTCGTCGCCCGCACCCGCGCGTTGAACGCCCAGCAGGTCGCCCAGTGGGACGTGCCCGCCGACCCGGCAGCCGTCTCCGGCATACGTACGGCGGTCACCCGGCAACTGGCCGACTGGGACATGGAGGAGCTGACGTTCTCCACCGAGTTGATGATCAGCGAGCTGGTCACCAACGCCATCCGGTACGCGGGCGCCCCCATCCAGGTGCGCCTGCTCCGCGACCGCACACTGATCTGCGAGGTCTCCGACGGCAGCTGCACCTCACCACGCCTGCGTCGCGCCGCCACCACCGACGAAGGTGGACGCGGCCTGTTCCTCGTCGCCCAACTCGCCCAACGCTGGGGCACCCGCCACACCGCCGACGGCAAGGTCATCTGGACGGAACAGCCTCTCTCCTCCTTCGCCGCGCTTTGACGGGCGCTCAGGCAGAGGAGGGGGCCGGGCTCTCGCCTTTACGCGGGGTTCGTCAGATCCAGCACCCCGACTGTCTGGCCCTCACTCTGCTCACCTGTGAGCTGGAACCCGAGCTTCCGGTAGAAGCCCTCTGGCCCGTCCTCTCCCGGCTCCCAGCGGCCAGGGCGTGAGCGAGCCTCTTCGGGGCTCGCTCCGGCAGCGGTCGCGTCACCCACCTCGGCCGGAGCGAGCAGGGGCCTCAGCGGAAGCTCTTCACGGCCTCCTCTTCGTCGTCGTATGTCTCGAAGACGGTCAGCAGCTTGGTGATCATCAGCAGATCCTGGATCTTGCGATTCAGGTTGACGAGTTTCAGTTGCCCGCCGACGTTGTTGACCGTCGTATAGGAGGAGACGAGCTCCCCGATGCCGGAGCTGTCTACGTAGGAAATGGCGCCGAGGTTGAGCAGGATCTTGTAATGTCCACTGCTTATCAGGTCGCGTACGCGATCCCTGAGTTGGACGCTTCCGTCTCCGATGACGATTTTACCGGCCGCGTCGAGCACGGTGACGTCGCCGTTCCGGCGTTCGGTCAGAGTCAGCTGAGGCATTGTGGCGTCCTTTCGTCGATGTGATTCAGTGGCGGACGTTTTTGATCAGGCGGACCTCGGTGCCCGGTGGCTCGTCGTGATGACGCAAGGACAGTTCGTTGACGAATTCCCTCATCAGTGGAAGTCCGCGGCCTGACCTGTGCAGACTCCTCGGGTCCGGCCAGTCGGGCAGGCCGCCTGAATCGAACCCTTCGCCTTCGTCGCGGATCGTCACTGTTATGCGGTCTCGCCGGAAGGAAATCCACATGCGGATTCTCTTCTCCGGCGCGTGCCGGTTTCCGTGAACGACCGCGTTGGCGACGGCTTCATGAACCGCCAGGCCGAGCCGGTAGCAGCCGTCCTCGTTCAGCCCGAATTCGCGGGCGAAACGAGCTGCGGTCTCTCCGGCAGTGATTATGCTGTCCACGCTGGAATCGAGATCCAGCTCTTCGATGGAATCCGGCGAACTGTCGACATCGGGCACGGTCGGTTTTTCCTTTCGCGACCCACCATCCATGCGTTTTCTTCTCAGAACGAGGTGGGAACAAACGGGAGGAAAAGCCTCCAAAACGTCAGATTTAGCCCAAGGGGCGACGCCGCCGGCCCCTGATGCCCCGGCCTCCTGATGTCCCGGCCCCAGGAACGTCGCCGAGGGCCTGAGGTCGGGACTGCGCGTCCGTGACGGCTCCGCTGCGGATCGCTTGTCGGCCGCCCACGTAGGAATGCTGTCAATAATCAACAGGACGGCGTAGGAAAGCCGTCAAGACGGGGCGAACTCTCACTAACTCCGCGATTTGCTTGCTGCAGGGCCGCTCATCTGGGCGGCCCTGAGGCACCTATCCGGCATCTGAGGAGTGGGGATGGCAGACGTCATCTTCGTCGCCCTGACGATCGCGATCTTCGCGGTCCTCGGGCTCGTTGTGAAGGCGGTGGAGCGGCTGTGAGCGCCGTCAACGCGGCCGGCCTGGTCGTGACCGTCGGCCTGGTGATCTTCATGGTCGCGGCCCTGCTGTTCCCGGAGCGGTTCTGATGTCGCCGACCGTCGCGGGAATCGTCTTCATCGCGTCCCTCGTCGTCGCCCTCGCGATCGTGCACCGGCCGCTCGGCGACTACATGTACCGCGTCTACACCGGCACCCGGCATCTCGCCGTTGAGCGGGTGATCTACCGGGTCATCGGCGTCCGTCCCGACTCCGGGCAGCGCTGGACCGTCTACGCCCGATCCGTGCTGGCGTTCTCGGCCGTCTCGATCCTGTTCCTGTACGCGTTCCAGCGCCTGCAGGACAAGCTGTTCCTGTCGCTGGGCTTCGGCCCGGTGCCCGACCACATCGCGTGGAACACCGCGGTCAGTTTCGTGACCAACACCAACTGGCAGGCGTACTCGGGTGAGTCCACGATGGGCCACCTGGTGCAGATGGCCGGCCTGGCCGTGCAGAACTTCGTCTCCGCCGCGGTGGGCATGGCCGTCGCGATCGCCCTGGTCCGCGGCTTCGCCCGCAAGGCGACCGATGATCTGGGCAACTTCTGGGTGGACCTGGTCCGCGGCTCGATCCGCATCCTGCTGCCCCTCGCCTTCGTCGGCGCCCTGGTGCTGGTCGCGGGCGGCCTGATCCAGAACTTCGCCGATCCGCACACGGTCGCGACACTGGCCGGGGGGAACCAGACGATCACCGGCGGCCCGGTGGCCAGCCAGGAGATCATCAAGGAGATGGGCAACAACGGCGGCGGCTTCTACAACGCCAACTCCGCCCATCCCTTCGAGAACGCCACGAGTTGGACCAACTGGGTCGAGATCTTCGCGATCCTCATGCTGCCGTTCTCGCTGCCGCGCACCTTCGGCCGCATGGTCGGCGACAAGCGGCAGGGGTACGCCATCGTCGCGATCATGGGCGTGCTGGCCCTGGCCAGCGTCAGCGTCCTGACCTGGTTGGAACTCTCACACAACGGCACGGTCCCGCAGGCGATCGGGGCCGCCATGGAGGGAAAGGAGGCCAGGTTCGGCGTGGCCAACTCCGGCACCTTCGCCGCGGCCACCACGCTCACCTCGACCGGGGCCGTGAACTCCTTCCACGACTCCTACACCGCGCTCGGTGGCATGATCACGATGTTCAACATGATGCTGGGCGAGGTCGCGCCCGGCGGCGTGGGCTCCGGCCTGTACGGCATGCTCGTCCTCGCGGTCATCACCGTCTTCGTGGCCGGACTGATGGTCGGCCGCACGCCCGAGTACCTCGGCAAGAAGATCGGCTCTCGCGAGATCAAGCTCGCCTCGCTGTACTTCCTGACCACCCCGGCGCTCGTCCTGATCGGCACGGCGCTGGCGATGGCGTCCCCCGAGCAGCGCGCGAGCATGCTGAACGGCGGTGCGCACGGCCTGTCGGAGGTGCTCTACGCCTTCACCAGCGCCTCCAACAACAACGGCTCGGCGTTCGCCGGCCTCACCGTCAACACCCCGTGGTACGACACCGCGCTCGGCCTGTGCATGGCCTTCGGCCGGTTCCTGCCGATGGTGTTCGTGCTCGGCCTGGCTGGCTCGCTGGCCCGGCAATCGCCCATCCCCGCCTCCGCGGGCACGCTGCCCACCCACCGGCCGCAGTTCGTCGGCATGGTCGTCGGCGTCACGATCATCCTGGTCGGCCTCACGTTCCTCCCCGCCCTGGCGCTCGGGCCGCTCGCAGAAGGAATCCACTGACATGTCAACACCTGTGCTCCACGCGCCGGGCCGTACCCCCGGGAAGGGCAGGGTCGGCGGCGGCCTGCTCGATCCCAAGCAGATGGTCCGTTCGCTGCCGGACGCGCTGCGCAAGCTCAACCCGATGACGCTGTGGCGCAATCCGGTCATGTTCATCGTCGAGATCGGCGCGGTCTTCACCACCGTGCTGGCCGCCGTCGATCCCTCGTTCTTCGCCTGGGCGATCGTGGTCTGGTTGTGGCTGACCGTGGTGTTCGCCAACCTGGCGGAGGCCGTGGCCGAGGGCCGGGGCAAGGCCCAGGCGGCGACACTGCGCGCGGCCAAGCGCGACACCACGGCCCGCCGCCTGCGCGACAGGAGCGACGTGGGTGCCTGGGACGTGGTCGGGGCGACCGAACTGCGGCAGGGTGACGTCGTCATCGTCGAGGCCGGGGAGATCATCCCGGGCGACGGCGACGTGATCGAGGGCATCGCCTCCGTCGACGAGTCGGCGATCACCGGGGAGTCCGCGCCGGTGATCCGCGAGTCCGGCGGCGACAGGTCGGCGGTGACGGGCGGCACGAAGGTGCTCTCCGACCGGATCATCGTCCAGATCACCCAGAAACCGGGGGAGAGCTTCATCGACCGGATGATCTCCCTGGTCGAGGGCGCCAACCGGCAGAAGACGCCCAACGAGATCGCACTGAACATCCTGCTGGCCGCACTGACGATCATCTTCCTGGTCGCCACCGCCACCATGCAGCCCCTCGCGATCTATTCCAAGAGCGTCAACCCCGGCATTCCGGACTCTCTGGCGCTGACCGGCAACGGCGTCACGGGCGTGGTGCTGGCCTCGCTGGTGGTGTGCCTGATCCCCACCACGATCGGCGCGCTGCTGTCCGCGATCGGCATCGCCGGCATGGACCGGCTGGTCCAGCGCAACGTGCTCGCCATGAGCGGCCGGGCGGTGGAGGCGGCGGGAGACGTCAGCACGCTGCTGCTGGACAAGACCGGCACCATCACCCTCGGAAACCGGCAGGCGTCGGAGTTCGTACCGGCGAGCGGAGTGAGCGCCGACGAACTGGCCACCGTGGCCCAGCTCGCCAGCCTGGCCGACGAGACGCCCGAAGGTCGCTCGATCGTGGTGTACGCCAAGCAGGCCCACGGCCTCCGCGAGCGGCAGCCGGGCGAGCTGGCCCACGCCGTGTGGGTGCCGTTCACCGCCCAGACCCGCATGTCGGGCGTGGACGTCGACGGCCGCCAGGTGCGCAAGGGCGCGGCGACCGCGGTCATGAAATGGGTACGGGACGCCGGCGGGCACCCGACCGACGAGGTCGGCCACCTGGTCGACGGGATCTCCGCCTCCGGCGGCACGCCTCTGGTGGTGGGCGAGATCGCCGACGGCAAGGCCCGGGTCCTCGGCGTGATCCACCTCAAGGACGTGGTCAAGGCCGGGATGCGGGACCGGTTCGACGAGATGCGCCGGATGGGCATCCGCACCATCATGATCACAGGGGACAACCCGCTGACCGCCAAGGCGATCGCGGACGAGGCCGGGGTGGACGACTTCCTGGCCGAGGCCACGCCCGAGGACAAGCTCGCGCTGATCAAGCGGGAGCAGGAGGGCGGCCGGCTGGTCGCCATGACCGGTGACGGCACCAACGACGCGCCCGCGCTCGCACAGGCCGACGTCGGCGTGGCGATGAACACCGGCACGTCCGCCGCCAAGGAGGCGGGCAACATGGTCGACCTCGACTCCAACCCCACCAAACTCATCGAGATCGTCGAGATCGGCAAGCAGCTCCTGATCACCCGGGGCGCGCTGACCACGTTCTCGATCGCCAACGACATCGCCAAGTACTTCGCGATCATTCCCGCGATCTTCGCGGCGGTCTACCCCGGCCTGGGCGTGCTCAACGTCATGCGCCTGGCCAGCCCCCAGTCGGCGGTGCTCTCCGCGGTCATCTTCAACGCGCTCGTCATCGTCGCGCTGATCCCCCTTGCCCTCCGAGGCGTGCGCTACCGCCCGTCCAGCGCCGCCAAGCTGCTCTCCCGCAACCTCTACGTGTACGGCCTGGGCGGCATCGTGGCGCCGTTCATCGGAATCAAGCTCATCGACCTGTTCGTCCAGTTCATCCCGGGGATGTCGTGATGGAACGTCTGCCAGGCTGGATCCGCCAGCATCTCGCCGCGATCCGCGCGCTGCTCGTGCTGACCGTGGTGCTCGGAATCGCCTACCCGCTCGCGGTCACCGGCGTCGCCCAGGCGCTTCTCAACGACCAGGCCAACGGTTCCCCCGTCCGGAAGGACGGCGCGGTCGTCGGCAGCTCGCTCATCGGGCAGTCCTTCACCGGCAAGGACGGCGCCCCGATCAGGAAGTACTTCCAGAGCCGCCCGAGCGCGGCCGGGAACGGCTACGACCCGACGGCGAGCGGGGCGAGCAACCTCGGCCCCGAGAACGTCCTGGACATGCTCGCCGTACCCGGAGCGAAGAACGCCAAGGGCGAACCGGACACCGGCAAGCGGAGCCTGCTCACCGAAGTGTGCGCGCGCAGCCGCGCCGTCGGGGAGCTCGAAGGCGTCAGCGGCGCCCGGCCGTACTGCACGGACGACGGCGTGGGCGCGGTCCTGAAGGTCTTCCCGGCCGTCGGCACGCCGACCCGGGTGGTCAGCGCGAACCAGGCATGCCCGGCCACCCCCTTCGTCGCCGAGTACCAGGGCGTGAAGGTGGAGTGCGCCAAGCCCGGCGAGGACCTGGCCGCCGGCCGTACCGTGCCCGTGCAAGGTACGGCGCCGGCCGTGGTCCCGGCGGACGCGGTCACCGCGAGCGGCTCCGGCCTCGACCCGCACATCTCGGTCGCGTACGCCGAGCTCCAGGCGCCCAGGGTCGCCAAGGAGCGCGGCATCCCGCTGGAGCGGGTCAGGCGGCTCATCGCGGACAACACGACCGGGCGCGCCCTCGGCTTCATGGGCGAGCCCGCCGTGAACGTCCTCACGCTCAACCTGGCGCTGGACAAGGGCTGACCGTCGGCGCGGGCCGCCCACCGCGGGCGGCCCGCACCATCCGCCCGCCGCCCGAAGGACTCAGGCCACACGCCGCCCGAAGGGCTCAGGTGCCCGGCCAGGCGAAGCGGTGGGTGTGGATCCCGAAGTAGGTGAACGCCTCGGCGCGGGTGACTCCGGGCACCCGCTTGATGTGGTCGTTGAGTATGGCGAGGAGCTCGGCCGGCTCCTTGCACACGACCTCCACGAACATGTCGAACGAGCCGGACGTGAGCACCACGTAGATCACGCCGGACAGCTCGCTGATCCGGTCGGCGACGGTGTGCACGTCGCTCTCGACGCGCACACCGATCAGTGCCATGACGGGCAGGCCGAGCGCCATCGGGTCGGTCACGCCGACGATCTGGACGACGCCCTCGTCCCGCAGCCGCTGCACCCGCTGGCGTACGGCGGGGGCCGAGAGCCCGGTCGTCTCGGCCAGCGCGGTGTAGGACACCCGGCCGTCCCGCTGCAACTCGCGCAGGACGAGCCGGTCGATCTCGTCGAGGTTCATCCGACCAGTTCGGCCACGGCGGCCGCGAACACCTCGTGGTGCCGGTCGACGTCGGCTTCGGTGGTGGCCGGGCACATCAGCGCCATGTTGTGGAACGGGGTGAGCAGCACGCCGCGGTTGGCGAGGTAGACGTGCAGGTAGTCGTCGAGGTCGGGGTCGCCGGCCGCGTTGGACTCGCCGCCGTTGCGCGGGGCGGGGTCGGTGAAGCGGTACTCCGCGCGCGCACCGAGCTGGGTGACCGACCAGGGGAGCGCGTGCTCGTCGATGACCTCCTGCACGCCCTTGGTGAAGCGGGTCGCCAGCTCGGTCATGGCGGTGAAGGCGTCGTCGGTGAGCACGTGCTCGAGGGTGGCCCGCATGGCGGCCACGGAGAGCGCGTTCCCGGCGAGCGTGCCGCCGACTCCGCCCATGTCGATCAGGTCGAGCCCGCTCATCCCTTCGATCCGGGCCGCCACCTCGGCGGACAGTCCGTACCCGCCGCTGGGGATGCCGCCGCCGATGGCCTTGCCGATCGTCACGATGTCGGGGTCGAGCCCCCACGCCCCCGTGCAGCCGCCGGGCCCGGCCGAGAACGTGTGGGTCTCGTCGTTGATGAGCAGGGTGCCGTACCGCCGGGTCAGCTCCCGCACCCCGTCGAGGTAGCCGGGCTCCGGCAGCACGATGCCGATGTTGGTGAGGGCGGGCTCCATGAGGACGGCGGCGACGTCGCCGTGGGCCAGCTCGCGCTCCAGGGACGGCAGGTCGTTGAACTCCACCACCCGGGAGGTGACGGTCGGGTCGACGGGGGCGCCGACGTTGCCCTCGCGGGAGACCTGCTCGCCGTCCGGGCCGACCACGAGCAGGACCTCGTCCACGCTGCCGTGGTAGCAGTAGCTGTTCACCAGGATCTTCGGCCGGCCGGTGATCGCCCGGGCCAGCCGGATGGCCCAGCGGTTCGCGTCGGTGGCGGTCAGCGAGAAGCTCCAGTACGGCAGGCCGAAGCGGCGGCCGAGCTCGGCTCCGACCCAGGTCGCGTCCTCGGTCGGCATCATCACGGTCGCGCCGCCACGGCCCGCGAAGCGGTCGGCTACCGCGTCCGCGGTCGCCTGCGGCGAGTGCCCCGCCATGGCGCCGGTGTCGCCCAGGCAGAGATCGACGTACGTGTGGCCGTCCACGTCGGTGACCCGGGCGCCCCGGGCCTCGGCCAGGTAGAGCGGGAAACCGGCGGCGGTCTTGTTCATCCAGGTCATCGGCACGCCGCCGAACAGGTGGGCGCGGGCCTGCTCGTACGCGGCCGCCGAGCGCGGGTTGCGGTCACGGAACGCGCGGCGCTCACGGTCGAGCAGGTCGGCGAGACGAGCACGGTCGATCATGATCACTGCCTTAGAAAGCATCGAACGAATCGGTATTCACACCGGAATCTGAAGTCAACGTATACCAGAACGTTTGATTCTTCATAGGGGCAGATTTTCGTCGCGGCGGGACGTCACCCGGCGAGTGATCGCAGCGTGCCGCGCAGTCCCTCCACGATCGCCGCCAGCCCGACCTCGAACGAGAGGTCGGCGGGCGGGCACCGGCGGGCGGCCGCCGCCTCGTCGCGGGCGCGTACGGTCGCGGCGAAGGAGGGCGCCTCGGCCGAGAGCGGCCCGGACTCGAACATGTCGGGCGGGGCCACCATGTCCAGGGCGGACCCGAGGATGAACGACTCGACCGAGACCATGACCGGGATGATCATCTCCGCCGGCCAGCCGCCGCGTTCCAGTCCGGTGACGACCTGCTCGTACATCCGCAGGGTCCGCAGCGCGCCGGAGATCGGAAGCGTTGCCAGGAGCGAAATGGCGGGCGGATGCGCGGCGAAGGTGGCGCGGTAGCCGTGCGCCCACAGGACCATCGCCTCGTCCCACGGCAGCCGGGTGAACATCGAGGCGTCGATCGAGTCCGAGACGAGCTCGCGGACCGCGGCCAGGATGTCGTCTTTGCCGGCGACGTGGTTGTAGAGGGAGGAGGGCCGCACCCCGAGCCGCTGTGCCAGCGCAGCCAGGGAGAACCCCTCGGCTCCGGCGTCGTCGATGAGCCCGAGGGCGGCGCGCGCGATGATCTCCCTGCTCAGGATCGGTGTGGCCGGTCGGCCTGCGCGTCTTCTCATTTTGCCCGGCCGACCCCTTCCGCTTTGGCCTCCGGACAACTTATCCTTCCCGCACTAAACGAACGACATTCATTTTTTTGGACGCCGATGACTCGCATCCTCTTCCGCAACGGCACGATCTGGACCGGCACCGGGAGCACCGTCCCGGCCCTCTCCACCTGGAACGGCCGGATCGAGGCCGTCGGGGCCGAGGCTCTCGCCCAGGCCACCGAACAGGGCGCCGACGAGGTCGTCGACCTTCAGGGCGGGCTGCTGCTCCCGGCTTTCGGTGACGGCCACTGCCACCCCGACCACGCCGGGTTTGAGGCGATGGGCCCGCGAGTCAGGTCCTGCGGCAGCGTGGAGGAGATCGTCGAGGAGGTCCGCCGGTACGCCGCCGCGCACCCGGAGGCCGAGTGGATCGTCGGCGCCAGCTACGACTCGACCCTGGCCCCCGACGGCGTGTTCGACGCCCGCTGGCTGGACGCGGCCGTACCGGACCGGCCCGTCGTCCTGCGCGCCTGGGACTACCACACGATCTGGTGCAACACCGAGGCCATGAGGCGGGCCGGTCTTTCCGCCTCCACTCCTGACTCGGCCCGCGGCACCTTCGCCCGCCGCGCCGACGGCGAGCTGATCGGCACGATGTACGAATGGGACGCGGTGGACGCCGTCCTCCGCGCCGCGCCCGCCCGCACCACCGACGACCTGGTGCGGGCGCTGCGCATCGCCACCGAGTCCTACGCGGCGGCCGGGGCCACCTGGATCCAGGACGCCTGGGTGGAGCACGCCTCCGTGGAGGCGTACGTCGAGGCGGCCCGGCGCGGCGTGCTGGCCACCCGGGTGAACCTCGGCCTGCGCGCCGACCCGGAGCGCTGGCGCGTCCAGCTCGCCGAGTTCGCCGACGCCCGCGACCGGGTGCGCGCGCTGGGCGACGACCGCCTCACCGTGAACACGGTCAAGTTCTTCGTGGACGGCATCCTGGAGAACCGCACGGCGTCACTGCTCGCGCCCTACAGCGACGACCCGTGCACGCGCGGCATGCCGATCTGGCCGTACGAGGAGCTGCTCGAGGCGTTCACCGCCGTGGACGCGATGGGGCTGCAGGCGCACCTGCACGCGATCGGCGACGCCGGCGTGCGGACCGCCCTGGACGCGATCGAGCACGTGGTCCGAGTCAACGGCCCACGGGACCGGCGGCCGGTCATCGCCCATGTCCAGGTGCTGGACGAGGCGGACCTGCCGCGTTTCGCCGAGCTCGGCGTGACCGCGAACCTCCAGCCCCTGTGGGCGCGTACCGACGCCGCGATGACCGAGCTGACCCTCCCCAGGATCGGCGCCGAACGCGCTCGGCGGCAGTACCTCATCGGCTCGCTGCTCCGCGCCGGGGTCACCGTGGCCTTCGGCAGCGACTGGCCGGTGAGCGACCACCGCCCGCTGGCCGGCCTGCCGGTCGCGGTGACGCGTGAGAACGAGGAGCGGGAGCCGGCCGGCGGCTGGCTGCCCGAGGAGCGCGTCGGCTTCGACGACGCCCTGTCCGCGTACACGGCGGGGGTCGCCTACCAGGCCTTCGCCGAGGAGGAGCGCGGCCTGCTGACCCCCGGGAAGGTCGCCGACCTGGTCTGGCTGGACGTCGACGTACGCCAGATGGACCCACATGACATCGCACTCCGGTCGGCCGTCCGCGGCACGTGGATGGCCGGCACCCGAATTCACCCCCCTGCCGACAGGAGTGACGTTTTATGAAAGAACCCGCCGCGGACCCTGGACTGAAGAGGGTCCTGGGCGTCCCGGGCCTGACGCTGTTCGGGCTGACCTATCTCGCCCCGGTGGCCGTCTTCACGACGTACGGCGCCGTCACCCAGATCACCCAGGGGCACCTGCCCTCGGCGTACGTGGTCGCCCTGGTGGTCATGCTGTTCACGGCGGTGAGTTACGGCCGGATGGCCCGGGTGTACCCCACCGCCGGATCGGCCTACACCTACACCCAGCAGACCTTCGGCGGGCACGTCGGGTTCCTGACCGGGTGGACCCTGATGCTCGACTATCTCTTCCTCCCGATGATCAACTTCCTGCTCATCGGGATCTACCTGCACAGCCAGTTCCCCGCCGTGCCCCAGTGGGCGTTCACCCTGGGCGCCCTGCTCGTGGTGCTCGCGCTCAACATCCTCGGCATCACCGTGATGAGTCGGGTCAACGTCCTGGTCGTCGGCGTCTCCGTGGTGCTGATCCTCGTGTTCGTCGCGCTGTCGCTCAAGCACCTGGGGGGCCACCCCTCCCCGGCGCCCTTCGCACCCTTCACGCCCGGCGCCGGCGTGTTCTCCGGCGCCGCCGTCCTGGCGCTGAGCTTCCTCGGGTTCGACGCCGTCTCCACGCTGTCGGAGGAGGCCAGGGACCCGCGCCGGGACATCCCGCGGGCGATCGTGCTCACTACGCTGATCGGCGGCCTGCTGTTCATCCTGGTCGCCTGGATGGGCAGCCTCGCGCACCCCGGTTACGACGACTTCGCCAACCCCGACACCGCCGGTGTGGACATCATGGCCGCCCTGGGCGGCGCCGCGTTCGAGACGATCTTCGTGGGCATCTACGTCATCGGCGCCTTCGGATCGGCGATGGCCACCCAGGCGAGCGTCTCCCGCATCCTCTACTCCATGGGGCGGGACGGCGTGCTGCCCAAGCGCGCGTTCAGCATGCTGCACGCCCGGTTCAGGTCACCGGTCTTCGCCGTCGCCGTGGTGTCCGCGGTGTCGCTCGTCGCGCTCTTCATCAGCCTGGACAACGCGGTGGTGATGGTCAACTTCGGTGCGCTGATCGCCTTCTCGATGGTGAACCTCACCGTGATCAAGCGCTACCTCGTCGACGAGCGGCGGCGCTCCACCGGCGACCTGCTCCGGTACGGACTGGTGCCCCTGGTGGGCTTCGCCCTGACCGTCTGGCTGTGGACGAGCCTTTCGGGCGTGACGTTCCAGGTCGGACTCGCCTGGATGGGCATCGGCGTGGTCTACCTCCTCGGACTCACTCGGCTCTTCCGGCGCAAGCCCCCGGTGATGTCCTTCTCCGAGGCCGATCCCGCCACCGTCTGACGCCCATGAGCCCGGTCCGCCGGGGTCCCCGTCCCGGGGCCCCGGCGTCCGGACGCTACGCCGAGAGAGTGAAGCCCTCGTAGTCCTTCGCGGCGACCTCGTCGCACTTCTGCCGGTAGACCCCGACGCCGCCGCAGTAGGGCAGGATGGCGCGCGGCTTGCCGGGAACGTTCGCCCCCATGTACCAGGAGTCGGCGGTGGGATAGAGCGTGAAGTCGCCCACCACTTTCACGTGCTCGACCCACGCGTCCTCGGCCTCCACGGTCGGGTCGATCGACGCGATGCCGCGCTCCCGCAGGAACGCGACGCAGTCCGCTATCCACTCGACGTGCTGCTCGATGGACACCATCATGTTGCTGAGCACGGACGGGCTGCCCGGGCCGGTGACGGTGAACAGGTTGGGGAAGCCGGCCGTGGCGATGCCGAGATAGGTTCGGGGGCCCTCGGCCCACTTCTCCCTCAGGGACGTGCCGCCCTTCCCCCGGATGTCGATGGACAGCAGGGCGCCGGTCATGGCGTCGAAGCCGGTCGCCAGCACGATGTCGTCGAACTCGTGCTCCGCGTCCGCGGTCCGGATGCCCTTCGTGGTGATCTCCACGATCGGCGACCGACGAAGATCGACCAGGGTGACGTCGTCCCGGTTGTACGTCGCGTAGTAGCCGGAGTCGAGGCAGGGGCGCTTGGTGCCGACGGGGTGGTCCGTCGGCGACAGGGCGGCGGCCACGTCCGGGTCGGCCACGATCTCGCGGATCTTGGCGCGGATGAACTCGGCCGCGGTGTCGTTTGCTCTCTTGTCGATGAGGAGGTCGGTGTACGCGAACAGGATGGCGACGACGAGGCCCCTGTCCCAGCTCTCCTGATAACGCTGATCCCGCTCGTCGGGCAGCGCCTCCAGGGCGGACTTCACCGGAAGGTCGACGGGAACGCCGAAGCCCGACTCGCGGGCGAGCTGCCGGTGCTCGGGGTACACCGCCTTCCTGGCCCGCTGCGTCTCGGGATCGAGGGGGACGTTGTGGGCGGGCATGCTGAAGTTCGGCGTCCGCTGGAAGACGGTCAGATGGGCGGCCTGCTCGGCGATGATCGGGATGCACTGGATGCCTGAGGAGCCGGTCCCGATGACGGCGACGCGCCGGCCGGTGAAGTCGACGCCCTCGTGCGGCCAGCGGCCGGTGTGGTGGCAGCCGCCCTGGAAGCGATCCAGACCCTCGACCTCGGGGCTCTTCACAGCGGACAGGCAGCCGGTCGCCATGACGAGGAACTGCGCCGACACGGTCTCCTCGGCGTCCGCCCCGATGTCATCCCCGGCGCTCTCCCCGGCGCTCTCCACGGAGCCTTCGCCGGCCTCCGTACGGATCACCCAGCGGCTCGCCGCCTCGTCGAAGCGGGCGGCCGCCACCCGTGTGCCGAGCCGGATGTCGCGGCGCAGGTCGAACCGGTCGGCGACGTGCTCGACGTACCGCAGGAGCTCCGGCTGGCTCGGGTACTTCTCGGTCCAGACCCACTCCTGCTCGAGCTCGGGGGAGAAGGAATAGGAGTACTCCAGGCTCTCGATGTCACAGCGCGCGCCGGGATAGCGGTTCCAGTACCACGTGCCGCCGATGCCGCCGCCGGCCTCGTACACGCGTACGCGCAGGCCGAGCCGCCGCAGGCGGTGGAGCATGTACAGGCCGGCGAGTCCCGCCCCCACGACGACCGCGTCGAAGTGGGGAGTGGTCGTCTCGTCACGCGCCATGAATCACCTCGCTGCGAAGCCGGACGCCGGGCCGACCCCTCGCCGGCTTCGTCCGGAGATGTGATCTACCTCACGAACGTAAGACGCCCTGACGTATCCCGTCAACGTCGGTGAAAGCGGCATATGTTCACGGGTCTCACCGGGTTTCGGGGGGAACCCGAGAGGGCCTGACCGCCGTCGTCGGCGATCAGGCCCTCCATGACACCTCCGCGGCCGATCGCGGTGATCAGGCGGTCATGGCCGCCAGGATCCGGCGGGCGCCGGTGAACGGCTCCCGGCCGTGCGCGCGCGAGCCGTCCGGAGAGTCTCCCGGTCACTCGTGAGCCGCGACGAGGCCCCAGGGCGTGTGTCCTCGATGTGGGCGTTTGACCGTAAGGTGACTCGGATGAACGTGATCGGCGGATACACGCTCACGCGTGAGCTCGGCCGGGGCGGCATGGGCGTGGTGCACCTCGCCGCCACCCCGACCGGTGGCCTTGCCGCGGTGAAGGTGATCCATCCGCATCTGGCCGGCGACCCCGCGTTCCGGCGGCGCTTCGATCGCGAGGTCATGGCGGCCCGCAGCGTGGCCAGGTTCTGCACCGCCCCCGTGCTCGACGCCGGGATCGAGGACGGCGTCGCCTACCTCGTCACGGAGTACGTCAAGGGCCCCGACCTGGCCCGGGCCGTACGCGAGCAGGGACCGCTGGCCGGGGGCAACCTGGAGGCGCTCGCGGTCGGGATCGCCACCGCCCTCCACGCCATCCACGGGGCGGGCGTGATCCACCGCGACCTCAAGCCGTCGAACGTGCTGCTGTCGCCGCTCGGCCCCCGCGTGATCGACTTCGGCATCGCGCAGCTCATCGACAACCCGAGCCTGGCCAGCCAGGCGATCCTGGGCACGCCCGCGTTCATGGCGCCCGAGCAGGTGCGCGGCGAGCCGCTGACGCCCGAGGCCGACGTCTACGCGTGGGGCGGGGTGATCGCGTTCGCCGGCACGGGCCGGTTGCCGTTCGGCGGCGGCTCACCGCACGAGGTCCTCTACCGCATCGTCAACGAGGGGCCGAACCTCGACGGCCTCGACGAGCGCATGCGAGACCTCGTCGAACGAGCCACGGCCAAGGACCCGGCGCGGCGGCCGAGCGCCCAGCGGTTGCTGGAAGAGCTGGTCGGCGGCCGGCCGACCGCGGCGGCGGCCACCCAGGTCGTCGAGCGCAGCTGGTCCGGCACCGGTGCTCCGGGTACATCGGGTCCGGGCATGGCTGCTCCGGGTACATCGGGTCCGGGCATGGCTGCTCCGGGTACATCGGGTCCGGGCATGGCTGCTCCGGGTACATCGGGTCCGGGCATGGCTGCTCCGGGTACATCGGGTCCGGGCATGGCCGCTCCGGGCACATCGGGTCCGGGAACGGCCGCCCTGGGCATATCGGGTCCTGTCATATCGGATCCGGCCGTATCGGAGACGCGACCCGCGACGGCCCGGCGGCGGTGGTCGCGGATCACGGGTCCAGTGGTGGGCGCTGGCGTGCTCGCGGCGGTTCTGGCGGGCGGGTGGGCCGTGTACGCCGGAGTCGGCACGACGACGTTGCCGTACCGCGCCGACTTCGCCGAATCCTGGGCCGTCGGGACATCCGACGGCGGCCGGAGCGAGACGGACGGCGGGGCCTACGTGCTGACCGCGAACGCCGGCTGGCGTTTGTGGAAGTCGGCCCCCTTCTCGGGCGAACCCGCCGAGGGCATCGTGATCAGCTCCAGGATGCGGCTGGAGCGAGGCTCGGGCGAGTTCGGCGTGTGGTGCCGCGGCGACGCGGGCACCGGCGACCGCTACGAGTTCGCGGTCACCGGTTCGGGCGAGGCGTCGATCACCAAGCGGCGCGCCGGGAAGAGCACCGTCCTGCACGGCCCCGTCAAGGTGAAGAGGTCGGCCGAGAACCGGGTCGTCGCCCAGTGCACGCAGCAGGGCGAGCGGGTCGCCCTGAGCATGTGGCTCGACGACGAGCTGGTCGGCGACGCCGTCGACACGCGCAGCCCCTACGGCCCGGGGGCCTCCGGCGTGTACGCGGCCCCGGACACGGCGCGGCCCCTCCAGGTCAGGTTCCGCACGTTCGAGCTCCGAGCGGCGAAGGGCTGAGCGGTGCGGTTCGGCGTGCTCGGACCACTGCGGGTCCTGGCGGGCGAGCGTGACCTGACGCCCGGCCCGGCCAAGCACCGCGCGCTGCTGGCCGCGCTGCTGCTGCGACCGGGACGGCCGCTCACCGTCGACCGGCTGATCGCCGAGGTGTGGGGCGACGAGCCGCCCGCGTCGGCCGAACCGGTGCTGAGGGTGTACGTGAGCGCCCTGCGCAAGGTGGTCGACGGGATCCGCACCGTGCCCGGCGGCTACCTCCTCGATGTCGATCCCGACCAGGTGGACGCGCACAGGTTCGAGCGCCTGGTGACCACGGGCAGGCGGGCCAGGGACGCGGGCCGGATCGCGGAGGCGGCCGACGACCTGCGTGCCGCCCTGGCTCTCTGGCGCGGACCCGTGCTGGCCGGCATCGACTCGGCCGAGCTGCGGCGGGCGCACGCCGTACGGCTGGAGGAGTTGCGGCTGACCGTGCTGGAAGAGCGGGTCGAGCTGGATCTGGCGCTCGGCCGCGGCGCGGAGGTGGCGGGGGAGCTGCGCGCGTTCGTGGCCGCGCACCCGTTGCGGGAGCGGGCGTGGGGACTGCTCATGCTGGCCCTCAACCAGGCGGGACGCAGATCCGAGGCGCTCACCGCGTACCAGGAGGCGCGGCGGCTGCTGGTCGACGAGCTCGGCCTCGAACCCGGTGCCGAGCTGCGGGAGGCGCACGCGCGGGTGCTGGCGGGAGGCGCCCCTTCGCCGAACAGGCCGACCATGTCGAACGCCGCGAACGCCGCGAACGCCGCGAACACCCCGAACGCGCTGAACACCCCGAACGCGCTGAACGTCCCGGGCGCGGAGAACACCCTGGACGGATGGAGTGCGCCCGGCGGCCCGGATGTGTCGAACGACGGGCGGGGCGTGCCGAACGAGACGCCGCCCGACGTCGCCGACTTCACCGGACGCGAGCGCGTGCTGGACTGGATCCGGCGGTCCGTGCCCCCGGCCGGGACCGCGCCCGTCCATCTGGTGCTGCACGGCCCCGCGGGAGCGGGCAAGTCCGCGGTGGCGATCCACGCGGCCACCGCGCTCGACTTCCCCGACGGGCGGCTGTACGCCTCGCTCGGGGCCAGGACGCCGGGCGCGGTCCTGGAGGATCTGCTGCGCTCGCTCGGCTGCCCGCGCGGAGCCGTGCCGGCCGACCTCGCCGAGCGAGTCCGCCTCTACCGCAGCGTGGTGAGCGGGCGGCGGCTGCTGGTGGTGCTGGACGACGCGGCGGACGAGGCCCAGGTGCGCCCGCTGCTGCCCACCGGCCCCGGCTGCCTGACGGTGGTGACCAGCCGCTCACCGCTGTCCGGCCTGGAGGCGGCGCGCGCCTTCGAGCTTGACGTGTTCGACGCCGATGAGTCGGTGGCGCTGCTGGCCAGGGTCGTGGGGGAGGCGCGGGTGCGCGCGGAGCAGCAGGCCGCCGCGCGGATCGCCGCGCTGTGCGGCGGGCTGCCGCTCGCGCTCAGGATCGCCGGATCCCGGCTGGCGCGGCGGCCGAGCTGGACGCTCGAGCACCTCGCGGGACGCCTTGAGGACGAGCACGGCCGTCTCGACGAGCTCAGCGCGGGGGACCTGGCGGTGCGCAGCAGCCTGGCGCTCGGCTACCGCGCGCTCTCAGACCGGGAACGCCTGCTGCTGCGCCGTCTCGGCGCGCTGTCCGCGCCCGACTTCGCCCCATGGGCGGCCTCCGCCGTCCTTGGCGCGCCCGCCGACCGGCTGCTGGAGGCGCTGGCCGAGGCGGGCCTGCTGCAGGCGCGCGGGCTCGACGCGGCCGGCCAGGAGCGGTACGGCTGGCACGACCTGACCAGGCTCTACGCCGCCGAGCGGCTGGCCCTGGAGGAGGGACCGTCCGCCCAGGTGCTCGCCGCCGCCGTCCAGGAGGCGCTCGATCGCACCCGCCGGGCCCGGGCGCTGCTCCTGCCGGCGGAACCGGGCTCGGGCCAGACCCAGGTCCGTACGGCGGAGCAGGCGGTGGGCGGGGAGGCGGCACTGGAGACCACGCAGCTCAGGGAGTCGGCCCGCTGGCTGGGCGCGGAGCGGGGGTTCCTGGTCGCGACCGTCGCCGACTTCCAGCGGAACGGGCTGGACGAGTCGGCCTGGCGGCTGGCCTTCTACCTGACGCCTTTCTTCGAGCTGGGCGCGCACCGCGAGGACTGGCGCGCGACCGTGGAGATCGGCCTGCGCGCCGCCCGGCGCATGGGCCACCGCCACGGCGAGGCGCTGCTGCTGCGGTCCCTCGCGGACCTGCACCGTACGGAGGGCAGGCTGCCGGAGGCGGCCGACGCCCTCCAGCGCGCGCTTCCGCTGGTGGAGGCGGGCGAACTGGCCCGCACCCGCCACCGGCTCGGCCTGGTCCACCTGGCCCAGGGGAGGGCGGCTGAGGCGGAGGCCTGTTTCGTGGCCTGCCTGGCCGCGTTCTCGGCGGTGGCGGATCGGCGCGGTAGAGCCGACGCGCTGCGCGCGCTCGGCGGGGTGCGTCGCGCCGAGGAGCTGCTGCTGAGGAGCCTGGACATCTACCGCGAGCTGGGGGACCCGCGTGGCGAGGCGGCCGTCTCGCTCGACCTCGCCGGGCTGTACCTGGACCGGCGCCGGCCGTCCGAGGCGCGTACGCGGGCCGAGCGCGGCCTCGGGCTGGCGCGGCGGCTGGGGGATCGGCTGCCCGAGGCCGGGGGACTCGTGGTCCTGGCGAGGGTGTCCATGGCGGAGGGCCGGCCCGACGCCGCCCGCGTGTCCGCGGAGGAGGCGCTCGGGACCTTCCGCGAGTACGGAGACCGCGGGGGAGCCGCGCGGGCGCTCCTGGTGCTGGCCGGCGCCTTCCTGGACCTCGATGAGGTGGATGAGGCGGTCCATGCCGTGACGCGTGCTGTGGGAGAGTTCGCCGCTCTCGGTGACACACAGGGCCTTGCCGCGGCCCAGGGGCTCGCCGATGAGGCGGCACGGCGCCGTGGCTTGCGCATATAGGGCGCTATGCGGATTCTGAAGGTTTGTCCGCCTATGGTAGACGCGATCTACGACAGGCGGAGATGGGATGGGCGCGACATCGCCGGGACCGGTGTGTCGGGGTCACTTTCACTGCCAAGCGATGACACGAGGTAAGACGAGAATGCGCATCAAGATCTGTTCTCTGGTCGCTGCGGCGGCGATGCTGGCAGGCTGCGGGATGTTGCCCGGCCAGCAGGGGAGCGGCGGCGACGAGAAGCAGGCGATCCCCCAGACGGAGAAAGTGGCCGACCGGACCACCGCGGTTTCGACAGGGGAGCGGACCGCCGAGGAGCCCGGGGAGCAGACCGCCGAGGAGTCCGGGGAGCGGCCGGCCGTCTCGACCGAGGAGCTCACGGCGATCGCCAGCCGAAAGATCACACACGACGGCAAGAACCTGCGCATCGACATCACCGGCCTCAAGCGGCAGGGCAAGATCGCCACGCTTACCTGGACCGTCGCCAACCTCGGCCCGAACGGTAAGAGCTGGTCAGCGGGCACCAAACTGGGCGTCTCGTTCACTGACTACACCGTCTCGGGTGTCACCCTGATCGATCCGGTCAACGGCAAGCGGTACCGCGTCGCCCGCAACGGCACCGAGTCGGACGCCAAGTGCGTGTGCAGCAAGACCGAGTACGTCGACTCCGGCAGCTCTCTTGAGATGTACGCGGTTTACGGGACGCCGCCCCCGGACGTCACGATGGTCAACGTCGAGTTCCCCGCCCTGGGGGTGTTCACCGATGTCCCGATCTCCTGAGCGGATCGCGGTGGGCGTGCTCGCGACCGCCCTCGTGGTCGGCTTCGGGGAGGTCGGGGCGGGAGCGGCCGCCCGGGCCGAGCCGACGGTCCCCTCCACCGTGACCGCAGTGATCGAGGACCTGGTGTTCCCCGTCGAGGACATCGTCCCGGAGACCGAGTCGTTGGATGGGACGGAAACCGAGGTAAAGCAGGGCGAACAGGTCACCGTCGCGCTCACCAGTGACGTGCTGTTCGCGCTGGACAAGTCCCTGTTGACCGCGCGGGCGCGGCAGCGGTTGCAGCAGGTGGCCGCGAAGATCCAGGCCGAGTCCGCGGGCGGCGTGGTCAGGATCGAGGGGCACACCGACGACCAGGGCACCGACGCCTACAACAACGTGCTGTCGCTCAGGCGGGCGCAGGCCGTACAGCGGTTCCTCCAGGAGAAGCTGCCGGGCGTGACCTTCCAGGCCAGAGGTTTCGGCAAGAGCCGGCCCAAGGTGCCCAACCACGTCAACGGCAGGCCCAACGAGGAAAACCGGGCCAAGAACCGGAGAGTGGAGATCGTCTTCACCACCAAGCAGTGATCTCCCGGCGTTGCCCGGCGGGGTGCGGCCGGGTCCATCGCCCGGCCACATCCCGTCCGGCTCGCGTTGGATGTCCGGTCATCTGATCCCTCTAGCGTGCGCCCCATGAAACGGATTCTGACCATCATCGGTGCCGCCGCGTTGACGTTCGGGCTCGCGCAGCCCGCCTCCGCCGGGACCCACGGCGACACCTTCGGCCAGGCCACGCTGACCGGTTTCGCCGTGCTTCCCGCCGAGACTTTCGTGCCGGGAAGCGAGCCGTCCGGTTCGGCGATCGGGTCCGGGCCGTTCAACGGCATCTCCGCTCCCTTCGCGGGACAGCCCGTCCAGGGGTTCAGCGGCGTGCTGCGGCGGCGTGACGGCACCTTTGACGTCCTCTCGGACAACGGCTACGGAGCCAAGGCCAACAGCGCCGACTTCCTGCTGCGCGTCCACCACATCAAGCCCGACGTGTCGACCGGCAAGGTCGAGGTGCTCGGCGGGTTCAACCTGAGCGACCCCGACAAGCACATCACGTTCCCGCTCACCCGGGCCGACCGCGTGCTCACCGGAGCCGACTTCGACGTGGAGTCGATCGTGCGGTCCGAGGACGGCACGATCTGGATCGGTGACGAGTTCGGCCCGTTCCTGCTGCACTTCTCGGCCACCGGCAAGCTGCTCGGTGCCCCGATCCCGCTGCCGGGCGTGCAGGCGCCGGAGAATCCGTACCTGAACGGGGGCACCCCCAACCTCGGCCGGAGCAAGGGCTTCGAGGGGATGGCCCGCTCCGTGGACGGGAAGCGCCTCTACCCGCTCCTCGAAGGGACCGTGGCGGGCGACGAGCCGGGCGCCCTCCGCATGTACGAGTTCGACGTGCGCAAGGGCGCCTACACCAAGCACCGCTGGACCTATCAGCTCGAGTCGCCGTCGAACGCCATCGGCGACGCGATCGCGGTCGACCGGCACCGGTTCCTGATCATCGAGAGGGACAACGCGGAAGGCGACGCCGCCGCGTTCAAGCGGGTCTACCTCGCCGACATGAGGGACCGCGACGACGACGGCAAGCTGGACAAGACCCTCGTCGCCGACCTGCTCGACCTCGCCAACCCGAAGGGGATCGGCGGCTTCGGGCCGACCTTCCGCTTCCCCTTCCAGACCATCGAGGACGTCGCCCTGCTCGACGACCAGACGCTGGCCATCCTGAACGACAACAACTTCCCGTTCTCCTCCGGCCGGACGCCGGGCAAGCCCGACGCCAACGAGTTCATCACCGTACGGCTCTCGCAGCCTCTGCACGCCGACCCGCGCGCCATGTTCTGACCTTCCGTCCCCGACGCCGCCGGTCAGCCGTCCACGGCCGGCCGGCGGCCGCTGGGGCCGCCCTGACGGTCATACGGGGATCTTTCGGTACAAACGCCTCGCACGTAGATCTTTCCGTCCGCTGTGTCATGTGGACGCCATGTGCGGATACAGTGCGTGAATGCGTTTTGTCCCTTTTGTCACGATTTCTGCTGCGTTGATCGTGGGCGTCGCTTCTCCCGCGGCGGCCATCACGAACGGCTCCGCCGACGGAACGGATCATCCTGAAGTAGGGGCCCTCATCGCCGACAAACCACACAAAGACGACACGTGGTCGTTCTGCACCGGAACGCTCATCTCGCCGACCGTCTTCCTCACCGCCGCCCACTGCGGGGACGACGTGCGGAGGGGGAAGGACGGGAAGAAGACCGCTCGCGTCACCTTCTCCAGCCACTACAAACAGGGGGACACGGTCTACACCGGCCGATTCGTGTCCGACCCGCGCTTCTACGGCGACAAATCCGATCTCCATGACATGGCCGTCGTCATCTTCGACACGGCGATCCCCGACATCACCCCCGCCACGCTGCCCACCGAGGGCCTGCTCGACGAGCTCGAGGCCGACAACAAGCTGCAGACGGCGGACTTCACCCCCGTGGGGTACGGCTCGCTGAACCCGGTCAAGGGCAAGGACGGCCGGAAGTACGTCTACGCCGACAGGCGCAACCAGACGACCATCTCCTTCGAGTCCCTCGAATCCAAGTGGCTCAACCTGTCGCTGGTCGACAAGACGGACGGCAGCACCTGCTTCGGCGACTCCGGCGGCCCCAACTTCCTCGGCGGGCGCGACTCCCATCTGCTCGTGGCCACCACGATCAGCGGAGACGACGACGCCTGCAAGGCGACCAACTTCGACTACCGGCTGGACACCCCCACGGCCCGGAAGTTCCTCGGCAAGTTCGTCACACTGCCGTCAACGACTCGACCCTGAAGGGCCAGAGCTTGCAGCTCTTGCTCCCGTCTGGCGGACAGGCATAGGCCGCGTTGCAAGAAGATTCACTTCTCGCGTTGGGCTGGTTGACAGCAGCCTCGGCACGGCAAGCCATGCCTTGTGCGATTCCGATAACAGATCACAAAGCCGTTCCCCGGCAGGCCGGGTGCGTTCGATCCCGTAATCGCATCACCGACCGTAACAGAAAGACCATGAACAGGTAGCCATTCCTCTCGGGCTTGAATGCCCAAGAGTCCTGGCTAGATGGCGCTGAACCTCCGGCATCGCCGTCCGCACCCCCCGGTTCACCCCCCGACGTAGTGGAAGCCCGGCTTCGGATGCATGAGGAAGTCGTGGTGGGAGATGTTCCACGCGTAGGCGCCCGCCATGGTGAACTCGACCACGTCCCCCCGCTTCAGGCTGACCGGCACGCGCCGGGCGAGCACGTCCTTGGGGGTGCAGAGCTGCCCCACGATCGTGACCGGCTCGCCCGGCTCGCCGCCGGCCATCGGCTGGCTGTGCCCCTTGGTCGCCGGCGTGCGGATGTGGTGCGTTCCGCCGGCGACCACGGCGAACAGCTCTCCGTGTACGCGCTTGACGTCGATGACCCGGGTCACGTACCGGCCGCAGTAGACCGTCAGTGACCGTCCCGGTTCGATGCGGAGGACCTCGCCGGGTCGGCGCAGCCCCGCCAGTCCCCGGCCGTAGGTCTCCCAGTCGAAGCGCCGGCCGGGATCGGCGTAGGAGACGGCCATGCCACCGCCGAGGTTGATCTCGGTGAGGCCGAGTCCCCGCGCGTACTCCAGGACGGCGGCGGCCAGCTCCAGCATGCGCGGCGCGTCGAGCCCGCTGGCGAGGTGCGCGTGGATCCCGCGAAGCCGGACCGTGTCCTGGGCGGAGAGCAGCTCCACGCACTCGGCGATCGCGGCGGGGTCCATGCCGAACGGAGTCGCCCCGCCTCCCATGGACAGGGACGCGCCGTCGACGGGGATGTCGAGGTTGACCCGGAGCAGCACGTCGGCGGCGTGTCCGGACGCGACCAGCCGGCGCAGCTCGCCGCTGCTCTCCACGTGAAGCCGGGTGACCTCGCTGACCAGTTCCTCGTCGGTCTTGCCGGGGCCGCCCAGCGCGATCGGCTTCTCCGGGTGCAGCCCGCGTACGTGGGCCAGTTCTCCGCCCGAGGCGACCTCGAAGCCGTCGACGTGCCGCGCGAGGATCCGCAGCAGCTCCGGGTCGGGGTTCGCCTTGACGGCGTAATAGAGCTCGACGTCTCCGAGGGCCGCCCGTACGGACCTCAGGTGCGCGTCCAGCTCGGACAGGTCGTAGACGAAGGCGGGCAGGCGTCCGGCGGCGAGCTCCAGCGCCGGAGACCCCGGAGACTCTGCCGACAGTGCGCTTGTCACAAACTCCTCCAATGCTGTCCGGGCAGGGGGTACGCGTCGAACCTATGGCCGGGCCGTTCGCCGGGTCCCGCTCAGCTCGATCAGAACGGCCGGGCGGCCGGACTCCACCGCCCGACCGGCCTCGTCACAGCAGGCGTACGGGTCTCCTCGTCACACCTACTCGATCAGCTCGATGGCGGCCGCGGGGCAGACGGCGGCGGCCTCGCGGACGGCGGCATGCCGGTCCGCGCCGGGCTCGGGGTCGAGCAGGTTGACGATGCCGTCGTCGTCGCGCTGGTCGAACACCTCCGGCGCGAGCAGCACGCACTGGCCGGCGCCGCAGCACTTGTCTTCGTCGACGGTGACCTTCACCTCGGGTTCCTCTCTGTCGGGCGGCTCCGGTGGCGCCGGCTCACCAGCGGACCGGGACGGTGCGCAGGCCGCCGACGGCCAGCCCCTCCACCCGCTCCAGTTCCTCGACCGGTACGGCCAGCTCCAGGGTCGGGAGCTTGCGCAGGAGCACCTCCAGGACGACCTGCAGTTCGGTGCGGGCCAGCGCCTGCCCCAGGCAGGAGTGGGCGCCGGCGCCGAAGGCCAGGTGCGGGTTCGGGCTGCGGGTCAGGTCCATCTGGTCGGCGGCCTCGAAGGTGCTCTCGTCGCGGTTGGCGGCGGCCATGCTGCACACCACGGTGGTGCCGCGGGGCAGGACCGTGCCGCTGACCTCGGTCTCTTCGCGGAGGTAGCGGGGCAGGCCGAAGCCGGAGTTGGCGTCGAAGCGCAGCGACTCCTCGACCGTCGTGCGGATCAGCGACGGGTCGGCCAGCAGCCGCTCCCACCGGTCACGGTCGGCCAGCAGCCGCTCCCACCGGTCACGGTCGGCCAGCAGCATCGAGACCATCTTGCCGATCATGTTGGCGGTGGTCTCGTGTCCGGCCACCAGCAGCGCCATGCCGGTGACCAGGATCTGGAGGTCGGACAGGCCGCCGTCCTCGGGGCCGCCCACCGCGATCAGCTCGCTCAGCAGGTCGTCGCTCGGTCGGTGGCGCTTGGCGGCGACATGGTCGGACATGTACTGGAAGAACGCACCCTGGGCGGCCTCCGTCTCGGCCTTGCTGTAGCGGGTGAGGTTGAGCAGGGTGTCCGACCAGTACGAGAACCGGTCGCGGTCGGTGGCGGGAACGCCGAGCATGTCGCAGATGACGTAGACCGGCAGCGGGAAACCGAGGTCGGCCCTGAGGTCGCCGGGCGCGCCGCGCTTGACCATGTCGTCGATCAGGTCTTCGGCGATCTGGGTCATCGTGGGCCGCATGGCGGCCATGCGCTTGGCCGTGAACCACTTGACGACCAGGCGCCGCCAGTGCTGGTGCTCCTCGCCTCCGTCGGGGATGATCTGCGACATCTCGCTGTTGAACACCCCACCCTCGGCCGACAGCCGGGCCGCGTCGGGCGCGGTGAGCTGGCGGGTGAAGCGCGGGTCGGCGAGCACCTGCTTGACGTCCTCGTAGCGGGTCAGCAGTGTCGCCCGGTCGCCGCTCGGCAGCGTCACGTGGGTCACCGGGCACGTGCTGCGGAGCCGCGCCCATTCCGCGGGCGGGTCCAGCGCCGCGTCATTCGGGATCGGGTAGTGCAGGACCTGCTCCTCAACGCTCATTCGGAATTCCCCTTCGGTGGATGGTTGGTCGCCCAACAACCCTTCTCAGTCACATTCCGCAGCTGTCCAGGCGCGGACTGTGACATGTAATTTCCCGTAATAGAGAGTCAACTCTCACATGACTCACGTCAAGATTCCGGCTCGGAGTGACCGGCCAGGTCGTCACCTACGCGCACCGTGACCGGTGAAATCATTGACGGCGCCCGGGAAGATATCGATCCCCGAGTCGTCGTCTTCTCGGAAGGTCGATTCCGCGCTCGCCGAGCCTCGCCGGAGGCGTCGTACGAGACGGCGGATCGCGTGATCGAGGGCGGCGATGAGTCCGGTGGCCACCACGAAAGCGCAGAACAGCATGGCGGCGAGCAGCGCCAGCCCGACAATCAGGTCACGGGAGAGCCAGACGCACCAGAGGATCACTTCGCCCAATTCGGAGAACAAGGCAGCTCCTGGTGTGCGGGTGACCCGTGTCGGGAGCACAAGCCGTGCCCACCTCCGTCAGCGTCTCCCGCTGATCATGTCGTGACACGCGCGGACAGGCCGAGTTCCGCGGCCTCGCGTACGGGGGTGGACGTGCTGCACGATCCGTAGGAGGCGAAGCCGGTCCGGACCCGGCGCGCCTCTTCCGGACCGAGGGATTCGGCCAGGGCCCGCAGCCGGTCCGCGTCCTCGTCCAGCAGTACGGACGCGACGTCGGCGACGGACCGGCCCCGCTGGGCCTGCGCCGAGGCGAGCAGCACGTTGAGATATCCGAAGTGGGTGAACCCGGTGGCGGGGTCGACATGACGGACGGCGTGGTGCAGCCCGGCGGTCGCCTTGACCGGTACCCCGGCCTCCGCCGCGGTGACCAGCGCGGTCGCCAGGTCGGTGGCGGACGGGAACAGGTCCGGCCGGACGCCGCCGCAGCGGAGCTTCAGCCCGAGCGGCCGGCCGGCCGACGCCCTGGCCGCCACGATCGCGGCCGTCATGGCGGCGGCTCCGGTGATGTCGGAGGGCTCGGCGAACAGCGGGACGTCAGGACCGGCTCCCGCGTCGGCCAGCGTCCGGAGCGCGGTGTCGAGGGCCGCACCGGCCTGCGTCGCTTCGGGAGCCGCGGCGGACTGTGTCGCTTCGGAAGCGGCGGCGGGCTGTGTGGCTTCGGGGGCGACGTCGGACGGGGGAGGGGTGATCGCCATCGGCGCCCATTCGACCGCGACGAGCGTGAGCGCCGGTGTGTCGATCACAAGGCGGATCGCCTCCCGCGTGGCGGCCGGGTCGGCGCCGCCGATGAGGATCACCCGGAAGCGGTCCTCGGGGGACAGTTCCGCGATGAACTCGCCGATCCGGGCGGCCGGGCAGAGGAAGCGGTGGGCCAGCATCGGCTCGCCCCCGGCGAGATCGCCTCGGTGCCGCCGAACCGCGGAGCGCATGTCCAGTGAGGTCGGGGGGAAGAGCCCCGCGTCGTCGACCAGGGCGCCCAGCAGACCGCTCATGACGACCTCCGGCCCGATCGGGGCCTGCCGCCGGGGAGAACCCGCCTGACCTGCCGTCGGTACGGCATCGCACCTCCTGTTGCCGCGCCACGAGGACCCGTAGGGGCCACTAGGTCGTGTTGCGTGGATCTTTTTGGCCTACTGCGGTCGCCCAGATCGCGCCTCGCGGCGTTGTCGCCCCACCCACGAAAACTCCTCGCAAGCTCGGACTTTCCGCGGGGCCCGGGAGTGTCGGCCGGAGGCTCCGCTCCGGCCTCCTCCTCCGCCTTGCGACGCATCCATCTGGCCGATCCTCGCTACGGCAAAGATCCACGAAATACTCCCTAGCGCGCACAATATCGCACGCCTATAAGCGATATAAGACCATGAGTCGGCCCTGTCGGGGAGCGGGGGAAGCATCCCCAGGCGAGCGTGCTCGGAGCCGCGAATGCGGGGGACGCGCCGCGTCCCGGCGCGGGGCGGCCGTCTGAGGATGCTGAGAGCCGGCTATCTGAGCGCGTCGACCGGCTCCATCCGGGCGGCGCGCAGGGCGGGGTAGAGGCCGGCCAGCAGTCCGACCACGGCCCCCGCGACGGGCGCGGCCAGCCCGAGCCGTACGTCGAGCACGGGCGTCCACTCCTTGGCGGCCGAGACGGCCACGATGGCGACGATGCCGAGGCTGGCGCCGATCACCCCGCCGGTCAGCCCGATCAGCGTGGACTCCAGGAGGAACTGCGCGGCGATGTGCCGGCGTGCGGCTCCGAGCGCGCGCCGCAGTCCGATCTCGCCGGTGCGTTCCATGACGGTGACGAGGGTGACGTTGGCGATGCCGACGGCGCCCACGACGAGCGACACCAGCCCGAGGATCAGGAAGAGCGCGTTGACGTCGTTCTGCACGGCGTCGCGCGCTCTCGTCGGGCTGGTCTGGGCGATCACCTGCAGCATTCCCTCGTCGCCGGGACTGAGCGCGGTGGGCGCCTGCCGGGCGATGAGCTCGGCGGCGCCCAGACTGGTGGTGACCAGCACCCTGGTGACGTGCCGCAGGCCGAAGCGCCGGCCGATCGTGGGCGGAACCATGATGGCGCTGCTCAGGCTCTGCTCGCGGCGCAGCCCGCCGAGGATGCCGATGACGGTGTAGGCGTGATCGCCGATGAAGACCGCGGGCGCCCTGTCGACACGGGTGATGCCGAGCATCTTGGCCGCCTGCTCGCCGACCACCACGACCTCGTCCCGGCGGGCCACGTGCCCGCTGTCGAAGAAGCGGCCCTGGACCATGCGGCCGCGCGCCGCCCCCGGCAGCCCGGGGGAGGCGGCGACCACGGTCAGCGTCTGCGCGGTGACCCTGGTCGGGTCGATCAGGAGGTTGGAGCGCACGCTCAGGTTGGCGCTCTCCTTGCTTTCCGCCAGCGCGGCGGCGGCGACCACCCCGCGCAGCCGGGTCACCCGGTCGAGGGCGTCCCAGGCCACGATCTCCTGATCGTTCTCCGGCACTTCGACGGTGACGGCGGTGGCGGTGAGCTCGTCGAACCTGCCGACGATCTGGTTGCCCGCGGTCGCCGCGATGCCGAGTGTGATGACCAGCGTGGTGATGCCGAGCACGGTGCCGAGGGTGGTGAGCGCCGATCGGGCCGCGCGCACCGTTATGGCGGCGACGGCCTCGCCCGTCAGGTCGCGAATGTCCACGTCACTCCTCCGCCAGCACGCCGTCGGTGATCCGGACCCTGCGTACGGCCCGCTCGCTCACCTCGTTCTCGTGCGTGATGACCACGATCGTCATGCCCTGCTCCCGCAACTCGTCGAAGAGGTCGAGGACCGCGTCGGTGTTCCGGCTGTCGAGGTTGCCCGTCGGCTCGTCGCACAGCAGCAGGGAGGGCTCCCCGAGCAGCGCGCGGGCGATCGCGGCCCGTTGCCGCTCGCCGCCGGACAGGCGCTCGGGCGGGAAGCCGGCGCGGTGGCCGAGCCCCACCCTGTCGAGCGCCGCGAGCGCGCGTTCGCGGCGTCCCCGCCTTGACTGTCCGCCGTAGATCTCGGCGAGCATCGTGTTCTCCACCACGGTGCGGCGGCTCAGCAGGTGGAACGACTGGAAGACGAAGCCGATACGGCTGCCGCGCAGCCGGGTCCTGGCGCCGTCCCCGAGCGCGGTCGTCTCGACGCCGTCGAGCCGGTAGCTGCCCGAGGTCGGCACGTCGAGCAGGCCGAGCACGTTGAGCAGGGTGGATTTGCCCGAGCCGGACGGGCCCACGATGGCCAGGTAGTCGGAGCGTTCGACGCGCAGGCGGACGTCCGACAGCGCGCGCACGGGCGGGTCGGTGGGGAACTCCTTGCAGATCCCCTCCAGCTCGATGACTGGCTCAGGCACCGCCGATCACCACCCGGTCACCCTCCTTGAGGTCGCCAGTGACCTGGACCTTGCCCTCCGCGGTGAGCGCGGTGCGCACCTCCACCTCCTTGGTCTGGTCCGGCGCGATCTCCACCTGCACCCTGGGCCGGCCGTCCGCCGCGGTGATCACCGCGGCCACTGGGACGACCAGCACCTCGCCGTCGGTGGCGCCGACCGCCACCCGCACGGTGACCGGTGCGCCGGTCAAGCGCTTGAGCCCCGCCATCGAGTCAGGGACGATCAGTACGCTCTCGGAGCCCAGCCCGTTCCCGCCCTTGGCGGCATTGCCGCCGGAGGACTCCTCATCGGAGGGCTCCTCGTCGGTGGCGGAGCGGGCCTTCTCCCCGATCGCGGTGAGCGTGGCGGGGTAGGTCCTGCCGGAATCGGTCTCGATGACCGCCTTCATGCCCTCCTTCAGCAGGCCGGCCTCGGAGGAGTCGACCGAACCCGTCACCATGAAGGACGAGCTCGTCACGACGGCGACGTCCTTCTCGACCGTCTCGCCCGCCTTGATCCGGGCCTTCCGCAGGCGTGCCGGCAGCGTGGGCAGGAAGACCAACTCGCCCGGCGGGATCGTGGTGCCGTAGGTGCGGTCGAACTCGGCGAGCAGCGCCCTGGCCTCCGCCAGGTCCGTCCGCGCGTTGTCCACCTTGAGCCGCATCGGTGAGAGCCGTCTGGCTTGGCGCAAAGCCTGCTGGGCGGTGAGGAGCGCCTCCTTCCGATCCCGTACGGCCTTGCGCAGCTCCGTCAGCCGCCTGTCCCGCGCGGCCTCGGCCGCGTCCACGGCGCGGGCGAGCGCTCTGCGCGCGCTGTCCAGGTCCGCTCTGGCGTTGGCGACCCGCAGCTCCAGCAACCGGGTGTCGGCCGTCGGCTGCGGGGCGGGGGTGGCGTCCGGGGTGCCACCGGGGGTGCCGCCGGGGGTGGAGGCCTGGCCGGTCTCCGTACGCGCCTGATCGAGCGCCCGCTCGGCTTCGACGAGCCGCTCCTCCGCCGCGCGCACGGCCGACTCCGCCGCCTCCAGCGCGGCCTCGTCCTCCGGAGTGGACCGCTGGGCCTCGGCCTCGGCCAACTCCCTCTGCGCGATCTTCAGGTCGGCTTTGGCGTTGGTGATCCTGACCTTGAGCGGCAGCACGTCCCTTCCGTCGTCCAGCCCCTTCAGCTCGGCGGCCAGGGTCTCCTGCGCGGTGCGTGCGGCCTTGCGCAGCAGGTCGCGCTGTTGCCGGTCGGCGAGGGTGGGCTTCTGCGCCTCGTATCCTTTCTTCGCGTAGAAACGGCCGACCGCGGTGATGGTCGCCTGGTCGAACACGCCCGTGACGGGTACGCCGTACCCGAGCCTGCGCAGCGCCCGCTGCAGTTGCCTGACGTCGGCGCCCGCGGCACCTGGGCTGATCGTGCGGTGCATCGGCACCCTGCCGGCGAGAGCGATCACGGGACGGCCGTTGACCTCCAGGAGGACCGCGCCCTCTTTGATCACGCCCGGCCGGGGTGCGCGGGTGGCGCGCTGGATCGGGTCGTCACCGCCGACCGCTCCGGCCAGCGTGACGGGGAGCGGGGAGCCGTACTCCAGCGTGCCGCTGACCGCGACCGTGCTGACCAGCTTGGTGCGCTCGACAGGCGCGGTGATCAGCGATGCTTTGGGCGGTTTGCGGAGCGCCGCCTCGTCGGCGGGCGAGCGCAATCGGGTGCTGACGCCCCAGCCGACGGCCGCGAGGATCAGGACCCCCGTCAGTACGGCCAGCAGGAGCCTGCGTGGTGATCTCATGGTCGTCTCTCACCCGCGGCTGGAGAGGCGGAGCTGCCAGGACATCGGAACGTGAACCTGCCTTCGCTGAACTGGGGCATGCCGAACACAATGCATGCCGCTCTCTGGGGGATAAGGGCAAGGGCGTCCTCGGCGGGCGCAGGACCGTCAGGGCGATCTCATATGCCGAACTCTTCGTTGACCCGCTGCTCCACCTCATTGCTCTTGGGGACGATGACGGGGTAGAACTGCTTGCCGCATTCGAGGTCGTCGAGGGCCACCTTGATCTCCTTGTCCAGGTAGCGCCGCGCCTCGTCCGGAGAGATGTTGATCGGCTTGAAGACGGGGCCCTCTCCATTGGGGGTCATGGTCTTGCGGCCCCCCTGGAGCTCGCTCTGGACCATCTGCGCGGCCCACTCGCTCATGGCCACCGGCTTGGTGGAGGTCACCCGGTAGCCCTTGCCGGTGAGGCAGTCGGCCATGGCCGAGGCCAGTTCGACGAGCTTCGGGTCGCCGTCGAGCTCTCGCTTCCAGAGCCGGTGGACCATCTCGCTGGCCTGGGTGGCCCAGTCCTCGTAGGACTTCACGTTCTTGCCGGTGACCTGTCTGATCGCCTGAGTGTCGCAGCTCTCCCCAGCCCTCTTGTAGGCGCCAAGCTGTGCGGGTGACAGGTCCACGATGATGGCGACATTGGGGTCGGCCTCGTCGTCCGGGCTCTTGTCGGGATAGACGAAGGAGCTGAAGATGCGGAAGCCGTACTTCGAGCGCTCGGCCTTCGCTGCCGCGTAGTCGAAGGTCTTCATGTCCTGCTCGCTGATCTCCGGCCGGGCCACGTACGGGACGTATCGGAAGCCCTTCCCCTTCATGCAGTCCGCCTTGGCCACCTGGATCATGTGGGCCCTCTCCTGCTTCGGCGAGGGCGCCGCCGACGGCGACGCGGCGGTGTCGGTGCCACATCCGGCGATCAGGGCGAGAACGGCCAAAGCTGGAAATGATCTCCTGGGCATGCGGAGGACCATACTTCGTTCAACGGAGCATGGTCAACCGAGGAGAACGCGACGCCGGCCGCCGTACGGGACCAGGGCCGCCAGCGCGGTCAGCAGCACCAGCAGTCCCCAGTAGGCCAGGTGCTGCGGGGTCAACATGGCGAGATGCTCGCCGAGCTGGGTGGAGACGACCAGCAGGTACAGCGCCGCCGCGAGCGCCCACCGGGGATCGCCGGCCAGCCGCGCCGCCCAGACGGCCAGGCCGAGCACGGCCAGCTCCAGGGCCATCCGGCTGAGGCTGATCGGGAAGGGCGTCCCCTCGGCCATCCACGCCGGCCCCGCCCAGGCGGCGAACGGCACGGCCGCCCACCACCACCAGGACCTGGTGCGCGGCGGCGCTTCCCTGGCCGCCAGCGCCAGCAGACAGCAGCAGGCGAGCCCGTAACCGACCGCGACGGTGGCCGGGCTGCTCGCCACGAACATCGGCCTGGCCGTGAGGAAACTCGGATAGACCGGCAGCAGGGTCACATCGAGGAGCTGCCGTCCGCTCGCGATCGCCACCGCCTTGGCACCGGTGAGCAGCGCGAGCGGGAGGGCGATCCGCACCCGGCCGCGGAGAACGGCGAGCAGCGCCAGCGCGGACAGCACCACCCACAACGGAATCGACCCGGCGTAGGGGAGCAGCACGGCGAGCTGCACGGCCATCACGGCGGTGGCGCCCAGGTGCAGGCCGTCCCGCCAGGCGCTCCCGCGCGCCGCGTGCCGCACCCGCTCGCGCAGGCCGCCGGTGACGAGGCCGGCCGACTCTCTGACCTCGGGGGTCGTCCGGCCCGGCGCGGCGCAGTCGAGCAGAACGCCGAGAAGCTCCTTGCCGTGGGCGGCGCGGTAGGCGGGCGGATAGGCCAGCAACAGCAGCCGGTAACGGCGTTCGAGCGGCGTCATGCGAAGCTGGTGCGCTTCATCACCAGGGCGGCGGCCTCCTGCATCCGCCGCGCCTCCGCCTCCACCACGGACTGGCCGGACTCAGAGATGCGGAAGTAACGACGGTTGCGGCCGTTGACCGTCTCCTCCCGGTCCACCACGATCAGGCCGCGGTCGTTGAGGCGCTCCAGGATGCCGTACAGGGTGCCGACGGACGGCTTCACCCGGCCGCCCGAGAGCTCCCCGATGACCTTCATGATCGCGTGACCGTGCAGAGGGCCGTCGAGCAGCGCGGTGAGCACGTAGTACATGGGCTCGCTGACTTCGTCCGTTCCCCTGGCCATGTCGCAGAACATAACACGTACGACAGTCGCCGGACTCAGGCCGGGAACGGGATCAAAACGCCCCATGCCGCCGTTCGGGCGATCACTCCTTGCCGCGGGAGGCCGCCGCGACGTCGAGCGCGTGGCCAGCCTGATCGGCCAGGGTCACCGCGACGAGCCGCGCCTGGAGGGACGGCCTGCTTCCAGGCGTGGGCTGCAGCATGAACCGGCCATAGAAGCGGCCGTTGCCGAAGGTGCGCAGCTCGATCTCCCGATCGGGGAGTCCCTTCCGTTCCACGTCCCAGTGCCTGTGGCCCACCGTCACGGCGCCGTCCTGTTCGAGACGCGGCGGATGGCCGAGCAGGGTTCCGTACTCGAAGCGGCACCCGCGCAGGTTAAGGAGGTCGGTGAGCTGGCTCTGCACCTGGTTGATCACCGTGCCGGGTGATCTGGCGGACTGGGCCAGCGCGGCGACGTCGTGGAGACGGGCGAGATAGTCGGCGTCGGTGACGGCGATCACCTTCAGGCGGCGGGCCCAGGCGGCCAGCTGCGAGGTCACCAGTCCGACGACGAGCAGCAGGACGGCGGTCTGGACGTCCGCGGCCTTGGTGATGCTGAACCGCTGGTAGGGCTGGGTGAAGAAGAAGTCGAACCAGGCGGCGGCCGAGACCGCCGCGAGCGCCCCGGCGAGGCGGTTCCCGGCGGCGGCGACCGCCACCACGACCACGACCAGGATGAGAGCGACGTTCGTGTTCGAGAAGCCCGCGCGGAACGGCACGATCAGCGCCGCGACGGCGAGGGGAGCCAGCAACGCGGCCACGACCGCCACGAGGTCCCTGTTAAGGAAACGAGGCATCGGCCATCACCCCTTTTCCTGTGTAGCACGACGGATTCGGGCGCGATGTGCGGGCCGCCGGTGGAGCTCTGCGGGATGCTCGGCGAAGCCAACGGTCGGCGCGGGCGGCGACGCCGTGGAGGCTCAGGCCCGTCGTGCCGCGCCGATGACCGGACGCCGCGAGTCTGTGTATGGAGTTGCTCAACCTCACGACATCCCATTCGGGTGGCAGTAGCCTACTGTCCAAGTTAAGGCTAGCCTTGATTTCGGGAGGGCTCTCTTGGCGTGGACGGTGAAGGTCACAGATGAGTACGCCGCCTGGTTCAGGACGCTCCTCAAGGAGGATCTCGACTCGGCGATTCAGGTCGCTCAGGCTGTAGCCGCTCTCCGAGAGGAGGGGCCAACACTTGGCAGGCCGCTCGTCGACCGGCTCAAGGGAAGCTCCCTCCACCATCTCAAGGAACTGCGTCCAGGATCGCGCGGGCGATCGGAGATCAGGATCATCTTCGCCTTCGACCCCACCCGGGCGGCGTTGCTGTTGTTGGGCGGCGATAAGGCGGGCAACTGGGAACGGTGGTACAAGCAGAACATCCCCCTGGCCATACAGCTCTACATCGACTACACCAGCGACGACGAGGAGTGAACATGCCGAAGAGGACGCCGGGGGACTGGGCCGACCTGGAGCGGGAACTGCATGATGCCGGTGTCTCCCCTTCCATCATCGAGGAGGGAGCCAGGAAGCTCCTCGCCGAGGCGCGAGGCCATCAGCTTGCCGAGGCACGCAAGCAACTTGGGCTCGGACAAAAGGACGTCGCGACCGCCATGGGCGTGAGCGTTGCCCGTGTCTCACAGATCGAGCATGGCGAGGTCACATCCCTTGAGGTCATCGCCCGCTATGTAGAGGCGCTCGGGGCCCGCTTGGATCTGGTCGTCGACTTCGGCGATCGGACGGTGCGCTTGCCTGTCAGCGAGAAGTCGCCGGACGCCGCTTGAGTCAGCCCTGGCGCCGTCCCACGCCGCGCCCGTGGCCTGTGCGCCATTAAAATGGCCATACGGGGACAAATGGGATTCCTGTCTGCGCGAGACTCCGAAGCGGCAGGGGTGGCGAGAGCCCAGCCGCCGTGGGCCAGCGGACGAGCTGATCGCTCTCTCGCGACGCGGAGCGGTGCCCAAGTCCTTGGCTTCACTTCGGAGGCTCGGTGTGATGCGCTCTGTCGGCCTGGTTCTGCACCCTCGACGTGACTGCGCGGAAGCGGTCACCGCGGTCCTGGATTGGGCCGCCCGGAGGAACGCGCTGGTCCTCGGCATCCAGGACGAGGTCTGGCGACTCGACCGCGGGGTGATCCCGGTGAAGGCAGAGGAGCTCGGCCCTCGGTCCGAGCTCGTCGTCAGCCTCGGCGGAGACGGCACCATGCTCAGGGCCATGCGGCTGGCCGACCGGCAGTGTGCCCCGGTCCTCGGCGTGAACGTGGGCAAGCTCGGCTTCCTGGCCGAGGTCGACGTGCCCGATCTGCACAGTGCGCTCTCGGCCATCGACGCCCAGCAATTCACCATCGAGCCCCGGCTGGCCATAGACGCCGTTCTGGGCTCCCGCGTCGTCACCGCCTTCAACGATGTCGCCGTGGTCCGCGTCCCCGGGCACAAGAGCGCCGTTGTGATGGTGCGCGTCGACGGCCGGCCGTTCATCGGCTACGCGGGCGACGCCGTCATCGTCGCCACCACGACCGGGTCCACCGCGTACAGCTTCTCCGCCGGGGGGCCGATCGTGAACCCCGAAGTGGAGGCCCTGCTCGTGACCCCCGCGGCCCCGCATTCCGCGAACAACCGCGGGGTGGTGCTGTCCCTGCGAGACACCGTCGAGCTGGCCATCCTGCCCGCGAGCGGAAGGCTCGCCGTCGAGGTCGACGGGAACGTCGCGGGTTATGTCGAGCCGGGAGAGTGCATCGGCATCCGTCCCCGGCCCGCCGCCGCGCATGTCGTCCGGCTCGGTCTGACCACGTTCTACGAACGAGTACGCAGGAAGCTCGGCCTCACCGACTCTGCGGAGATCCTGGCGATCCGGCCGGACGTGCCGACCATCGGCGAGCCTGCCGAAAGGTAGGGCTGGCCCTACCGCCGACATGGTGGGACGCCTTCTCCCGCGGAAACCCGCTGGTCAATACGGTTGGCAAGGCAATCGGCAATTGGGATAAACGGGGGATTCAAGTGGCATCGCCTGCCATTCGGATGAACGCGGTGACAACATCACGCTGCCGCTCCGGTTGGCGGACGAGCGGACGGACCGGGCCTGGCTGGAGGAGGTCGTCAGGCGGGTCGGGCTCGAGCGACGCATGACCCACCGGCCGTCCCAGCTCTCCGGCGGCCAGCAGCAGCGGGTGGCGATCGCCCGCGCGCTGGTGACCAGGCCCGAGGTGGTCTTCGCCGACGAGCCGACCGGCGCACTGGACACCACGACGGCCGCCGAGGTGCTGGGCCTGCTGCGCCAGGTGGTGGACGCGACGGGCCAGACCGTGGTGATGGTGACCCACGATCCGGTGGCGGCGGCCTACGCCGACGAGGTGCTGTTCTTGGCCGAGGGCGTCGTCGTGGACCAGGTGCGCTCGGCATCGGCCGAGTCCATCGCACGGCGCATGTCCGCGCTCGGCCGGTCGATGGCGGCCGTGTGATGCTGAGCCTCGCCTTCGCGACGATGCGCGGCCGGATGTCGTCGCTCGCCGGTTCCTTTCTCGCCCTCCTGTTCGCCGCCGTCCTGGTCACCGCGTGCGGGGTGCTCATGGAGACCGGCCTGCGCGCGCAGGTACGGCCGGAGCGGTACGGCGCGGTCCCCGTCGTGCTGGCCGGCCCGCAGCAGACCTCGATCGTCAAGAAGGGCGACGAGCCGATCGAGGTGACCGAGAGCGTGCCGCTCGAGGAGCCCGCGTCCATCCCCGCCTCGCTGGCCGGCGAGATCCGGAGGGTGCCCGGAGTACGGGATGTCGTGACCGAGCTGACCTTCCCGGTCGGATTGCTGGGCTCCGACGGCCGTATGGTTCAAGGCCCCACCTCCGGCCACGCGTGGGAGTCCGCGCGGCTCACGCCGTACACGCTGCGCGCCGGACACGTGCCCGCCTCGCCCGGTGAGATCGTCCTCGACGCCGCCCTGGCCGAGAAGGCGCGGCTGACCGGAAAGGAGGCCCTGCTGATCGGCGCGGTGGCGAGCGCCGCCGGCGTGCTGCCGGGCGTCGCCGTGGGCCGGTGGATGTTCGGCGAGCTCGTCTCCAAGGGGATGCTTCCGGATCTGTTCCCGCCCGTCGTCGGGCCGGTGCCGATGCTGGTCGCCGTGGCGGCGGGGACGGCCACGGCCTGGCTGTCGGCGCGAGGAGCCGTACGCCGGGCCACCCGGATCCGGCCGACCGAGGCGCTGGGCGAGGCGGTGACCGAGCGCCGGGCGCTGGGCCGCGGCCGCGTGATCACCGGGCTGGTCTTCCTGGCCCTGGGGGCGGGCCTCTGCGTCGTTTCGATGTTCGTGGCGGGCGAGACGGCCGCGATGAGCGCGGGCGGCATCGTGCTCTTCCTCGCGGTGGCCGCCGCGCTGCTGGGACCGTGGCTCGTCCGGCTCGCCGTCACGCTGGTCGGAGGCGCGCTCGGCCGGTCGTCCCGGGTGGGCGGCTACCTCGCCGTCGCGAACACCCGTACCGGAGCCCAGCGGCTGGCCGCCGTGGTCAGCCCCCTCATCCTGATGCTCGCGTTCGCCGGAACGACCGTCTTCACCCAGTCGACCATCGGCCACGCGACCGCGCGGCAGGCCGCCGACGGCCTGCGGGCCGACTACGTGGTGCGGTCCGCGGGGCCGGGGGTGCCCTCGGACGTCTCCCGTTCCGCGCGGGCCCTCCCCGGGGTCGCCGGGGTGACCGAGGTGATCGACACCCGGGTGGTCGGCGACCTCGAGGAGCTGGGCGAGCGCACGCTGCGCCCGTACGGCGCGATCGGGCTGACCGTCCCCGCCCACGGGCTCGACCTGGACGTCCAGGCCGGCTCGCTGGACCGGCTGCGCGGCGACACGGGGGACACAGGAGGCGCCGGGGGTAGCGCTGGGAGTAGCACTGGGGGCACGGTGGCGCTGAGCACGCTCGCCGCCGACTCCTTCGGCGTGTCGGTCGGCGACAAGGTACGGCTGCGCCTCGGCGACGGCACCCCGATCACGCCGACGGTGGTGGCCGTCTACGGCCGGGGCCTCGGCTTCGGCGACGTCGCCCTGCCGTACGACCTGGTGCGCGCCCACACGGCCTCCGGTATGGCCGACCGGCTCCTCGTCGTAGGGGACGGATCGATCAGGAACGGCCTCGCCGAGCTGAGCCCCGGACTGACGGTGCTGGACCGCGACGACGCGTCCGACGTGCGGGACGCGGAGCTGGAGCTGAACAACTGGGTCAACCTCCTCGCGCTCGGCCTGATCATCGTGTTCATCGCCGTCTCGGTGATCAACACGCTGGTCATGGCGACGACCGGACGGGTGCGGGAGTTCGCGCTGCTGCGTCTGGTCGGCGGCACCCGGCGGCAGGTGCTCGGCGTGATCCGCTGGGAGGCGCTGCTCGTCGGCGGCATCGCACTGGCTGCCGGTACGGCGATCGCCGTGCCGACGCTGATGGCGATCAGCTACGGGCTGACCGGATCGGCGATCCCGCACGTGCGGCCCGTGGCCCTCGCCGCGATGGTGGCCGCGACGCTGGGCCTGGCTCTCGCCGCGACGCTGATTCCCGCCCGCGCCGTTCTCGCGGGCAGACCGGCTGATCACATCCGCGGCTGAGACGTCACGACGGGTTCCGGCCGGCGGAGGTCGCTCCGTCCTCGGCCGGCAATCAGGCCCGTGAACGGATCTGTGGTGCGGTGCGACAACGCACCGCACCACGACGGCGTCAGAAGGCCGGATCGGTGTGGACCCGACGGCCTTCGACGTAGGTGGCCAGCACCGACGTCTCGGCGAGTTCACCGACGGGGATCGAATAGGGGTCGCGGTCGGTGACCACCAGGTCAGCGAACTTGCCCTCCTCGATCGTGCCGGTCTCGGTGTCCAGGTGGTTCACCCGCGCTGTGCCGATCGTGTAGGCGGCCAGCGCGGCCGTCAGGTCCAGGCACTGTTCCGGCAGGAACACCTCCTGGCTCTCGTCCGGGATCACCCGGTTGACCGCGACATGGATGCCCAGGAACGGGTTGGGACTGCTGACCGGCCAGTCGCTGCCCGCCGCGAGCGGAGCGCCGGTGCGGGCCAGGTCCCCGAACGGGTACTGCCAGCCGGCGCGTTCCGGACCGAGGAACGGGATGGTCAGTTCGTCCATCTGCGGCTCGTGCGCCGCCCACAGCGGCTGCATGTTGGCGGCGATGCCGAGGGCGGCGAACCGCGGCACATCGTCCGGATGCACCACCTGGAGGTGGGCGATGTGGTGGCGATTGTCGTTGGTGCCGTTGGCGGCCCGCGCGGCGGCGAACGCGTCGAGGGCTTCGCGGGCCGCCCGGTCACCGACGGCGTGCACGTGAACCTGGAAGCCCTCGGCGTCCAAGCGGGTGACGTACGCGCGCAGCTTCTCCGGATCGACGAAGCTGAGCCCCTGGTTGCCGGTCCCGCAGCCGCAGCCGTCCAGGTAGGAGGAGGTCATCGCGGCGGTGAAGTTCTCCGCCACGCCGTCCTGCATGATCTTGACGCTGGTGGTGCGGAACGTGCCCACGCCGCCTCTGCGCGCGAGCAGCTCGGGGACCTGCTCCTCGCCCCTTTCGCGGTCCCACCAGAGCGCGCCGACCACGCGGCCGGTGAGCAGCCCGGACTCGGCCGCGGTCCGGTAGGCCTGCTCGACCTCGGTGTTGACCATCGCGTCCTGCCACGCCGTCACGCCGACCGAATGCAGCCGCTGCTGGCCGGCCTGCAGACCGCGCAGCACCATGTCCGCGGTCGGCTCGGGGACGTTCCGGCCGACCAGGCCCGACGCGCCTTCGTGCAGTGTTCCCTGCGGGGTGCCGTCGGCCTCCCGCTCGATGCGGCCGTCGACCGGGTCCGGGGTAGCCGCGTCGATGCCGCACAGCTCCAGAGCCCTGGTGTTGACCCAGGCTCCGTGACCGTCCCGATTGACCAGGTGGACAGGGCGGTCGGGGACCACCGCGTCCAGCAGGTGACGGCTCGGCGTGCCCCCGGGGAACCATTCCATGGACCAGCCGCCTCCGCTGATCCATTCGGCGTCGGGATTCGCCTCCACGTAGGCGCGGACGGCCGCGACGGCCTCGTCGGCGTCGTTCGCGTCGTGCAGGTCGCACTGGATCATGGTGAGCCCGGCGAGGACCGGATGCACATGGGCGTCCTGGAAGCCGGGCAGCAGGGCGCGACCGGCCAGGTCGACGACCTCGGTGTCCGGGCCGATCAGCGACTGTACGTCGGCGTCGTCCCCGACTGTGACGATGCGGCCGTCGCGGACGGCGACCGCGGTGGCGACAGGGCCGCCGGGGCCGCCGAAGGCGAGCGTGTGCACCGGACCGCCTCGGAAGACGAGGTCGGCATGGGTGGTCATGCGAATTCTCCTCGAGATGAGATCAGAGGGATCAGAGCGACTCGGGGCGGAAGGCCCACGGGCGGACCCGCTCGACGGCGGCGCCGACGTTGAAGACGGTCGCGTCGTCGTAGGTGCGGCCGACGATCTGCACCCCGGTCGGCATGCCGTTGGACGCGCGCCCGGACGGGACGTTCAGCACCGGGCAGCGGCTGGCGATGTTGAACACCGGCGTCATCGCGTACTCGAGGTAGTGGTCGAGCTCGACGCCGTTCACGGAGAACTTGGTGTCGACGTACTCCTCACCCGCGAGCAGGCCGGGCGCCCCCGTGGTGGGGCAGATCAACGCGTCGTACCGGTCGAGCAGCTCGCCGATCGGAGCGTAGATCGCCGCCTCCAGCTCCAGCCCGGCCAGGAAGGCGCCGGGCTCGTTCATCGCCTTCGCGGCCGTCTCGGCGAACGCGAGGGCGTAGGGGTTGAGCTTGTCGCCGTGCTCATCCGCGACCCGGGTGACCATGGGACCGAAGATGGCGCCGAAGTGGATGAAGGCGGCCTTGAAGACGTCGGCGCGGCTCAGCCCGACCTCGACCTCCTCGACGATCGCCCCTGCCTCACGCAGCGCGTCGGCCACGGCCTTGGTGTTGGCCGCGATCTCCGGCTCGATCGGCCAGTCGCCCAGGTTCGGCGCGTACGCGATGCGCAGGCCGGTCACGTCGCCGAGCTGCTCGGGGACCCGTACGGTGGGGCGGAGCGAGACCACGTCGTGGGGGTGCGGGCCGGCGATGACGTTCTGCAGCAGCGCGCAGTCGGCGACCGTGCGGGCCATCGGCCCGTCGTGGCAGTAGTGGTCCAGGTTGAACGGCGGCATCGCGGGCACCCGGCCGTAGGGCGGCTTGTAGCCGACCGTGCCGGTGTTGGCGGCGGGCAGCCGGATCGAGCCGCCGATGTCGGAGCCGGTCGCGAGGGTGGCGGTGCCGGAGGCGAGCACCGCGCCCGAGCCGCCCGAGGAGCCGCCGGGCGAGTAGTCCAGGTTCCACGGGTTGCGGGTGATCCCCCACAGCTTCGAGTGCGTGAAGCCCGCGCAGCAGAACTCGGGGGTGGTGGAGCGGGCGTGCACGATGCCGCCGGCGGCCACGACCCGCTCGATGACCGGGTGGGTCACCTCGGCCACATGGTCGGCGTAGGCGAGCGAGCCGTCGGAGGCGATCCGCCCGGCGATCGGCTGCTCGTCCTTCGTGGCGACCGGAATGCCCTCAAGCGTCCGCGCGGTGCCATCGCGGTAGGCCTCCTCGGCCTGTTTCGCCTGGAGGAGCGCCTCGTCGAACATGCGCTCGCTGATCGCGTTGACCTGAGGCTCGACGGCCTCGGCCCGCTCGATGACGGCGTTCATCAGCTCGACGGGAGACAGGTCTCGCGACCGGAACAGCCGCAGGGCCTCGGTCGCGGAAAGGTAGGCGAGGTCGGTCACGGGGAGACACTCCTTACTGCGGGGTGGGCATCAGGGTCTTGGGGGGATTCGGTGGTGGTCGTCGTCTCCTGCAGGGCGGCGGCGAGGGCACGCCGGTCGGCGGCGATCTGGGCGGGGTCCCAGCCGGGTCGCGGCACAGAGTGCAGCAACAGGCGGGTGTACGGGTGCTCGGGGGCGGCCAGCACATCCCGGGTCGGGCCCGACTCGACCACGCGCCCCTGGTAGAGCACGAGGATGTCGTCGGCGATGTGCCGGACGAGCGCCAGGTTGTGCGTGACGAACAGATATCCGACGCCGGTGTCGTCGCGGATCTCTGCCAGCAGGTCGAGGATCTGGGCCTGGATGGACACGTCGAGGGCGGCGGTGGCCTCGTCCAGGATCAGCACCTTCGGCTCGGTCGCCAGCGCGCGGGCGATGGCGACCCGCTGGCGCTGGCCGCCGGACAGCCGCCTGGGGAGCGCGTCCGCCTCCCGCTCACCGAGGCCGACCCGCGCCAGCAGCTCGTCGCGGCGGGCCCGTCGTTCCTGCTCGCCCAGCGCGAAGTGCAGGCGCAGCGGCTCCTCGACGCACTGGGCGACGCTGACGCGGGGGTCGAGCGAAAGGTAGGGGTCCTGGAAGACCATCTGGATCTCGCGGGCACGGGCCAGCCGGGTCGCCCTGCCGCGGGCGACGGCCGAGCGGTCCCGCCCGCCGACGCGGATCCGGCCGGAGTCCGGCCGCTCCAGGCCGACGAGCATCCGCGCGGTCGTCGTCTTCCCCGATCCCGACTCGCCCACGATGGCCAGGGAGCCGCCGGGCCGCAGCGAGAAGGAGACGTCGTCGACGGCCACATGGTCGCCGAACGACTTGCGCAGCCCCTCGACCTCCAGTGCGTACTCAGTCATGGATCAGCTCCTCCACGCGCAGGCAGGCCACCTGAGCACCGTCGATCTCCCGCTGGACGGGTTCCTGCTCCGTGCAGCTCGGCTGGGCGTGCGCGCAGCGGGCCGCGAAGGCGCATCCGCTCGGAGCCTCGGCGAGTGACACCGGACGCCCGGGGACGCCGTGCGGTGCCTGGTCCGAGTCCAGCCGCGGGGTCGCGGCCAGCAGTCCCGCGGTGTACGGATGGCGGGGCCGGTTGAAGAGTCCGTCGGCGGACTGCGCCTCCACGATCCGTCCCGCGTACATCACGTAGATGCGGTCGCAGATCGCCGCGGCCAGCTCCAGGTCGTGGGTGACGAAGAGCATCCCCATGTCGCGCTCGGCCTGCAGCCTGGTGAGGATCGAGATGACCTCGGCCTGCGTGGTGACGTCCAGCGCCGTGGTGGGCTCGTCGGCCAGCAGCAGCCGGGGCTCTCCGGCGAGCGCGCCGGCGATCATCACGCGCTGCAGCATGCCGCCGGAGAACTCATGCGGGTACCGGCGCAGAGCCGCGCGCGGCTCACGGATGCCGACGGATTCCAGCAGCTCCTCGGCCCGTTTGAGAGCGTCCTTCTGCTGCATGCCGCCGGCGCGCATCCCTTCGGTGACGAAGTCGCCGATCCTGCGCATCGGGTTGATGGAGGCCCGAGGGTCCTGGAAGATCATGGAGACGTCGCGGCGGCGCAGGTCGCGGAGCCGGGCCGGGGACATCGTCAGGACGTCGTCTCCGTCCAGCCGCAGGGCTCCGGTGGCGGCTGCCCCTTCCGGAAGCAGCCCCAGCGCCGCTCGGCACGTGACGGACTTGCCGGATCCGGACTCGCCGACCAGTCCGACGGCCTCGCCGCGCTCGACGTGCAGCGACACCCCGTCGAGGATGGGGCGCGCGGCCTTGCCGGCCGCGAGCCGCACGGTCAGGTTCTCGATCTCCAGTAGCCGAGTGGTCATCACTGCTCCCGCCTGGCGACGCGGTCGGCGATGGACTCGCCGACGATGCTGAACGCGACCACCGTGATCACGATGGCGACGCCGGGGGCGAGGGCCGGGAGCATCGCGCCCTGGAGCAGGGCCGGGGCGCCCTCGTTGATCATCGCGCCCCAGTCGGCGGTCGGCGGCTGGACACCGAAGCCGAGGAAGGACAGCGCCGCGAGATCCATGAGCGCGTATCCGAAGTTGATCGCGGACTGGGCGAGGATCAGCGGAGCGATGTTGGGGAGCAGGTGCTTCACGCAGATCACCCAGCCGGACCAGCCCTGCACCCGGTACGCCTGGATGTAGGGGCGGGCCTTCTCCTGCATGGCCACGCTGCGTGCCAACCGGCCGACGTACGGGGCGTAGGCGACGCTCATCGCGATCACCGGCGCGGTCAGCCCGACACCGAAGACCGCCACCAGGATGATGGCCAGCAGCAGGGCGGGGAAGGAGAAGATGAGCTCCATGACGCGCGACAGCACGGAGTCGACGACTCCGCCGCGCCAGGCCGCGGTCACCCCGATCAGCATGCCGAGCAGCGTCGAGACGATCACGATCACCAGCGGGCCGAGCAGTCCCGTCCGGGCGCCGAAGATCAGCCGGGACAGGACGTCGCGGCCGGACTGATCCGCGCCCAGCAGGTGCTCGGGGGTGGAGCCGCTCAAGGTCGCGGACAGGTCCACAGCGTCGGGGTCGTGCGGGGCGATCAGCGGGGCCAGGACCGCCGCGACGATCAGCAAGGCCAGCACGGCGAGGGCGGCCGTGACGAGCTTGTCGCCGCCCGCGATGCGGGCCAGCGGCGCGAGGATCCTGCGCCGGTGGACGGGCACGGCGGTCATCTTGTGCCTCCCTTCGCGTGGGACAGGCGGGGGTCGATGAGCGGATGGACCAGGTCGACGACGAGGTTGGCGGTGACGAAGGCCAGCACCACCAGCAGGCTGACGGCCTGCACGACCGGGAAGTCCTTGACGGTGACGGAGCTGACGAGCAACTGGCCGACCCCGGAGAGACCGAAGGCGGTCTCCACGATCGAGGTGGCGACCAGCAGGCCGGCCACGATGGTCCCGGTCACGGTGGTGATCGGGCCGAGGGCGTTGCGGAGCACGTGCCGCCGTACCACTTCCGAGCCGGGCACCCCGCGTGAGCGGGCCACCTCGACGTGCTCGCGTCCCAGCTCCTCCAGCATCGACGTCCGGGTCACCCGGGCCAGCAGGCCGACGAAGGTCAGGGCCAGCGCCGCCGCCGGGAGCGTCAGATGGCTGATCCGGTCGCCGAAGCCGCTGCCGTTGCCGAAGGCGGGGAACCAGCCCAGCTGGACGGAGAACAGCGAAATCAGCCCGATCGCGGCGACGAACGAGGGGGTGGCCGTGGCGACGCCCGTGCCGATGAGGACCGCGCGGTCGACGACGCCCCGCCGCAGCGCGGCCAGCGCCCCGAACGCCAGCCCCCCGACCAGGATGAGCAGCGCGGCGTAGCCGATGAGCCATAGCGTCGTCGGCAGCCGGGCGAGGATCAGACCGGCCACGTCCTGCCGGAACTGCACGGACTTGCCGAAGTCGCCGGTGACGACGCCGCCGATCCACTTCGTGTACTGGACCAGGAACGGGTCGTTCAGGTGGTACTGCTCTTTGATGGCCGCGACGGCCGCCGGTGACGCCGAGCGCCCTCCCAGGAGGAAGGACGCCGGGTCACCGGGGGCGAGGTGAACCGAACCGAAGACGAGGAACGACGTGATGAACAGCGTCGCGACGATCCCGGCGATCCGGCGGAGGAGGAAACCTGCCATGGTCGAACTCAACCGGCCGAACCCAGACGAGCGGCCCACGGGAACATCAGCTGGGCGATGCTGGTCGGCGCGCCGGTGAGCCGCTTGTTGAGGAACATGCTGTGCGGCACCTCGTACAGCGGGATCCAGATCACGTCACGGACGGCGATCTCCTGCAGCTTGGCGATCACCTCGGCGCGCGCGGCCGGGTCGGCCTGGGCGTTGGCCTCGTCGACCAGGGCGTCGTACTCCGGGTTGGAATAGCCGCCGTAGTTCGCGAAGTTGCCCGTCTCCAGGATCCCGTAGAACTCCAGCGGGTCGGGGGTGGAGTTGTACCAGATCGTCATGACCAGGTCGATCCCCTCGCGGGCCTTCTCGTCGGAGAACAGCGCCGTGTAGGCCTCCGGGGCCACCGCCTTCAGCTCGACCTTCAGGCCGATGGCCTGCCCCGCCGACTGCACCGCGTTGGCGATGACGCCGATCTCCGGGGAGAGCGTGCTGGTCGCTATCACGACCTTCTTGCCGGTGGCGCCGGCCTCCTCGATCAGCTTCTTCGCCCCGGCGACGTCCCTGGTGAGGGCCGGAAGCTTGGCGTAGTAGTCCTTGGCCGCCTCCGGGGCGATTCCCCAGGCGCCGATGGCGGCGGGCGCCTTCGCCGGCGTGGCAACCCCGCCCGCGGCGGCCTTGATGATGCCCTCGCGGTCGAGCGCCATGGACAGCGCCCTGCGGACCTTGAGGTCACCCAGTGTGCCCTTGAGGTCGGTGGGGATCAGGTTCACGGCCGTCGTGTTGGGGCCGAAGTAGAGCGTGCCGGTGCCGGCGGTGCGCAGCTTGGGGAACCCGGGGGGCGGCAGCAGGTAGCCGCCGTCGACCTCGCCGGAGAGCAGCGCGTTGACGCGGGCGGCGGGGTCCGGGATGAACACCATCTTGAGCGTGTTCACCTTGGGTGCGAGCGATGAGTCCCAGTAGCCGTCGAACTTCTTGAAGTTGAGCGCCTGGCCCTTCTGCCACGACTCGAGCGCGAACGGTCCGGTGCAGTTGACACCGACGTCCGGGGTGCCGTAGCCCTCCTTGGCCAGCCAGGCGGCGCTCTCGACGGTCCCGGCGGAAGTGCCCATCTCCTCGTTGAAGAGCTGGTCGGGCTTCTTCAGATGGACCGTGACCTCCATCGGCCCGGTCTTCTCGACCGACTTGACGTTCATGTAGGCCGAGATCCAGTACGAGCCGACCTTGGGATCGATGTGGCGGCGCAGGCTGGCGACGACGTCGTCGGCGGTGAGCGTGGAGCCGTCGTGGAACTTCACGCCGTCGCGGATCGTGTAGACCCAGCGCTTGGGGTCGGGGTTGGCCGCCGCACTGGCCAGGCCGGGCTCCACCTTGAGGTCGGGAGTGATCCGCATGAGCTGCTCGCATACGTTGGCGAGCACGGTGTTGGGGTGGTAGTCGAAGGCGTACGCGTAGTCCAGGGACTGCGGTTCGGCGTAGAGCGACCAGGTCACCGAGTCCACCGGGCCCTTGGCAGGCGGCGTGTCCTCAGTGATCTCGAAAGCGGCGGAGCCGCCATTCTTGTCGGCGCTCGTAGCGCCGCCGCAGGCGCTGACCGCGAGGGCGAGCAGAGCGGTCGCCGCGACCAAACGGGAGGTGCGCATCAGATCACCTCTTTCTGAACAGGCCGCAACGATCCGGTATGCGGCTGAGGTTGCAGCGAGTATTGGTGAAGGAACGTTCCTGCACAAGAGGTCGAAGGAACGATTCTGCAACGCTAGGAGGGGTGGCGAACCCTCCGGCCAGGTGACAGGATCCCGCTCATGAGCAAGTCGGATCGCATCCGGGTCCGTCTCGTGGACGTGGCTCGCGCCGCAGGGGTGTCCAAGACGACCGTGTCGGATGCGCTGAACGGAGCCGGGCGCCTTCCCGCGGCAACCCGCGAGCACGTGCAGAAGGTGGCGCGGAGTCTCGGCTACCGTCCGAACGCCACGGCGCGGCTGCTGCGCCGTGGGCACACCATGCTGCTCGGCGTGGCGGCACGGGAGTACGTCGAGACGCCGTGGGTCTATGCCGAACTGGCCTACTTCGGGACGCTTGTCACCGCGATCACCCAGGCGGCCTTGGCCCACGGATACGGCATCGTCCTGCTGCCCACCTCCGGTCCGGACGACTGCTGGCTGGACATGCCGCTCGACGGCGTGTTCGTCATCGACCCGGTCGAGGGCGATCCGATGGTCGGAGACTTCCTCGCGGCGGGTGTCCCGGTGGTCTCCGACCGCCGGGCTCTGACCGAGGTCGCCATCGAGGCACGGGAGCCCAGCCGATGGGTGGACTTCGACTACGACGGTGCCGTGCGCCAGGCCCTCGACCACCTGGAGGCAGCCGGCGCCGAACGGATCGCGATCGTCACGGCCGCGACCACGGCCTGCTTCTACCAGCAGTCGGTCGGCGCCTACCAGGACTGGTGTGCCGAGCGCGGCCGAGGACCCCGCGTCGCCTACATTCCCGGTCCCGGGCTCCAGCACGTGCTCAACGCCGTCGAGGGGCTGCTCAACGCCGCCGACCCGCCCGACGCGCTCTTCACCCTGGTCGAGATCAACCCGGCGCTCCTGCTGGACGCGATCCGCAAACTCGGCCGGTCCGTCCCTGACGACCTGCTGCTCGTCTGCACCACAGAGGACCCGACGGCCCCGTACACGGATCCGCCGACCAGCACGCTCAGCTATCTACCCGGCGAGACCGCTGAGGCGGCCGTGTCACTCCTCGTCGACAGCATCGAGGGCCGCGAGGGCGACCAGGGCCGCCTCCTGTCCGCCGACTTCCAGATCCGCGCGTCTTCGGCCTTTCCCGCCCGGCGGCCTGCCTTCCCATCCCCTTAGGGTCGGGCGTATGCGCCTTGGAATGCTGGGACCAGTGGCGAGAGCATGCAGCAGGAACATCGGTGGGGGAGGTTCCTATACTCATCGCGCTGGAGGAACGGGCGGCACCGAGCGGTCACGCATATGCTGCCCATATGAGCGCCCAACCCGTCCACGAGGATGATCCCCAGGACCCACAGACGATTCTGTGGGGACTGCCGGAACGGGAGCGCGACGAGTTTCTCCGCCAGTACCGGGCCGCCGTTGAGGCCGCCCGAGACGATGTCGCCCAGTACGCCGCTCTGCGGCTGCTGCTGCACCGGTGGAGCCTTGTCGTCGTGGCCGCCAACCAGCCCGGCTACTACGAGGCCGTCAGGGACGCCAAGGCTGGCACGGGTCGGTACGTGCCGCTGGAGGAGGCCCTGGCCGCCGAGCGCGCTCGGCGTGCGTCGTGACGTGGAGACCTGACCTGTCGGAGCGCCCCGGCCCCTCCGTAGAGGGGCCGGGGTACTGAACCCCCGACTTCACCTGCGCTGGGCAGTGCGCGGCAAAGGCCAAGTCCCGGCGAGGAGAGTATGGCGGCAACATCCTCTGATGACGGGGACACCAACATCGCCGCCGCCACCGACCATCACCGCAGCCACCCCATTGATGGCCTTCAGCTACCGGGATCGTCCGTAGTGCTCCGGCCTTCAGCTTCAGGCCGGGGGTGAAGCGGACTCTCCCACGTAGAGGGGCAGGAAAAGCCGATTCGCCGTCAAGGCGGATCGGTGTCTGGGTGGCTCAGACAGGGCGGTTCTGCTGCTCGATGTACTGGCGCAGGACGCTGATCGGCGCACCATCCACGCTCCCGGCGAAGTAGGAGCCCGACCACAGCTTGTTCGCCTGGTAGTAGTGGCGGGCCAGGTCGGGAAACTCGGTGCGCATCCGCCGGGAGGACACGCCTTTGAGTGAGTTGACGAGCCTGGACAGGGCGACCTTGGGCGGGAAGTTCACCCGCAGATGCACGTGATTGGCCTCGCCGTTGAACTCGGCCAGCTTGCACTCGAAGTCGGCGCACACGTCCCGCGTGATCTGCTTCATGCGTTCCAGGTGGGTGCCGGTGAACACCGGATGCCGGAACTTGGTGAGGAAAACCAAGTGGGCGTGCAGGCCGAAAACGCAATGCCTGCCTGTTCTGATATCTCCACGCTCGGCTATAGACCAAGGGTATGGTCACGGTGTGCAGCTCCGGTACAACGTCCGCCTGTACCCGACTCCCGTCCAGCGTGAAGCGCTGACTCGGGCGTTCGGGTGCGCTCGGGTGGTGTACAACGACGGGTTGCGCGCACGCCGGGACGCCCACGCGGCCGGCTTGCCGTATGTCTCGGACGGGGAGTTGTCCAGGCAGGTCATCGCCGAGGCGAAGAAGACGCCGGAGCGCTCCTGGCTGGGCGAGGTCTCCGCCGTGGTGTTGCAGCAGGCGCTCGCCGACCTGAACACCGCCTACCGCAACTTCTTCGCCTCCCTGGCGGGCACGCGGAAGGGGCGTAAGGTCGCCCCGCCCCGCTTCCGGTCCCGTAAGGACAACCGGCAGGCGATCCGCTTCACCCGCAACGCCCGGTTCTCCATCACTGCGGGCGGGAAACTGCGCCTGCCGAAGATCGGCGATGTGGAGGTCCGCTGGTCGCGCACCCTGCCCGCCGACCCATCCTCGGTCACGGTGGTCAAGGACGCAGCCGGGCGGTACTTCGCCTCATTCGTCGTCGAGGTCGCCGAACAACCCCTCCCGCCGATCGGCGCTGAGACCGGCATCGACCTGGGCTTAGGGCACTTCGCAGTTCTGTCGAACGGGCGGAAGATCGACGCTCCACGTTTCCTGCGCCGAGCCGAGAAGAAACTCAAGCGACTCCAGCGGGCGCTGTCCCGCAAGCGTAAAGGATCGAACAACCGGGCCAAAGCCCGTACGGCGGTTGCCCGCCAGCACGCCAAGGTCGCCGACGCGCGCCGCGAGTTCCACCACCAGGAATCCACAAGAATCATCCGTGAGAACCAAACGGTGATCGTGGAAGATCTGGCCGTCGTGGGACTGGCGCGCACCAGGCTGGCCAAGAGCGTGCACGACGCGGGCTGGTCATCCTTCATCGGCATGCTGGAGTACAAGGCCCGCTTGTACGGGCGGACCTTCCACCGGATCGACCGGTGGTTCCCCTCCTCCAAGCTGTGCTCCGAATGCGGAGCGCTCGCCGAGTCCATGCCGCTTTCCGTCCGGTCGTGGATCTGCCCGTGCGGGGCGGTCCACGACCGGGACGTGAACGCGGCGAAGAACATCCTGGCCGCCGGACGGGCGGAGAGGTTAAACGCCTCCCACACTCGTGGGCGGGACGGCGCGTGCCGTCCCGGTGGAGGGCAGGTAAGACCACCCCACCGGGTGGCACAGCCCGATGAAGCAGGAAGCCGCAGAGGTGCCGCATGAAGCGGCACGGGCTGAATCTCCAGCCTTCAGGCTGGGGAGCGCGTCAATTGGTCTCGCGACATGAGAACGCTTCAGGCCTGGATCTCGAACTCGGCGGTCTTCGTCATGGCCTCCCTCACAGGGCTTCGTGGATCGCTTCCGAGGAGATCCACACTGCCGGACGTCCCTTACGGTCCCCTTCCGGTGTCCTTAAGGTCCCTGTCGCGAGTTTTTGAAGCGGTATCGGTAACCGCGTGTGTTCGCTTCGAGGCTCAGGGCTCGATCTTGACACGAACTCTCAGTCCATTGAACATGAGCTCAGTCAACTGATGAGGCACTGAACGGGGCCGTCGGCAGAGGGGCGGCCACCCCCGGACGGGAATGGACCGGCGGGAATTTCCGCCTTCCCTTGGAGTGGGCGAGTTCGTGCTGCCCCGGCGCCGACGGAAAGGACCGCAGGAAGACCTACTTGACATTTGCGGCAGGCGCCACCATCACCTTCGCGCCATGAGGCTTCAAAGGCTGGAGTCAGGGCGGCTGTCCGCTGGCCATCGGGCCGGCCTCGATGCCGGCGTTGTCACTACAAAGGCAATCGGAGAACAAGGTTTTTTTCGAGCCAGATGACGGCGCAAGAGAGTGAAGGCGGAGTGAATGTCCGTTGATTTGCCGTTGGGTTTCGATGTCGAGTCGGCGCTGTCGCGGATCACTGATCTTTCCGGGCGCGAGCAAGAAGTGCTGATGCTGCTTGCCCATGGGCTCACAGATCAGCAGATAGCCGAGCATCTTTCCATTACTCATCGCACCGCGCGCGCCCACACGGCCAGCATCCTCTGCAAACTGCAAGTAACAGGACGCATACAGGCCGCAATGGTCGGATTCGCTGTGCATCGCGGATCGGAAATCGTCAATTGGCTGACCCGCCATGGCGGAACGGCCAATAGTCAGGGAATCGCCAGTAGCTCATGATGACTCCCAACGTCACTGACGGAGAAAGGGGGTGTTTCGATGAAGACGGCGTTGGCGCTGGGGGACCGTGTCCTGTCCGCCCTTGTGCCGAGAGCTCGAGCCGCGGCGACGGAATGCGACTACGTGACCTGCACGGTGTACGCGACCTGCTGCTCGGGCAGCTACTGCTGGTCCTGCTGGCGCACCGGCCGGCAGTACTGCTGCTCGTACCCCGGCGGAAGGTACTCCTGCGGGAGCTGCAACTAGGGAGGCATTCCGATGACAACGATGCTGAACCTGGCTGACCGGGTCCTGGCGGCGCTGGTCCCGAAGGCCAGAGCCGCAGCCGCTGACTGCGACTACGTGACCTGCACGGTGTATGCGACCTGCTGCTCGGGCGTTTGGTGCTGGTCCTGCTCTCGCCCCGGTCATCAGACCTGCTGCTACCGCTCGGGAACGGTGACCTGCACCACCTGTACGTAGCTGAGCATGTCGAGGCGTGTCGGCCTGCTCTCATCAAGCCGACACGCCGTCATCATTTTATTGAGGATGGTTGCCGATGACATGGAATGTGGCTGCCCTGGTCCTGCTCGGAGCGCTCTGCCTGGTGAATCTGCTCTTGACGGTCGCCGTCATCCGGCGACTCAAGGAGCACGCGGAGCTGTTGAGCGAGCGGGCGAGGCCCGAGATGTTCTCCAAATCGGCCGGCGATCCTGTCGGCGAGTTCACGGCGGTCACCACGGCGGGTGAGACACTCTCATCGAGTGAGCTGCCTCCCCTGGTCGTCGCGGCGTTCTTCGCGCCCGGCTGCCAGCCATGTGAGGAGCAGATTCCGCAGCTCACGGCCTACGCTGCCAGGTATCCGGCGGACGGACCCCGATTCTGGGCCGTTGTGTTCGACACCGGCGCCGATCCCGAGGCCGTCCGGGAGAAGGTCGCGGCGCTGGACGGCAATGTGCGCGTGATCCTGGAGCCGCCGGGTGGTCCGGTGGCCAGGGCGTTCGGGGTCAACACGGTGGTGCCGGCGTTCGTCGTGGCGGGTGACGGCGTCGTCCGGGGGACCGAGGGCACAGTGGACATGCTGCCGGACTTCAAGCCCGCGGGCGTGTGATGGTCCTTGCCGTCGCGCTGGCGTGGCGGTCCGGACCGCTGCGGGTGCTGGGCTATCTGCTGGCCACCCTGTGCTCCGCCGCCGTGCCCTTGAGCGTCGCCTGGCTGACCAAACTGACGATCGACGAGGTGGCGGCGGGTACGGTCTGGCAGCGGCTCGCTCCGTTGGCGATCGGCCTGGCCGTCGTCGGGGTGATCTCCAGCCTCATGCCCGGCGTGCTGAAGTATGTCCGGACCGCTTTGGACCGGGCGACCGGCCTGGTGGCCCAGGAGCGGTTGTTCGGCGCGGTCAACCGGCTGTCCGGGTTGGCGCGTTTCGAAGACCCGGCGTTCCTGGACCGGCTGCAACTCGCGCGCCAGTCCGGAGGGCTGACCCCGGGACAGGTGGTCGACACGGGCCTGCAGGTGGTCCGCGGCACGCTGGTCGTCGGTGGCTTCCTGACCGGTTTGTTCGTCATGAGCCCGCTGATCGCCGGGATCGTCGTGCTCTCCGCGCTCCCCGTGCTGGTGTCCGAGGTGTGGCTGTCCCGGCGCAGGGCCGCGATGATGTGGCAGGTCGTGCCCATGCAGCGCTGGGAGATCTTCTACGGCATGCTGCTGAGCGACGACCGGGCGGCCAAGGAGGTCCGGCTGTTCGGCCTGGGCGCCTGGCTGCAGAACCGGATGCTGCGCGAGCGGCGGCTTGTCAACGCGGCGCAGCGGCGGATGGACCGGCGCGGGCTCGCCGTGGAGACCTGCCTGGCGCCGCTGTCCGCCGTGGTCGCGGGCGCCGGCCTGCTGTGGGCGATCGCGGAGGCCGGGAGCGGCCGGCTGACTCCGGGCGACGTCGCCATGTTCATCGCGGCGGTCGGTGGGGTGCAGACCGGTCTGGCCCAGATGGCGGGTGACGTGGCCGCCGCCCACCAGCAACTGCTGTTGTTCGCGCACTTCCGGGCGGTGGTGGACGCGCCACAGGATCTCCCGGTCCCCGAGCGGGCCACCCCTGTCCCCCCGCTCCGGCGCGGCATCGAGCTGAAGGACGTCTGGTTCCGCTACTCGCCCGACCACCCCTGGGCCCTCCGGGGGGTCGACGTCACCATCCCGTACGGTGCCGCCGTCGCGTTGGTCGGCCGGAACGGTGCGGGCAAGAGCACCCTGGTCAAGCTGCTCTGCCGGTTCTATGACCCCACACGCGGCACGATCTTGTGGGACGGCGTCGACCTGCGCGACATGGATCCCACGGTGTTGCGCCGACGGCTGGGCGTGCTGTTCCAGGACTTCATGGAGTACGACCTGACCGCCGGGGAGAACATCGGCCTGGGCGACCTCGCGCTGATGGACGATCGGCGCCGGCTGGAGCAGGCGGCGCGGGACGCGGGCGTGCACGAGGACCTGGCCGCGCTGCCGGGCGGCTACGACACCCCGCTGACGCGCGTCTTTCTTCCCGCGGAAGAGGGGACCGGCGTGATGCTCTCCGGCGGCCAGTGGCAGCGGGTGGCCCTGGCCAGAGCGCTGCTGCGCGGCGACCGTGACCTGCTGATCCTGGACGAGCCCAGCTCCGGTCTGGACGCTGAGTCCGAACACGCCATCCACACCAGGCTCAGAACGCTCCGGCAGGGCCGTACCAGCGTGTTGATCTCCCATCGGCTCAACGCGGTCCGCGATGCCGACCACCTGGTCGTGCTGGACGCCGGGCAGGTGGTGGAGCAGGGCACGCACGAGGAGCTGATGTCGGCCGGCGGCCGTTACGCGGGCCTCTTCACCTTGCAGGCGTCCGGCTACCGGGAGCCGGTCAGTTGATCGTCTTCCTGTGGGTCGTCGTGGCGTGCGCGGTCGCCGGTCTGATCGCCCGGCGGTGGTTGCTGATCATCGAAGTGGAAGGCGGCAGTATGGAGCCGACGTACCGCGACGGGGACCGGCTGCTCGTCGTCCGTACGCCGGGCGTCGCGCGTACGGGGCGGGTGGTGGTGCTCGACCGCGGGCGACTCGGCCGCTGGGGAGCCGGAGCCCCGCCCGGTGAGCCGGCGACGGCGCCGCTGATCGTCAAACGGGTCGCGGGGGTGGCGGGCGACACGATCTCCGCAGAACTCGCAGAGCGGGCGAATCTTCCCTCGGGCGCTCACGTCCCTGCCGGTCATCTCATCATTTTGGGTGATAACTCTGATGGAAGCCTGGATTCTCGGTGTATGGGTTACATTCCTGCAAAGCCGGTTGTAGGCACCGTAGTCGGCCGACTGTCACAGAGCCAATGACAGGGCCGATGACCAGATGAGCTATCTGACGCTGGCCGCACGGTTGTTACTGATGGCGGTTTTCGTGCTTTCCTCCGTCGGAAAGCTGCGCGACCTCGGATCCTTCGCGAGGTCGTTGGTTCCACTGAAGCTCGCGCCGGCACGGCTGGCCGGGCATATGGCGGCTTCCGTGGTCGCCGCCGAGGTCACGGTGGTGTTTCTGCTGGCCCTGGCGCCCCGATTGGGTCTGGTGTCGGCCATCGCCCTGCTCCTGGCGTTCACCGTGGTCATCGTGCGGGCGATGTCGCGCGGGCAGCGGGCTTCCTGTAACTGCTTCGGCAAGCAGAGCGCGAACCTCGGTGGACGTCACGTCGTGCGCAATGTCCTGCTGATGGGTGCCGCGCTGCTGGGAGCCGTCGGTGAGGCGTTCTCGTCCGGCTCGCTGAAATTCGAAGGAATTGCGATTATCGCGGTCGCGGTGGCGGCATTGACAACTATTGTCTACTTCTGGGATGACCTTGTGGACCTGTTGGTCCCTATTCGGTGAGGCAGGAACGATGAGGTTCTGGTTGGGCGGGCTGGCGCTCCTCCTGGTGGCAGGCTGTGCGGCGGGTGGGTCCGATGACGTCGCTGCGCGGAAAGCGTTCGAAGACGGTCCGCTGAAGTTCGCCAAATGCATGCGAGAGAACGGGATCGACATGAAGGACCCGGTTCTCGGAGAGCCTGTCAAGCTGGGGCCGGAAAACGCCAAGAAAGAGGATCAGCCCAAGATCAACGCGGCGATGGAGAAGTGCGGCAAGCTCACCGGCTTCACGGAGAGCGGCAAGCAACTCACGCCCGACGAGCTGGACAAGGTCCGAGCACTGGTCCGCTGCCTACGCGAGAAGACCGGGCTGCGGATCGGGGATCCCGATGAGACGGGAAAGTATGAGGTCACCGGGCTGACCTCGGACGGAAAGAAGCTGCCCGACGACGAGTTCCGCACCAAGGTGGAGGCCGCCGGGCGGGTCTGCGACAGCGGTGGCGCGAAAGCGAACAATTCATGAGATGGGTCTGGGTGGGCGGAGGCGTCCTGGTGCTGGGCTGCGCGGCCGTCACCGTCTGGGCGATGGTGCCCACCACCGCTGCGGAAACGCCCACAACGGTGCGGTCGCCGCTGTCCACGGCGGCCGTCGAGCGGACGACTTTGACCGAGACGACCACGGTCGACGGCCGGCTCGGCTACGGACCGGCCACGGTCGTGCGCGGGCGCGCGCCCGGCACGTTGACGTGGGTGGCGGGCGACGGCGCGGTGGTGAAGCGGGGGAGACCGCTGTACCGGGTGGACGACCACGCGGTCGTCGCGCTCTGGGGCCGGACCCCGCTGTGGCGGCCCCTCAAGATGGGCGTCAAGGGCAAGGACGTCGCGCTGCTCGAACGCAACCTGGCCGCGCTCGGCTACGACGGCTTCACCATGGACGATTCCTACACCTGGGAGACGGCGCGGGCCGTCAAGCGCTGGCAGAGGTCGCTGCGGCTCCCGCAGACGGGCGTCGTCACCGCGGACCAGGCGGTCGTCGTGGCGGGGCCGGTGCGGATCGCCCGGCAGGTGGGTGAGCTGGGTGGACCCGTGTCCGGGGCGATCCTGGAGTACACCGGCACCGGCAAGGTGGTCAGCTTCGACCTGCCCGCCGATCAGCGGAAGATGGCGAAGGTCGGCGGCAGGGTCCAGGTGGAACTGCCCGACGGGAACACGGTCCAGGGCGTCGTGAGCCAGGTGGGCAGAGTCGCCGTGGCCGATCCCCAGAAGGGGGAGGCGCGGATTCCGGTCACCGTACGGCTGAAGAAGCCCGTTCGCGGCATGGACGAGGCGCCCGTCCGGGTCGAACTCGCGGCCGGCGGCAAGAAGGGCGTGCTCGCCGTACCCGTGGAGGCGCTGGTCGCGATGCCGGGCGACGGGTACGGCGTCCAGGTCGTCACCGGCACGCAGGTCAAGCTGGTCGTCGTACAGGTCGGCATGTTCGCGCAGGGCAAGGTGGAGATCAGCGGCGCCGAGGTCACGGAGGGAACGCGAGTCGGGGTACCCGCCGCATGACACCCGTCGCAAGCAGTGGTATGGCGGGCGTTCCGGCGGTGGAGTTCGACCGGGTGTCCCGGGTCTATCCCGACGGCACGGTGGGCCTCAGCGAGGTGAGCCTGCGGATCGGGCGTGGCGAACTGGCGGCCGTCGTGGGGCCGTCGGGATCCGGCAAGTCCACGATGCTGCATCTGATGGGGACGCTGGACCAGCCCAGCTCGGGCACGGTGCGCATCGACGGGCACGACGTGGCCGCGCTGAGCGACCGGCAGGTGTCCGGGCTGCGCGGCGGGCTGATCGGCTTCGTGTTCCAGCAGTTCCACCTGACGCCCGGCGTCAGCGCGGTGGACAGCGTGGCCGACGGGCTGCTGTACCGGGGCATCGCGCCGTCGGAGCGCAGGAGGCGCGCCGAGCGGGCGCTGGGACGGGTCGGCCTGGGACACCGGCTGACCCACCGGCCGAACGAGCTGTCGGGAGGAGAGCGCCAGCGGGTCGCGGTGGCGCGCGCGGTGGTCGGTGAACCCCTGCTGCTGCTGGCCGACGAACCCACCGGGAACCTGGACTCCGTCGCCGGTCAGGCCGTGGTCGAGCTGCTCAACGAGCTGCATGCCGACGGCACCACGGTCGTAGTGATCACCCACGACCGTGAGCTGGCCGCTGCCCTGCCACGCCGGATCGAGCTGCGGGACGGGAGGATCGTATGAGCGTGCACGTTTCGCGGTCGCGCGAGGAGGACGTGGCCCGGGCAGTCGGGGCGGGCTTGCCGGTCTCCCGGTTGCGCGGGCAGGACGTCGTGCGGGTGGGGCTGCACGGGCTGCGGGCCCGTGCGCTGCGGGTGACGCTGTCCGTGCTGGGCATCGCGATCGGGATCGCGGCCATGGTCGCCGTGGTGGGGATCTCCGCCTCCAGCCGCGCCGAGTTGGAGCGGACGCTGGACCGGCTCGGCACCGGCATGCTCACCGTCAGCCCCGGCGACAAGCTGGCCGGGGGACAGGCGGAGCTGCCGACCGGCTCGGTCGGCATGATCGGCAGACTGACCGCAGTGGAACAGGTCTCCGCCGCCGCCCGGCTGGCCGATGTCAACGTCTACCGCAACGACCGGATCCCGGCGGGGGAGAGCAAGGGGCTCAGCGTCCGCGCCGCCCGCCTGAACCTGCTGGAGGTCACGAAGGCCCGGCTGGCGCAGGGCACCTGGCTGAACCCGGCCACCGCCCGTTATCCGGTCACCGTGCTGGGCGCGCACGCCGCCGAGCTGCTCGGCGTGCCGAGCCCCGGGATGCGGGTCTGGCTGGGCGGACGCTGGTTCGCCGTGGCCGGGATACTCGAATCGGCGCCGCTCGCCCCCGAACTGGATGTGAGCGCTCTCATCGGGGAGCAGATCGCGACCACCCTGGGCTTCGAGGGCCACCCCACGACGATCTACGTTCAGGTGGGCTCCTCCGATCAGGTCCTCGCCGTCCGTGACCTGCTGGCGGCGACCGCCAACCCCGAAGACCCGCACGAGGTCAAGGTCAGCCGCCCGTCGGAGGCGCTCGCCGCCCAGCGAGCGGCCGACATGGCGTTCACCGGGCTCCTGCTCGGCCTGGGCGGGGTCGCGCTGCTGGTGGGCGGGGTCGGCGTCGCCAACACGATGATCATCTCCGTGCTGGAGCGGCGGGGTGAGATCGGACTGCGCCGCTCGCTCGGCGCCACCCGTGGCCACATCCGGGTGCAGTTCCTGGTGGAGTCGCAACTCCTGGCCGGGCTCGGCGGGCTGGGCGGCATATTGCTGGGCACCGCGGTCACCGCCGTCTACGCCCTGGCCCAGGGCTGGCCCGCCGTGCTGCCCACCTGGGCCACAGGCGGAGCACTGGCGGCGACCTTGATCATCGGCGGAATCGCCGGACTCTACCCGGCCATCAGAGCGGCCCGCACGCCGCCCACCCAGGCACTGGCCAGTCTTTGACGTCGGTCCGCCTCACCCGTCCGTGACAGCGTCGTCGCGGACGTGCGTGGTGAGCGCGGCGCGGGTTTCGCCGACCAGAACCTGCGCCTCGCTCACCGTCGCCGCGAGCGACTTCAGCGTCTCGCCAAGCGCTCCCAGCCGTCTGTGAGCGCGCCGGCCGAAGCCCGCCGGCACGCCCGGCACCTCGACCAGGCGGTGGGCCGTATCCCCGTGATCGCCCGCACCGGGTAGGTCGGGCAGCCGCGGATGCGCCGGACCAGCCATTTCGTCCCAGTATGCGGCCGGGCTCTTGACCATGCTGAGTCGGCTCCAATAGCGTCTCTCTCCGCGATACGTTGTCTCTCTCAAAGAGACTGTCTGAGGGATGTGAGCGCCCGTGAAGAGGGTGAAGGTCGCCACGGCGACGTTGGTGTCCGCAGTCGCGCTCGTCAGCTGTTCGACGCCCACCGATGCCCCTCAGGGTGATCAGGGGAAGACCGGCGGGGCGGCCTTCGAGCAAGCCGATGCCTTCCCGCAGATCCAGCCGAACCCGGAGGTCGAAGCTCTGCTTCCCGCGGGGATGAAGCAGTCGAAGAAGATCACGATTGTCCTCACTGCGGGCGCTCCGCCCACGTCGTTCATCTCTCCCGACGGGAAGACGAGCCTGGGGCTGAACGCCGACATCGGGCGCGCGCTCGCCAGGACGATGGGGGTCGAGCCGACGCTCGTGTCCATCCCGCTCGACGGCATCATCCCCGGACTGCAGTCGAAGAAGTACGACATGGCCGTGGCCTCCATGTCACCGAGCCCGGAGCGGCTCGAGGTCCTCGACATGGTCGCCTTCACCAAGGGCGGCTCCGCGATCGCCGTACCCGCGGGCAATCCGAAGGGCCTCAGCTCGAAGACGCTCTGCGGCCTCCAGGTGGGCGTCGGCGTCGGATCCTTCCAGGCCACGACCCGGCTGCCGAAGCTCAGCGAGGAGGCGTGCACAAGCCAGGGCCAGCCGGCCATCAAGCCCGTCGAACTGCCGGACCAGAGCCAGGTGCTGCTGGCCCTGTCGAGCGGCCGCATCGACGCGGTCATGGCCGACGGTCCGGTCCTGGGCTACGCGCAGAAGACGCAGGACACCAAGTTCGAGGTGCTGCAGGACGAGTCCAACCTGACCTCGACCGGCGGGATGGCCGTCGTCAAGGGCTCCGAGCTGACACCGGCGGTCGTCAAGGCGATGGAGGTCCTCCACGGGCTCCCCGAATACAACAAGATCTATGAGAAGTGGGGGATGCCCGGCTACGCGCTTCCGGCCGCCGAGCTCGGCCAGCTCAAGGGCTAGGTGATCGAACCCATGAACGTCACCGAAGGGCCCGGTCTGAGGCCCCGCCGGAATCCCAAGAGAAGCCCATGGCGGTACGTCGTCATCGCCGTGATGCTCTTCCTGGCGCTCGCGCTGGCCGACGTGGTCCTGACCAACCCGAACTTCGGCTGGCCGGTCGTCGGGCAGTACCTCTTCAGCGCCGTCATTCTCGACGGGCTCCTGCTGACGCTGGAGCTCACTGCGGTCGTGATGGTCGTCGGATCCGTCCTGGGCGTGATCCTGGCGGTCATGCGGACGTCCACGAACACGTTCGTCGCCCGGGGCGCGTGGGCCTACATCTGGTTCTTCCGCGGCACGCCGCTGCTGATCCAGGTCATCTTCTGGTTCAACATCGCGGCCCTCTTCCCGCGGATCTCGCTGGGCGTGCCGTTCGGCCCGACACTGGCGGGCATCGACGCCAACGCCCTCGTCACGCCGTGGACCGCCGCGGTGCTCGCGCTGTCGCTGAACGAGGGCGCGTACATGGCCGAGATCGTGCGCGGCGGCCTGCTGGGAGTCGACCGAGGCCAGTACGAAGCGGCTCAGGCGCTCGGCATGCGGCCGAGCAAGGTCTTCGGGATCATCCTGCCGCAGGCCGTACGCACCATCATCCCGCCCACCGCCAACCAGCTGGTGACCACGTTCAAGAACACCGCGCTGGTCAGCGTCATCGGCCTGGCGGATCTCCTGCACAGTGCCCAGGTCGTCTACGCGCTGAACTACCAGACGATCCCGCTCCTCATCGTCGCGGCCTTCTGGTATCTCCTCCTCACCTCGCTCCTCAGCTACTTCCAGTCGCTGCTGGAACGCAGGTACTCGAAGGGCTACGTGCCGAGGTCGCGCCCGCGGGCCGCGACCGGGACGAGCGACGCCGTCGCGCTCAAGGAGGCCTAGTGGAGACTCCCATGATCGTCCTGAGGGGGATCCAGAAGCGGTTCGACTCCGTGCACGTCCTCAAGGGAGTCGACTACTCCGTGTCCAGGGGATCGGTCAGCTGCCTGATCGGCCCCTCCGGCTCGGGCAAGTCCACCCTGCTCCGCTGCATCAACGGGTTGCAGCCGGCGGACGAGGGCGAGGTCTGGGTCGACGGCGAGCTGATCGGCCTGCGGATCGACGGGGATCACGTGATCCCGCTGCCGGAGAAGGAGATCGCCGACCAGCGCCGCCAGATCGGCATGGTCTTCCAACGGTTCAACCTCTTCCCGCACATGACCGCGCTGGAGAACGTCATGTCCGGGCCGCTCCGCGTCAACCGCGCCGACAAGGAGCGGACCCGCGACCTGGCCATGGGACTGCTGGACCGGGTGGGCCTCGCCGAGCGCGCCGATCACTACCCCAACGAGCTGTCGGGCGGGCAGCAGCAACGCGTCGCCATCGCCCGGGCCCTGGCGATGAAGCCCAAGGTCATGCTCTTCGACGAGCCGACGTCCGCGCTGGACCCCGAGCTCGTGGGCGAGGTGCTCTCGGTCATGCGCGACCTCGCCGCCGAGGGCATGACGATGATCGTCGTCACCCATGAGATGGGCTTCGCCCGTGACGTCGCCGATCACGTGTGCTTCATGGACGAAGGCGTCATCGTCGAGGAAGGCCACCCGGACACCGTGCTCACCGATCCGCGTACGGCGCGGGCACGAGAATTCTTGAAGCGAGGCTGACACAACAGTGGACAACCGCATCGACGTCGAACGGGTGCGCGACGAGACCCCGGGCTGCCGGGACCTCATCCATCTGAACAACGCCGGCTGCTCCCTGCCCCCCGCGGCCGTCGTCGACACGATGACGGACTACCTGCGGAACGAGGCGTCGCGGGGCGGATACGAGGTCCAGAGGGAGCGATCCGAGCAGATCGAGGCGACCTACACCTCGCTCGCCTCCCTGATCGGAGCCAGGCCGTCGGAGATCGCGCTGGCCGACAACGCGACGCATGCCTGGGACATGGTGTTCTACGGCATGCGGTTCACGCCGGGAGACCGGATCCTCACCTGCCAGTCGGAGTACGGAAGCAACGCCATCGCCTACCTGCAGCAGGCGAAGCGCTTCGGCGTCGAGACCCGGGTCGTCGGCAACGATGCGAGCGGGCAGATCGACCTCGACCAGCTTGAGAGGGAACTGGGCGACGACCGCGTCAAGCTCGTGTCGATGACGCACATCCCGACCCAGGGCGGCCTGATCAACCCGGCGGCGGCGGTCGGCGCGCTGGCCGAGGCCGCCGGGGTGCCGTTCCTGCTGGACGCCTGCCAGTCCGTCGGGCACCTGAACCTCGATGTCCGCGAACTCAGGTGCGACGTGCTGACCGGAACGGGCCGCAAGTACCTGCGGGGGCCGCGCGGTACGGGCTTCCTGTACGTGCGGGAGGACGCCATGGACGCGTTCGAGCCGGCCGTGCTCGACAACGGCTCCGCGGTGTGGACGTCACCCACCGCGTACGAGATGAACCCCGACGCCCGACGTTACGAGACGTGGGAGAAGAACTACGCGGCGGTCGTCGGCCTGGGAGCGGCCGTAGACTACGCCCTGGCTCTGGGGATGGACGCGATCGAGGCCCGCGTTCTCGCGCTGGGCGACCTGCTGCGGCGGACGCTCACCGGTGTCGAGGGGGTGCGGGTTCACGACCTCGGGCAGAGCCGGTGCGGGATCGTGTCGTTCACCGTCGAAGGTGTCACGCCCGATGACGTGAGGCCGGCTCTCGCCGGCAAGGGAGTCAACGTCAGCGTCTCGAAGTCCACGTCGTCGCAGTGGGACCTGCCGTCACGGGGTCTGGCCAGTGTCGTACGGGCATCGGTGCACTACTACAACACCGAGTCGGAGATCGAACACGTCGGATCACTCGTCGGCGACCTCCGATGAACGAGCCCGGGGGCCGATCGCGATGATCGAGAATGGACGCGATGATCCTCGGAGCTGACTCGCGGTTGGAGGAAGACGTGGTGGAGGGGCCTGTCAAGCCCGCGTCGTTGCAGGGCGTGGACCGGGTGCTGACCGTGCTTGAGGCCTTCGTGGGGCAGGCCGAGTGGCGTGTCTCCGATCTGGCCAAGCACCTGGGCATGCACAAGGCGGTGACGCACCGGATCGTCCGGTCTCTTGAGGCACGGCAGTTCCTGGAGCAGGCCGAAGCCCGCGGTTCGTACTCCCTCGGCCCCGCCGCGGTGGCGCTCGGCCGGGCGGCCGGGCGGCGTGCCCCGCGGACGGCCGCCCGCCGGCACCTGATCCGTCTGGCCGAGCAGACGGGGGAGGTCGTGCTCTTCTACACGCTCCGGGGCCACCGCTACGTCTGCGTCGAGCGGCTGGACATCAACGCGGAGACCGCGGTGACCGTGGAGATCGGTGACACCATCGGCCTGAACGCCGGAGCGGGGAAGACCATGCTCGCCTTCCAGGACGAGCGGTTCGTCCAGGAGGTTCTCGCCGCGCCGCTGCCGCGCTACACCGACCAGACGCCGACCGACCCGGCGGCCATCCGCGACATGCTCGACCGGATCAGGGCCGAAGGGGTCTGGGTCAGCGACGGGGAGATCACGCCGCACACGGTCGGCGTGTCGGCACCGGTCTGGGACACCGACGGATCGGTGCGGTACTGCGTCTGCGTGACGGTGCTGGAGCAGGCGGTGGACGAGCGGCGGCTGGCCAGCCTGTCCGCCGCCGTCCAGGACACCGCCACGGCCGTGTCACAGAGCTTGGGATACCGCGAAGGCGGCGTCGAAGGAGATCAGGGAATCACATGAGGATCGCGTTCAGGGCCGCCACCGTCATCACGGACGTGCTCGCCGACGAAGCCGTCGCCGACGCGACCGTCCTCGTCGAAGACGACCGGATCGTCTGGGTCGGGCCGACCGTCGACGCGCCGGCCGACGAGGCGGCCGCGGTCGTGGACCTCGGCCGACGCGTCCTGTTTCCCGGGCTGATGGACGCGCACGTGCACCTGGCCTTCGACGCGGGGAACGACCCGGTGGCGAGCATGCTCGCCAGGGACGAGCAGGCGCAGCTCGACGGGATGCGGCTGTCAGCGCGGCAGTTGGTGGAGAGCGGGGTCACCTTCGCCAGGGACCTCGGTGCGCCGCGCGGACTCTCCGCGCGGATCCGCGACGAGATCCGGAGTGGGACGACGCCGGGCCCCCGCCTGATGGTCGCCGGCCGGCCGCTGACCCGGCCGAACGGGCACTGCTGGTTCATGGGCAACGAGGTCGACGGGCCCGAGCGTGCGCGGGCCGCCGTACAGGAGGAGATCGAGGCCGGGGCCGACCTCGTCAAGGTCATGGTCACCGGCGGTCGCATGACCCCCGGTACGGACCCGCTGCGCTTCGAGGTGTCCGAGGCGGCCCTCGCGGCGATCGTCGACGAGGCGCACCGGCTCGGGGTCACCGTCGCCGCGCACGCCCTGTCGACGGTGGGCGTCCGGGCGGCGGCCGCCGCGGGGGTCGACTCGGTCGAGCACGCGACGTTCATCTCGCCCGAGGGCGGGGACGGCTACGACGCGGCCGTGGTCCGCGATCTGGTGGGCGCCGGGACCGGGGTCTGTCCGACGCTGGGGCTCGCCGGAGCGCACACCCATCCCATCTCCCTCGACGTCAGGGGCGGCTGGGTGGCCCAGCTCCACGCCGCGGGGGTGCCGATCCTCGCCGGGACCGACTCGGGCATCCCTCGCCACCCGCACGTCGGCGGGGTCGTCGACGGCCTGCGCGGACTCGTCGCCTCGGGCCTGTCCGTACGGCAGGCGCTGGCGGCGGCCACGGAGGCCGGAATGCGCGCCGCCGGACTGGCGCAGGCGGGCGCGGTCAAGCCCGGATACCTGGCCGACCTGATCGCGGTCGATGCCGACCCGCGGTCCGGCGTCGACGCGCTGCTGGATCCCCCGTTCGTCGTCGTGGGCGGTCGCGTAGTCAAGGACGTCATCGGCTGCGCCGCCGCCGGGTAAGCGCCGCCCGGTCACGACTCCGAGCGGCAGGTGCCCGGTGAGGGTCAGCGTGGCCGGGCGCGGGAAGTCGAGGGCCGGAACGCCTGAGCGGTAGTCGCAGCCGAGGACCGACTTCCCCTGGTCGCCCATATGTCGCCGCTGCTTGCCGCTCCCGGGGCTGGCCCGCTCTCACCGCCGCTCCGGAGCGGCTCCTCGCGTTCGACTCCACGTTGCAGGTGGCGAAGCTGCCCGGCGCCTGAACCCAGCCAAGATCCGCTGAATCCCTGATGCGCGTGTGGCACACCCGGTGCCACGGTAGAGGGGTCGGGGGATGGTTACAGGTCAGAAGGGGTGCCACGTTGGTGGCACCCCCGTGGCAGGGCCGTGGCACCCCCGCTCGGGGAGGTCTGGCACCCCTCGCAGCAAGATCAACAAGAGCCCGCACAGGGGGAGTCGGCACCCTCTACGCCCGCGCGGGCGACTGGTTCGCCTGGCTGTGCTTGGCGCTGGCCGTTCTGGCGCCCGCCTCACTGAGGGTGCGCGCATCGGAGCGGCAGGCAGCAGCCTGATCCCCCAGGGGATGCCCTTTTAGCCTGCGCCCGCGGGCGCGTGGTGCTTCTTGCGCGGCAGGGCGGCCAGTCCGGCGAGCCAGCCGAGCGCGACACCCCACACCAGCCCCGAGGCCAGCGCTCCCGCCAGGTATCCCGCGTACGCGCCGAGGCCCGTGGACGCCGTCTGCGCCAGCACGACGGCCCGCAGCAGGTCGGCGAGCACGGCGCCCGTCAGGAACGCGCCGCACGTACGCCAGAAGCCGCCGCGCGCGAGGGCGACCAGGGCGACGAGCACCAGCGCGGCCACGCTGTCGGTGAGAGCCATGAGCCATGTCGTCTCGCCGACCGGGACGAACCGCAGCCCGGGCAGCCCGGACGGGAGGCCGAGCGCGGCGGGCACGGCCAGGTAGCCCACCCGGGTGACCAGCGAGACGCCGAACACGCCGAACGCGGCGACGATCAGGACGGTGACGATCACAGGCAGGCGGTTGCGAGCAAGGCTCATATTCGGCCATGCTAGCCGCGTCCACGTTTCCGGCGGAAGCCCCTCGGAGATCAGCAGATGAAGACGGCTCGGTGGATCGTGTCCCTCACCGCGCTGGCCGTCCTGGCCGGTGGCGTCGCCTCGGCGACCAGGAGTGCGCCGGAGCCGAGCACGCGCTTCATCACCGACGATCAGGGCAGGGCGCTCGTCCTGCGCGGCTTCAACACGGCGAGCAGCGCCAAGAGCACCCCGGACGCCCTGCCCGAGTTCACCGAGGCGGACCTCGACCGCGAGTACCGGGACATGGGGACGAACTTCGTCCGATTCCTCATCCAGTGGCGCGCGGTGGAGCCCCAGCCGGGCGTCTATGACACGAAATATCTGGACAAGGTGGCGGAACGGGTCCGCTGGTACAGCAAGCGTGGCTGCCACGTCCTGCTGGACATGCACCAGGACGTGTGGGGCAGCGGGGTCAGCCCGGAAGGTGAGACGGGCAACGGCGCCCCCACGTGGGCGACCTATCTCGACGGGTTCCCGGTCGAGACCGACCTGCCCACCTGGGAGTTGGGCTACCTGGAGCCGGGCGTCATGCGCGCCTTCGACAACTTCTGGAACACCACCGGCGAGCACCCCGAACTGATGGACCACTACGCCAAGGCGTGGAAGGCGGTCGCCGCCAGGTTCAAGGACGACCCCGCGGTACTCGGCTACGACCTGATGAACGAACCCTGGGGCGGCTCCGTTCAGGGCCCGCGCTTCGAGGCCGGCCCACTCGCCGCGCTCTATCGGGCGACCATCGCGGAGATCCGGTCCGTGGATCCGGATGGCTGGATCTTCCTGGAGCCGCAGGCGGTGGGCGTGAACTGGGGGCTGCCCTCGGGGCTCCCGCACTTCGACGACCCCCGGAGCGGTCCGCCCCGTATCGCCTACGCCCCGCACCTCTACCCGCTGCCGCTCGACCTGGGCGACGACTACACGGCGGGCTCCAAGGAGTGGACCGACCGCACGCTCGGCTGGTGGCGCGACAACGTGTTGCGCACGGCGGACCGGCTCGACGCGCCGATCCTGCTCGGCGAGTTCGGCCTCGACATGACCAGGCCGGGCGCGAGTGACCTGGTGGACCGGGTCGTACGGCTCAGCGAGCGGATGGGTGCGGGCGTGGCGTACTGGTCTCGGGACCCGTGGTCCTGGGGCCCGTACGACGAGAGCGGCACGGCCACTCCCCTGGTCGACGTCTACGCCAGGCCCTACCCGCGGGCGATCGGCGGCGTCCCCGTGAACATCCGCTCCGAGGCGCGCTCGCTGACCGTGACCTTCGACGGCAACGAGTCGGGCCCGACCGAGATCTATCTGCCCGCGGCGGGCTTCCCCAACGGGGGCCGGGCCTCGGAAGGCGAGGCCACCTGGGACGCTGCCAGGCGCGTCCTGACCGTCAGGACCAAGACGTCCGGCCGGATCACCCTCACGATCACCCCCAAGTAGCCGGACGGCTCCCCGCCTCGGAAGGGGAGCGTCCCGAGCTCTCATGCCACTTGCCACACCCTGGCCTCCAGTGTCGGTGCGAAGATGCAGACGTGGACGGAAGCGTGATTCTGCGGACGGCTGATGAATGTGGGCGATTTCTGAACATGGTGGTGGATCGGGATTGGATGACCCCGATTCCAGGGATGGACTGGACCGTCGCGCGGGTCGTGGCACACATGAGCGAATGCCTGCTGTGGTACTCCACTGATCTCGTCGTAGGTGATAGAGAGCTCAGCACCATGGAGATGCGTGTCCGACCCGAGTCTGAGCAGGCGGACCTTGTCGCCACGTTGACCTCCTTCGCCGCACTCCTCGCACGTGTCGTCGACGGTGCACCGCCCCAGGCTCGCGGATGGCACCCCTACGGCCGCGCAGACGCCTCCGGATTCGCGGCCATGGCGTGCGACGAGATGCTTGTTCATATGGCTGACGTAGGCCACGGCCTCAGCCGCTCATTCGTACCCTCGGAGGCGCTCAGCGGCGCTACGTTGCGCCGACTGTTCCCGTGGGCACCCACCGACACGGACCCGTGGTTGACATTGCTTTGGGCCAATGGCCGCGTTGATCTCCCCGGCCACGAGCGTCAGGTCGGATGGAGATGGCACTGCGCTCCCTTGGCCGAGTGGGACGGCGTCAACCCATCGACCGTCTCCGATTGAAGGTCACCAAGCGCTGCGAGGATGGGACCGACGGACTCCCGCAGGACCGCGAGAGTCCTGCGGGACGTCGGCCGGGGGCGTGTCGAAGGGACGTCATCGAGAGCCGCCCACCACTGCGGGGACGACGGAGCCGGGCAGATTCGCGGCGTGGTCGTCGGCGGTGTGCCACTCGACGGCGTGGATGCCGGGCTCCAGCGACAGTCTGCCGATCAGGTGCTCCAGATGCGTCGCGGCGTCCCCGTCCAGAAGGATGTGAGCGGTGAGGTGGGTGTCGCCGCTCTGGTCGGCGCGCGTCGCGTTGATGCCGCGGAGGATCACCTCGCCGCCGCTCGTGTACTGGACGAGGAGGGCGCGGATGTGCCGCTCGGACCTGGTCCGGCAGATCAGGTGCAGCAGGTAGGGGCGAAGGTCCTCATCCGCGATCGGAGTGTCGTGGTCGATGAGCCGCCCGAGCGGACGGCCGAGAAGGTGGACGGCCAGGACCGTGGCGGTGGCGATCCCGGTGAAGGCGAAGTACCCGGAGGCGGCCAGGACCCCGACGGCCGCCGAGCACCACAGGGTGGCGGCGGTGTTGAGCCCGCGGATGTTGAATCCGTCCCGGAGGATCACCCCGGCGCCGAGGAAGCCGATTCCGGACACGACGTAGGAGGCCACGCGGGTGGGGCTCCCGCCGCCGCCTACGGCGTCGGAGTAGAGGACGAACAGGGTGGCGCCGGTGGCGACGAGCGCGTTCGTGCGCAGGCCGGCCATCCGGGCGCGCCATTGCCTCTCAAGCCCGATCAGGGCGCCGCAGCCCACTCCGGAGGCCAGGCGGAGTACGAAGTCGGTGATGGTCAGAGCGTGCATGGTCGCTCACCTCCTTGCCTTCACGAGGTGATCGGACTACGTGACGGTTCAGGGGAGGGGCGCGGATGGGCGGCTACCGCGTGCCGGAGGCGGATGAGGACACGCGAATGAGCCGACTTCGGCCCCAGTTGCGTTCGGACACGTCCTCACCTCCGTCCGGCAGGGCACCGCGACGTCGCGGTGCTGCCTCCGAGGCTGCGTCCACGACAGAGCCCGCCCGGTGGCAGGCGACGCACCCCACATCTCGTAAGAGCTTCGGCACTGCCCGGCGTATGCCCGCGGGTCATCCGCGGGAAGCCACCTGGCCTCACCCCTTAGGCCGGGGAGAGGTGTCCTGACCCTGGGCGTCTCTCGACGTCGTGGGGTCAGTGGCCTGTATCCGGACAGACGCCTCACCTAACGAGGTGCCTCACTCAAGGGTAGGTCGCCCCGGCGGAGCCGACAACACCCGCTTCCGGTCGCCGGCGTGGACGGCCTTTCCGGCTTGGCCGAGTGAGATCTTCGCGGCCGCGGCGATCGAGATCCCGCTGCTGCGCTTCATCACCCACGCTGGGCGGTGGGCCCTGACTCGGAAGCTCTGCCGGGGAAGGCATGCCGGGGAGGGATCACGTGCGGACCAGGGTGAGCCCTCCCTCGCCGCTCCTCACGGCGGCCGTGCACTGACGTCGGTCAACGGCGCGGCGGTCACTCAGGCGTCAACGGCCATCCCGGGTGTCGCCCTGTACGTGAGCCTGCTTCGGGGTGTCCTCGACGAGGACGTGCGTTCCCCGCTCGCCCAGTCCATCGACCTGTGGGACCAGCTCACCGGGGCGTGCCCGTTTTCTTGGCCCGCTCTCTGACCCGTGCGCTCAGGCGGACCCGTGACGTGGGGCGGCCCCCGAGGATCAGGGGGTGTGGTTGCGCGTCCGTGCCGTCGTCCGGCTTCCCCATTCCAATCGGGCGGCGGCTCTCTGGCCCCCGTTCCCTCATGCGCCGCTGAGGGGGCGGGGGCCTTGTGGTGTTTCGGCCGTGGAGCGGAGCGGCCGGCGCCAATGCGAAGCACCCCGGCAGGGGCCGCATAGCGGTTGGGTCGTCGATCAGGTCGTGTCGCATGAAAGTCGCGGCGAGATCGGCACCGCCGAGCACCAGATCTCCGCCCGGCTTCGCCTTGAGCTCCAGGATCTCATCGACGATGACGTCCCGCACGACGGTGGTGTTCCATTCGGCGCGCTCCAGGGTCCGGGAGAACACGATCTTGGGCATGTCCCGCCAGATGCCGGCGAACTCCGCCGTGGGCCCGGTGCTCGACGGGTCGGCGTCGGCGGTCGGCCAGAATCCGGCCATGAGCTCATAGGTGACGAGTCCGTCCAGGATTCTCGGGGTGAAATACTCTTCGCGCACGGAACGGGCGGGAGGTGGGATGGCGCGGATCGTTTTCATCGGTGCCGGGCACGTCGATCTGATGCGCCGGGTCGTCTCCGATCTCTTTCTCGCCCCTTCACTGCGGGGTGCGCTCGAGATCGTGCTGCACGACGAGGATCCCGGCCGTCTCGCCACGGCCGAGGCGCTCGTCCGCTCGCTCGACGCGGAAGCGGGCGCGGCCGCGGTGATCGGCACCCGCCAGGACCGGCGCCAGGCTCTCGACGGCGCGGATTTCGTGGTCGGCTACTTCGACGTGGGCGGGTTCGAGGCGACTCTGCGGGACTTTGAGATCCCGCACAGGTACGGCCTACGGCAGACGATCGGCGACACGATCGGCATCGGCGGCATCTTCCGTGGACTGCGCACCATCCCCGTCTTCGTGGAACTGGGCCGGGAGATGGCCGAGCTGTGCCCGGACGCGTGGCTGCTGAGCTGCAGCGACCCGATGGCGATGACCGGCTGGGCGGTGCAGGAGGCCACCGGGTTCGAGCGGTTCGCCGGAGTCTGCCACGCCGTCTGCGACACGCACGCGTACCTCGCGGACCTGGTCGGCCGTGGCCTGGACGAGGTGTCGTTCCTCAGCGCCGGCCTCAACCACCAGTCCTTCGTCCTGCGGTTCGAGGCAGCGGGCCGCTCCCTGTACCCGGAGCTCGACGCGGCGCTGGAGGCCGACCCCGAGTTGGGCGCGCACGTGCGGGTGGAGATGTATCGCCGTTTCGGCTACTTCCCGACGCAGTCGAGCGAGCACGCCGCCGAATACGTCCCGTGGTTCATGCGGCACGAGGGGGAGACCTCGCGGCTCGGCGTGCCGGTGGAGGAGTACCTGCGCCGGGTCGGGAAGAGCATGCACCTCTACGAGGAGACGCGGCGCGCGCTGTCGGCCGGAAGGCCGCTGCTCATCCGGTGGCAGCATCAGGAGCCCGCGGCGGCCGCGATCCTGGCCATGCTGACGGGCCAGGAGAAGGAGGTCTACGTCAACGTCCGCAACCGCGGCCTGATCGGTAACCTCCCCGAAGGCTGCTGCGTGGAGGTGCCCGCCCTGGTGGACGCGGCGGGCATCCACCCCCGGGCGGTGGGCGAACTGCCCATCCAGCTGGTGGCGCTCAACCGCACCTTCCTCAATGTCGTCGAGCTGACCGTACGGGCGGTGCTCGACGGCGACCGGAGGCACGTCTACCATGCGGCGATGCTCGACCCGAACACCGCGGCGACGCTGCCGCTGCCGACCATCGAGGCGCTCTGCGACGAGTTGATCGAGGCGCACGGCGATCTCCTCCCCGAGTCCGTCCGTCCCGCGGGTTCCCGGTCATGATCGAGTCCATGCCGACCGAGGTGCGGCGGGAGCGGATGCTCGGCATGCTCATGGACCAGGAGTTCGCCCGGGTCGCGGAGCTCGCCGAGGCGTTCGGCGTCTCCAGCGTGACCGTCCGCGCCGACCTGGACGCCCTGGAGGAGCAGGGGAAGGTCCGGAGGGTGCGGGGCGGCGCGGTGGCGGCGGCCCCGCCGCCGCGGACCGAGCCGTCGTTCGAGCTGTCGCTGGGCGCGGCCGCGGTGGAGAAGGCGCTCATCGCCAAGGTGGCCGCGCGGCTGGTGAGCTCAGGGGAGAGCGTGATGATGGGCGCGGGCACCACCACGGCCCACGTGGCCAGGGAGCTGGTGGCTCGCGCCGACCTCACCGAGGTCACCGTTTTCACCAACGGTCTGCGCACCGCACTGGAGCTGGAACCGGCGCTGCCCCGGTTCGCCGTCGTGGTGACCGGGGGCAGCCTCCGCCGCCAGCAACATTCCCTCGTGGACCCGCTCGGTGGGAGGATCCTCGACGGCATCCGCGCCAACACGGTCTTCCTCGGTTGCGGCGGAGTGCACCCCGACAGTGGGATCACCAATGTCAACCTGCCCGACGCCGAGATGAAACAGCGCATGCTACGCGCCGCCACCCGCAGAATCGTGGTCGCCGACTCCTCCAAGCTCGGCGTGATCGAGATGGCGCCGATCTGCGCGCTGTCGGAGATCGATCTCCTCATCACCGGGGAGTCGGCCGACCCGGGTCTGGTGGCCGTCCTGCGGGACCGGGGCCTGAGGGTGGAGATCGCTAGCTGACCAGCGTCGCACGCAGCGGCTCGGGGAGCAGCGCCGCGTGGGCGCGGGTCAGGTCGTCGCACAGTCGCCAGATCTCGTCGAGCGAGAGCGTGGCCGACGTGTTGGGGTCCACCATCATCGCGTGTCGTACATGTTCGGGCCTGCCCTCCCGCGCGGCGCGCACGGTGAGCTCGTTGACGTTGACGTAGGCCCGGTTCAGCGCCGCGCACTGCGGTGGCAGCGCGCCGACGCGGGTCGGCCGGACGCCGGTGGAGTCGACCGCGCAGGGCACTTCGACCACGCATCCGGGAGGCAGGTTCGCGATCAGGCCGTCGTTGGCCACGTTGCCGTAGACCACGCGCGGGGTGCCGGTCACCATGCTGTGGATGATCTGCGGCGCGTACTCGTCGGTGCCCGCGATCGCGATCTCCGTGCCGTGCCGTACGGCGTCGCGGGTGCGCGCGTATTCGCGGGCGTTCTCCGCGCTGACGCGCACGTACTCCCCGATGGGGATGCGCAGCCGGTCGATCTCGGCGTCATGGCGCAGCAGCCAGGGGAGATACTCGGCCGAGTGCTCGCTGGTCTCGGTCGGATAGTGGCCCAGGCGCCGGTACATCTCCATCCGCACCCTGCGGCGCAGCTCGGGGTCGGCGGTCACCCGCGCGTCGAGCCGGTCGTACAGGTTCTCGCCGTCGCGCTCGAAGCGGAGCACCCACGCCTGGTGGTTGACCCCGGCCGCCAGGTAGGAGATCTCGTCGTACGGCACCGCCACCAGGTCGGCCAGGCCGCGCATGGTCCAGTAGACCGAGTGGCACAGGCCGACGACGTTGCGCACCTTTCCGGTGAGGTACCAGATGTTCATCGCCATCGGGTTGGTGTAGTTGAGCAGCCACGCGTCCGGGCACACCGCGGCCATGTCGGCGGCCAGCGCGTCGAGCATGGGGAAGGTGCGCAGGGCGCGGAAGACACCGCCGACGCCGATGGTGTCGGCGATCGTCTGGCGCAGGCCGTAACGGGCGGGGATCTCGAAGTCGGTGACGGTGGCCTCATGCCCCCCGACCTGGATGATGTTGATCACGAAGTCGGCGCCGTCCAGGGCGGCGCGGCGGTCAAGACTCGCGGTGATCTCGGGGCGCGCGTCTCGCGCGGCCGCGATCCGGTGGGCGACAGCCTCGGCGACCTCCAGCCGCTCGGCGTCGATGTCGTGGAGCGCGACGCGGATCTCCCGTAGTTCGGGATAGGCGAGTAGGTCGGCGAGCAGGCCCTGGGTGAACACGACGCTTCCCGCGCCGATGAAAACGATCTTGGGGTTTCTCATCGGGTGACTTCCTCCCAGGTTGGCTGCGCCGCAGTTCCCCCCGCGGCTCGGGTGGAGAGGGTGCCGCACGCCACGGCGAGGGCCAGGCTGCGGCGCAGGGGCAGGCCCCGCAGGTGACCGGCCAGCAGGCCCGCGTTGAAGCTGTCGCCCGCGCCGACGGTGTCGACCACCCGCGCCGGTAGCGCGGGCACGCGGATCGGCTCGCCGTCCGCGAAGGCCAGCGCGCCGTCCGCGCCGCGCTTGATCACGGGCGTCAGGCCGCGTTCCGCGAGGTCCCGGACCGCGCGGTCCAGGTCACCGTCGGTACGGCCGGCGAGGGCGAGCGCCTCGCGATCGTTGGGAAGCAGGATGTCGGTCAGTTCGAGGACCTTGTCGAGCCCCTGCCAGCGGCCTGACGGGTCGTCGTTGGTGTCAAGCGACGTGGTCGCCCCGCCCGCCCGCGCCGCACGGAACAAGTCGGGAAGGCCGGCGGCCAGGCGGGGCTGCAGGAAGTAGGACGAGGCGTGGACGTGCGCGGCGCGCGCGAGGAGCTCCGCCGGCACGTCCGCGGCGTCGAGCCGGTCCAGGCAGCCGGGCGCGGTCAGGATCGCCCGGTCGGAGCCGTCGACGAGCACGACGGTCAGCGCGGTGGCGGCGGCGCGGTCCACGACACAGGCGGAGACGTCCACGCCACGACGGGTGAGCGCGTCGAGAGTGACAGCCCCCGCGTCGTCGTCCCCCACCCGGCCGACGAACGCGGTGCGCAGGCCCAGCCGGGCGGCCCCGCATGCCGTGATCGCCCCCGAGCCGCCCAGCACCAGCTCTCCGGTCTCGACGAGCTGCTCGCGCTGGCCGAAGGCGGGGGTCCTGGGTGTCCCGGAAATGATCACATCTGGGTTGGCGTCGCCGACGACGAGCAGGTCGAAGTCTGATGTGGCCATGGCCAGGAACGGTCGCAGCACCTTCGATATCTTGTCAACTCTTGCGATCGGCGGCCTTATTTAGTCGAATAAATTGCGAAATGCCCGTCCGGATCGAAGGTATTGACAAGTTTTCGTAAGTCGACATGATGGGCTGCAACATCCCCCGAACCATCCGGACCAGCCGATGACGATGACGCTCGTTAAACCTGTGACTCCGACCCGCACCATGCCGGGGAGACGCGGCGACGGCAGGGTGGCGCTGGCCTTCCTGGCCCCCGCGCTCGTCGGGTTCGGGGTCTTCTACCTCTATCCGGCCGTGCGCGGCGCCTGGTACTCGGTGACCGACTGGAACCTCCTGTCGGAGCCGGAGTTCGTCGGGCTGGACAACTATGCCGCGCTCGTCCGGGACCCGCTGTTCTGGAACTCCCTCAAGGTCACCGCCTACTACGTGATCCTCACCATCGGTACGCAGATGCTCCTGGGGTTCGGCCTCGCCGCGCTGCTGCACCGCCTGACCCGCTCACTGCTGGTCCGCTCGCTCCTGGTCGTGCCCTGGCTGGTGCCCAACGTGACCGTCGGCCTGCTGTGGATGTGGCTGCTGGACGCCAATCTCGGCTTCTTCAACCACCTGCTGGTTTCGCTCGGTCTCGACAATCAGGGCTTCCTGACCTCGCCCGGGCTGGCGATGCCGAGCGTCGCGCTGATCAACTCGTGGAGCTCCACCGGGTACACGGCGCTGCTGCTGTATGCGGGGATGCTGCTCGTGCCGCCGCAGGTCTACGAGGCCGCGGCGATCGACGGCTCGGGCGAGGTGCGCACGCTCTTCCGCGTCACGCTGCCGCTGATGCGGCCCATCCTGGCGTTCGTGCTGGTGGTGTCGTTGATCGGTTCCTTCCAGCTGTTCGACACCGTCGCCGTCACGACCAAGGGCGGACCGGTCAACGCCACCCGGGTCGTCTACTTCTACATCTACGAGCAGGCGTTCACCCACTTCAAGATGGGCTACGCGTCCGCGCTGGCCCTGAGCCTGGTGCTCATCCTCGGCGTCCTCACCTTCGTCCAGATGCGCCTGCTGCGCGCCTCAACCTCGGATCTCGCATGAGAAGACTCGGCCGCCCGCTGGCCTGGGCCTGCCTGATCACGGCCATCCTGATCTCCCTCTTCCCCCTCTACTGGATGCTCCGTACGGCGATCACGCCGGGCCGCGAGCTGGCCACGGACAGTGCGGGGCTGCTGCCCAGGCATCCGACGCTGTTCAACTTCCAGCGCGTCCTCGGCCTGGCCAGCCGGGAGGAGACCAGGGCGGCGGGGGGATCGGGGGCGAACCTCGACTTCTTCCTCTACTTGCGCAACTCGGTCGTCTACACGGGAGTGATCACTGTCGTGCAGACGCTGGCGTGCGCGATGGCCGGTTACGCGTTCGCCCGGCTCAGGTTCCGTGGCAGGGACGCGCTGTTCGGATTGTTCGTCGCCGCGCTGATGGTGCCGCCGATCTTCACGTTGCTGCCCAGCTTCGTGCTGGTCAAGGAGCTCGGCTGGCTCAACACGTACCAGGGGCTGGTCGCGCCCAGCCTGCTCATGACCCCGTTCGCGGTCTTCTTCCTGCGCCAGTTCTTCCTCGGCATCCCACGTGACGTCGAGCAGGCGGCGTACATCGACGGCGCGGGCAAGTGGACGGTCTTCTGGCGCGTGGTGATGCCCATGACCAAGGGACCGCTCCTCACCCTGGCCCTGACCACCGCGGTCTGGACGTGGAACGACTACCTGTGGCCGCTGCTGGTGGCTCCGGGAGAGCAGACCCGGGTGCTCACCGCGGCGCTCGGCATCTTCCTCAAGCAGTCGCCCAACACCGCTCCCGACTGGACCGGCCTGATGGCCGGCTCGGCTCTGTCGGTGATCCCGGTCCTGCTGTTGCTGGTCTTCTTCGGCCGCCGCCTCGTGGACTCCATCCAGTTCTCCGGCATGAAGGGATAGACGATGAAAAGAGCGGGCATCGCACTGGTGCTCCTGGCCGCGGCATGCGGTGGTGGCCCGGCCGGCGACGGCACGACCACCTTGACGTACGCGCTCTGGGACGACGTGCAGCAGACCGCCTACCAACAGTGCGCCGACGCCTTCCAGAAGGCCAACCCGGGCATCAGGATCCAGATCACGCAGAACGCGTGGGACCAGTACTGGCAGAACCTCACCACCCAGATGGTCTCCGGCGACGCGCCCGACGTGATCACCATGCAGGCCTCCTATTACCCGCAGTTCGTCAAGAACGGTCAGTTGCTCGACATCCAGCCCATGGTGGACGCCGACAAGGTCGATCTCGCCCAGTACAGGCCCGGCCTCGCCGAACTGTGGGTCAAGGACGGCAAGCGCTACGGCCTGCCCAAGGACTGGGACACCATGGCGATCGTCTACAACGTCGACCTCGCGAAGAAGGCGGGCGTCGACCTGACCGACCTGACCTGGAACCCCGCCGACGGCGGCACCTTCGAGAAGGCCATCGCCAGGCTCACCGTGGACACCGCCGGCAGGCGAGGAGACGAGGCCGGCTTCGACAAGTCCAAGGTGGCCGTGCGCGGCATCGTCCCCGAGCTGAACGACGGCTCGCAGGGCCAGAACAGTTGGGGGAACCTGGCGGTCTCCAACGGCTTCTCCTACATCTACAAGAACCCGTTCGGCACCCGGTACTTCTACGACAACCCCAAGCTGGCCGAGACCGTCACCTGGTTCAAGGTGCTGATCGACAAGGGGTACGCCGCGCCGTATGACAAGACCAGTTCGCTCGGTACGGACGCGGTCCTGAACTCGGGCAAGGCCGCGCTCAGCATCACCGGCTCCTGGATGATCAAGGCGTACCTGGAGTCCACCGAGCAGAAGTTCGCCTTCGCGCCGCTGCCGACCGGCCCCCAGGGCCGCAAGTCCGCGTTCAACGGGCTCGCCGACGTCATCTACTCCGGGACCGAGCACAAGGACGCCGCCTGGAAGTGGGTGAAGTTCCTCGGGTCCACCGCGTGCCAGGACATCGTCGCCGACAACGCCGTGGTCTTCCCCGCCATCGCGTCCTCGACCGATCGCGCGCTCGACGCGCACAAGAAGGCCGGGCGGGATGTCGGGCTGTTCGTGGACGAGGCGAAGGCGCGAGAAGGGACCTTCGTGCTGCCGGTCAGCGACCACGGCGACGAAATCAACCAGATTGTGACGACCGCGCTGGAAGAGGTCTGGCTCGGCCAGAAGGACGCGCGGACCGCCCTGATCGCGGCGAATCAGCAGGTCAACGCCTTGTTCGCGCAGAACTGACCGCGCAGAACTGACCCAGGACCGATCGCCCAAGACTAACCGGGACCGATCGCCGGAACTGAGAGGAGGCCATCAGCCAGGTGCTGGCGGACCCGGGCGTATTCCGCACGGGCACGCCACTCCGCGTCGCAGCGACACCGCCGGGGCGGGCGACGTGGAGAGTGAGGAACAGCGCGGAGGCGCCCCTTCATCGATCTTCATGCGAAGGATGAACATGCGAATCTGTCGATATCTGGTGGCGGCGCTCATCGCCTGCTGGGCACTCGCCGGGGTACAGCCAGCCCAGGCCGCCTCGGCTCTGCCCGCCCCCGTCGCCTGCCCGGGCTGCTGGCACCCGGCATTGAACACGAGCTGGCAATGGCAGCTGTCCTCGGTGCCCGGCGAACCGTTCCTCGACGTCACGATGTACGACATCGACGGCTTCAACGCCTCGGCGGCGACGGTGCAGCGGTTGCACGCGACCAGGACCGGGCGCAAGGTGGTCTGCTACATCAGCGCCGGCTCCTTTGAGGACTGGCGTCCCGACGCCGCGAGCTTCCCCGCCTCCGTGCTGGGCAAGCCACTGGACGGCTGGGCGGGCGAACGCTGGCTCGACATCCGCCAGTACGGTGGCACGCTCGGCACGATCATGCGGGCCCGGATGGACATGTGCAGGTCCAAGGGCTTCGACGCCGTCGAGTTCGACAACGTCGACGGCTACGCCAACGTGTCGGGCTTCCCGCTCACCGCCGCCGACCAACTCGCCTACAACGCCTGGCTGGCCAACGAAGCTCACACCCGCGGGCTGTCGGTCGGCCTGAAGAACGACATCGAGCAGATCCCAGCGCTGTTGCCGTACTTCGACTGGGCGCTGAACGAGCAGTGCTGGCAGTACAGCGAGTGCACCACGGCGCAGAACGGTGGCTATGGCTACGACCAGTTCGTCAATGCGGGGAAGGCCGTCTTCACCGTCGAGTACACCCTGTCCACCTCGAAGTTCTGCGCCAAGTCCAACGCGCAGAACTTCAACTCCCTGAGGAAGAACCTCGATCTCGACGCCTACCGCGTCGCCTGCCGCTGATCCCGGCCCGCTGGTCCCGGCCCGCTGGTCCCGGCCTGTGACAGGGCCGGGACCAGCGGTACCCGAACGGCCGAAGCGGACGGCGAGCGACGCCGTCGAGACGACCATCGACCCGGACCCTCCGCTGCCCGAGCGGCGTGGTCCGTCCACACACCAGGACGGGATGTACGAACGATGCGCATCGGAGTGATCGGAGTGGGTGTCCGCGCGGTGCTCGCCACCTGGACGGGCCGCAGCGAGGTCGACGCGGCGGTCGTGGCCGCGGCCGACCCCACGGAGGCGGGCAGGGGACGGGCGCGCGAGCTCTTCGGCAAGGCGGTGCAGACCTATGCCACCCACACCGAACTGCTCGCCTCGCGGCCGTCCCTCGACGCGGTCTTCGTCACCTCGCCGGACAGTACGCACGCGGCCATCACCGTGGACGCGCTGGAGGCGGGTGTGGCGGTATACCTGGAGAAGCCGCTGGCGATCACCCTCGACGACGCGGACGCGATCCTCGCCGCGGCCTTGCGCACCGGGACGAAGCTCTACGTGGGCCACAACATGCGCCACATGGCGGTCGTCCGCCAGATGCGCGAGCTCATCGACGACGGGCGCATCGGCGAGGTGCAGGCGGTCTGGTGCCGGCACTTCGTCGGCCACGGAGGCGACTTCTACTTCAAGGACTGGCACGCCGATCGCCGCCACAGCACCGGCCTGCTGCTGCAGAAGGGTGCCCACGACATCGACGTCATCCACTACCTGTCCGGCGGGACGTCCATCCGGGTCACGGCGATGGGCGCGCTGAAGATCTACGGCGGGGTCACCGCCCGGCGGGACAACAGCGACCGGCTGATGGAGGACTGGCTGGACCCGGGCAACTGGCCGCCGAGGAGCCAGCGCGACCTCAACCCGGTGATCGACGTCGAGGACCTCTCGATGATGCTCATGCAGCTCGACAACGGTGTCCTCGCCAGCTACCAGCAGTGCCACTTCACCCCGGACTACTGGCGCAACTACACCGTCATCGGCGACCGGGGCCGGATGGAGAACTTCGGCGACGGCGACGGCGGGCTGATCCGGATCTGGGACCGGCGCGGCGACTACGACCCGGACGGCGACGACGTCTATCGGATCGAAGGCGACCGCGACGGGCACGACGACGCCGACCGGCTCGCCGTGGACGAGTTCCTCAGGTTCGTGGCCAGGGGTGTCGCCACCACGACCTCACCGCTCGCCGCGCGCGACGCCGTGGCGGCCGGGCTCGCGGCGACGGAGTCGCTGCGCAACGGGTCCGTCCCCGTTGAGGTACGGCCCGCCGACCCCGAGGTGGCTCGTTACCTGGCGGCCCACCAGCCACCTGCCGGCCGGCGGAGGTCCGAGTGACGACCCCCGGACTTGGACCCGGGCTGACCGGCCGGTACGGTCAGCCCTTCTCGGCTCCCTCGTTGGCGCCCCGGATGAAGTAGCGCCGATCGGCGAATACCGGTGATGCGCTGGAAAGCCGCCGAATAACCCCAGCTCAGTGCACGGATCGCGATTTCCGCACCCCTGGCAGGGTTTACCGTCCGGTATCGACCAGGGAGAACCCCACTCCTCTCATCGACTCCACGCAGACGGTCGCGTCCGCGTCGCGGAGTTTGGCGCGCAACCGCTTGACGGTCGATCGGACCGCGGACGCGTCGTCCAGATAGTCGGCTCCCCAGGCCCGTTCGTACAGCTGGCGGTAGGTCCAGACCCGCAGGGGCGGACTGGCGAGTGCGGTGAGCACCTCCCGTTCGATGCGGGTGAGGGGAAGGACCCTGCCGGCCCAGCTGACCTCTTGCCGATCGGCGTCGATGACCAGACGGCCCAGGGCCACCATCTCCGCCGTCGGGAGGGAGGAGGAGATCTCCTCCGTCTCGCACAAAAGGATCTTGCGGACCGAGTTCAGGTCGGAAAACATCAACAAAGTGCCGGTGCCGCCCATCAACCGGGCGATCCGGGCGCGCTTGCTGGGGCTGGATGTCACACAGAAGATGACCGGCTGTTCGTCGATATCACCCGCCGGGTTAACGCTCATGGGCTAAGGAAAACAACGGCGCCACACACAGTCAATATCCAGACTTGCACCTGTGACGGATGGATGTCAGATCGATACGGACTGCTTTGAGCCGATTCTGCCCCGCTATCGCCCACATTTTGGTCTCGAGAAAAGACCGGCAGCGGCTGATGATGATCGGACGCCGTCAACCCCGCGGCGTGTGCCTACTCCGTCACCCCCTCCTTCTCCTCCGGCGGGCCGACACCCCGTGTCCGCCGGGCCGGCAGTCCACCTGCGTCTTCCGGCGGCGACACACCCCTCGTCCGCCGCCAGCAAGGAGCCCCCCAGATGCGACAGGTACGACGACTACGAGCGAGAGCAGTAGTGGCCGCCGTCACCACACTGCTGCTCTTCGGCGGCTTACCGGCCGCCGCCCAGTCCGCGGCGGCGCCGGAACCCGCCCCAGCCGCGAAGAACTCCAAGGCGGAGATCCGCGAAGCCGTCAAGCACGACCTCTCCCGCAAGATGCGCGATCTCCATCCGAAAGCCACCCGTGACCGCGGGTCCAAGGTCGAGGAGCCGATCAATCGGCAGCTGCCCCGCGAGGCGGCGGTGGCGAGCGCCAAGACCGGCAGCGACGTGGTGCAACGAGGATTCACCGCGACCCAGGTGCCCGAGTTCGGCGTGAACTTCGAGGGCATCGGCAACGTCGACGGGGTGCTGCCCCCGGACATCAACGGCGACGTGGGCCCCAACCACTACGTGCAGATGGTGAACCTCTCGTACGCGGTCTACGACAAGCGCGGCAACCTGATGCTCGGCCCGCTGCCCGGCAACGCGGTGTTCTCCGGCTTCGGCGGGCCCTGCGAGACCAGGAACGACGGTGACCCGGTGGTCCTCTACGACGAGGCCGCCGACCGGTGGATGATCACCCAGTTCGCGCTGCCCGGCGGATCCGCCGGCAACCACCAGTGCATGGCGATCTCGCAGACCCCGGACCCGACGGGGGCGTACTACCGGTACGACTTCCTCTACCACCAGACCCGGATGAACGACTATCCGAAGTACGGGATCTGGCCGGACGCCTACTACATGACCACCAACGAGTTCGCCCCGTCGTTCGTCGGCGCGGGTGCGGTGGCGTTCGAGCGGGAGAAGATGCTCGCCGGTCAGCCGGCCCGGATGGTGTACTTCCACCTCGGGCCGGACTACGGAGGCCTGCTGCCCTCCGACGCGGAGGGCCTCGCTCCGCCGGCCGGGGCGCCGAACCCGTTCGTGATGTTCGACGACGACGCGTGGGGCGTCTCACCCACCGACCGGTTGCTGATGTGGGACTTCAAGGTCGACTGGGCCAACCCGGCGAACTCCACCTTCGGCAACAACCTGGCGCCGAGCCGATACATGGAGACCGCCCCGTTCGACTCCAACATGTGCAACTACGCGCGCGGCTGCGTCCCGCAGCAGGGCACCACGACCAAGCTGGACGCGATCGCCGACCGGCTGATGTACCGTGCCGCGTACCGTAACTTCGGCGACCACGCCTCGATCGTGCTGAACCACACCGTGGACGCCGACGGCAACGACCACGCGGGCGTGCGCTGGTACGAGGTGCGGAGCACGAGCCCCACGAACTGGACCATCCACCAGCAGGGCACCTACGCGCCGGACGCCGAGCACCGCTGGATGGCCAGTGGGGCGATGGATGTCTCCGGCAACATCGCGTTCGGGTACTCGGCCTCCGGAACCACGAGCTACCCTTCGATCCGGATGGCGGGCCGCCTCGCCGGGGATCCGTTGGGCCAGCTCGGCCAGAGCGAGCGGACGCTGATCGCGGGGACCGGGGCGCAGACCCACTCCGCGTCCCGCTGGGGTGACTACACCTCGATGTCGGTGGACCCGACAGACGGCTGCACGTTCTGGTTCACGTCCGAGTACCTGACCACGACGAGCTCCGCCAACTGGCAGACCCGCATCGGCTCGATGAAGTTCCCGAACTGCGTGGCCGGTCCGCGCGGCGAGGTGACCGGCAAGGTCACCTCCTCGGCGGGCGGCCCGATCGCCGGCGCCGCCGTGCGGGTGGGCAGCGGCGGCACCACCACCGACGCGCAGGGCGCGTACAAGCTGACCCTGCCGGCCGGCGAGCACGAGCTGACCGTCTCCGCCTTCGGGTACGCGACGAAGACCGCGAAGGTGACCGTTGGGGACGGGGGCGCGGTGACGTCCGACTTCACCCTCGAAGTCGTGGCCAAGCACCGTGTCTCCGGTGTGGTGAAGGACGGATCCGGACACGGCTGGCCGCTGTACGCGCGGATCGACGTGGCCGGCCGGCCTGGCGAGCCGCTGTTCACCGACCCGGCCACCGGCGCGTACAGCATCGACCTGCCGAGCGGCGAGTACGCCCTGACCGTCAAGGCGATGTACCCGTCGTACCAGCAGGCCACGGCGGAGCTCCGCGTCGAGGACGGCGACCAGTCGAAGGACTTCAGCCTCGCCGTGGAGAACACCTGCCTCGCCGCCGGATACACGATCAACTACGGCAGCCCGCTGTTCACGGAGCAGTTCGAGTCCGGGACGGCTCCCGAGGGCTGGAGCGTGGTGAACCGCACCACCAGCGGCGGCTGGGTGTTCAACGACCCGAAGAACCGGGGCAACCTCACGGGCGGCACCGGCAAGTACGTGATCGCGGACAGTGACGCGGCCGGATCGGGTACGACCATCGACACCGATCTGGTGACCCCGGCCCTGGACCTGTCGGCCGTATCGGCACCGGTGTTGCGGTTCAACAGCGACTACCGCGCTCTCAACGGATTCGGCAACGTCGAGGTGAGCGTCGACAACGGCACCACGTGGAAGACCGTGTCGAACTGGACCACCGCCAGCCGGCGCGGGCCGGTCCTGGAGGAGCTGTCGATCCCGGAGGCCGGTGGCAAGTCCGAAGTCAAGATCCGCTTCCACTACCGGGGCGCCTACGCCTGGTGGTGGCAGATCGACAACGTCTCCCTGGTCAACCGGTCCTGCGACCCGATCCCCGGGGGTCTCGTCGTCGGGCGGGCGCTCGACAGCAACACCCGCGACGGGCTGAACGGTGCGACCGTGACCAGCGTCGACAAGCCCGCCGAGCAGGCCACCACGGCGCCGTCACCCGACGACAGCAAGGTCGGCGACGGGTTCTACTGGATGTTCTCCTCCCTGACCGGGAACCACCCGTTCACCGCGGCGAGTGCGGGTTACGGCTCCGTCACCTCCACGGTGAACGTGGCGGCGGACCAGGCCACCCGGTCGGACTTCAACCTCAAGGCGGGCCGGCTGACCATCACCCCGCCGAAGGTGAGCAGCGACCAGCCGCTGGGCCAGACCAAGACCGTGAAGACGACGATCAGAAACACCGGCAACGCGCCGGCCACGGTGGAGCTGTCGGAACGTCGCGGCGGATTTGAGATTCTCGGGCCGCGCGGTGCGCCGCTCCAGCGCAACATGGTCAAGGGCGGCGGCGTCTCGCCCGGCTGGCGGGGCGACAGCCAGCCCGGTGACCCGTTCGAGCCGTCGCCGTACGCGCCGCCGTGGATCAACACGGCCAACTACCCGGTGGCGGTGATGGACAACGCCGCGGCGGCGTTCGACGGCAAGGTGTACTCGGTCGGCGGCGCCTCCGCCACCGCCAACCTCGCCAACGGCTACGCCTACGACCCGGCGGCGAACACCTGGACGAGGATCGCCGATCTTCCCGCGGCCCTGGAGAAGCCGGCGGCGACCTTCGTCGACGGGAAGATGTACGTCTTCGGCGGATGGGACTCGGCCGGCAACACATCGACCAAGGTGTACGTCTACGATCCGGCGACCAACGCCTGGCAGACCCGGGCCGCGGTCAACCCCGCGCCGCGGGCGGCGGCCGGGCTCGCCGTGGTCGACGGCCAGATCTACCTGGTCGGCGGCTGCGTGGACGGCAACTGCGCCAAGTCCAATGCGGTCGTCAAGTACAACCCGGCCAACGACACGTTCACCACGGTCGCGCCGTACCCGGTCCCGGTGGCCTGGCAGGGATGCGGCGGGATCAACGGCACGGTGTACTGCGCCGGCGGTAACGGGACGACGACGCTGAAGAGCACCTACGCCTACTCGCCGAGCAGCAACACCTGGACCCAGCTGGCCGACCTGCCGGTCGACTTCTGGGCCGCAGGCGCCGGCACCGCCAACGGGCTGCTGCTGCTCTCCACCGGTGTCATCAACAACTCCACCGTGGTCACCAACCAGGGCTGGGCCTACGACCCGGCGGCGAACTCCTGGTCGGCACTGCCCAACGCCAACTTCTCCCGCTACCGGGCAGGGGCGGCGTGCGGGTTCGTGAAGATCGGTGGATCGACCGGTGGGTTCACCCCGACGCCGGAAAGCGAGATGCTGCCCGGCTTCGACCAGTGCGCCACCGTCACCGACGTGCCGTGGCTGTCCGCGTCGCCGACCACGGCCACGCTGCAGCCCGGGGAGAGCGTCACAGTGACGGTCACCCTCGACGCCAGGTCGGAGGCGGGCGTGGCCCAGCCGGGCAACTACACCGCCCAGTTGGGCGTCAAGTCCAACACGCCGTACGCGGTGGCGCCGATCGACGTGACGATGAACGCGCAGCCGCCCAACAACTGGGGCAAGCTGGCCGGCGTGGTCACCGGGGTCGACTGCAAGGGCGCGAGCGCGGCCTTGCGCGGGGCCACGGTGCAGGTCAGCGGCGCGAAGGGCTGGTCGTTCACCTTGAAGACCGACCCGGACGGCCGGTACGCGATCTGGGGACCGACGAACGCCAACCCGGTTCAGATGATCGTGACCCGGGACGGATGGATACCGCAGACGACGAAGGTCACCATCAAGGGGCAGACGGTGAACACCGACTTCGCCCTACGTCCTGAGTCGTGCTGACGGTTTGACCCACAGGGCCCGCGCCGATGCTCGGCGCGGGCCCGACCGTTCCAGCAGTCAGGTACCTGAGGACGTCATGGCTCCGCTGCCGCCGGGCACTATCCCCGCACGCCGTCCTCGGCGAGGACTATCGAGAGGGGGCGATCGGCCCGTCAGCTGCTGCTGGCCGCGGGCCCGGCGGCGGTCGCGGTCGCGCTCCTCTTCCTCTGGGTGCCACAAGTACGGCTGAGGGCGGGCCGCCGACTGGCGGCCCGCCCCGTAGGTCGGTCCCGGCTCAGCCGTTGGCCGCGGTGAACGCGGCCGCTCCGCCGACGAGCGGCAGCATGACCGTGCTCTTCGTCGTGTCGAGGTGCAGCGTCGCGCCCGGGGTGGGCCGGATGGTGTACTCGTAGTCGCTCGACAGCAGCACGATGCCGATGCGGTGTCCCGCCGCGAACACGTAGTCATGCGGCTGCATGTCGAAGTCGATCCGGTACGGGCTGCCCGGCTTGACCGGCTCGGTCCGCGAGATCGACTTGCGGTTCTGCGGATCCGTCCAGCCCCGCGTGATGATCTTCGCCTTGCCGTTCTGGTCGTAGTCGACGAGCAGCGCCGTCACGTTCGCGGCCGGCTGGCCGAAGGACATCCGCAGCGACACCTTCGGCGTGCCGCTGAACCGGACCGCACCGATCAGCGTCCCGGACTTGTAGGCCAGGCGGTTGGGAGACGTCGCGGCGTCGGCGAGGGTCTGCGCCCGCTTCGAGGCGTCGTCGACGATCGTCTCGGTCACCGGCGTGCCCAGGCGGGTCTTGTCGCCGGTAAGGCCACCGGCGGCTCCGTCGCTGCCGGGCGCCAGGTTGAGCTCGGCGTCCGCCGCGGCCGGTTCAGGCCACTCGGGGTATTCCACCAGCGTCCTGTCCTCGCGCTGGATCAGCGCCCGCGGGTCGTTCTCCACGCCGTTCTCGTAATCCCACAGGTAGCGGGTGAACCAGCGGTTGAGTACGTCGACGCTGGGGGAGCCGCCGTGCCCGCCCTGGTGCAGATAGATCTTGTGCGGCACGCCGCGCGCCTTGAGCGCCTCGTACCACTGCGCGGCGTGCTTGGTCTTGACGTTCCAGTCGTTGAGTCCGTGCGCGACCAGCACCGCGGCGTGGACCTTGTCGACGTCGTTCATGTAGTTGCGCTCGTCCCAGAAGGCGGTGTAGTCGCCGGTGACCCGGTCCTGCTCCTTCGCGAGCTGCTCGATGACGTTTCGGCAGATCTGCTTGTTCGCGCGGGTGTAGACGTACTCCGCGAGCACGTCGGCGTCCTCGCCCTGGTAGCCGCCGGGGGCGACCACGGCGCCGTTCGCGCGGTAGTAGTCGTACCAGCTCGAGATCGCCGAGATGGGAACGATGGCCTCGAGGCCATCGACGCCGGTGCTCGCGACCGCGTTGGGCAGGGTGCCGTTGTACGAGGTGCCGATCATGCCGACCTTGCCGGTCGTCCACGTCGCGTGGACTTCCCTGCCGGCGGCGTCGTAGGCCTTCGCACGACCGTTCAGCCAGTCGACGACGGACTTCGCGCCGATGGTCTCGTTGCGCCCGCCGGTGGTCGGGCAGCCGTCGGACTTGCCGCTGCCCAGCGACTCGGCATGGACCACCGCGAAACCGCGAGGCAGCCAGTTGGACTCGTGGCTGGTGCTGATGACGGGCTGCGGGCCGGTGCCCGCGGCGGCGGCGTCGGCTTCGCCGGCCGCGTCGGCTTCGGCGGCGGCGGCCAGCCGCTCGTCGGTTGCCGGGTCCTTCACCGAACCACCGCGGTTCATCCAGCCCTTGCCCGGGCGGAGTGCCTGGTGGAGCTCGTGATCGACGTTGTGGTTCTCGACCGCGTTGCCGCCCGCGTAGTAGGGACTGGCCTCGTACACGACGGGGGACTTGAGGCCGGCCGTCTCGGTCTCCCGGAGCCGGGTGACCTCGGCGTGCACCCGGTCGTTCCGCCCGTCGCCGTCACTGTCGATCGAGGTCTCGATCCACAGTTCCTCACGGATCCAGTCGTTGCGGTTCGAGGAGAACACCGGCTGGGCCATGCCGTCCTTGAAGACCGGTCCGACCGGGACGGCCGCGCCGGCGGGGGCCGGGTTCGCGGCGACCCCGGCAAGGGTCATGGTGGCGGCGAGACCCAGCGCCGCGGCGCCGCGGCGTGCTGATCTCGGACTACGGAACGCGGTTGGTGCCACAAGGCCCATCACCTGGCGCGGCAAAGACATCGACGAACCTTCCCGAACGATCAGGGTGGGTGGGACCGAAAGTCGGCCCCAAGGGGGGTTGAAGGGACCGTAAAGAGGCCCCGGAAGGCCTGATGCTATGGGCGGAGGTGCGGGATGTCTTCGGACGGCCGTTCTGTCTCGATCGCGGCATTTCCGACAGATGTCGGACAAGATCACGTTGGCTCGATCCGCCTCTGGCCGGAGATGAGGAGGGCTCGCGGGAGCCGAGAGGCGCAGGTTCGATCCGGAGTCCCTCACAGGAGCCGCGCGCATTGTAGGAGAAGGGATCGCCGATGATGCCCTGGTCAGTGAACCCGGGGGAGGGGTGCGGTTCGAAGGGAGCCTCCATGGCGGTGGCTCCGAGCGGTACCGACCTCAAGCGTCGTCTGGCAGAGATGGCCGGATTGGTGCGGACCCTTCCTTGGCTGTCGGTATGTGGCGGATGCGGAAGCCTGAGAGATCTTCGGTTGCGGTCTTCTCTTGATCGTTTTTGTGGCCCGACCTGACGTAGGCGGTCCAAACGATCTATCGCGTGCCCGGTCCGTGGCCCAAGGGCGGCCATCGGCTCCTTTCGCTCGTTCCACAATCTCGACTCATTGAAAAACGCAGGTCAGGGGCCATGTTCGCTATTTAGGGCGGGTGGGGCTCGAACTCGCGACTCACGGATCATGAGTTTTTTGATAAATGCTATTCTGCATCTCGGCTTGGCTACTTCTGTCATTTCGTCTACGTCGTCCCCGTTCATTTGTCGGGTTGTGACGGACTGTTTCGCGGCATGGCGCGTGCGGACGGGAAATCGCCGAGCAGTCGCGAGCCCTGACCATTCACCACCGTCAAGCCCCTGGGGTAGAGGCGGCCCTGCGTCGCGAGGGTGGCGGGAAGGTGGGGCGGGCAGCCTGGTCTCGCGGTCGGAAACGCGGACGCACCTGCGCGCCGAGCGAAGCGTGCCGCGCCGAATCCAGGCATTTCGGGTAATTCATGTAGGATTTGAAGACTTTCTGGCCTTGCGGTTACCTTCTGTGATCGTTTGTGTAAGTAAAGCGAGCCGGCCAGCTCTATGGCCGTTTTCTGCGGTTTTGGTCCTATGACCTTATTGACATAGGAGTCCGTGTTTATACAGAATCGGGCAACCGTTCACGGTCGAACGAGAGAGTGTGCTGAAACATGCCGTCACGCATCGTCTTCTCGTGATGCCGCCATGCATTTAAGTCCAACGCCGTGGTGAGACCCTCCGCGGCGGCGGTCAGGCGCGACTGAGGCCGGGGACAGCGGCTTTCGCTCGGGGAGTTCTTCTTGTCTTGCACCATGTCCAAGTCGGAGATCCATCAGACCGGCGCAGCCCATCGCTCCTCTGCCGCCGAGCCCGCGGACACGCTCTCCACGGCGCACCGGCCGCGTCCTGGGGCGGGGCGGTAGCGGCACATGGCACCCATGACCGACCAGCCGACGCTCGCCGTCATCGGTACCGGGGGGCTCGCTCGGAGCATCTGCTACGCGCTGGCCGTCTGCGGCACTCAGCCCATCCGGGTGTTGGTGGCAGGACGCGACCACGGCAGGGCCGCGGAGGTCTGCTACGTCGCCGCCGCCCGAGCCGCGGCGGCCGGCGTACCGGTGACCTTCCAGCCGCTGACCGTCGATCCGGCCTGCGATCGATCCCTGGCCGACACGCTCGGCGTGGGGGCGCCCACGGGCGTGCTGGTGGCCGCGTCCAGCCAGTCACCCTGGGAGCGGCAGAACGCCCCGTCGGCGTGGACCGAGCTCGTCCAGCGGGCGGGGTTCGGCCTTACCCTGCCGTTCCAGGCCGAGCCCGCGCTGCGGGTGGGCCGAGCGCTCGCGGCCACGCACCCAGAGGCGTGGCTGATCAACGCCTGCTTCCCCGACGCGGCCAACCAGGTACTGGCGGCGGCGGGAGTGCCCGCGCTGTGCGGCATCGGCAACGGCGCGCTGATCGCCGCCAGCATCCAGGCGGCTCTTGGGCTCCCTGACCAGCGCCGCCTGCGTGTGCTGGCCCACCACGTTCACCTGCATACCCCGTCGGAGGGCGAGGAAGAGGCGCTCGCCTGGTACGACGGCCAGCCCGTCGCCGAGGTCGGAAAGCTGCTCGCCGCCCAGCGGGCCGCCACCCGGTCCGAACTCAACCACGTCACCGGGTACGCCGCCGCACAGCTCGTTCGCGACCTGCTCGCCGGGGCCGAGACCGACACCACCCTGCCGGGGGTGCTCGGGCTGCCGGGCGGCTACCCGGTACGCCTGTCCGGCACCCGGCTGGAGCTGCGGCTGCCCGCGGGCGTGAGCCGGGCGGAGGCGGTTGCGTTCAACTCGCGTGCCGCGCTGCGGGACGGGGTCGTGGTGGACGACGGCCGGGTCCGCTTCGGCCCGACCGCCCAGGAGGAGCTGAGCCGGCTTGTGCCGGAGCTGGCGGAGGGCTTCCCGATCAGTGACATCGAAGCGGTCACCCACCGTCTCGACCAGCTCAGGACCCGACTGCGCAACCAACCACCCCGCTACGAACGAGGTACGCAAACAATGCCGAGCCCCGTGCCCACCGTCGAAGCCGAGACCGTGACCCCGGTCCGCTCGGCGAACCTGCTGATCGACTTCTACGACCGGCTGCCCGCCGCGATCGCGGCCTGCGGCGGCGACGTCGACCCGGTCCGGGACGGCGGCCCGTTCTCTCCCGGCTTCCTGCTGCCCGAGCTGGACGACGACCTGCGCCGGTTCCTGTCGGCGGCCACCGCCGAGTGGCGGCATCTGGGGATGTACGGCACGCACCGGCTGTCCCTCCTGGACCTGACCGGGAACCCGGGGACCGGGACCACCAAGACGTTCGCCTCGTTGCTCATCGTGGCGCGGGCCGTGGAGTACATCCGCCGGTATGGCGAGCCGGTGTCGATCTTCTCGCCGACCTCGGCGAACAAGGGCGTGGCGCTGCGGGACGCGGTGCTGCGGGCCATCGAGGCCGGGCTGGTGGACCCCGAGTTGCTGCGCGTGGTGATCCTCGCCCCGCAGTCCTGCCTGGCCAAGCTGCGCTCCAGCCGCCTCTCCACCGACCCCACGCTCAGAGCGCTGAACCCGATGCTGCTCTACACCGGCCCCGAGCCCGAGCACGTCAAGGCGATCGGGCGCGAGTTCGTCGACCGGTACGCGGCGGAGTTCCAGGCCCGGGGCCACAACCTGTGGTTCTCCCTGGAGCTGGGCAACTACCTGGTCGCCGACACGGTGCGGGCGTTCTTCGAGCACGACGCGGACCCGATCAGCGCGCCGCGGCTGCACGCGCACGCGGTGTCCAGCGCGTTCGGCCTGCTCGGCTACCACAAGGGGCGGGAGGTGCTCGAAGCCACGGGGCAGGCGAGCCGGGACACCCGTCCGGCCAGCCTGCTCGTCCAGCACATGGGCACCCCGGACATGGTCCTCAACCTGCGGCACGGCGACTTCGACCGCGGCAACCTGCCGGCCTACCGGATCGACCCCGCCGACGGCCTCTACCGGCAGTCGGCGGACCCGCACTTCCCCCAGGTCACCTACGACCCCGACGAGATCCTCGACCCGACGTTCTACACTCACCGCCCCGCGACCTCCCCGGCGATGAACGAGCTGATCGGCCGCTTCGGCGGCGAGGGCATCGTGGTGTCGCTCGCCGAGTGCGTCCAGCGCTACCCGCACCTGCGCGATCTGCTCGCCGGCACCGGGTGCGCGCTGCCCGCCGACTTCCGCACGCTGCGTGAGTGGTCGATGGTGATGGCCCTGACCGGCGTGCTGAACGCGGTCGACCGCGGCCTGATCGACGAGGGGCGGGACATCGTGGTGCACGGCACCGGGTGCTACACCAGCGCGGACTACCAACCGCTGGAGCCGGACGCGATGATCAAGGTGAGCGGCGTCGAGGACGTGCTGGCGGCGGTGCGCGCCTGATGTCCGGCGGGTACACCGGCGACGAGATCGCCGTGGTCGGGATGGCCGGGCGGTTCCCCGGAGCACCGGACGTGCCGTCCCTGTGGCGCAACCTGCTCGACGGCGTGGACGCGGTCCACGACTTCACCGACGACGAACTGCGCGATCTGGGTGTCGACGAGCGGCTGATCGGCGACCCGGCCCACGTGCGTTCCGGAGGGCACCTGCCGGGCGTGGCCGAGTTCGACGCCGAGTTCTTCGGCGTGCCGTCCGCCGAGGCCGAGCGGATGGACCCGCAGCAGCGGCTGTTCCTGGAGCAGGCCTGGGCGGCGCTGGAGGACGCCGGCTGCGACCCGGCGGCCTACGACGGCGTGGTCGGAGTGTTCGCCGGCTCCTCGGCCAACCGGTACTTCCTGTTCCACCTGCTCGGCAACCCGGCCGCCACCGGGGCCGAGCCGTACGACCTGGAGCAGCAGCTGGTCCAGGGGGCGGCGGCGGACTACCTGCCCGCCCAGGTGGCCTACCGGCTCGGGTTGACCGGCCCGGCGGTGGCGGTGCAGACCGCCTGCTCGAGCTCGCTGGTCGCGATCTGCACCGCCGCCCAGAACCTGCTGGACTACCGGTGCGACCTGGCGCTGGCCGGCGGGGTGAGCATCACCTGGCCGCGGTTCCGGCACACCCCGGGCGGGCTGATCTCGCCGGACGGACGCTGCCGCACGTTCGACGCGTCCGCGCAGGGCACGGTGTACGGCAGCGGCGTGGCGGTGCTCGCGCTCAAGCGGCTGGCCGACGCGCTGGACCAGGGCGACCACGTGCTCGCGGTGCTCCGCGGCTGGGCGGTGAACAACGACGGCGCGGTACGGGCCGGCTTCGCCGCACCCGGCACGGAGGGGCAGTCGGCGGTGGTGACCGAGGCGCTGGCCGCCGCCGAGCTGACCGCCTCCGCGATCGGGTACGTCGAAGCGCACGGCAGCGGCACTTTGGTCGGCGACGCGATCGAGGCGGCCGCCCTGATCCGCGCGTTCGGGCCGGACCCGGTGCCGGGCTCGTGCGCGCTCGGCTCGATCAAGACCAACATCGGCAACCTGGACGCCGCGGCCGGCGCCGCGGGCCTGATCAAGGCGGTGCTCGCGGTCCGGCACGGCGTCATCCCCGCCAGCCTTCACTACCGGCGGCCGGGCCCGGACACCGACTTCGCCGGTTCGCCGTTCTTCGTCCCGGTGAAGACCCAGGACTGGGAGCAGCCCGGGCCGCGGCGCGCCGGGGTCAGCTCCTTCGGCCTGGGCGGCACCAACGCGCACGTGATCGTCGAGCAGCCGCCGGCCGCGCCCCCGCGGCCCGCCCCCGCGGGATGGCACCTGCTGACGGTCTCGGCGCGTACGCCGCAGGCCCTGCGCGCGACGGCGGAGCGACTGGCCGATCACCTGGAGCGCACCCCCGAGGCGCGGCTGGACGACGTGGCCTGCACCCTCGCGATGGGGCGCCGGGCGTTCGGCCACCGGACGGCGGTGCTGTGCCGCGACCGGGACGAGGCCGTGGCGCTGCTCCGCGCCAATGACGGGCCCAGTGACGGGCCCAGTGACGGGCGCGTTGACGGGCCGGAGGGCCTGCGGGGCGGCGACGACGGGCCCGAGGAACTGTGCCGGCTCGCCGCCGAGTGGCTGGCCGGCGCCGACGTCGACTGGACGGCGTTGTACGACGACGGGCACCGCCGGGTGTCCCTTCCGGCGTACCCGTTCCAGCGCAAGCGCTACTGGATCGAGGCACTCACGTGAGTCGTCATTCCCACTGGTTCGTCTCGCCGGCGCCCCGGCCCGGCGCCGCCGCGTTGCTGTTCTGCCTGCCGTACGCCGGGGGTGGGGCCAGTGCCTTCCACGGCTGGGCGGCGGACGCGGACCCGCGGATCGAGGTGCTCTCCGTGGTGTTGCCCGGCAGGGAGAGCAGATTCCTCGAGCGGGCGGCCATCGACGTCGTCGAGCTGGCGGATGCGATCCACGCCCGCGCCGACCGGCCGTACGCGATCTACGGCCACTCCATGGGCGGCAGGCTCGGCTTCGAGGTCGTCCGCGAGCTGCGACGGCGCGGCGAGCGTCAGCCGGTCGGGCTCTACCTCGGCGGATGCCGGCCCCCTGACCTCGCCGAGCCGCTGGCCCGGCTGGCCCGGACCGGGGACGAGGAGCTGCTCGCCCGGCTGGCCGAGCTCGGTGGCATTCCCGACGAGGTGATGGCCGAGCCCGAGCTGCGTGACCTGGTCCTGCCCGTGCTGCGGGCCGACTTCACCTGGATTGACGGCTACACGTACCGGCCGGAGCCGCCGATCGAGGTGCCGATCGTCGCGTTCGCGGGCGAGGCCGACCCGGCCGTGCCGGCGGCCGATATCCGCCAGTGGGAGCGGCACACCACCGGCGCGTTCCGCCTTCACGTGGAGCCGGGCGACCACTTCTTCCTGCACACCAGCCGGGCGCGCATCCTCCAGGAGATCCGCGCCGACCTGTTCCCTGCCGACCTGTTCCCCGCAGACCCGCTCCCGGCCGACCTCCTCCCCGCCGAGGCCGACCGGACGGACCCCGTCGCGGGCCACCTGGTGCCCCTGGGGGACACCGGCTGGTCGGTGTGGCGGGACGTGGTGCTGCGTAGCACGGGCTTCCCCGCCGACGGACTCGACCGGTTCGCGGCGCCGTACTGCGCGCAGGCCGCCGACGAGCTGCTGGCCGGGGACGCCGGTGAGGAACAGTTCGACAAGGCATTCGGCCAGGCACTGGCCGACGGCGCCGCGCAGGCCTGCCAGGTGGCCGCCGACCCGCTGTTCCGCGAAGCCGTCACCTGGCAGAACCGCAACATGCTGGTCACGCTGGACGCCCTGGTGCGCGGCGGCCCCGGCCAGAGCCGTAACCGGCCCCGGCGCGTCCGGGAGCTGGCGGTGGCCAAGTATTGGCAGCGCTACTGCGCCAAAAACGAGACCATCGGGTTCTTCGGCCCGGTCGCTTGGGCGGACCTGGACCCGCGGGGTCAGGTGGCCGATGTGCGGATCGGCCCCGGACTGGCGCGGCGGCGCCGGACCGACCTGGAGGACTGGGCGCTGCGGGCGTACGCCGCCCGGCTGGCCGAGGACCCGCGGATCCGCCGCTCGTTGCCCCCGGCACTGCAGCCGCACCTGGTCCTGGACGGCCGCCAGGTGTCGCGCCCCGCGCAGCCGCCGGTACCGGTCTCGGCCGCTGAGGCCGCCCTGCTGGCCCGCAGCGACGGACGCCGCAGCGCGGCCGAGGTCGTCGCCGAGGTGGTCGGCGACGCCGGAATCCGCACCGCGGACGACGCCTACCTGCTGCTGGACCGGCTGGCCGAACGTGGCCTGCTGGCCTGGCACGGCGAACTGCCACAGAGCCCGGATGCCGAACGGGAGCTGCGCCAGCTGCTGACCGGGATCGAGGAGCCGGACGTGCGGACCGAGGCCGTCGCCGGCCTCGACCGGCTGTGCGCCGCCCGCGACGCCGTGGCCGCCGCCGCGGGCGACCCCGACGCGCTGCTCGTCGCGCTGGAGACGCTGGACGCGGAGTTCACCGCGGTCACCGGCCTGTCCGCGCAGCGCCGCGCCGGGCAGACCTACGCGGGGCGCGGGCTCGTCTACGAGGACACCGTCCGGGACGTGCAGGTGACTTTCGGCGGGCCGCTGCTCGACGTGCTCGCCGATCCGCTGGCCCTGCTGCTCGGCGCGGCGCGCTGGCTGACCGCCGAGCTGGCCGCCGCGTACGGCGCCGCGCTGCGCGAGCTGTACGAGGAACTGCGCGCGGACGCGGCCGAGGTCCGGCTGGCCGACGTGTGGTACCTGGCGCAGGGTCTGCTGTTCGGCTCTGGAGACCGCCCGGTCGACACGGTCGCCCGGGAGTTGGCCGAACGCTGGGCGAAGCTGTTCGGCCTCGCCGACGTTCCGGAAGGTACGGCGGAGCTGCGGTTCACCGCGGCCGAGCTGGCCGCGGCCGCCGCGTCCGCGTTCCCCGCCGTGGCGCCAGGCTGGTCTGTGGGCCGGCTGCACAGCCCGGATCTGCAGATCTGCGCGGACAGCGTCGAGGCGCTCGAACGTGGGGACTACCTGGTCGTCCTGGGCGAGCTGCACGCCGCCTGGCCCACCTTCGACTGCGCGGTGTTCACCCGAACGCACCCCGACCCGGAGGCGCTGCGAACCGCGCTGGCGGCCGACGTGGGCCGGCACCGCATCCGGCCGCTGTACCCAATCGACTGGCCCCGTTTGACGGGCCGGATGGCACACAGCCTGGACGGGCCGACCGACCGGCAGCTCGGCTGGACCGCGGCGCCGGGCGTCGACCCGGACAGGTTGCTCCCGGCGGCCGCCGTGCTGGTGACCGAGGTGGACGGCGAACTGGTCGCCCAGGACCCCGGCGGGCGGCGCTGGCCGCTCATCGAGATGTTCTCCGAGCTGGTGTCGATGCACGCCGTCGACGGATTCAAGCTGACCGCCGCCGCGCCGCACGGCCACACTCCGCGGATCGTCATCGACCGGATGGTCGTCGCCCGCCGTACATGGCGGACCACGACCGGCGCAACCGGGCTGGCCGACGCTTCGGGGGAGCGCGCCGCCTACCTGGCGGTGCGCCGATGGCGGCGGGAACTGGGCCTGCCCGAGCGGGTGTTCGTCAAGCTGAGCACCGAGATCAAACCGTCCTACGTGGATCTGACCAGCCCGCTGTACGCCTCGCTGTTTTGCGCCATGGTGCGTAAGGCGCACCTGGCCGAGGGCCCGGACGTCCGCCTCGTGGTGACCGAGATGCTGCCGACCCCTGACCAGGCCTGGCTGTCCGACGCCGAGGGCCGCCGATATTTCACCGAACTGCGAATGCACGCGGTCGACCCGGTACCCGCCCCGTTCACGGCCGCGGGAGGGAGCGTATGAGCACGCTGCCGGAGCTGGTCCTCGCTCAGGCCGCCCGTCGGCCGGAGACAACAGCCGTACGACAGTGGGACGAGCGGCTCGGCTACGCTGAGCTGGCCGAGACCGCCACCCGGCTGGCCGCGCGGCTGCGGGCGCACGGGGTGGGCCCCGAGCACCGGGTGGGGCTGTGCCTGCGCCGCAGGCCGCCGATGGTCGCCGGGATGCTGGGGGTGCTGCTGGCCGGAGGGGCCTACGTGCCGCTCGACCCGGACGGCCCTGCCGCCCGCCGGGCCGAGATCATCGCCGACGCGGACATCGACGTGGTGGTCGTGGACGAGTCCACGGCCAGGCTGTTCGACGGCCAGGGGCCGCAGGCGGTCCCGGTGGCGGGCGCTCCGGCGGACGGCGCTCCGGCGGACGGCGACGGCCGGGCCGGGCAGGTGGTCTGCCCGGCCGGACCGGACAACGCGGCGTACGTGCTCTACACCTCCGGGTCCACCGGCAGGCCCAAGGGTGTGGTGGTCACCCATCGCAGCCTGGTCTCCTACGCCCTGGCGTTCGCGGAGTTCACCGGCGCGGAGGAGCACACCCGCTCGTTCGGGTTCGCATCGCTCGGCTTCGACGTCTCGGTCCTGGACATCCTTGTCCCGCTGGCCGTGGGCGGCTCCGTCCAGCTGGCCGGCGAGGCGGACCGGACCGACCCGGAGCGGCTGCAGCGGTTCGCGGCGAGTCACCAGGTCACCTGGGGCTGCGTGCCGGTCGCTCTGCTGCCGCTGCTCGACCCGGCGGGCCTGCCCGAGTGGCGCACCGTGATCACCGGAGCGGAGGCGCCCGGCCCCGAACAGGTCGAACGCTGGTCGGGCTCCGGTCGGCGGTTCCTCAACTGCTACGGCCCGACCGAGGCGACCGTCTGCGTCACCGCCTTCGAGGCCGGCGGGCGGTGGGAGCGTCCGCTGCCGATCGGCAGGGCGCTGGCCGGTCACCGGGTCCACGTCGTCGACGAGGAACTGCGCCCGGTGCCGCCCGGCGAGCCCGGCGAGCTGCTGATCGGCGGGGCCGGGCTGGCCCGGGGCTATCTGGGCGACCCCGCGCTCACCGCCGAGCGGTTCGTGCCCGACCCGTTCGGCGACCGGCCCGGCGAGCGCCTGTACCGCACCGGCGACCTGGTCGTGCTGCAGCCCGACGGTGAGCTGCTCTTCCTTGGGCGTACCGACCGGCAGATCAAGATCCGGGGGCAGCGGGTGGAGATCGGCGAGGTGGAGGCCGTGATGCGGGCCCACCCCGAGGTCGGGCACGCTGTCGTCGAAGCGGTCGAAGGGCCGGACGGTGTCGGGCTGGTGGCGTTCTGCACCTCGCCGGCCGCCTCGTCCGGGGAGGTACCGGACGCGGAGCGGCTACGCGCGTACTGCGCCGAGCGGCTGCCCAGCGCGATGGTGCCCTCGCGGGTGGTGTGCCTGGTACGGCTGCCGCTCTCGGCCTCCGGCAAGGTGGACGGCCAGGCGCTGCGCGCGCTTCTGGAACACGACACCACTGCCACCGGCACCGCACCCGGCACCCCGCTGGAACGCGACGTGGCCGCGATCTGGGCTCGGGTGCTCGGCCTCCCGGCGGAGAAGGTCTCCCTGGAGGACGACTTCTTCGCCTGCGGCGGCCACTCGGTGACCGCGATGCGGCTGGTCGCCGGAGTCCGGGCCGAGCTGGACCGGGCCGTGTCGGTGGAGGACGTGTTCGCCGGCCGTACCCTCTCCGGCCTCGCCGCCCGGATCGAGGACGCGGCGGAACGGGCCGAGCCGCTACCGTCCGGCAGCCCGGCCACCCTGTCGGCCGCGCAGCGCCGGCTGTGGTTCGTGGACAAGCTGGCCCCTGACACCGCGGCGTACAACATCGCGCTGGCCGAGCGGCTGCACGGCCCGCTGGACGTCGCCGCGCTGCGCGCGGCGCTGGCCGCAGTGGCCGCCCGGCACGACGTGCTGCGGTGGCGGGTGCCCGACACCGGCGGCATGCCGTACGTCGAGGTCGATCCGCCGGGCGCGGTGCCGCTGCACGTCGACGACCTCACCGGCGCGCCGGAATCGGCGTCGCGCGCGCTGCTCGATGAGGAGGCGGCCCACCGGTTCGACCTCGCCACCGGGCCGTTGTGGCGGGCCAGGCTCGCCCGGCTGGGCCCCGCCGAGCATCTCCTGGCGCTGACCTTCCACCACGCCGTGTTCGATGGCTGGTCGCAGCGCCCCTTCCTGGAGGATCTCGGCCGGGCCTACGCCCACGCCGCGGGAGGGGAGAACCCGGTCGCGCTGCCGGATCCGCCGGCCCGGTTCGCCGACTACGTCGTATGGCGGGCTGCCAGGGACACCCGGCGTGGAGACGCCGACCTGGCCTGGTGGGCCGCGCACCTGGCGGACGCCCCGGCCGTGCTGGACCTGCCCAGGGACCGGGCCCGTCCGCCGGTGCAGACCTACCGCGGCGCCCAGTCGGGCATCGCGCTGTCCGCCGCCACCTCGGCGGCGATCCGCGCGCTCGCCGCAGGGGTCGGCACCACCGCGCCGACCGTGCTGCTCGCCGGCTTCGCCGAACTGGTACGCCGGATCACCCGGCGTGGGGATGTCGTGGTCGGCACCCCCGCGGCCGACCGCAGGCACGAGGCCTTCCACGACCTCGTCGGGTTCTTCGTCGAGGTGGTGCCGCTGCGGCTGCGTAGCGCCGCCGGGGAGAGCTTCGCCGAGCGGGTGCGCGGCTGCGCGGACGAGTTCCTCGCCGTGCTGGCGCGCCCCGGCGCCACGCTGGAGCGCATCGTCGACGCGCTCGCGCTGCCTCGCGATCCGGCCCGGGCGCCGCTGGTGCAGGTGCTGTTCAACGTCTACAACTTCCCTGAGCCGCGCCTGCGGCTGCCCGGGGTGCGCACCGAGCGGGTCGCCCCCGGCCTGGCCGGGTCGCCGTTCGACCTGACCGTCTATGTGGTGGACCGCGACGGCGGCTACGCCGTGGACTGCGTCTACAACGCCGACCTGTACACGCCGCAGCGGATCCAGGCACTCCTCGAGGCGTACGCGTCGCTGCTCGACCAGGCGAGCGCGGCACCGGAACGCCCGGTCGACGCGCACGAGCTGCCGGGCGCCGCGACCCTGGCCGTGGGTGTGGCCGCCGAGCCCGCCAAGGTCACGCGCACCAAGGCCGTGCCCGCCGGCGCGCCGGGCACATCGGCGCGGCCGTCGACCGCGACCGAGCGACTGATCGCCCAGGTGTGGTGCGAGGTACTCGACCGGCCTGAGGTGGGAGCGGCCGACAACTTCTTCGACGTGGGGGGCACCTCGATGGCCGTCGTCGTGGTGCAGGACCGGCTGGCCGAGCTGACCGGGCGGAAGCTCGCGGTGGTCGAGCTGTTCCGGCACCCGACCGTGCGCGCGCTGGCGGCCCATCTCGACGGCGACACGGAACAGCCGGAACTCGACCGGGCGGATCAGCGTGCCGCGGCACGCAGGCAACGGGCGGAACAACGCAAGAGGAGAAGTCAACGATGACCGAGTTCGACGAGTTGGCGGACATTCCGGACGGTGCCGAGCCCATCGCCATCATCGGCATGAGCGCCCGAGTACCCGGGGCCGACGATCTGCGGCAGTTCTGGCAGAACCTGGTCGACGGCGTGGAGTCGGTGACCTTCTTCAGCCGGGAGGAGCAACTGGCCCACGGCGCCACCGAGGCCCAGCTGGACGACCCCTCCTTCGTCCCGGCCGCCCCGGTGGTGCGCGACATGGAGCACTTCGACGCCGCCTTCTTCGGTATGACCCCGCGCGAGGCGGAGCTGGCCGATCCCCAGCAGCGGCTGTTCCTGGAGCAGGCACACGCGGCGCTGCTGGACGCCGGCCAGGATCCGGCCCGCTACGACGGCGGGATCGGGGTGTACGGCGGCGCCGGACCGAACCTGTACCAGTGGCTGAACCTGCGCACCAACCCGCAGGTGGCGGGCGGGGCGGGAGAGCTCGGCCTGTCCGTCGGCAACAACACCGACTACATCGCCACCACCGTGTCGTACCGGCTGAACCTGCGCGGCCCGAGCCTCACCGTCACCACGGCCTGCTCGACCTCGCTGGTGGCCGTGCACCTCGCCAGCGAGGCGCTGCGCGGCGGCGAATGCGACATGGCGCTGGCCGGAGGGGTCTGCGTGGAGCTGCCACACGGCCGCGGCTACCCGGCGATGGACGGCTACACCTCGCCGGACGGGCACGTCCGCCCGTTCGACGCCGCCGCCGACGGCACGATCTGGGGCAGCGGCGTCGGTGTGGTGGTGCTCAAGCGGCTGGAGGACGCGCTCGCCGACGGCGACCACATCCGTGCCGTCATCCTCGGCAACGCGATCAACAACGACGGCGCCGGCAAGGTCGGCTTCTCCGCGCCGAGCATCGACGGGCAGGCCGAGGTGATCGCCCAGGCACTCGGCGTGGCCGGGGTGGACCCGCGCACGATCGGCTACGTCGAGGCGCACGGCACCGGCACCGCGCTCGGCGACCCGATCGAGATGACCGCGCTGTCCACCGCGTACGGCAGGGACACCACCGAGCGCGGCTGGTGCGGCGTCGGCTCGGTGAAGTCCAACATCGGCCACCTCAGCCAGGCGTCCGGCGTGGTCGGCGTGATCAAGGCGGTGCTCGCGCTGGAGCACGGGCTGATCCCGCCCAGCATCAACTATGAGCGGCCCAACCCGGCGATCGACTTCGACTCCAGCCCGTTCTACGTGGTGTCCACGCTGTCGAAGTGGGAGCGGGGACCGCACCCCCGGCGGGCCGCGGTGAGCTCGTTCGGCATCGGCGGCACCAACGCCCACGTGGTGCTCCAGGAGGCGCCGCCCCGACCGGTGGCCACCTTCGCCTCTCCGACGCCCCGGCTGCTGCGGCTTTCGGCACGCACGGCGGAGGCGCTGCGAACCATGCGCAGTCGGCTGGCCGAGCACCTGTCCGAGCATCCGGATCTGGCGCTGGCCGACGTGGCACACACGCTGCGGGCGGGCCGGGCGATCTATCCGTACCGGGCGGCGGTGCTCGCCGCCGACGTGCCCGACGCGGTGGCGGCGCTGGGCGACGGGAGGCGCTGCCAGACCGGCGTGGCCGGCGATCCCGCTCCGCAGGTGGCATTCCTGTTCTCCGGACAGGGCGCGCAGTACGCCGGCATGGGCGCCGAGCTGTACGCCGCCGAGCCGGTCTTCGCCGCCGCGGTCGACGAGTGCGCCGAGGTGCTCGCCGCAGAGCTGGGCGAGGACATCCGGCCGCTGCTGTTCACCCCCGGCGAGGCGGCCGACGCCGCGCTCCGTGAGACGCGGCTCACCCAGCCGGCGCTGTTCACGATCGAGTACGGCCTGGCCAGATTGTGGCAGGAGTGGGGTGTCACACCCGCGGCGATGATCGGCCACTCCATCGGCGAGTACGTGGCGGCCACCGTCGCGGGCGTGTTCACACTGCCGGACGCGCTGCGTCTGGTGGCGGCCCGCGGCCGGTTGATGCAGTCGATGCCGCCCGGTGCGATGCTGGCCGTACCGAAGGACGAGGAGTACGTCGCCGCCCGGCTGCCCGACGGTGTGGCCGTCGCCACCGTGAACGGCCCGGGCACCTGCGTGGTGGCGGGCTCGACCGAGGCGGTCGAGGCGTTCGCCGAGGAGCTGCGCGCCGCCGGCGTCCGATCCACGCCGCTGCGCACCTCGCACGCGTTCCACTCGCCGATGATGGATCCGATCCTGGCCGAGTTCACCGAGATCGTGGCCGCCGTGCCCCGGCGGGCGCCGAGCCTGCCGTTCCTGTCCAACGTCACCGGGACGTGGATCACCGCCGAGCAGGCGACCGACCCGGCGTACTGGGCGGAGCACCTGCGTCGGCCGGTGCGCTTCGCCGACTGCGTCGCCACCCTGCTCGCGGAGGGCGAGTGGGGGCTGGTGGAGTGCGGCCCCGGCAAGCAGTTGTCCGGGCTGGCCCGCATGCAGCTACGTGAGGCCGTCGCCAAGGGGGCCCTGCCCCCCATGAGCAGCCTGCCGGGGCCGCAGGATAAGGCGGGCGACCTGGAGGTTCTGTACGTCACGGCCGGTCGGCTGTGGGTGGCGGGGGCGCCGGTGGAGATGCCCACCGCCGGCCGGCGGGTGCCGCTACCCGGCTACCCCTACGAGCGCGAGTACCGGTTCGTCGAGCCCGGCGCGGGCGCCGTCGTGCCCGCGCCCGTGCAGGCCTCCCGGTCCCGGGCGGTCGAGGACTGGTTCGAGGTGCCGGTCTGGCGGCAGGTTCCCCCCGCCGCCCCCGGGGAGCCGGTCGGGAGGTGCCTGGCGTTCACGGCGGACGAGCGCGGCGCGGAGCTGTCCGCGTCACTGCGGGCGTCTGGGACCGAGGTGCTCGAAGTGCGGCCCGGCACCGAGTTCGCGCCGGTCGCGGACGGCTACACGGTACGGCCCGGCGAGCGCGCCGACTACGACGCACTGGTCGCCGCGCTGACCGCGGCGGGCGGGGTGCCGGGCCGGGTGCTGCACGCCTGGCCGTTGGTCGGCGAACCGGCCGGTGCCGACATCGCCGCCGCCGAAAGCGCCCAGGAGCACGGGCTGTTCAGCCTGTTGTGGCTCGTCCAGGCGCTGAGCGCCGCGCAGGTCGCCGACGGCGTGCAGGTGGATGTCCTCACCGCCGGCACGGAGGACGTGCTCGGCGGCGACCTGACCCGGCCGGAACACGCCACGGTCGCGGGTATCGCGCGGGTGGTGCCGCTGGAGGTGGCCGGCCTGCGGGTGCGGCACATCGACCTCGACCCGGCCGGCACGCCGCCGGAGGCCGTGCTCGCCGAGCTGCGCCGCCCGGCCGCCGACGACGTGATCGCGCTGCGGTCCGGCCGGCGCTGGATGCGGGAGTTCCAGCCGGTCGCGCTGCCTGAGGGCGGCCGCTCCGGAGGCCTCCGCGAGGGCGGCCGGTACCTGATCACCGGCGGCATGGGCGGCATCGGCATCACCCTGGCCGAGGAACTGGGCACCCGACTGCGGGCCCGGATCGTGCTGCTCGGCCGCACCGGGCTGCCGCCCCGCGAGGAGTGGGACCGGTATGGCGAAGGCCGCACCGGCCGGGCGATCGCCGCGATCCGGAGGATGGAGGCGGCCGGCGCCCAGGTCACGGTGGTGGCCGCGGACGTCACCGATCCGGTACGGATGCGTGAGGTCCGGGACGAGGTGATCGCCGCCTACGGCGGTCTGGACGGCGTCGTGCACGCGGCCGGCCTGCCCGGCGGCGGCATGGCCGAGGTCAAGGAACTCGCCGACGCGCAGGCCGTGCTCGCCCCGAAGCTGGCCGGGACGCTCGCGCTGTGGCAGGCCTTCGGCGACCTGGATCTCGACTTCGTCGCGCTGTGCTCCTCGGTCACCTCGGTCACCGGCGGGTTCGGCCAGGTCGACTACTGCGCCGCCAACGCCTTCCTGGACGCCTACGCCCGGTCGGCGCGCGGGCCGCGCGTCCTGTCGGTCAACTGGGGCGCCTGGCGGGAGGTCGGCATGGCCGCCGAGGCCGTCGTGCCACCGGCCCTCCGGGCGGCGCACGGCACGCCGAGCCCTGACTCCGCCGTACCGGACGCCGCGGACGTCCCGATCGACCACCCGGTGTTGCGCGTCCGGTCCGGCATGGCATGCCGGGGGCCGCTCGCCGCCGACACGCACTGGGTGCTGGACGAGCACCGGATCGGGCGGGTGCCGGTGCTGCCGGCGACCGCCCAGCTGGAGTGCGCCAGGGCCGCGTTCGCGGCAGCCGTACCCCGGCCCACGCCCGGGCACGCGGTCGAGCTGCGTGACGTGGTCTTCACCGAACCGCTGTCGGTGCCCGACGGCACCCGCGCCGAACTGACCGTGTCACTGAGCACGGCACACTCCGGCGGGCCGGACGAGACCGCGTTCGAGGTGCGCGGCGGCGCCCGCACGCACACCCGCGGCGCCGCCGCCTGGGTGCCGGCCGCGCCGGTCGCACCGGTGGACGTCGCCGGGCTGCGGGGCCGGCTGCGGCCCGCGGACGCGGCCACGGGCGATGGGCGGGTCAGCGCGCTGACGTTCGGCCCACGCTGGCGTTCCCCCGAGCGGACATGGGTGGGCGACGGCGAGGAGCTGGCGCTCGTCGACGCGGCCGAGGCGGTCGCCGCGGAGGTGAACCACTGGGTGCTCCACCCCGCGCTGCTCGACGTGGCCACCTCGTTCGGCCGCAGCCGGGGCACCGGGTCGTACCTGCCGCTGAGCTATGGCCGCCTGCTCGTCCGGGCGGCCCTGCCCGCTACGTTCTACAGCCACCTGGTCTACCGCGGCGACGGCGGCGAGGTGGTCGCGGTGGACCTCACTCTCCTTGACGAGTCCGGAGCCGTGCTGGTCGAGATCGAGGACTTCGTGCTGCGCCGTATCGACACGGGCGCGGTGACCTCCTCGCTGGCGTCCACGCCGGAGCGGGCAGCATCCGCGCCGGAGCGGGCAGCGTTCACACAGCGGCCGGCTCCGGACGCCGGCGGCCCGGGCATCCGACCCGCGGACGGTGTGGAGGCGTTCCGCCGCCTGCTCGCCGCGGACCTGGGATCGCAGGTGGTGATCAGCGCGAGCCCCATCGACGAGATCGTCGAACGGGAGCGGCGGCTCACCGTGCAGGACGTGGCAGCCCAGGAGAACGACGCCGAGCGCGACGGGACCTACACCGCGCCGGCCGGCGAACTTGAGGCCGGCCTGGCGCGGATCTGGGGCGAGGTCCTCGGCGTGGCCGAGGTCGGCGCCGATGAGGACTTCTTCGACCTGGGCGGCAACTCGCTGGTGGCGGTGCAGCTCATCGCCCGGGTGCGCGGCGCCGTCGGCGTGAAGCTGCCGATGCGCACGCTGTTCGAGGCGCCGACCGTGGCGCGGATGGCCGCCCGGGTCGAGCAGCTCCGCGCCGAGCGGGACGAACTCGCCGCCGAACCGGCCGGCGTCACCATCCCGCGACTGTCCCGGCGATGAGACCGGCGATGAGACCAGCGATGAGACCGGCGATGAGACCAGGAGGTACGACGTGTCCGAGCAGAACTGGCTGGTCGTCGTCAATGACGAAGAGCAGTACTCGATCTGGGCCGCTGACCGGCCGCTGCCCGCGGGCTGGGCGGAGGAGGGCTTCACCGGAGGCCGCCAGGAGTGCCTGACCCACATCGAGCAGGTGTGGACCGACATGCGGCCCCGCAGCCTGCGGGAGGCCATGAAGGCTGGCACGGCGGCCGGCATGGCGGCCGGCATGGAGGCCGGATCGTGAACTGCGAACAGGCGAACCGGGCGCGACCGGTTGAGGAGACCACGTGAGTAAGGAGTGGATGGCGCCCGCCTCGTTCGGGCAGGAGCGGCTGTGGATGGCCGACCAGCTTGCGGGAGAGGCGCCCATCTACAACGTCGGCACCCCGATCCCGCTGCCGTTCGACGTCGGCGCCGACACGGTCCGCTCGGCGCTGGCCGGCGTGGTGCGCCGCCACGAGACGCTGCGTACGGCGCTGCGGCTGGTCGACGGTGAGCTGCGCCAGGTCGTGTACGACGAGGTGCCCGTCGAGCTCACCGAGCTGGACCTCGGCCACCTGCCGCGCGAGGAGCGGGAGCGGCGGATCGTCGAGCTGTACGTCACCGACGTGCGGGCGCCGTTCGACCTGGACACCGCACCGCTGTGGCGGGCCCGGCTGATCGGCCTGGGCGAGGACGGCTGGTGCGTGATGTTCGCCGCGCACCACAGCATCTGCGACGCCACCTCCTGCGAACGGGTGAGCAGCGAGATCGTCGAGCAGTGCCGCGCCGCGGTGGAGGGCCGGCCGCCACTCCTGCCCGACCTGGACATCCAGTACGCCGACTACGCCGCCTGGCAGCGCGACCGGCTGTCGGGTGAGCGGCTGGCCGAGCACCTGACGTACTGGCGGGAGGCGCTGGCCGACCTGCCGGTCTGCCACGATCTGCCCACCGACCGGCCCCGCCCCGCCGAGCCCGGGTACGAGGGCGCGGACCTGCTGTTCGAGCTGTCCGGCGAGTTACGGGCCGAGGCGCAGCGGGTCGCAGCGGCGCATTCCGCCACACCGGTCATGGTCTTCCTCGCCGGCTTCACCGCGCTGTTGCACCGGATGTCCGGTTCGGCGGACATCGTCGTCGGCATGCCGGTGCAGGGCCGGGAGCTGCCCGAGCTCGCCCCGCTGATCGGCATGTTCGTCAACACCGTTGTGGTCCGCGTCTCCACCGCCGGTGACCCGACGTTCGGCGAACTCGTCGGCCGCGTCAAGGAGGCGATGCTCGGCGCGCTCGACCACGGGGAGGTGCCGTTCCAGCGGCTGGTCGAGGAGTTCGCCCCCGACCGGTCCAGCGGGGTGCCGCCGCTGTACCAGATCGGGTTCAACAGTCTCCCGCTGCGCGCCGTGGGCTCCGGGCACGGAACCGCCAAGGAGGATCTCGCGCTGGAGCTGGCCGGGGAGGTCGGACGGCTGGAGTACAGCACCGAACTGTTCGACGCCGCCACGGCGCAGGCCCTCGCCGACCGCTACCTGCGGCTGCTCGGCGAGGCCGTGGCCGCCCCCGGCACCAGGCTGTCGGAGTTGGAACTGCTGGACGCGGACGAGCAGGAACGCATCCTGGCCGGTTTCAACGACACCGCCGCCGACTTCCCCGCCGACGCCACCCTGCACGGCCTCATCCGGGAACAGACCGCCCGCACCCCCGACGCCACCGCCGTCGTCTTCCAGGACCGGTCCCTGACCTACGCCGAACTGGACGCCGCGGCCGACCGGCTCGCCCGCCGGCTCGCCGCCGAAGGCGCCGGACCCGAATCCATCGTGGGCGTGTGCGCCGAACGCTCCCTCGACCTGATCGTCGCCCTGCTGGCCGTGCTCAAGTCGGGGGCCGCCTACCTGCCCCTCGACCCCGACTACCCGCCCGACCGGCTGGCCTTCATGCTGGAGGACTCCGCCGCCCCGGTCGTCCTCACCCAGCCCCACCTCGCCGACCGGCTGCCCTCCGGCTCGCCGATGATGCTCATCGGCGACACGGCGCCCGCCGACGCGGGACCGGCCGCACCCGGCGTGACGCTCGACCCCGCCGGCGCCGCCTACGTGATCTACACCTCCGGCTCGACCGGGCGCCCCAAGGGCGTGGTCAACAGCCATCGGGGCATCGTGAACCGGCTGCACTGGATGCAGCGGTATTTCGGGCTCACCGCCGAGGACCGCGTCCTGCAGAAGACTCCGGCGTCGTTCGACGTGTCGGTGTGGGAGTTCTTCTGGCCGTTGCTCACCGGCGCCACCCTCGTCATGGCCGAACCCGGCGGTCACCGCGACCCCGCCTACCTGTGGGACGTGATCGTCGCCCGTCGCATCACGACGGTGCACTTCGTCCCGTCGATGCTCGCCGAGTTCCTCGCCGTCGAGGCGGTCGACGCGGCCACGCCGCTGCGCCGGATCGTCTGCAGCGGTGAGGAACTGCCCGCGGACCTTGTGGAACGCGCGGACCGGCTGCTGCCGGAGTGCGGGTTGTTCAACCTGTACGGCCCGACCGAGGCAGCGGTGGACGTGTCGGCGGTGCGGTGCGAGCCCGGGGCACCGGTGACGATCGGGGGGCCGATCGACAACATTCGGCTCTACGTCCTGGACGACGCCCTGCGTCCCGTCCCCATCGGCGCCCCCGGACATCTGCATATCGGCGGCGTCGGCCTGGCCCGCGGCTACCTGCGCCGGCCCGCCCTCACCGCCGAACGCTTCGTCCCCGACCCCTACGGCCCGCCGGGGTCGCGGTTGTACGCGACCGGGGACCTGGCGCGGTGGACCGTTGAGGGGACGTTGCGCTACCTCGGCCGCATCGACACGCAGATCAAACTCCGCGGCCTGCGCATCGAGCTCGGCGAGATCGAAACCGCCCTGCGCGACCAGCCCGGCGTCCGCGACGCCGCAGTGGCCGTCCGCGATGAGCGGCTGGTCGCCTACCTCACCGGCGACGTCGACCCCGCCCGGCTCAGAACGGCACTCAAGGACCGGCTGCCCGACTACATGGTCCCGGCCGCCTACCTCGCCCTCGACGCCCTGCCGTTGACCCCCAGCGGCAAACTCGACCGCAAGGCGCTCCCCGCCCCGGCACCCGCCGAGGCCGTCGCGTACGTTGCCCCGCGCGGCACCTCGGAGGAACTCGTCGCGCAGACGTGGTCGGAGGTGCTTGGCGTCGATCGGATCGGCGTGCACGACGACTTCTTCGCCCTCGGCGGCCATTCCCTGCTCGCCGTGCGGGCGATCTCCCGGCTGGCCGCCGCGGTCGGCATGGAACTCACGGTCCACACCCTGTTCTCCCATCCGACCGTCGAGGAGTTGGCCGCCGAGATCGAGCGGCTGCTCATGGCGGAACTCGACGTCCTCTCCGACGACGAGGCGGCGGAGCTGCTCAGCGAAAGCGAAGGTAACCGGCGGTGACCCTGACCCCCTCGCAGGAGACCCCTTCCCCGGGCACGCCGGGCACCGACGCCCGGCCCGCCGACGTGCGGCGGGCGCTGCTCGAACGCCGCCTCAGGGCGGCGGCGCGCGGCGGGGCGGCCCCGGGCATCCCCCGCCGCCCCGACGGCACGGCGCCCCCGCTGTCCTACGGGCAGGAGCGGCTGTGGTTCATGGAGCAGTACGCCCCGGGCACCACCGCCTACCACATCCCGGTCTGGGTACGGCTGCGCGACCGTGTGGACGTCGAGGCCATGGGACGCGCCCTGACCGACCTGGCCGCCCGGCACGAGCCGCTGCGGACGCGCTTCCCCGCCGACGACGACGGGCTTCCCACCGTGGTCGTCGCCCCGGTCGCCGAGGTCCCGCTGCCTGTCGAGCACGCGGAGTCGGAGGAGCACGCGCTCGCCAGGATCGAGGAGGTCGCCGCCGAGCCGTTCGACCTGGCCGACGAGCCGCCGCTGCGGGCCCGGCTGTTCCGGCTCGCCGACGACGACCACCTGCTGCTGGTGACCGTCCACCACATCGCCAGCGACGGCTGGTCCACCGAGATCCTGCTGGCCGAGCTGCTTGAGCTGTACGGCGCGCACGTCGCGGGACGGCCGCCGCGTCTGCGCGAGCTGCCGGCCCGGTACGGCGACTACGCCGCCTGGCAACGGGACCAGCTGACCGGCGAGCAGCCGTCGCGGCAGCTCGCGTACTGGAAGGACCGGCTGACGGGGGTGGAGCCCCTGGACCTCCCCACCGACCTCCCACGACCGGCCACGCAGAGCTTCGAGGGCGCCCGGCACGTCTTCCACCTCGACCAGGACCTCGTCGACGACCTCACCAAGCTGGGCCGTGAGCACGGCGCCACCCTGTTCATGACCCTGCTGGCCGGCTACCAGCTGTTGCTCGCCCAGTTCTCCGGCCAGGACGACTTCGCCGTCGGCTCGCCGGTGGCCGGGCGGAGCCGGCCCGAGCTGGAGGCCCTGGTCGGCATGTTCGTGAACATGCTCCCGCTGCGCGCGCACCTGACCGGCGGTCCGACGGTCGCCGAGCTGCTCGACCGGACCCGGCGCACCGTGCTCGACGCGCTCGCCAACGCCGAGGTGCCGTTCGAGCACCTGGTCAACGAGCTGGGGGTGGAGCGGGACACCTCCCGCTCGCCGCTGTTCCAGGTCACCTTCGCCATGCAGAACTACGAGATGCGCGACCTGGACGGAGGCGACCACGGGACCGGCGTGTCGTGGAAGCCGGTGGACGTCGCCTCCACCCGGTTCGACCTCGAACTGCACACGATCGAGATGCCCGACCGGCTGCAGTGCACGTTCGTCTACAACACCACGCTGTTCACCGAGCCCACGATCACCGCGCTGGCCGACCAGATGCGCACCGTGCTGCGGGCGATGACCGAGAATCCCGGCCTGCCGGTGCGCGAGCTGGACCTGCTCGACGAGGCCGGCAGGCGGCGGATCCTGACCGACTTCAACGACACCGACGCGGAGTTCCCCGCGCACGCCACGCTGCACGGGCTGGTGGCCGAGCAGGTGGCCCGCACCCCGGACGCTCCGGCGGTGGTCTGCGAAGGCGCCGGCGTGTCATACGCGGAGCTGGATGCCGCGGCGAACCGGGTGGCGCACCGGCTGCGCGAGCTCGGGGTGGGCCCCGAGTCGGTGGTGGGAGTCTGCGCCGAGCGGTCGGTGGAGCTGGTGGTCGCCCTGCTCGGGGTTCTGAAGGCCGGGGCGGCATACCTGCCACTGGACGCGGAGTACCCGGCCGACCGGCTGGCGTTCATGCTCGGCGACGCCGCGGCGCCGGTGGTGCTCACCCAGAGCCACCTGACCGACCGGCTGCCCGACGGCGAAGCCACCACGGTGCCCCTGGACGGGGTACTCGAAGGAACCGGCGGGTGGGCCGGCGAGCCGGTGGCGCCGCAGGTGCCGGTCGACCCGGCCGGCGCCGCGTACGTTATCTACACGTCGGGGTCGACGGGCCGGCCGAAGGGCGTGGTCAACTCCCATCGGGGGATCGTGAACCGGCTGCACTGGATGCAGCGGTATTTCGGGCTCACCGCCGAGGATCGGGTGCTGCAGAAGACTCCGGCGTCGTTCGACGTGTCGGTGTGGGAGTTCTTCTGGCCGCTGCTGACCGGCGCGACGCTGGTGATGGCGAAGCCCGGCGGCCACAAGGACGCGGTGTACCTGCGCGATCTGATCGTCGCCGAGCGCATCACCACCGCGCACTTCGTGCCGTCGATGCTGGCGGTGTTCCTCTCCGAGGACGGTCTGGAGAACTGCACGTCGCTGCGGCGAGCGATCTGCAGCGGCGAGGAGCTGCCAGAGCCGGTGGCCCGGGACTTCCTGGCGCGGCTGCCCGGCTGCGGCCTGTACAACCTGTACGGCCCGACCGAGGCCGCCGTCGACGTCTCGGCCGTCCGGTGCGAGCCCGGCGTCCCCGTCACCATCGGCTCTCCCATCGACAACATCCGCCTGTACGTCCTGGACGACGCCATGCGGCCCGTGCCCCTCGGCGTACCCGGACATCTGCACATCGGCGGCGTCGGTGTCGCCCGGGGTTATCTGGGCCGTCCGGGGTTGACCGCCGAACGCTTCGTTCCCGACCCCTACGGCCCGGCCGGTGGTCGCCTGTACGCCACCGGCGACCTGGCACGCTGGACCCACGAGGGAACGCTGCACTTCCTGGGCCGTATCGACAACCAGGTCAAGCTCCGCGGCCTGCGCATCGAACTCGGCGAGATCGAGGCCGCGCTGCGCGACCAGCCGGGGGTCCGGGACGCGGCCGTCGTCGTGCGCGACGAACGGCTGGTCGGCTACCTCGTCGGCGTCGGCGACCAGAGCGCGATCCGGGCGGCGCTGAAGGAGCGGCTCCCGGACTACATGGTCCCGGGCGCGCTGGTGGAGCTGGACGCGCTGCCGTTGACGCCCAACGGCAAGCTCGACCGCAAGGCCCTGCCCGCCCCCACCCTCACCCGGGACGACAGCCAGGAGTTCATCGAGCCTCGTACCGACACCGAACGCCTCGTCGCGCGGATCTGGGCAGAGGTGATCGGCGTCGAGAAGGTCGGCGCACGCGACGACTTCTTCGACCTCGGCGGCCATTCCCTGCTCGCGACCCAGGTGGTGGCCCGGCTGCGCAAGGCGCTCGACGGCACCGGTCGTGCCGTCAGCGTGATGGACATCTTCGCCAACCGCACGGTGGAGGATCTGGCCGCGCTGATCGACGGCCCGGACACCGGCCCGCGCGGGCTGCTTCACCGGCTGACCCCGGCGGTTCCCGCGCACCAGCGGGTCATGTCGTACGTCTGCGTGCCGTACGGAGGCGGCAGCGCCGTGGTCTACCAGCCGCTGGCCGACGCACTCCCGCCCGGCCACGAGCTGTACTCCGTCGGCATCCCGGGTCACGACGTCGGACTGGACGAGGAGTCGTTGCCGTTCGACGAGCTGGCCCGGCGGTGCACCGAGGAGATCCTGGCCAAGGTCGAGGGCCCGGTGGTGCTGTACGGCCACTGCGGCGTGGGCGGGGCGCTCATCGTGGAGCTGGCCCGCCGGCTGGAGGCCGCCGGCCGTGAGCTGGAGGCCGTCTACACCGGCGCCGTCTTCCCCTTCACCCGGGCGAAGGGGCGGCTGGCCGGGCTGATGGAGCGGTTCGAGCGGCTGACCGGCAACCGCAACTACGAGAACTGGCTGAAGTCCATGGGCGTCACCATGGACGAGCTCGACCCGGAGCAGGCCGACCGGATCATCAGCAACATGCGGGCCGACTCGCGCAGTGCCGAGGCGCACTTCACCACGCTGTCCGAGAACGAGGTCGACCGGCTGAAGGCGCCGATCATCACCGTGGTCGGCGAGCAGGACCCGGTGACCGACTACTACCAGGAGCGGTACCGGGAGTGGCAGTTCCTCGCCGGCACCACGGCCGTGGTCGTGCTGGAGGAGGCGGGACATTTCTTCCTGAAGTACCGCGCAGACGAGCTGGTGGAGATCATCACCGGGACCCACCGGGCGATCGCCGACGGCACCGAGGACACGCTGCAGGCAGCCGCCCGGCCGGACGCCACCTGGTGGCTACACGCCGTCGACCGCGCCGGCGGCGGGGCGGCTCCACCGGGCGGGCCGGACGACGGCACGCGGGCCGCGACCGCCGCCAGCCGAGCCGAACCCAGCATGCGGCGGTTCCTCACCGTCAGCCTCGGCCAGTTCGTGTCGCTGACCGGCACGGCGCTGACCCAGTGGGCGCTGCCCATCTGGATCTACACGCAGACCAACTCGCTCACCTGGTTCGGCATGTTCGGGGTGGTGGCGATGGTGCCGGGCATCCTCCTGCTGCCGCTGGCCGGAGCGTTCGTCGACCGCCTCGACCGCCGCCGCATCCTGATCGCGGCCGGGCTGGCGTCCGGAACGCTCGAACTGGTGATGGCGCTGCTCTTCTGGACGGACCGGTTGCAGGTCGGGTACGTCCTGGTCCTGCTCGGCCTGCTCGCGATCGCCTCGGTGTTCCAACGGACGGCGTTCACCGCGGCGATCCCGCAGCTGGCGCCCAAGCGCTATCTCGGCCATGCCAACGGGGTGAACCAGCTCATCAACGGAGCCGCGACGCTGTTCATGCCGCTGGTCGCCGCGGCCTTGCTCGCCGGAGTCGGCCTGGGTGCGATCCTCGCCATCGACATCGTCAGCTACGTGCTCGCCGTCGGTGTTCTGCTCATGGTCCGCTTCCCCGATCTGATGGGCCGCATCCGGCGCGAGCAGCTGCTCACCCAGATCAAGCAGGGTTTCGGCTACTTGTGGCACAACCGCGGCTTCCGCGCCGTGCTGTTGTACTCCGGGTCGTTCAACCTGCTGCTCGCCACCCCGATGTTGCTGATCTCGCCGCTGGTGCTGGAGTTCGGCACCATGGCCGACGTCGGAACGGTGTCGTTCGCCGAAGCGCTCGGCGCGATCATCGGCGGCCTGACGATGACGCTGTGGGGCGGCCCTCAGCGCCGCCTGATGCCGCGCTCCATCCTCGCCACCCTGGCGGTGGCGCTGTTCTTCGTACTCGCCGGACTGCGGCCCTCGGTGGGGCTGGTGGCCGTGGGCATGTTCGGCGCGGGGATGGGGCTGGTGTTCAGCCAGAGCATCTACATGACGATTCTGCAGGTGAAGGTGCCGCAGCGCTTCCACGGCCGGGTGGTCGCGATCACCCAAGCGGTGACCTGGTCGACGTTCCCGATCGGCTTCGGCATCCTGGCGCCGCTGTCCGGAGCGGTGCTGGAACCGCTGATGGCACACGACGGGGCGCTTGCCTCCACGGTCGGCGCGGTCATCGGCACCGGCCCCGGACGTGGCATCGCGCTCGCCTTCATCCTGTTCGGCCTCGGGATGGCGGTGGTCTCCGTGGTGTCGCTGCGCAGCCGCATCCTGTCCAGGCTCGACATCGACATGCCGGACGCGCTGCCCGACGACCTGGTCGGCGCGCAGGTCCTCGCCGAGCGATCCGCGGGGAAGGTGCAGAACGATGGCTGAGGCCCAGTTCGCGGCGGTGCACGGGAGCGGCGACCCCGGGCACCGGGAGTTCCGCGCCGAGTGGCTGGAGGAGTCGATCGCGGCCCGCTTCTGGCGGGTGGTCGAGGAGCACCCGGACCGCCTCGCGGTGATCGGGGACGACCGCACGCTCAGCTACGCCGAGCTGGCCGGGGAGGTGCGCGCCGTCGCGGCGGCCGTGAAGGCGCACACCTCCCCGGGCGGCCGGGTGGCGCTGCTGCTCGACCACGGTCCCGGCACGCTGGCCGCCATTCTCGGCACGCTCACCGCCGGAGCGGCGTACGTCCCGCTCGACCCGAACTACCCGGCGGAACGGCTGGCCCGGATGGCGCAGCTCGCCGAACCCGACCTCCTGATCGCCGGGCCGGGCCACCGCCGACTCGCCGACGCGTTGCTCGCCGGTGCCAAGGTGCTGGACATCACCGAACTGCCGCCCGCCCCGGTGGCTCCGCCCGCCGAGCCGGTGGATGTGGATCCGGACGCGGCGGCGTACATCCTGTTCACCTCCGGATCGACCGGGCGGCCGAAGGGCGTGGTGCAGACCCACCGCAACGCGCTGTTCCAGATCCGCACGCACACCAACAACCTGCGGATCGGGCCCTCGGACCGGACCAGCGTGCTCTCCTCGTTCAGCTTCGACATGGCGGTCACGGACAGCTTCTCCGCGCTGCTCAACGGCGCGGCCGTGGTGCCGGTGGATATGCGCAGGCACGGCCTGACTCACCTTGCGGAGGTGCTCACCGAGCGCGGAGTCACGATCTACCACTCCACCCCGACGGTCTACCGCTACCTGCTCGACGCACTGGCCGCCGACGGCCGGCTCCCGAGCGTGCGGGCCGTAGTGCTGGGCGGGGAGGAGGTGGTACGCGATGACCTGGACCGGTTCCTCCGTCATTTCGGCGACGACTGCGTGTTCGTCAACGGGTACGGTGCCACCGAGATCTCCTTCGCGATCCAGAACCATCTGTCCACCGCGGACATCAGAGCCGGTCGCGGGACCGGCGCCGGGGTGGTGCCGATCGGCTTCCCACTGCACGGAGCGGAGATCGAGCTGTGCCGGACCGGCGGGGAGGCGGCCGGCGATGAGGGGGAGGCCGAGGGGGAGGCCGAGGGGGAGATCGTCATCCGCAGCCCCCACCTGGCCGGCTACTGGCGCAACCCGGACGGCGACCAGGCTCGGTTCGGCGTGGACCCGGACGGCATGCGGTACTACCGGACCGGAGACCTGGGACGCAGGCTGCCGGACGGCCGGATCGCCTACCTCGGCAGGTTGGACCGGCAGGTGAAGATACGCGGCCACCGGGTCGAGTTGGGCGAGGTCGAGGCGGCGCTGGCCGCGCTGCCCGAGGTGGCCAGGGCCGCGGTCGTCGCCCGCGAGGTGCGGGGCGAACGGCGGATCGTGGCGTACGTGATCGGCGACCCGGGCAACCCGGTCGACGCGGCCGACGCGGTCGACGCGGTCGACGCTGCCGCGCTGCGGCGGAGGCTCGCTTCCACGCTGCCGGACTTCATGCTGCCGTCGATGATCGTGCCGATGAAGTCCTTCCCGCTGACTCCCACCGGGAAGGTGGACGCCGGCGCGCTGCCGGCGCCCGCCGTACCCGCCGTGTCCGCCGGAGACGGTGCTTCCTTGTCCCAGCAGGAGACCAAGATCGGGCAGGCTGTCGCCGTGGCGTGGTGCGAGGCGCTCGGGGTGGCAGACGTGGGCTGGGGGCAGAACTTCTTCGACCTCGGCGGCCACTCGCTGCTCATGGCCCAGGTCCAGCAGCGTCTGGAGGTCTCGCTCGGGCGGCGGCTCCCGCTGACCACGCTGTACACGTACCCGACCGTCGGAGCGCTCGCCCGCCATCTCACGGCCCAGGACAGGCCGGACGCCGGGCCGGACAGCCGGATGGCCCGCCGCCGGCAGGCCAGGACCAGGCGTTCCGCAGCGGACTGACCGCTCCCGGACACCGGACCGACGCCGGTGTCGTGTTCGGCGCGGTCCTGGCCGCGCGCAACGCCGGCCTCCCGGCGTCTCCCGGCCGGTTCACCGCCGCCGGGAGACGCCGCCCGTCCACGGTCCCGTCCTCATTTCACGAACGCCTCTACCAGCGGAAACTCTTACACCACTTCCGTGGGCGCGACCGCGTTCTTCCGTTCTTCGTACGCGTCCTGGAGCAGTCGGGACGCGCGCGGGCGGCCTGGGTTCGGGCGGGGGATGTTCAGGTGCGCCTCGCGCAGTTCATCCATCAGATCTTCCCAGAGGGGTGGGCCGCCCTCCTCAAGCAGGCGTGCTCGGACGCTCAACTCGGGTGTCGTCGGGCGGTGACGCAGACCCCATGACCCGAGCGCGACCATGATCGGGACTGTCTGGATGCCCGCCTCGGTGAGGCTGTAGGTCCCTCGTCGTCCCCGCTCCGCCTCCTCATGAGTCAGGAGGCCTCCGGCGACGAGGGACTTGAGGCGGCTGCTGAGGATGTTGGACGCGATCCCCTCCTCGGAGTTGGCGAGTAGATCACGGAAGTGCCGGCGCCCGCCGAAGATCACATCGCGCAGGACGATGAGGCTCCACTGATCCCCGAGTGCCTCCACCGCCGCGTTGATCGCACATCCTGATCGCGGATCGTGTCGCATGGCCGACCTCTCGGTGATTGCATTTTGCAACTACCTAATTTACGCTCCTGCTCGGTAGTTGCAACCTGCAATCACCGGAACGGGAGTCCAGCCATGTCGCGTGTCAGAGTGCACAATTTCGCCGTCTCCCTGGACGGCTTTGCCACCGGTGAGGGTCAGAGCCTCGACGAGCCGTTCGGCCACGCCGGCGGACGGCTCCACGAGTGGTTCTTGGAGACCCAGATCTTCCACGAGATGCGCGGAAAGAAGGGCGGCGACAACGGGGTCGACGATGCCGTGGCCCGCACATGGAACGAGGGCGTCGGCGTGGAGATCATGGGGCGCAACAAGTTCGGGCCGCAGCGGGGCCCGTGGGACAACCACGAGTGGACCGGCTGGTGGGGGCCGAACCCGCCGTTCCACACACCGGTCTTCGTTCTGACTCACCATCCCCGGCCCTCCGTGGAGATGGAAGGGGGCACCACCTTCCACTTCATCGACGCCACCCCGGAGGAGGCGCTGCGTCAGGCTCGCGAGGCTGCGGGCGGCCTCGACGTACGGATCGGCGGCGGGCCGAGCACCGTCCGCGATTTCCTGGCCGCGGACCTGGTCGACCACCTGCACGTCGCCGTCGTCCCGATCGTCCTGGGTCGCGGCGAGCGACTGTGGGACGGGCTCGAGGGGCTCGAAAAGCGCTTCCGGGTCGAGTCCGTCACCACCCCGAGCGGTGTTACCCACATGACCTTCACTCGACCGTAGCCCACCTGAAAGGCTGACCGACGTGACCGTGAACATCACTTCGAAGGACGGCACGACCCTCGCCGTCGACACGATCGGCCAGGGCGTGCCGGTGATCCTTGTCGGCGGCGCGTTCAACGACCGCTCGACCGTGGCCGGGCTCGGCGCCGAACTCGCGTCGGCGTTCACCGTGGTGACGTACGACCGGCGCGGCCGGGGGGCCAGCGATGACAAGAGCGACGACTACCTGGTCGCCAACGAGATCGACGACCTGGCGGCCGTCATCGAGCACGTCGGCGGCCGGGCCTCGGTGTTCGGCCACTCCTCCGGCGCCGTCCTCGTGCTGGAGGGGGCCGTGCACGGGCTGCCGATCGACCGGCTCGCCGTTTACGAGCCGCCGTACCGCGCCGACGAGAGCCAGCCGAAGCCGCGGGCCGACGTCTACGACCGCCTCAAGGCCCTGGTCGCCGCCGGTGACCGCGACGGCGCGGTGCAGCTGTTCCTCGGTGAGGCGGTCGGCGTCCCCGCCGGGGCGATCGCCGGGATGAAGGCCGGCGAGGGGTGGCCGTTCCTTGTCGACAAGGCGCCGAGCCTCCCGTACGACGTGCTGGTCAGCAAGCCCTGGCAGCTCATGCCGTTCGAGCGGATCGCCGGGATCGGCGTGCCGGTGCTGGCGATTTACGGCGACCAGACCGCGCCCGGCCTGGCGGAGGCGACGAAGGCGGTCGCGGCGACCGTGCCGGGCGCAGTACTGCGTGTGATGCCTGGAGAGGACCACGCGGTGTTGCAGCGCCCGGCGGCCCTGGCGCAGATTCTGGTGAAGTTCTTCAACTGAAGGCCCACCGGGGTTGGATGGAAATTGGCGAGGCGGCGGGTCCATCACCCCGTCGCCCCGTCCGAGGTAGCGCGGCACCCTGCGGCGTCTGTCATCGCGGCTCTCCGGCCGAACGACCCGCGAACAGGCCGACGAGCATGACAATGCCACACAGAAAGAACGGCCAGCCGTACGGGCGGCGCGGCGCCCATTCGTCGAAGGTGATCGCGACCCCGGTCAGGATGACGCAACCGGCCAGCAGCAGGCCCAGGACGCGGCCCGCGGCCGGGCGCCGGACGAGCAGGAACGCGAGGAAGGCGGCGAGAGCGGCGCCCGGCCAGGCCAGCAGCACGTAGTCCCGGACGACGCCGGCGAGGGAGACATCGTTGTCGATCAGGGCCGAGTACAGCCAGGAGTCCACCAGCAGGCCGGGGACAGAGGCGGGGAAGGCCGTCAGCAGCATGCCCGTAGAGCTGGTCCCCGAGCCGGTTGTCGATGGTCAGCCAGGTGAGCGTGAATACGGCCGCGGCGTACGAGATCACCGTCACGGCGGCCGGGAGACCGCGCCGGCGGGTCATCGGCGGGGGACGTCTCGAAGGGCCGCGACCACGGCCACGGTGGGCAGCGGATTCACGCCAATGCCTCGGAGCGGAAGTCGCGTTGCACGTCGCCGGTCAGCAGCGCCGACGACGCGCAGCGCGGCGTCAGATAGGGATCATCGCTGGAGTACACAGACCCTCCCGGTTTGAGCGATGTGTCTCCGATCTTCCTACCGCGCCGAAGGCGGCCGTGCCGATTCCCCCTCCGCCCAATGGCGGAGGTTTCCTCGGAGGCTTTGATGAAATCGACGGGCGACACCGCGCCGACCGGACGCCGCCGCTTCGGCGTGCTGGGACAGCGGGACTTCCGGTTGCTATGGATCGGTGAGACCGCCAGCGGCCTGGGGACCAGTATCACCGGCGTGGCGTTGCCCCTGATCGCGGTGGTGGTCCTGCGGGTCGACACGTTCGCCGTCGGCCTGCTCGCCGCCGTCGTCTGGCTGCCGTGGCTGGTCATCGGGCTGCCGGTCGGCGCGTGGGTGGACCGGCTCCAGAAGCGGCCCGTCCTGATCGCCGGCAACCTCGTCTCGGCCGCCATGTACGCGAGCGTCCCGGCCGCCGCGTGGCTGGGTGCGCTCACGTTCGCCCACCTGCTCGCCGTCGCGGCCGTCTGCGGTGTCGCCACGGTGTTCTTCAGCACGGCGTACCACGCGTACGTTCCCGCCGTACTCGACGGCCGCGACCTGCTCGAGGGAAACGCGAAACTCCAGGGGAGCGAGGCGGCGACGCGTGTGATCGGCCGCGGCGCCGCCGGCCTGGTCGCCGACGCCTTCGGCGCGGTCTCCGGGCTGCTGATCGACGCGGTGACCTTCGTCATCTCGACCGTGTGCCTGCTCATGCTCCGCGTCCGCGAGCCGGTACCGGCAGCCCTGGCGCAGGGGGACACCTTGCGCCGCCAGATCGGCGAGGGCCTGCGCTTCGTCGTGCACGACCGCTACCTGCGGCCGATGGTCGTCTACGGCGCCCTGGTCAACCTGGCGTTGATGGGCTACCAGGGGATCCAGATCGTCTTTCTGGTACGCACGGTGGGGGCGAACGCGGCGACGGTCGGCGGCTGATCATGGTCGGCAGCCTCGGCGGCATCGCCGGCGCCCTGCTCGGCCTCCGGCCCACCATGTGGATCATGACCGGACTGCTCGCGCCGTGCTCGCTGATCCTCGCGCTCAGCCCGATGCGTTCCCGGCGTGATTTGCCGGTCGCGAGCGAGCCGCGCCCGGCGGCAACGGTCAGCGGATCTCAATGAAGAGATCGCGGACCTCGGCGGCTACCTACCCGCAGAGCTCGATGCCGGGAGGGGCGCATCGGTCACAGGCTGGGTGGAGGCGGATCACTCCGCAGCCTGCTGTACATCCAGCCGTCGCGCCACCGTCCGGCGCGGAACTCCACCGCGCGCAGGACGCCCTCCAGCGTGAAACCAGCCTTCACCAGCGACTTCTGTTCGGCGATGTTCTCGGGGTGGGTGGCCGCCTGGATGCGCTCGACCGGCGTGTGGGTGAACAGGTAGTCGCACAGCATCGCCTGAGCGCGCCAGCCGATGCCGCGCCCCCGCCAGTCGGGGAGCAGCGCGATCCCGATCTCCCAGTATCGGGAGACCCCGAACCCCTGCTTCGACCAGCTCATGAAGCCTGCGGCCGTGCCGTCGACCTCGACGATGATCCGGCTGTGGTCCTCGCCCAGATACCCGTCGGCGGCGTAGCGCCGGGCCGGGTCCTGCGCGTCGCGAAACCCCGTCCAGTCCAGGCCGACCAACCCCGGCTCCGTGGCGAAACGCCGGAACATGGCCAGGTCGTCCTCGGTCACCGGTCGCAGTCGTATGTCAAGGGCGCTCACCGCGCCACCCCCCTCGTGATGCGTTCGTCCGCGCATGATCGCGTCACCGGCCTGGACCTTACCCAGTGAGATCCGCGAGCCGCCGCCGAGAGGAGCCTGTCATCGCGGCTCGCCGGCCGACTGCCCCTCCCCGCGCACATGGACGGCGAGCAGGGCAAGCCACGCCCAGCCGACGGCGATGGTCAGCCGCTGAAGCAGCCCTCCGATTTCGACGAGGCCTTCGGCCTGGGAGAAGGCTTGGCCGGACAGGAAGAAGCCGATGACGACCAGGGTGCCGGTGGCGGCCGAGTAGAGCGCCCACCCGCGGTCGCCCCAACCGGCGAAGCGCCGGGCGAAGACGAAGCACGCGCCGGCCAGTGCGGCGAAGACCAGCAGTGAAAAGGGGAAGTTGTGCAGCATGCCATGCCACGTGTGCACACTCTGGGCCGGCGTGCCACGGGGGTAGCCGCCGACCGGATCGGTCACGAAGATCCCGGCGCCGACAAGCGCTATGGCGTACGTCCCCACCAGCAGCGGGCCCCAGGTCGAGCGTCGCCCAACGGCGTGCAGACCTCGGCGCAGGCCGACGGCGAACAGCAACATCAGCAGGCCGACGACAACGAAGTTGGCGATCTGCATCCACCCGTACGGCCCCAGCGCCAGCGAACTGACCGGATGCCGGAGCGGGTCGTAGTCGGCGCGGGTGGCGCCTTCGAGGAGGAAGGCGACGACGAACAGGGGGCCACCGATCGCACCACATAACAGGTAGGCGGAAGTGGTGCCTGAGATCTTCGGAGCTCTCATCGATTCTTTCCGTCCGGGGGTTTCTTGATCCTCGGCGAGCGGCGCCGTCGTGGGTCGTCGGCTCGACCTTCGACATCCGCAATTTGATCGGGCCGGACGCTTTAGGCCGCCGGCGCGGTACGCCGATGCCCGGCTCGCGAGGCGCGGTGATCGGCCAAAAGCGACACGCGAATAACCGTAGTTGGCAATTTTCAGTTCGTCAACCTAGGTTGACGAAGGTATTCGCTTCGCCACGGCCGGGCTCCGGGTCAGGCCGGCCGGAGATCGGTGCGAATCGGTTGCCTCTGGTCGGGTCGGGCTTTAATGTTCGACGCTATGTCCGTTGTGCCGCCGCATGGCCTCGTCCGGCTTCCCCGTCTCGTGGTTGGCCGGATCACGCGTACCCGCGTTCGCCGGGTCGTGGCCTTGCTAGGCCTAGCCGGCTTCTCTCGCTGACCGGCACACAGACGGGTCCAGCGCGTCCGAGCCTCAGGTACGGCTCGGCTCCGTAGGGCCGCAACGCCGTGGCGCGGTCTCTCGCACACGGAAATCACTCACCGGCTCGAGTGCCGCGGCACCCGAGGCGCCGGTCGTGACCGTTCGACGTGGTCTGCGGTGACCTTCTCGCGCCGAACGCTCCCCATGGGCCGTTCTCCGTCGCCGACGTCGTCCGCAGTGGGATCGCCACGCGCGCCGGGCGTCTGCCGCACTCGTGACCATGGCCGGCCGCCCTGCGGCGACCGGCCGGTTCCTGCCCTGCTCCTGCCCTGCTCCGTATGAGGTCCGATTCCCCCTCTGCCCAAAAGGCGGAGGTCCCCTCGGAGGCTTTGATGAAATCGACGGGCGACACCGCGCCGACCGGACGCCGCCGCTTCGGCGTGCTGGGACAGCGGGACTTCCGGTTGCTATGGATCGGTGAGACCGCCAGCGGCCTGGGGACCAGTATCACCGGCGTGGCGTTGCCCCTGATCGCGGTGGTGGTCCTGCGGGTCGACACGTTCGCCGTCGGCCTGCTCGCCGCCGTCGTCTGGCTGCCGTGGCTGGTCATCGGGCTGCCGGTCGGCGCGTGGGTGGACCGGCTCCAGAAGCGGCCCGTCCTGATCGCCGGCAACCTCGTCTCGGCGGCCATGTACGCGAGCGTCCCGGTCGCCGCGTGGCTGGGGGCGCTCACGTTCGCCCACCTGCTCGCCGTCGCGGCCGTCTGCGGTGTCGCCACGGTGTTCTTCAGCACGGCGTACCACGCGTACGTTCCCGCCGTGCTCGACGGTCGCGACCTGCTTGAGGGCAACGCGAAACTCCAGGGGAGCGAGGCGGCGACGCGTGTGATCGGCCGCGGTGCGGCGGGCCTGGTCGCCGACGCCTTCGGCGCGGTCTCCGGGCTGCTGATCGACGCGGTGACCTTCGTCATCTCGACCGTGTGCCTGCTCATGCTCCGCGTCCGCGAGCCGGTACCGGCAGCCCTGGCGCAGGGGGACACCTTGCGCCGCCAGATCGGCGAGGGCCTGCGCTTCGTCGTGCACGACCGCTACCTGCGGCCGATGGTCGTCTACGGCGCCCTGGTCAACCTGGCGTTGATGGGCTACCAGGGGATCCAGATCGTCTTTCTGGTACGCACGGTGGGGGCGAACGCGGCGACGGTCGGCGGCCTGATCATGGTCGGCAGCCTCGGCGGCATCGCCGGCGCCCTGCTCGCCACCGCGGTCGGCCGGAGCTTCGGGACCGCCCGCGGAATGCTGCTCCTGCAGCTGGTCACCGGCCCCTTCGCGCTCCTGCTGCCGCTGACCACGCCGGGCCCCGGTCTGCTGCTCTTCGCCGTCGGCTCGTTCACGGTGGGTGCGGGGATCGTCGCCTGCAACATCGTGCTGGGCGGCTTCCGGCAGAGCTACTGCCCGCCCCACCTGCTGGGGCGGGTCGTTGCGACGACGATGATGCTCAACCACAGCACCATCCCGATCGGGTCGCTGCTCGGCGGGTTCCTCGGCGACCTACTCGGCCTCCGCCCCACCATGTGGATCATGGCTGGGCTGCTCGCGCCGTGCTCGCTGATCCTCGCGCTCGGCCCGATGCGTTCCCGGCGTGACCTGCCGGGCGCGAGCGAGCCGCGCCCGGCGGCAACGGCCGGCGGATCTCCGTGAGGAGGTCGCGGATCCCGGCGGACGGTGATCACGCTTCTCCCGATCATCTACTACGGGACCGTGGTCATATCCACGTCTCAAAACGGAGTGCGCCGCGCAACAGGGGGCGTGCCGCCAGGGCGACGAGCACCGCGGCGAGCATCCCGACGCCCGCCATGGCCACGGCCCTGGCAACCGCCCAGCCGAGCCACTGAACTTGGTAGACGTCCATAACGGTAAAAACCACCACGGCAACTCCCGAGACGGCCGCCATCACGCAGACCGGCAGTGCGGCGATGGCGGCCTGCCGCATGAGCACCCCGCTCAGCGCCCGCTGCGGCACTCCGGAAGCGGCCAGTGCGGCGAACGAGCGGCGAAGGTCGATCAGTTCCTCCGCCTGGTGCACCACCAGGGCGACCGTCGAGGTCACCAGTGCCACCAGGAGCGCGACGTCCACCAGCGCGTGGGCCTGGGAGTAGCCGACGCCGGCCTGCTGGGCCCCGGCCGCCGCGCCGAAGAACACCGTCAGGCTCACCACGGACAGGGCCCTGGCCCACGCCCGCGGATCCGCCTCGACCAGCCGCGCGGCCAGCAGCGCCTCCGCCGACCGGGCCCGTCGACCGGCCCTGCGGGCGTACGCCCTGATCAACCAGGTCGCGGCCAGGGTCACGCCGAACAGCAGCAGCACCAGCCCGGCCGCCATGACCACCACGGACCCGTACGCACCGACGAGCGGAAAACGGCCCTTCACCACGATTCCGAGAACGAAGAGGCCGACGCCTCCCGCGAAGAGGAGCAGGTCCCGCACCCGCCCTCACCGGCGTGGTGTTCCGAGACGGTGGGCGTCCTGGCCGAGGTCGGCTTGTCCGCGCGCTCGCGTGCGGCCGGCTACGCCGCCACTCCCGTGCCCAGCTCCAGGTGGGAGCCGGTGAACGCGGCCCGCAGGCGCCGGTCGTGCGTCACGACCACCAGCGCGCCCTGGTAAGAGGCCAGCGCCTCCTCCAACTGCTCCACGAGCATCGGCGACAGGTGGTTGGTCGGCTCGTCGAGCAGGAGCAGGTCCACGGGCTCACTCACCAGCCGCGCCAGCTCGATCCGCCGGCGCTGTCCATAAGAGAGCTCGCACAGGCGCAGCCCCAGGTCGGACGGCCGGAACAGTCCCAGAGCCAGCAGCGCGTCCGCGTGCTCGTCCAGGCTCCCGGGACGCCCCTGCGCGTAGGCCCGCAGCACGGTACGGTCCGCCGCCCCGGCAGGTCCGGCCTGCCGTACGTCGCCGGTGTCCAGCTCGTCCTGGCGGAAGAACCCGACCCGGCCGGCCCGCCGTACCGCGCCCGCGTCCGGCTGCAGCTCCCCGCTGAGCACCCGCATCAGCGTGGTCTTGCCCGCGCCGTTCGGGCCGGTGACGAGCAGCCGCTCACCGGCGCGGATGGCCAGGGAGTCGAGGCGGAGCCGCCCGGTCACCACCACGCCGTCGAGCGCGGCCACCTCGGCCCCGGCGGCGGTTTCCGCGGTGGCGAGCGCGGCGGTGAAGCGCAGCGGCTCGGGTGGCGGCGGCGCCGGGTGGCCGGTGAGCCACCGCAGCCGCTGCTGGGACTGCCGGATGCGTCCGGCGGCCCCGTGCGTACGCGAGCGCGCCCGCCAGGCTCCGGTGCCCATGCCCGCCTTGGCCATCTTGCGGGGAATCACGGCCAGCCGGCCCGCGTTGGCCGCCACCAGCGTGGCATGCCGGTCCAGCTCGGCCTTCCATTCCTCGTGGGCCCGCGCCTGGGCGGCGCGTTCGGCGGCCTTGGCCGTGAGGTATCCGGCGTACCCGTCGCCGTAGCGGCGCACCTGCCCGTCGGAGACCTCCAGGATTGCGGTGGTCACCCGCTCCAGGAACGCCCGGTCGTGGGTGATCGCCACGACTGTGCCCCGGTGGGCGCGCAGGCGCTGTTCGAGCCAGGCCACGGCCTGGTCGTCCAGGTCGTTGGTCGGCTCGTCGAGTAGCAGCAGCTCAGGGGCGGACGCCAGCGTGGCGGCCAGGGCGAGCCTGGATCGCTCGCCGCCGGAGAGCGTGCCGAGCGGACGGCTCCGGTCGAGTCCGGGCAGCCCGAGCGCGTGCAGCGCGACCTCCACCCGAGTGTCGGCCTCGTAGCCGCCCCGCGCTTCGAACTCCGCCACCAATCGGACGTAGGCGTCGAGCCCGGCGCGAGCCTCCGCGCCGGGCTCGCCGAGCGACCGTTCGGCCGCCCGCATCCGGGCTTCGAGCTCGCGCAGATCGGCGAGCGCCAGGTCGACCGCGTCGGCCACGGCCAAGTGCGGAGGCAGCGCGAGTGACTGCGGCAGATATCCGATGCCGCCGGGCGCCACGACCACGAGCTCGCCGTTGTCCGGCCGCTCGGTCTCTGCCATGAGCCTGAGCAGGGTGGACTTTCCGGACCCGTTGTCGCCGATCACCCCGATCCGCTCGCCGGGTTTGACGGTGAGTGACACCCGGTCCAGGACGACGCGGGTGCCGTAACGCTTGGTTGCCTCCGTAAGGGCCAGTTGGGGAGCGGTACGCAAAGGCCCACCTCCTCTTCTCGGTGCGGACTGGACGCGGCGATCGCGTCATTCGAGACGATACGGATCGTCTCGTCACGTCACAGTGTGGGGGGAGGTCGGTTCTATGTCAAGACGGACCGTCTCGTCTCGCCGAGTGGTATGCTCCAGGCATGTCCCAACCCAGAAAACCGAACCCAGCCCGCCGCAGTGAACGGTCCCGACAGGCCGTCCTCGAAGCCGCGCGCGATCTGGTCTCCGAGCTCGGATACGCCAAGGTCTCGATCGAGGCCATCGCCGCCCGGGCGGGAGTGGGCAAGCAGACCATCTACCGATGGTGGCCGTCAAAAGGTGCGGTGATCTTCGACTCCTTCCTCGCGCTCAGTGAGAGCGAGGAGGGCATGAGCCTCCCCGACACCGGCGACCTTGAGGCCGACCTCAAGACCGTCATGCGGGCGACCGTCGCCGAGTTCGCCGACCCGGTGTTCGAGGCGCCCATCAGGGCGCTCAACACGGAGATCATCGGTGACCCCGCCCTCGCCGCCCAGTATCGCGAGAAGTTGGCCGGCCCCGTCGACGAGGCCAAGAAGGAACGGCTACGCAGCGCCCAGCGGGCCGGCCAGCTCGCCGCGGACGCCGACCTTGACCTGGTGCTCGAGGTGCTGTACGCCCCGCTCTACCAGCGCTGGCTGCACCGCTCCGGGCCGCTCACCCCGCAGTACGCCGACGCGCTGGTGGAGATCACCCTCCGCGCGTTCGCCCCCTGAACGCGCGGAGGGAGGGCGGTCAGGGGGCCCGCCTCTGGCTCGCCCTCAACTGGCTGAGGTCCTGAGCACCCGCCCTTCGGGCCGGATCGGCGTTCCCGGACGGTGGGCGGTGATCGATACTCGGAAGCGAGAACGTTCAGGGAGCTTCGTGTCACTGATTTTCCCGCTTCCGCGCGGGCGGACCGGACCGCGCCGCCCGGGACCGCACACGATCGACGCCGGGATCGCCGCGCTGGTTCTGGTCGCCACACTGTGGCCCCAGCTGACCTGGGCGTCCGCCGGATGGCTCGGCACGGGGTCGGCCGTCGCCGCCTCCGCGCCGCTGCTGTGGAGGCGGCGCGCGCCGGTGTCCGTCGCTCTCCTGGTGGGCGCGGCGACGACCGTGCTGTCGCTGGAACAGGCCATGCCGCCGCTGCCGTACGGAGCGCTGGTGGCGGCGTACACGGTCGCGGCGCGCAGCCCGCTGCGCTGGCAGCTCCCGGCCGTCGCCTGCTGGGCCGGATCCCTGGTGGTGTCCCTGATCGTCCCTGGGGAGCCGCCGGAGTCCTTCGGTTACCTCGGGATGGCGTTCGCCACCGCGTACGCGCTGGGCATGGGGGCGCGGGCCCGCTCGGCCGAGATCACCGCGCTGCGCGAACGGGCCCGCAGGCTGGAGGAGGAGAGCATGGCCGCCGCCGCGCGGGAGCGGACCCGGATCGTTCGCGACATGCACGACATCCTGACCCACTCCGTCGGCATGATGGTCGTCCAGGCGGAGGCGGGCGCGCTGATGGTCCACACCCGGCCGGACCGGGCCGAGACGGCGTTCGAGACTATCGGCCAGACCGGCCGGGAGGCGATCGGCCAGCTTCGGCACATCTTCGGCGTGCTCCGCGCCACTGGGCCCGACACCACTGGGCCCGACACCACTGGGCCCGACCCCGCCGAACCGCCGCCCGGACTCGACGCGTTGGAACACCTCGCGGAGCGGGTCGGGCGGGTGGGCCTGGCGGTGACCGTCGAGTCGCGCGGCACGCCGCGCCTGCTTCCCCCGGAGGCCGAGGTGGCGGCGTACCGGCTCGTGCAGGAGGCGCTCACCAACACGCTGCGCCACGCGGGGGCTTCCAGGGCCGAGGTCGTGCTCGACTGGTCGCCGGACGCGCTGCGGATCGAGGTGGCCGACGACGGCCGCGGCCCCGGCGATCGCGGGGACGGACCGAGCGGAGGGCACGGTCCGGGCGGAGGGCACGGGCTGATCGGGATGCGGGAACGGGTCGCCGCGTGCGGCGGCACCTTCCGGGCGGAGCCGGGACGGTCCGGCGGGTTCGCCGTCGAGGCGACGCTCCCGGTCCGGAAACCGTCCGGAGAGGCGGCCGGCTGATGCTGCGCGTCCTCGTCGCCGACGACCAGGACCTGTTCCGCGGCGGCTTCTCCATGATCCTGGACGCGCAACCGGACATCACCGTGGTCGGCGAGGCGTCCGACGGCGTCGAAGCGGTTCGCGCGGCGGCCGAACTCCAGCCGGACGTCGTGCTGATGGACATCCGGATGCCCACCATGGACGGCGTCGAGGCGACGCGGCGGATCCGTGCCGCCACGTCCGCCCGCGTGCTCGTGCTGACCATGTTCGACCTGGACGAATACGTGTACGCGGCGCTGGGCGCGGGCGCGAGCGGGTTCCTGCTCAAGGACGCGCATCGCGACGAGCTGGTCCGCGCGGTTCGGGTGGTCGCCGCGGGGGAGGGGCTGCTCGCTCCGACGGTGACCCGGCGACTGATCGAGACGCTGGCGCGGGGCGGCCACGCCGTACCCCGCCTGAAGGCCAGGCTCGACGAGCTGACCGTCCGGGAGCGCGAGACGCTGGCGCAGGTCGCGCGCGGCCTGTCGAACGCCGAGATCGCCGCCGAGCTGGTGGTCAGCGAGCACACGGTGAAGACCCACGTGAGCAACCTGCTGACCAAGCTCGGCCTGCGCGACCGCGCCCAGGCCGTCGTCTTCGCGTATGAGTCGGGGGTGGCCGTCCCGGGGTCTCCATCGCAGGAGTGAGCCGGGATTCACTCGCGGCGGCGATCCGGACGGCACCCCTTCGCGGGCAGCATCGACGGCGATTCGCGAGGAGGCCGTCCCATGTGTCCAGATTCCATCAGTCCAGATATCAGCCGTTCCGGCACTGACCGTCCGGAGGGTTCCCGCGGGAGGGTCGACCGTCCCCGCGGACTCGGTGGCGTGCGCCGGGCCGGCGACCCGCTCGCGCTCGTCGCGTGCGCGGCGCTCTCGGCGGGGTTGCTCCACTTCGGCACGGGTCTGCATCCGATCCCGTGGCTTATTTGGGCGGCTCCCTTGCCGGTGCTGCTGATCGCGCCGCGGACGACCGCTGTCCGCGCGTGCCTCGCGGCGGTGGCGGCATGGGCCGTGGGCGGGGCGAACATGTGGGAGCTCCAGCGGGGCCGGATGGAGCTGCCGCTTCCGGTCGCGCTGCTCACCGTCGTCCTGCCCGCGCTGGTCGCGGCCCTGGCCGTCCTGCTCTTCCGGACACTGGTACGGCGCGGCCGCCTGTGGTCGGCGGCGGCGGTCGTGCCCGCCGTGTGGGTGAGCGCCGAGTACCTCGTCGCGGCCCTCACGCCGTACGGCGCGATCTGGAGCCTGGCGCACACGCAGGCCGGGGTCCTGCCGGTGGTCCAGCTCGCCGCGCTGACCGGCGGGTGGGGGATCTCGTTCCTGGTGACGGCCGTCCCGGCGGCGCTGGCCGCCTCCGCCGCGCCCCGGCGGGACGCGCGGCAAGGGGACCGGCGGCAGGCGGCGAAGCGCCCATGGCGGGTCGCGGTGACCGCGCTGACGCTAACGGTCCTCGTCGCGGTCGGCGGAGCCGTACGGCTCGCCCTGGCCGAGCCGTACGGCACGGAAAGGGGCACGGAAAGGGGCACGGAAAGGGGCACGGAAAGGACGGTCGTCCTGCTGGCCTCCCGGCAGCAGGACGACTGGGCGCCGATCGACACGCCGCGCGGCCGGGAACGTCTCCGCGAGGTGCTGGCACGGGTGCGGGCGCTGCCGCCGGGGACCGACGCCGTGGTCCTGCCGGAAGGCGGGTTCGTGACGACGGCGGCGGACCTTCCCCTGATCTCCCGCCCGCTCGCGGCGCTGGCCCGCGAGCGGCGTATGGACGTGGTCGCGGGTGTGATCGTCACCGACGCTAACCACAACACCGCGATGTTCTTCCCGGCCGGGGGAGGTGAGCCGGGCGTCTACCACAAGCAGCACATGGTGCCCGGGGTGGAGCCGTACGAGCCCGGCGACCGGCTGTTCCTCCGCGCCGAGACCGGCGTGGCGATCTGCAAGGACCTGGACTTCCCCGAGCTGGCCCGCGCGTACCGCAGCGGGGGCGCGCAGGTCATGCTGCTGCCCGCCTGGGACTTCGACCTCGACGGATGGCAGCACGCGCGGACGACCGTGTTGCGCGGGGTCGAGAACGGGTTCTGGGCCGTGCGCAGCGCGGCGAACGGGAACCTGACGGTGAGCGATCCGTACGGCAGGGTCCGCGCCGAGACCGCGACCACGGGTCTCGCGCCGACGGTGCTCACCGCGACCGTCGGCACGGGCGCCGCCCGCACGGTCTACACCTGGGCGGGCGACTGGTTCGCCTGGCTGTGCCTGGCCCTGGCCGTCCTGCTTCCCGCGTCGGCGATCCTCCGGCGCCGGAGACCGGAGTGACCGGGTGGGGAGCGGCGAGGACAGAGGTGTCCGGAGCATGGATCTCCGGTCGCGTCGGATGCGGCGGGCCGGCCGCGCGTGGCCGGCCCGCCGCGGACGGCCCTACAGGTCGGTGGCGATGATCTTTTCGATGTTCCGTTCGGCGAGTGCCGTGATGGTGACGAACGGGTTGACGCTGGTGTTGCCGGGGATCAGCGCGCCGTCGATGACGTACAGGCCGGGGTAGCCGACGAGGCGGCCGTAGTTGTCGGTGGCCTTGTTCAGGACCGCGCCGCCGAGCGGGTGGTACGTGAGGTGGTCGCCCCAGATCTTGTAGACGCCGAAGAGGTCGGTCCGGTAGATCGTCCCCTCCTTCGCGTTGATCTTGTCGAAGATCGTCTTGGCCATGTCGATGGACGGCTGCTTCCAGGAGGTCTGCCAGTTCAGGTCGACCTTGCCCGTGGCGGCGTTCCAGGAGAACTCGGCGCGGTTCGGGTTCTTGGTGATCGACAGATAGAACGAGGCGTAGGTCTCGATCCCGGTGGGCAGCGGTGCGACCTCGGCGAAGGCGCCGCCCGCGGCCCAGTTGTCGATGCCGGAGCACGGGATGGTCGACTGGAGGCAGCCGGTCGGATCCCACATGTGGTTGGCGCGGCCGCACATGACGTTGCCGTTGTCGCCCCAGCCCTTGCCGACCTCGCCGTTCAGGTTGGGCAGTGCCCCGGTGGCCTTCAGCTTGACCAGCAGCTTGCTGGTGCCGACGCTGCCGGCGGCGAAGAACACCTTGTCCGCGGTCACGGTCTTGGTCTCTATCGTGTCGCCGTTGGTGTTGATCTGGTCGATGACGACCGTGTAGCCGCCGCCCGCCGCCGGAGCGACCGAGGTGACCTTGTGCAGCGGTGAGATGGTGACCCTGCCGGTGGCACTGGCCCGGGCGATGTAGGTCTTCTGCAGTGACTTCTTGCCGTTGTTGTTGCCGTAGAGGATCTCACCGGCCAGCGCCGACTTGGTGACCGTCCCGGCCGCCTCCTGCTTCATGTAGTCCCAGTCGTACACGTCGGGCACGAAGACCCACGGGAAGCCGGAACGCTGGGCGTGCTTACGGCCGACCCGGGCGTACTGGTAGCAGTCGGTGGAGTCGAACCAGGCCGGGTCGATGGTGCCGACCCCGAGCCCGGCGTTGGCGCGCGGGTAGTAGATGTTGTACATCTCGTCGGCGTCCACCGACGGGAGGATGGCGGCGAAGTTCTCGCGCTTGGGGGTGACCGCCATGCCGCCGTTGACCAGCGAACCGCCGCCGACGCCGCGACCCTGGTAGACCGTGATGCCGCTGAACTCCTCGGCGTCCAGGATCCCGGTGTAGCGGGAGATGTTCTTGTCGATCGGGGCGCCGAGGAAGTAGTTGAGCGGCGCCTTGGTCCTGGTGCGCAGCCAGTAGGACCGGTGGTCCGGCGAGAGCGTGTTGCAGAAGATCTTGCCGTCGGGGCCGGGAGTGTCCCAGGCCATGCCCATCTCGATCATGTGTACGTCGACGCCGGCTTCGGCGAGACGCAGAGCGGCGACGGAGCCGCCGTATCCGGAGCCGATCACCAGGGCCGGCACGTGAGCCCCGCCGGCGATCGGAGCGGTCGCGGAGACGGCCTGCGCCAGGGCCGCGGGAGCGCGGCCGGAGAGGGCCATGGCTCCCAGAAGAGAACCGGTTCCAGCGATGAAGCCACGGCGTGAGACGCCCTTGGCACCTGAACCGACCGACGTGCTGTCACTCATGCGAGGTCCTTTACTCTCGACTACCCCCGACCTACGGGGAACGGGTTCTACATGGTGGTTCGCGCCTTGCTGGATAAGTCGACTGTCCGGCTGCATGTGCATGTCCGGAGGGCGGCGGTGCGTTATCGCTTGCCGGAGGGGGAGGGGCCGCTGGGCAGCACGCACACGGTGTCGAGGCCCAGCACATGGTTGAGCCGGCCGAATGACAGCCAGGAGCCGATGCACATGGTCAGCTCCACGATCTCGAGCTGGCTGTAGTGCGCGGTCATCCGAGTCCAGAACTCGCCGTCGAGGCCGTGGTGATCCAGGGCGTACCGCTCGGCGTACTCGGCGGCCAGCCGGGTGCGGTCATCGAAGGCGTCGGTGGTGCGCCACTCGGTCACCGCGTCGGCGAACTCCTCCTCCACCTTCTGTCCGTCCCGTTCGGTCCGCCAGTCGAGGCAGAAGACGCACCCGTTGATCTGTGCGATCCGCAGCCGCGCGGCCTCGAACTCGCGGAGTCCGAGGGTGGTGTGGGCGTACACCGCCAGCGAGAAGTTCGCGGCGGCGGCCCCGATGCCGGGGACCATCTCGCCCCACACGTACTCGATCGGGTCCTTGCCCTCGGGGATGTCGATTCTCATGATCGTTTCCTTCCGAGCCGGCCCACCGCGGGGCGCAGCGGGACGTCGAGCGCGTCGTAGAACCCGGGTTTCGCCTCCAGGAGCCAGTCGATGGCGCTCACCAGCCGGCCGACCGCGGTGGCGTTCCCGCCCGCGGACCGGTTGCCGCCCTCGTCGGTGGCCTCGATGGTGACCTCGATGCGCGGGCGGCCCTCGATGATCACCCGATGCGCCCCCTCGCCGTCGGGAGGCGTCGGCCAGTCGGGCGCGCAGGACGGGTGGATGCGGGTGACGTGCTCGATGACGATGCGCGGCTCGCCCTCGACGATGCCCTGCACCTCGAACCGGACCGCGCCCTGGGTGCCGGCCTCGAAATCGCCCATGGCCGTGGTGCTCACGGTGGCGTCGAGCGGGCGCCGATCCACGGTCTCGCGGATCTCCTCGAGGTCGACGCCGAGGGCCCGGGCCATCATCCGCACCTGCCCGCCCCACACCATGGTCGGGACCGTCGGCGCGATCATCGGCGGCTCGTAGTCCATGGGCTGGCCCATGCCGACCAGGTACCGGACCGAGTCGGGCTGGTCGTAGGTGGTGTAGTCGAAGATCTCCTGGCAGCGGATCGCGTCGATGGTGGTGCCGAGTCCGCTGACCAGCAGCGGTAACACGTCGTTGCCCCAGCCGGGGTCGACGCCGGAGACGAAGAGCGAGCCGCCGCCGTCGGCGATGGCGGCCAGGACCGGTTCCCGCAGCTCGGGCGGGGCGTTGCGCTGGTCGTACAGCGGATACAGCGAGGGCGTGACGACCACGGCTCCGGCTCGGATCGCCCTGATGATATCGGCGAGGGCCTCGTCGGGACGGATGTCGCCGGACGCCGCGTACACCACGGCGCGGGGACCGGAGGCGAGGACCGCGTCGACGTCGTCCGTCGCGGCGACTCCCAGGCGGTGGTCGAGCCCGCCGAGATCGCCCGCGTCGCGGCCGACCTTGTCGGGATTGTGAACGAGCACGGCGGTGAGTTCCAGTGCCGGATGGGCCTCGACGGCGCGGATGGCCGCGCGGCCCACGTTGCCGGTACCCCAGACGATTGTGGACACCATGGCGGGAGCGTAGCAAGCGCTTGGTTTGGTGTATAGGGCCCCGCGATCCCGGACGTCCCACTTCTGGACCCCGTGACAGGTGTGGGCCCGCCGGCATTGCCATTCGCGCAGGTCGCCGCGCTTGTCCGGTGCCTCCCGGCGCGCGGCCCGAACCGTCCCCAGCCGCTGTTCTCGGCATCACCGAATGGCATGCGCGGCTCGTCCGCCTCACGAAGCACCTCTTCGTGCGGTGAGGCGGACGTTCAAGCCCGGTCCGCTACGCGCCGGCCTTCGGGGAGGTCAGGGTGGCCATCGCGCGATCCGGTTCCCAGTGAGCGCGGAGCGAGGTGATCGAACCCGCGTCGTCGACGGTGTAGATGGCCACACAGTCGACCGTCATGGTCGTGCCGCCGTCCAGCGTCATGGTGATGGAAGTGACGTTGGCGCAGCATGGCCCGTTGGCGAAGGAGTCCCTGACGTGGAAGTGGAATTCGCGCACCGAGCCGACGTGGCCGTCCCAGAACTTCTCGATTTCGTCGTGGCCGCGATGCCCCTTCCCTTCGGGATCGAGCATCGAGGGGCCGACGGGATCCTCGACGACGGCGTCCGGGGTGAACAGCCTCAGCCAGTCCGCCTTGTGTCCGGCGGAGACCGCGGCCATGGACGACCACGCCGCCCGGCGTGCGGGGTGGTCGCCGTCCGGCGCTTCCCAGGTGACAGCGGTGGAATCGATCATATTGAAACTGTAACCTGTTCTCATTCGTGGGTTAAGGGGTGACTTTGGAGATCACCGACTCGGCGAAGCGCTCAAGATGCTCGATCTTCTTGGCCAGCGGTTCGGTGTCCGGACCCTTGATGTACGGCCTCCGGAAACCCACGATCAGGTCGGTGACGCCCTTGTCGGCCAGTCGCTTCACCCCGTCCACGGTGTACGCGTCGTAGGAGATCGCGTGGACCTCGAAGGGCCGGTCGGCTGTGCCCTCCTCGACGCGGACGGTGGCCAGCCTGGTCAGCAGCGCGTCCAGTTCCTCGGCGTCGCCTCCGCCGTGCATCCAGCCGTCGCCGAGGCGGGCGGCCCGGCGCAGTGCCGCCTCGCTGTGCCCGCCGACCAGGATCGGGATCGGCTCGGTGGGAGCCGGAGACATCTTCACCGGCGGCAGGTCGTAGAACTCGCCGTGGTACTCGAAGTAGCCGCCGCTTGTCAGGCCGCGGACCACCTCGATGGCCTCGTCCATCCGCTTGCCGCGCCGCGGCCACGGCACACCCATCACCGCGAAGTCCTCGGGCCACGGGCTGAGTCCGACGCCGAGGCCCAGCCGGTTGCCGGTCAGGTAGGCGATCGAACTCGCCTGCTTGGCGACCAGCGCCGGCGGGCGGACCGGCAGTTTGAGCACGAACGGCGTGAACCGGATCGTCGACGTCACCGCTCCCATGGCCGCGATCAGGATGAACGTCTCGATGAAGCTCTTGTCCTCCAGGAACTCCCGGTCGCCGTCCGCGGTGTACGGATAGCTCGTGTCGGATTCCTTCGGATAGATGAGGGAGTCCGCCACGCTGAAGTTCGCGTACCCCGCCGCCTCGGCGGCCTGGGCCAGCGGAAGGTAGTACGACGGGTCGGTCATGGCCTCGGCGTAGGTGAACCGCATGGAAGCAGAGGATAATAGAACCTGTTCCATTTTTGAAGCTCGGAACGGGGGGAATCTGTGCCCGTCTCGGACGCCTTCACCCGAGCCGCCCGCAGGCGCGGACGGTGCGCGAGCACGGCGGGCCGATCGCTAACCTGGGGCGCGATGAACCATTTGACGACGTCGAGGGGCGAACTCGACCTCACCCGCTTCCCGGAGGATCCCCGCGACCCGTTCCGCGCCTGGGACGCCGCCGACGAGTACCTGCTGCGGCACCTCGACGGGATCGACGCCGGACCCGTGAACCTGTCGGGCACGGTGGTCGTGCTGGGCGACCGTTGGGGCGCGCTGGTCACCGCGCTCGCCGGTCACCGTCCCGTACAGATCTCCGACTCCTTCCTGGGCCGGGAGGCGACCCGTGCGAACCTGCGGCGCGCCGGGGTGGCCGAGGACGCGGTACGGCTCCTGACGACTAGGGACGCGCCGCCGGACCGGATCGACGTGCTCCTGGTGCGGGTGCCCAAGAGCCTCGCCCTCCTGGAGGACCAGCTGCACCGCCTCGCCCCCCGCCTGCACGAGGACACCGTGGTGGTGGGCGCTGGCATGGTGACCGAGATCCACACCTCCACGCTGGCCCTGTTTGAGCGCGTCCTCGGACCGACCAGGACGTCGCTGGCGGCGAAGAAGGCCCGGCTGATCTTCAGCACGCCGGCCCCCCGGCTGTCGAGGGGCGCCAACCCCTGGCCGCGGACGTACCCGCTGCCGGACGACGTCGGCATCGTCTCCGGCCGCGTCGTCACCGGCCACGCGGGCGTCTTCTGCGCCGACCGCCTCGACATCGGCACCCGCCTCTTCCTACGGAACCTGCCGCCGATCCGCGGACGCGAGCATGTCGTGGACCTCGGCTGCGGCACGGGGGTCATCGGGCTCGCCGCGGCGCTGTCCGACGAGGAGACCAGGGTGACGTTCATCGACGAGTCCCACCAGGCGCTGGCCTCGGCGGAGGCGACGTTCCTGGCCAACGCGGGCCCGGTCGGCAGGGCGGCGTTCCTGCCGGCCGACAGCATGTCGTCCGTTCCGCCGGGGACGGTGGACCTGGTTCTGAACAACCCGCCGTTCCACTCGCACCGCGCGACGACCGACGCAACGGCCTGGCGCATGTTCAACGGGTCGCGCGCCGCGCTGCGCCGCGGGGGTGAGCTGTGGGTGGTCGGCAACCGCCACCTCGGCTACCACGTGAAGCTGCGCCGGCTCTTCGGCAACTGCGAGGTCGCGGCCAGCGACCCGAGGTTCGTGGTCCTGCGGGCCGTCAAGCGCTGACGCCTGGCCCGGCCTCCTGGTGCTTGAGGGCGGCCGTCTCCCGGAACTGTTCGGCCCGCACGACTGGGGCCTGGAGCACTGAAGGGGCTCAGGAGCAGGCGGCCATGAGCTTCTTGGTAGCCGCGTCGACCTTCTTACTGACGTCGGCCGCCGTGAACCCTTGCGGTTCGCTCTCAAAGGCCTGTCACCTGGGGGTGAACACGGCGGCGTAGACGCCGTTCTCCATGTCGATGGAAGTCGGGTACAGGCCCTTGGCCGTCATCTCGTCGAACCGCTTCTGGTACTGGGCCGCGCTCATCCCGTGGAAGGCGTACCAGGTGCGGACCCCGTCCTTGACCCAGACAACTGAGTACGTTTTCCCATCAGGGCCGACCGCGATGACGGACGGCCGGGTTCCGGCCTTGACAGCGGCATCGAAAAGGCTCTGATAGCTGGATGCGCTGATGGAGAGGCTGTAGTTCCAGGAGATGTCCGATGGGTTGGGCACCCAGACCGCTGCGTAGCGCGGGTCGGACGGCGTGCCGTACACGTTGAGCGAGCTGAGCATGTAGCCCTGGTTGTTCCGCAGCTCAAAGTTGATCGAGTCGAACTCGGTCGCGCTCATGCCGTGGCGGGCGACGAACCTGCCCGTCTTCTTCTCGAAGATGGCGGCGAATGTGGCGGCCGACCCGCTGCCTGTCGCGCTCACCACGCTGGGCTGGTAGCCCTGAGAGGTGAGTTGGTCGAACAGCCTCTGGTATCCGCCGGTATATCCACCGGCATCCCCTGTGGCGTTGACCACACGCTGAAGCCACGTGGGGCCGGGCCTGTTGTCCCAGAACATCGCGTATCTTTCCTGAGAATCCTGCAGCCCGACCGATATGGTCACCGGACGTAACGCCTTGTTGTTCCGGATGAGCTTGTCGCGGCGGTATTTGTCGAGGAAATTCAGGCCATGATAGGCGCTGTACTGATACGGGGCGGTGGCGTTGGACTCCGCCGACGCCGATGGTGAGACCACCGAAACAGCGGCCAGGACCATCGCGACAACTACCGTGATCTTCCGTGGAGTACGCATCGTCTCCTCCTGTGGGGGTCGGGTCCGGGGCGTGCCCCGGTGGTGGCGGGCAGGCCTTGAGTGGGGAAACCGTTGGGGGCAGACCGGCGCTCTGTTGGCGAGGCGGGGATACACGCCACTTTCGGAGTCCCGCGCCCGGGACGCATGGGGCGATGCCCCTACTTGTGCCGGGAGACTTCTCGGCACAAGTAGGGGCACGGCCCCAGACGGATCGCCGGGCCGGCACCATGATCGAGACATGCCTCCAGGAGGCGGGTGCTCATCCGGGTGCGCTTAACCGATGGTCGCCCGGTTGTCCGGCGGGGACTCGCGGCGCTGCTCGTGCCCTCCCTGGCGTCATGGTCGTGGCCACGACTCTCAAGTTAGGCTCGCGAGTGGCTGGGAGTAATCCGTGTCAGCACTGAGATCGGTCCCAGCGCCAGCCCCGACCCAGCCGAGGACGTTTGGGTTCGGAGGTCTGCACCGCCGATCTGGCCGACCTGGGCCACAGCCGCGGCCGGCGCAGCCTCACCGTCACCCGTAAGGGTGGAACGATCACTCACGAATCGTCATAGCCGTGGTTGCACGGAGAGTGGGTCATCGACCCGCGCTCATCAGTCGCTTGTCGACACGTCGCAACCACAGGGTGAGGGCCACCGTCAGCGACCCCCAGATGATGAGCCACAGACCGAAGGACCACGCGAGCGCCACCAGAGTGATACCGGGCCAGAGAAGCAGGGCGATCCCCACGAGCGCGGACAGGCCCGCCAAGGAGGCCGCCCAGCCGCGCCCCTGCATGGTTCGGTCCGTCAGCGCGATGACGACCCCGATGATGCCGCTGATCAGCCAGAAGAGGCCGAAGAGAAGAGCCAGGAGCTCGACGGTGTGGAACGGGTGGCGCAGGGCGAGGACACCGACGCAGAACGACAACACGCCCAGAAGGGTGAAGAGAACGCGTGTGCCGCCGCTCGCCTCGAGCGCGACGATGGCCTGCGCGGTCCGGTACACACCCTGGATGATCAGCTTTAGACCGAAGATTACGGCGATGGCACCGATGGTGATGTTCGGCCACACCACGATGGCCAGACCCAACAGCACCGACAGGATGCCGGCGGTCACGCCTATTCCCCAGGCGCGGCTCGCCAGTCGTGTGTTGAACGTGTCGAACATCCGTCCGCTGACCGGGCCGGCCGCTCCGGGGGGTGTCGCTGAGGTCATATGTCCCCCTTGTGTGGTGTCCGCGTGCTGTTCCATCTGCCACGGGTCATACGGCCTACACCCCAGAGCCGGACAATTTTCGCGGACCGTCGTCCCGCAGGCTCGGGCGGTGCGGCTCACAGGATCAGCGCGATGAAGATCAGGCAGGTGGCGATGTTGATGAGCCAGCCGTGGGACGTCATCCACTCCCGGACCCGGGGCATGGCACGTTCGGCGCGCTCGCGAAAGAGCAGGAGACCCAGCAGCGGCAGAGCCGCGATCACGAGGGTGGCCCCGATGAACGGCAACGCCGCGATCAGCCTCGCGTCCGATTGCTTCAGATTCGCACCTACCGTCAGCAGGACGAAGATGTCCGAGGGCATCAGCAGGATCACCAGAAAGCCGGTCGTGAGAGCTTTCCATGGATCCGCTCCCATCAACTTTCCGAGCCATTTTGGCGGTTCGGTCGTTTTCCGCCGCACGTAGTTCTTCACCGCGATGGCGAGCAGAACAGCGACAAGACCGACCTGAATGGCGGTTCCCGCCGATCCGGTGCCGGAGGCGGTGTCCAGCGAGATGCTGTTGCCGAGCAACGCGAAGGCGCCACGAGCGACGGCGACCCCTGTCGTCGCGGCGGCGGCGACGCCGACGAGGAACGCCAACGAAACACGTACGGCATGTTCGGCGGTCACCAGGATGATGGCGCACATGATCTGCGGTCCCATCATCATGGTGGCGGCCAACGGGAGTATCTGGAGATTCACGGCTCTCCCTCCGCATCGACCGTCGCGATCTCTTCCATCGACCACGCCCGGCGCTGGATGTGATCGGCGAGAGTACGTGGGCCGGAGGCGAGACGACTCCGCCACCGCGGGTGATCTCCCCGCTCGCCCTCAGGACGAGATTCGCCATCTCGGCGAGTGCTGATTTGTGCTGTGGCCCTGACCTGCGACAGAACCATCATGCTTCCTGAGCGGGCACATCCAAAGCATACGGCTCCGGCACATGAGGCCCTGCGTGCACGCCCTTGGCCCGTTGATCGGAGTGGGCCAAGGGCGTTCAGCCTGACCAGGCGACAGCGGGTCGGCCTGACAGAGCATTACTGGCGACTGGTGTCGTGAACCACGACCCCTCTGGCGATGGTGGTGAGCACCGAGGCGGTGTAGATGTCCTCGGTGGGGAGGGAGAAGAGGTCGTGGTCCAGGATGGCGAGGTCGGCGTCCTTGCCCCGTTCGATGGTGCCGGTGACCTGGTCAAGGTGGTTCACGTAGGCCGATCCGGCGGTGGCCGCACGCAGCGCGCTGGCGAGAGTGAGGCGCTGCTCGGGCAGGAAAGGCCGATGGGCGTCGTGGGCCGGATCGGCCCCCGGGTTGTAGGTGGTGCGGTTGGCCGCCACGTGGAGGCCGAGGATCGGGTCGGGTGAGGAGACAGGCCAGTCGCTGCCCATGGCCAACCGGGTGCCGTACTGTTCCAGGGCCGCGAAGGGATACTGCCAGCGGCCGCGCTCTTCGCCGAGGAAGGGCAGGGTGAGGTCGGTCATCTGGTCGTCGTGGTAGGCCCAGAGCGGTTGCATGGTGGCGCCGACGTCGAGCGCGGCGAAGCGGGGCAGATCGTGGGGGTGGACGATCTGGATGTGCGCCAGGTGGTGACGCAGGTCGCAGCGGCCATGATGGACCAGCGCGGCCTCGACCGCGTCGAGAACCTCACGGACGGCGCGTTCGCCGATGGTGTGGAAGTGCACCTGCAGACCGGTGCCGTGGAGGCGGGTCACGGTCTCGGTGAGCTCGGCCGGGTCGAAGAAGGAGATGCCGCGGTTGTCGGTCGGATGACCGTGTCGGTCCAGGTAGGGGGTGAGGGTGGCGGCGGTGAAGTTCTCACACACCCCGTCCTGCATGATTTTCACGGCGTCCAGGGCCAGGCCGGGACCGGCCGTCGCGCGTATGTGGAGGAGATCGTCGATCTGCCCGACACCCTGGTCGCGGCGCCACCACAGGCAACCGCGCACGCGGGCGGTGAGCAGTCCGCGGGAGATCAGCGCCTGATAGGCGGGGATCGGATCGGGAGAGCCGGCGTATGCGCCGACGAGGGCGTCCTGCCAGGCGGTGATGCCGAACGCGTGCAGACGGCGTTGCGCGGCCAGGAGCGCCTGGACCTGCTCGTCGAGCCCGGGCGCCGGGATCAGCTTCTCGACCAGGTGCATGGCGCCTTCGTGGAGCACGCCGGTCGGGCGGCCGCTCGCGTCGCGCTCGATCCGGCCGTCCGCCGGATCGAGCGTGGCGGTGGTGATGCCGGCCAGTTCCAGTGCTCGGGAGTTGACCCAGGCGCCGTGGTGGTCACGGTTGAGCAGGAAGGCCGGCCGGTCGGGGAGGAGGGTGTCGAGATCGGCGGCAAGGGGGGTGCCGCCGGGGAAGGCGGCCATCATCCAGCCGCCCCCGGTGATCCAGGAAGCGGCTGGATGATCGGCGGCGTAGCGGGCGACAGCCGACAGGTACTGCTCGCGTTGGGTCAGGCCGGTCAGGTCACACCGCAGCATCTCCAGTCCGCCGATCAGCGGATGGATGTGCGCGTCCTGGAAGGACGGGATGACCATGCGGCCGTCGAGTGGGCGGACTTCGGTGCGAGGGCCGATCCACGAGCGGATCTCCTCATCCGAGCCGACCGCGGCGATCCGCCCGTCGGAGATCGCCACGGCTTCCGCCCTGGGCCGGCGTGTGTCCTGGGTATAGACGGCGGCCCCGGTCAATACGAGGTCGGCGTGCCCGCTGGATGTCACAGATACCCTCCCAGGTGCTGGATCGCCCGATAGGCGGATTCGATGGCGCCGTCCACGAAGCCGTGGTTGGCCTGGTCGGTCGTGGCCACGGTGATGCGGCCGGCGGGTGTGCCGATGATGTCGGCAGGTGTCGGGCCGGCCGGCCAGAACGCGGCGTCGAACGGCAGGCCGTAGTAGCGCGCGAAGCCGTGCGCCCACCGGTTCGTGGTCAGGCCGGCGATGTCGGCGGCGGGGTCGAAGCCGTACGGGCTCAGACTGCGCGCGAGCATGTCGCGGATGGAGCGTTCGAGGTCGGCGAACGGGGTGCGGGCGAGTTGGCCTCGACCGGCCTTGGCCCCCGCCTGAGGGTTCAGTCCCGGTTTGGTGAGGGCCGTCTCGAAGTGGACGATGATCGGGTCGTCGGGTCCGGAGGAGAAGCGGTACCCGCCCATGCTCACGGGGAAGTCCAGGGAAGCGCTCTTCCAGAAACCGCCGGGGAAGGAGATGCCGGAGGCGCCGAGCCGCTGCCAGGCCCTCCAATTGGTGAGCGCGACGTTGGCGTAGATGAGCGGGTACTTGACCGCCTGGTGGCCGGCCGCCTTCTGCTCGGCGGACAGGTCGGGCGCGATGTGCGGGATCATCGCGTTCCAGCAGGCCAGCACGACGCCGCCGGCGCGCACCGAGTAGAGCCTGCCGCCCTGGACGTAGGAGACGTCGAGCGTCTTGCCGTCGGGGCGGTGCTTGGCGAGGACGACGGTGCTGTTCAGCCGGATCCTGGTGCGGGAGCCGGGGTTGTCGAGCTTCCTGTAGTCGCACGGGGAGGTGACCAGGTCCTCCATCGTGGAGCCCGGCAGCGCCCGCGGGTTCAGCTTGCGCACCAGCGCGCGGGCGACGGAGGCGTTGCCGTCCGGGAAGTGGAAGATGTAGGGATCCTTGTGACCCCAGAACCGTTGACCCGTCTTGCTCAGCCCGGGCCACGGCCCGCCCGAGAAGTCCAGCCCGAGCCCGGACGTGCCGGAGTAGCCCAGGGCGGCGGCGTCCAGCGCCGGGAACTGGTCGACGTTGACCCCGGCCCCGCCGAGGGTCGAGCCCTCCAGGTAGCGGTAGGCGTCGCCGGTCAGCCCGACCACCTGGCTCAGGTAGGTGCCGTAGCTGATCTGCCGCAGCCGCTCCAGCTTCTGCTCGGGCGTCAGGCCCGGCAGGTAGTCCTTCCCCCCGCTGAGCACCTCGATGAGCAGGCGTTTGGCCTCGTCGTCCATGGGCGCGTCGGCCAGGAGCTGGGCGGCCGAGCTTCCCTTGGCGAGGTGGTCGCGCCCCCACTGCTCCTTGGCGAAGAACACCGCCCGGCCGCCGGCGCCGTTGCGGCGGTAGAAGCTCCCGTCGTAGTAGGTGGTGAACTTCTGCACGTCGATGCCCACGTCGGTGAGCAGTTGGGCGGCTTCGGCCGGATAGGCGCTGGGCGTGTCGATCGACTGCGACCCGCCGTAGCCGATCAGCGTCCTGCCGCCGACCTGGAACTCGTTGCGCTTGGCGTGCCCGCCGAAGTCATCGTGCGGATCGAGGATCAGGATCCTCGCCCGCGGGTCGACGTCGCGCAGGTAGAAATGCGCGGCCGAGAGTCCGCTGATCCCGGCGCCCACCACCACCAGGTCGTAGCTCTCACCCGTGGAGTCGGGGCTGCCCGCGTTGTCCCAGAAGGTGCCGTCGCGGAGGGCGTGCGCGACCTCGAAGGCACCGTCGTGGCTGCCCCGCATGCCGGTGAGGGCCGGCGGGTAGTACGTCCCGCGGCTGTCGGCCGACGCCGTACCCCCGAGAAGTGATCCCGCGGCGAGCGCGCCGACGGAGACCGCGACCCCGTCCAGGAAGTCGCGGCGGGTGATCCGGCGGCGCATTCCAAGTTCTTCGTCGGACCAGTCAGAGCGGGTCATGCTGTCGTCTCCTCGACGTCGGTGGTTGCGAGTAGTGCGTAGGCGTTCGGGTCGGCGGCACGCAGCCGCATAGCCAGCAGCACGCCCACCAGGAAGATGAGGGGAAGGGGGAGGAGAAGGATCAGATTGGTGGTCGCACCGGCCCCGGTGAGCAGGTCGACGTGGGTCACCGCCAGCCAGGAGGCGGCGGTCAGGGCGAGCCCGCCAAGGAGGGGGGCGATCAGCCGGACCCAGGTGCTGCCGGGCAGGTCGGCGCGCTTCCGGTAGAAGCCCGCGACGGCGAAGGAGCACAGCGCCTGGAGCGCCATGATCCCGATGACGCCCGGCGTGTTGAGCCAGACCAGCAGGTTGGTGAAGGGGTCGAGGCCGGCCACCGCGAAAGCGATGACGACGACCACGGCCAGGGCCGTGCCGACCACCCCTCCCACCCAGGGCGAATGCGTACGCGGGTGGACGAGGGCGAACGCCGAGGGCAGCACGCGCTCGCGACCCAGCGCGTAGAAGTAGCGGTTGGCCGCGTTGTGGAAGGCCAGGACCGCGGCGAACGAGCTGGTGACGATCAGGATGTTCATCACGTCGACCGCCAGCGTGCCCACGTAATCGCCGGTGGCGGTGAAGACGAGCGCGGGGTTCTCCGCGGCCGTGGCGCCGATCATGCTCGGGCCGTAGGCGGTGACCACGATCCAGGCGATGAACGTGTAGAAGAGGGCGAGGAAACCGACGGCGATTTAGGTGGCGCGGCGCACGGCGCGTCCGGCGTTCCTAACCTCCTCGCCGTAGATCGCGGTCGCCTCGAAGCCGATGAAGGCGCCGAAGGTGACCGCCAGCGCCCCGGCGAGGCCGCCGGTGAAGACGTTGCTCGGGGCGAAGGACGCCATGCTGAACCCCTCGGGTCCGCCCTTGACCAGCACGGCGATGGCGAGCACGACCAGGACGAGCACCTCGGCCAGCAGCGCGTAGCCGAGGACCTTGGCGCTGACCGTGACCCGGCGGAAGCCCAGGAACCAGACCAGCGCGACCCCCGCCAGCGCCCAGGCCCACCAGGGCAGGTCGAGCCCGGTCAGGTCGGCGACGGTGGTGGCGGCGAAGAACCCGAACGCGCCGTACAGGCCGATGCCGATGCCGTTGTAGGAGATCAGCGCGACCAGCGCCGCGCCGACGCCGGCGGGCTTGCCGAGGCCCTCGGCGATGTACGCGTAGAAGGCTCCGGCGTTCTTGATGTGCCGGCTCATCGAGGTGAAGCCGACGGAGAAGAGCAACAGGGCCAGTCCGGCGATGAGATATCCGGAGACCGCGCCGGGCCCGGCGACGGCCAGGCCGATGGGGGCGATACCGGCCATGACGGTGAGCGGCGCCGCGGCGGCGACCACGAAGAACACCAGGTCCCAGGTGCCGATGGCATCGCGTTCCAGGGCGGGGGGTGGGGACATTGGATCTCCCTAAAACTTTAGGGTGTAGTTTTGGGGAAGAGTAGCTCCCTCTCATCTCGCTGGGAAGACCCTTAATCTGGCTATGTCATGAGCAGGCACACCAGACCGGCGGGCCGCCCCCGCCGCGCGATTCTGAGCGCCGAAGCCATCTATCGGGCCGCCCTCGACCTCATCGACGGGGAGGGAATCGAGGCATTCAGCCTGGTCAGGCTGGCCAAAGCGCTCGGCGTGCGGATGCCTTCGCTGTACAACCACGTCGACAGCCGAGAGCAGGTGGTCCACGGTGTGCGCATCCTGCTCGCGGCGGAGATGGACTGGTCGCCCCTGGGCCGCCTGACGTGGGACCAGGTGTTGGCGGAGTGGGCGCGTTCCTACCGGGCCGTGTTCGCCGAACACCCCAACACGGTCAAGCTGCTGGCCACCACACCCGTGCGTACCTCTGAGGTGCTGGACCAATACGAGCTGGTGGTGGCCTCGTTGGAGGACGCGGGCTGGCGCTCCGACCAGGTCATCTGGATCCTCACCACGCTGGAGGCCTTCATCCTCGGCTCGGCGCTCGACCTCGCGGCTCCCGAGGAGATGATCGACCTGTCCGCCGACGCCACCCGCCACCCGCGCCTCGCCGCCGCCGTCCAGGCCACCCCCACCTCCGGCCGGGCCGACTCGGCCTTCGAGCTCGGGCTGGTCGCGCTGCTGGCGGGGCTACGGGCCCAGCTGGGCGGCCGGACGCATGACCATGAAGGGGAGGCCGGCCGAGCGGTTCCGGGGTGAACGTGGCCGTAGAAGGGGGCGTCGGCCTTGACTGTGCCGCCCGATCGCCGCCCGATCCGTAGGGGGCGCGGCTGCCGCCTCACTCGGCGGTGCCGAGTGAGGCGGTCGGCCCGATGGCCCGGATCGGCCCGCGAAGGTCGATCCGGGCCCGGGCCTGTGTCAGCCCACGTTCTTGATCTGGCCGTTCTGGATGACCCACTTCAGGTTCGCTGAGGGGTTGGTGCAGTCGCGCCACAGGTAGGCGGGGACCTTGATCTGGGAGTTGTCCCCGCCGCTGTCCAGGCAGTAGCCGGTGGCGGCGTTCTTGATCTGGCCGTTCTGGATGACCCACTTCAGGTTCGCTGAGGGGTTGGTGCAGTCGCGCCACAGGTAGGCGGGCACCTTCATCTGGGAGTTGTCCCCGCCGCTGTCCAGGCAGTAGCCGGTGGCGGCGTTCTTGATCTGGCCGTTCTGGATGACCCACTTCAGGTTCGCTGAGGGGTTGGTGCAGTCGCCCCACTGGTAGGCGCGGACCTTGATCTGGGAGTTGTCCCCGCCACTGTCCAGGCAGTAGCCGGTGCCCGCCCTTCCCGCCTTGGTGGCCGGGTGCCCGGTCGAGCCCGCGGCCAGGGAGGTGCCGACGCCGGGGGCCAGGGCGAGGACCGTGAGCACTGCCAGGGTGGCGGCTCGGGGGCGTCGGACGGTCGTGGTCGCAGTGGTCGCGGCTGGTCGCATGAAGACTCCGATCTTCTGGACTGATGAGACGGGTGTTGCGTGAGGCAGCCTCGACTCTTTACTTACAGCACATTGACCACTACTTAAAGTAACGACACGTTCTTGCGGCGGAAACGCGGCACGGCCCGCGCCGGGCGACCGGCGCGGGCCGTGCTGTTGAAACAGGTTGAAACAGGTTGAAACAGGTTGAACAGGTTGAACAGGTTGAACAGGTTGAACAGGTTGAACAGTTCGTACGGGTGTCAGACCCGCGTAATACGGACGGCGTCGGCGATGACGTAGCCCGTGCCCGAGGTCCAGCGGCTGACGCCGACGGCGTTGTACGTGCCGGCGTTGAGGGAGAACGTCCCCAGGCTGCGCCACGTGCCGCCGCCGGAGCGTTGGTCGACGTAGACCGTCTGGTTACCGCCCGACGCCGCCACGATGTAGGGCGCCGAGGAGTTGTAGCCGGGGTCGGCCGGGTACCACACCTCGACCTTGTACGTGCCGGCGCTGGGGATGCTGGCCTGGTACCAGGCCGGGTCGCTGGCCGCCACGGGGTTGGCGAAGCGGTAGTCGGCGCCGTAGCGCTGGCTGGAGTAGGACGAGGTGCCCCAGTTCGCGCTCGCCGAGAACCCGGCGCTCGAGTTGTCGATCGTGGCCGACCACGGGGGAGTGCCGCCGCCGGTCACGTAGTTCATGTACGTGGTCCAGTTCCAGTACGGGCCGGGGTCGGTGTGCGTGGCGCCGGGGACCTCGATGTGGCCGATGATGTGCGAGCGGTCCTTCGGGATGCCGTACTTGTCGCAGATGGCGCGGGTCAGGGCCGCCGAGGCGCGGTACATGGCGTCGGTGAACCACGAGGCGTCGTTGATGTAGCCCTCGTGCTCGATGCCGATGGAGCGAGTGTTGTAGTTCCAGTTGCCCGCGTGCCAGGCGACGTCCTTCTCACGGACCATCTGCGTGATCTCGCCGTTCGACGACTTGACCACGTAGTGGGCCGAGACCTGGGCGCTGGGGTTCTGGAACCAGGAGATGGAGCCGGCGTACGAGCCCTGGGTCACGTGGATGATCACGCGGTCGATGGCGTAGGCCGACGGACGGCTGGAGGCCGTGTAGTTGCTGGAACTGGCCGCGACCCAGTTCGCGGGCGGATAGTCGGCGCTGAGTATGCCCGCCGCCGCGTTCGGGTCGACCGCCGCGTTCAGGTCGCGTGCCTTGGCGTACTCGCCGCGGTCGGCGGTGATCTCCTGCGGCTTGACGCTGACGCCGCGGGTGTCGATCCCGAGCCCGAGCTGCTCGTAGACGGCGTCGGCGTAGAGGCGGGCGACCTCCGGTGTGGACGCGTTGCCGTACTTGGCGACGGCCTGGTACCAGCGGCCGGCGTCTTTCCTGGCCGCCTCGTCGAGGCCGAGCTCATCGGCGTACGCGCGCAGCATGGCGGCGCCGCCCATGATGTTGGCCTCGGTGTCGGTGCGGAGCTTCCCGGCCGGCAGTCCGGTCAGCTCGGCGGCCTTCTCCAGGGCGTGGGTCGTGGGGTTGCTGACCAGGTGCATGACACCGTAGCCGCCGCTCGCGCTGGGCTTGCCTTCGTGGGCGTCCAGGTGGGTCTCGGCGTAGGCGACGGCGACCAGCAGGTCCTGCGGCACGTCCTGCGCGGCGGCCGCACGGGCGAACGCCGCCGGGAGCGGGAGCTCCTTGGCCGCCATCGCGGGCTGGCCGGCGAGGACGACGAGGGCGGCGATGGCGGAGGCGATGAGAGCAGTTAATCGGGCGAGGGGGAGGGGCATGGGGGGCTCCTGATCGCGGGGGTACGGCTGCACCGTATGGCACTTCTGACACGATGTCGATAATTGACAAACGATCTGTGTTAGATGAAAATTTTCGCCCTAAGTGATGCCGGAGATGCCGAGCATCCGGGCTCCGCAAGATTTGAGCCCCTCGATCGCGTGAAGACTATTGCGCTAAGAATGCAATGTCTTGAAACTTCCTTTCGTGACCGCGCTTCTGCGTACCCTCCTGGCAGTGTTCACCGTCGCGATCGTCAACCTCGTCATCCCCACCTCCGCCATGACCTCCGCCGTGGCGGCGGCCTGCGCCACCGACCCCGCGACTCCCAAGCGACAGCTCCGCGCCATGTGGATCTCCACGGTCGCCAACATCGACTGGCCCAGCAAGACCGGCCTGAGCGTCTCAGCGCAACAGGCCGAGCTGCGCGCCTCGCTCGACCTGGCCGTCAGCAAGCGCATGAACGCGGTGATGATCCAGGTCAGGCCGACCGCCGACGCCTTCTGGCCCTCGCCGTACGAGCCGTGGTCGCAGTGGCTGACCGGCACCCAGGGCGTCGACCCCGGCTACGACCCCCTGGCGTTCATGGTCGCCGAGGCCCACGCGCGCAACCTGGAGCTGCACGCCTGGTTCAACCCGTACCGGATCGCCAACCACGCCGACCCGACCAAGCTGGTGTCCACCCACCCGGCGCGGCAGCATCCCGACTGGCGCTTCGCCTACGGCGGCAAGCTCTACTACAACCCCGGCATTCCGGAGGTCCGCACCTTCATCGAAGACGCGATCATGGACGCGGTCAGCCGGTACGACATCGACGGCGTCCACCTTGATGACTACTTCTACCCGTATCCGGTGAGCGGCGAGACCATCCCCGACGCCGCCACCTACAGCCGGTACGGCGGGGGCTTCTCCGACATCGGCGACTGGCGCCGCGACAACGTCAACCGGCTCGTACGCGAGCTGGACCAGCGCATCCACGCGGCCAAGCCGTGGCTCGCCTTCGGCGTCAGCCCGTTCGGCATCTGGCGCAACTCCTCCACCGACCCGCTCGGCTCCCGCACGTCGGGCCTGCAGTCCTACGACGCCATCTACGCCGACAGCAGGCAATGGGTGAAGCAGGGCTGGGTGGACTACATCGCGCCGCAGATCTACTGGCACATCGGGTACGCCCCCGCCGCCTACGACGTGCTCACCGCGTGGTGGTCCGACGTCGTCAAGGGGACCGGCGTCCAGTTCGTCGTCGGCCAGGCCGCCTACCGGGTCGGCGTGAGCGGGCAGGACGCGGCCTGGCAGAATCCCGCCGAGCTCAGCAACCACCTCTACGAGAACAGGAAGCACCCCGAGGTCGCCGGCGACGTGTACTTCAGCGCCAAGGACGTCAAGGCGGACCGGATCGGCGGCTTCTCCGCCCTCGCCTCCGCGCACTACTCCAAGCCGGCGCTGCTGCCCGCCCGCGGCACCGGAAGCGCGCCCGCCGCCCCCACGATCACCTCGGCCACCCGGACGTCGAACGCCGTCGCCCTCTCCTGGCAGGCCACCGGCTCGCCGACCTCGTACGCGGTATACCGGGTCGACGGCACCCCCTCGACGGCGGATCCGTGCTTCTTCGCGGACGCGCGCAACCTGCTCGGGACGACCAGGCAGACGAGCTACACCGACACCGCGCCCGGGGGCACCGCCACCTACTACATCACCGCCCTCGACCGGTGGCAGCAGGAGAGCGCGCCCAGCACCGGCAAGACGGTGGCCTCCGGCGCGTTCAGCGTCGTGGTCGACAACTCCGATCCGTCCTTCACCGCCGGCTCCGCCTGGGGCACCTCGTCCTACTCCTCCCAGGCGTACGGCGCCGACTACCGCTTCGCCACCCCGGTGGCCGCCAGCGACCCGGCCTGGTTCACCGCGGCCATCCCCAGCGCGGGCAGCTACCGCGTGGAGGTCTGGTATCCGGCCAACTCCGGCTACAACAGCGCGACGCCGTACATCGTGGCGGCGAGCGGCGGCAACCAGACGGTGCCGGTGGACCAGCGCACGGGCGGCGGCCAGTGGCGCTCGCTCGGCACGTTCACCCTCGCCGCCGGGACGTACAAGGTGGTGGGCGTGAGCCGGTGGACCTCCACCACGGGCTACGTCATCGCCGACGCCGTCCGCATCACCAAGGTCTGACCATCCCGCCCCGGCTCGTCGGCGCTGTCCGTCGGGATCAGCGGGTGGGGTGTTCGGTGATCCAGCGGGCGGCGAGGAGGCCGGAGGCGGCGGTGAGGACGGCGGCGGCGATGACGGTGGCGTTCAGGCCGAGTGCGTCGGCGAGGATGCCGGCGACGAGGGCGCCCGCGGCGTAGCCGATGTCGCGCCAGAAGCGGTAGGTGCCCAGCGCGTTGGCACGCCAGGTGGGGTGGGCGTGGTCGGAGACGGAGGCGATGAGAGCGGGGTAGACCATGGCGGTGCCGATGCCGAGCGCGACGGCGGACAGGATGCCGGCGAGCAGGGGACGCTCCAGCAGGGCGAGGGCGAGGACGAAGCCGGCGGCCTGGACGAGCATCCCGGTGACGATGAGGGGTTTGCGGCCGGAGCGGTCGGCGAGGTGGCCGGTGGGGATCTGGCCGATGCCCCACAGCAGCGGATAGAGGCCCTTGATGAGGCCGACAGCGGCGAGGCCGAGGCCGTGGTCGGTGAACAGCAGGGGGAAGACGCCCCAGGTCAGGCCGTCGTTGAGGTTGTTGACCAGGCCGGCCTGGCTGGCGCCCCGCAGGGAGCGATCGCGCCAGGTGGTGCGTGCGAAGGCGGAGGCCAGTCCGGTGGACTCCTCGGAGGGCGTCGGTTTGGGGTGCTGGGCGAGTTCGAGGGCGACGTGGGCGGCGGTGTCGCGGACGACGAGGGACAGGGCGAGTCCGGCAGCGACGAAGATCACGCCGATCAGTTCGGGGACGGGACGCAGGCCGTGGGCGGTGGCGAGGTAGCCGGTGAGCAGGGCGATGCCGCCGACGGTGACGTATCCGGCGGCCTCGTTCAGGCCGGTGGCCAGGCCGCGACGAGCGGGGCCGACGAGGTCGATCTTCATGTTGACGGTCATCGACCAGGTCAGGCCCTGGTTGATGCCGAGGGCCACGTTGGCGGCGACGATCCAGCCCCAGGACGGCGCCCAGGCCAGGGCGAAGGGCACGGGGATGCCGATCAGCCAACCCGCCACGAGGAGTTGCTTGCGGCGGAAGCGGGCGGTGAGGGCGCCGGCGGCGAGGTTGGTCAGGGCCTTGGTGACGCCGAAGGCGATGATGAAGGAGAACACGGCCAGGTCGCTGGCCAGGCCGAACACGTGGGTGCCGATCAGCGGGACGGTGGTGCGTTCCAGGCCGACCAGGCCGCCGACGCAGGCGTTGACGATGACCAGCAGGGTGAACTGCAGCCAGTTCTCGCGCAGGCCCAGCCGGATGGGCGGTCGTCCGGACGCGGGTGACGCGGTCGACGCGGTTGACGTGGGCGACGCGGTCGACGGAGTGCTGGAGGCGGTGCTCACGGCCGGCCCTCCGTTCCGCCCGCGAGGTGCCGACCGTGGACGGCGGCGTAGTGGGCGGGCCCGCAGGCCACGAGGAAGTCGGCGTGCGGGTTCAGCGGTATCAGGTGGTCGTCGGCGAAGCCCATGGCAGTCCTCCAAAAATCCGAATCTGCGGGATGTGCTGGTCGCAGCGCCCGCATCGCGCACAATATTCCATGGATATTTGGAGGATGGAGGACGCCAAGTCACACACGAAGGTGCAGCTGCCGCAGCGGCGCCCGGTTTGTCGGGTTGAGGTGAGGGTAGGGCGGATCTGGACCACCAGCGTGTGAGTGAGAATCCGGAGGCATGACGAATGCCCCCCAAGGTCACGGAGTCGAGCGTCGTGCATTGCCCGCACTGCGGGCGTAAGAACCGGCTGCCCCGCGCCGCGTCAGGGATCCCACGCTGCGGCGAGTGCCGCGAGCCCCTGCCCTGGGTCACCGAAGCCGGGGACGACGACTTCACCGAGGTCGTCGAGGGGGCGCAGATCCCGGTCGTCGTCGACTTCTGGGCCAAGTGGTGCGGACCGTGCCGCATGGTGACCCCGGTGCTCCGGCAGGTGGCGGAGGAACTGGCAGGGCGAGTAAAGCTGGTGGAGGTGAACGTCGACGAGGCGCCCCGGCTCTCGGAGCGCTTCGGCGTCCACGCCATCCCGACCCTCGCCGTATTGAAACAGGGGCGGGTCGTCAGCCGGCAGAGAGGCGCGGCGCCGGCGTCGGAGCTGCGCGAATGGGTCCGGAACGCGCTGGCCGGCTGAGCTCGCCGAGACACCCGACCCGCAGGGAGCCTAAGCAGCCATCCCCTCCTGCGCTTCCGTCATCCGCCGTCATTGCGTCCGACAACGTGTAACAGCTTGCCGGTGTGTCGTTACATGCATCGTGCTTGTGCGTATAACCAGCGCGGTGCTTGACTCCTCGCCATCCCCCAAGATCAAGGAGATGCCATGTTCTCTGACCGCGAACTTGGTATGGATCGAGCTATCAACCGGCGGGACTTCCTCAACGGCGTCGTCCTCACCGCCGCCGCTGCCGGGCTCACGGTCGGCACCGCGGGTGGCCCCGCCCATGCGGCATCGACCGCGGCGGCGGACAAGCCGACGGCCGGGCCGTACCCCCCTGCGAAGAGTGGGCTCAGAGGCCAGACGGACGAGATGTTCAAGGTGCCGCACGCCTTGCGCAACGGCACATTCGACATGGGCCAGGCCAAGCCGACCGGAGAGCGCTACGACCTGGTGGTGGTCGGCGCAGGGCTCAGCGGGCTGGCAGCGGCCTGGTTCTACCACAAGAAGCACGCCAACGCCACGATCCTGCTGCTGGAGGTGGGCGAGGACTTCGGCGGGCATGCCGTACGCAACGAGTTCGAGGTGGACGGGCGCAGGCTGATCGGTTACGGCGGCTCGCAGTCGCTGGACCACCCCTCCACCTACTCGGAGCAAGCCAAGGGCCTGCTGAAGGACGTCGGCATCGAGGTGCAGCGGTTCGAAAGCTACTTCCACAAGGAGACCTACAAGGGCCTGGGGCGGGCGACCTTCTTCGACAAGGAGACCTTCGGCCGCGACTACCTGGCCATCGGCAAGGACGGGCTGGCCGAGGCGCCGCTGCACGCCGACGCGCTGAAGGACCTGGCCGGGCTCGACTCCCAGGACTGGCTGACGGGGTTGTCGGACGAGGAGAAGAAGCTCCGGCTGGCCGAGCTGACCTACGTCGACTACCTGCGCGACGTCGTCAAGGTCCACCCCGACGTGATCAAGTACGTGCAGACCATGCCGAGCGGCAACTGGGGCTACGGTGCCGACGCGGTCGGTGCGCTGGACGCGTGGGGGGACGGCTACCCCGGCTTCGGCGGGCTCCAGCTCGACAGCTCCAAGCCGCACCGGCTCAGCTCGCCCACCGCGTGGAAGTTCTGGGAGGCCGAGGACGAGTACATCTACCACTTCCCGGACGGCAACGCCGGAGTGGCCAGGGCGCTGGTCCGCGCGCTGATCCCCAGCTCCGCCTCCGGGCACACGATGGAGAAGCTGGTCACGGCCAAGGTCCGCTACGACCAGCTCGATGTGAAGGGCTCGAAGGTACGGCTGCGCCTGTCCAGCCCGGTCGTCAAGGTCACGGGCGATGGCGAGGTCTCCTACGTCCAGGACGGCAGCCTCCGCTCGGTCCACGGCGCCAAGGTGATCCTCGCGTGCCAGCACCAGATGATCCCCTACCTGGTGCCCGACCTCCCCGAGGATCAGCGACTCGCGCTGAAGGAAGCGGTACGGCTGCCGCTGCTCTACACCAATGTGGTGCTGCGCGACTGGAAGGCGTTCAAGAACCTCGGCATCCAGAGCGTCCGCTACCCCGGGTCGTACTGGGTGGGCGCCTCGCTCGACTTCCCGGTCAGCATGGGCGGCTACGAGCACCCACGCAACCCCGACGAGCCGATCACCCTGCACCTCACCCGGGCGTGCGCCCTGCCCAACCCGGACCCGCGCATCGGCGCGGTGAAGGGGCGCGTCGAGCTGATCCAGACTCCCTTCGAGCAGATCGAGCGCACCACCAGGGAACTGCTGCTGCGCAGCCTGGGCCAGGGTGGCTTCGATCCGGCCCGCGACATCACGGCGATCACGGTCAACCGGTGGGCTCACGGCTACGCCCTGGAGTACGGCAGGCCGTGGGCGACCTTCTACCCGGACGGCCCGCTGCCCAGCGCGACCGCCCGCCGGCCGTACGGTAACCTGGCGATCGCCAACACGGACGCGGGGCCCCGCGCCTACGTGGACTCGGCGATCGACGAGGCATACCAGGCGGTCAAGGACCTCGATTGATCCCGCCGTATCAGCACTCCGCCAGCACGTGGTGCGCACCGGTGACCGCGTGGAAGCCACCACCGACATCGTGGCGAGCATGACCATGGGCTACGTCATCCTCGCCCACGACGATGTCGAGCAGATCTACGCCGACCGCGAGGCCATCAGGAAACTCGACAAGGACCTGATCATCGACCCCGGCAACTGACCGCCCGGTGGTAGTAAGGCGTGGGCCGACGCCGGTACGACGACCCCTGACGTAGGGGGGTCCACCGGGCTGGTGCGGCGGTCCACGCCTTTCCACGTTGCTGATCCTCCGACTGAGGTGGCGATGCGGGCAAGATCGATTTTTTCCGACGCGATGTTCTTAAAAAACATTTCTTGAAAAATATTCGCGTCCTGTTCGTCATGGAAGTGGCCGCTCGGCGGGCTGATCAATGAATATCCACCGTTCCAAGCAGCAGCTCTGGAGAAACTCCCAGCTCACGTCCCATGTGACGAGTTTTGGCGCGGTACAAGGCGCTGGAGCGTTCCGTAACGTACGGACTTCTCGCGGCGGCCACCACGACTGACCTTGATATATGACTCTACGTACGGCCTGATCGGCAAAAATCGGAAGAATTGGTCGCATATTGCCATTACTGTGACAGTCCCGAGTGATTGCTGCTTAGATAGGGCGAGGTTGTTGAGGTGACCGCCCGCACCACAGTCTCGGACGCGGCTCGACACCTCGGCATTTCCTGCGCTCTGGCCTCGAAGGAGGGTGACGGAATGGCGGCACGCGCGCCCTCATTCGGCATCTTTCCTGGGGTGTCCAGGTTGCTCCGGGCCCCCTTTCGCGGGCGGGAGCGGCCGGATATCCCGAGCCGCCGGGCGTCGTCCGTCTCGGTTCGACCGCGCCATGACCGCACGGGTTGGCCAAGTGATCAAATGGCCGTCAACTCGCCCCATGCTGTCATAGCGCGGTTTAGGAGGTTCTGTGGAAACCCAGCTGTCGTATTACGACCAGGTCGGGGGCGCGTCGGTCGTCCGTGACGTGGTCGAGCGCTTCTACGTGGTCGTGCTCGACGACATCGACCTGAAGCCATACTTCGCCGATGTCGAGATGCCCAAGCTGAAGCGGCACATGGTCATGCTGTTGTGCTCCGTCCTCGGCGGCCCGGACCCGTACGAAGGCCGTGACCTGGGCGAGGCGCACCGGGGCATGGGCATCACCCCCGAGCACTACGCGAAGGTCGGCGAGATCCTCGTGACGATCCTGCGGGACGGCGGCGTCGGAGAGGAGATCCTCCAGCACGTCGTCGAGACCCTGAACGGCGTCATGCCGTCCATCGTGGGCGAGCCCGCGGACGCGAAATAGGTGGACGCGCAAGCTTTGAAGGACAGCTGGCACCAGGTCTCCCGCTCGGGCGACCAGGTGCCGCTGTACTTTTACTCGGCACTGTTCCTGATGTATCCGGAGACGCGGAACATGTTCCCGGTCTCCATGGCACATCAACGTGACAGGCTCGTCGGCGCACTCGGGCACATCGTCAGCAACGTCGACCGGGTCAACGAACTGGTTCCGTTCCTGCAGCAACTCGGCCGCGACCACCGCAAGTTCTCCGTCGTCGCCGACCACTATCCCGCCGTCGGCAGGGCGCTGCTCGCCACCCTGGAGCACTTCCTCGGCGATCGCTGGACGCCCGCCCTGGCACAGGCCTGGACGCAGGCGTACGACCTGGTCGCCCAGGTCATGGTCGAGGCCGCCGCGGAGGCGGCGAAGACGACTCCACCCTGGTGGGAGGCCGAGGTCATCAGCCATGAGCTCCGCACCCTGGAGACCGCCGTCATCCGGGCCCGCATGAAATATCAGTACCCATTCCAGCCCGGCCAGTCGGCTTCGGTGTCGGTCGTCAAGCGATCCGGGCGCTGGCGGTACTACTCCATGGCCAACGCGCCGCGGCAGGACAACACCATCGACCTGCATGTCCGCATGGTCGACGGTGGAGCCGTCAGCACGGCTCTCGTGCTGGGCACTCGGCGTGGTGACATCCTGCGGCTGGGCGCGCCCGTGGGCGACCGGCTGACGCTCCGCCCCGACATGCCCGGTGACCTGCTCCTCATCGCCGGCGGCACCGGTCTCGCGCCGCTCAAGGCGCTCGTGGAACAGGCGATCTTCGGGGGACCCGGGCGCAAGGTCGATCTCATTGTCGGCGCCCGCACATCCCGGGACCTGTACGACCTCGACACGCTGACGAAGATGGACGCCGAGCAACCGTGGCTGACGGTGACGCCCGCCGTCTCCCACGACCCTTTCTACCGGGGGAATCGCGGCTACGCGGTGGACGTCGCATTGCAGTCCTGGCGCGGCCAGGAGGTCTTCGTGTGCGGCTCAGAGGAGATGGTTCGCGCCACCGTCGCACGCCTGCTTGATGCCGGCGTGCCAGCCGATCAGATCCATTTCGACGAGTTCACAAGCGAAAGAGGTCTGGAGTCATGACGGTGGAGACCCGATGGGAGAATCGCCTGCTGGGCGATCACCAGCCCCTCACCCCGGACCGGGTGCGCAACCAGGAGTTCTCGCGCAGCAAGATCGGACAACGCGGTTACAGCGCGGACGAGGTGCGCACCTTCCTGTACCGCGTGGCCGAGGACATGGCGTCCGGCGACAGGGAGAAGGCCGACCTGCGCGCGGACGTCGACCGCATGAGGCAGTGGTACAAGGAGCACGGGATCAACATGAATCCCGCGGACATGGTCCAGCTGGGCGGCCTCAGCGTCGACGCGGTCAACATCCTGTCCCGTGCGCAGCAGACGGCCGACGCCCAGATAGCCGAGGCGGAGGATTACGCCCGCCAGATCATCGGTCAGGCCCGTCAGCAGTACGAGCAGATCCTGCAGGAGGCGAAGCAGCGGGCGGAGGAGGCGGCGGAGCGGGCGGCCGGCACGTACCGCGAGGGGGCCGCCCCCCAGACGGCGGACGCCGAGGAGCTGGAACGCCGGATCGCCTACCTGCGTACGTTCGCGGAAGTCACGCAGGTGCAGCTCCGCGCGGTCCTCGAGGGGCTGGCCCAGGAGGTGGGCAAGCTCGGCTCCATTCCCGAGCGGGGTTCTCTCGCCGACAGGGCCCAGCCCTGACACCCGCGGGTGGGGTCCGAATTCGAACAAGCGGGCTCGCGGGAACCGAGCCTCGGTGGTGGCGCCTGGACCCATCGACGAACACGAAGCCGGCGGCCAACCTAGAGGGTCTAGGATAATAAATAATCACTCGCCATGTTTCTCTAGGAACAGTAGCTTTCTGATCTGTGAGACCGGTTACCGAGCGCGACATCCGCGCGTCATTCGTCAACTGCACCAAGGGCGAGGCGAAGCGTCTGGCCGTACCCAGGGATCTGGCCGCGCGGCCATGGGATGACCTGGACTTCCTCGGTTGGCGGGACCCGGCTTCGCCGGAGCGGGCCTACCTGGTCGCCGAGTCCGGCGACGGGTTCATGGCGGTGGCGCTGCGGCGGGCTGCGCCGCATGCCGGGCATGTACGGCGGAGCATGTGCTCGTTGTGCCTGACCATGCACACGGGAGACGGCGTCTCGCTGTTGACCGCGCGCAGAGCGGGGCGGAACGGGCAGCAGGGCAACTCGGTGGGCGCCTACATCTGCACTGATCTGGCCTGCTCGCTCTACCTGCGCGGGAAGAAGGAGGTCGGGCCCGGCGGGCGGCTTCATGAGTCGCTCACGCTGGAGGAGCAGATCGAGAGGACCACGGCTAACCTGGCCGGATTCCTGGACAAGGTGGTCGGGTGACCGCGGCAGGTTATGACGGCCCTGCACCTCAAGCCGAGAAAGGCGTCTCAATGATTGCCGCTACGTGCCCCTCCTTACGGGCTCATGATGGACGCGTATCTCTCCACGATGCTGGCCCAGCTCGTGGCCTGGGCCGATCCGGAGCTGATCGCGGGGCTGGTTCTCGTGGATCCCGCGCACGAGGAGTTCCAGCCCTGGACCATACGCGCGGCTGAGGCGATACTCGCCCGCCTGTCTGTCTTGAGAGCGTCCTTAGGGCTGGCTGACGGTACTCGTCGCGAGCGGATCGCACAGGAGGCAGGCGAACAGAGCGAAGACCCACGCGTCCGGGATCTGCTCGTCGATGCGGAATCGGCCTGCGATGCGCACGAGCATCAGAGGCGCACCGCCGCCGCGGAGTACGGATTGCTCCGGGCTCACATCCCGGCTATCCGACGGCTGCGTGCCTCCTCACGGCTTCCCGACGTGCCGGTGACAGTCCTGAGCGCGACTCGGGGCTACCGAAGGGCCTGCGCACTCGATGGACCTCGTTGCAGGCACAGATCGCCGCCACGGCGGGGCGAGGCGAGGCGAACACATTGTTGTCCGTGGCCGTGTAAAAGTAGCCGCAGGTGGCCGGGTTGAGGTCACCGCTGGTGGCCAGTTTTAAGTCCCCACTCGTCTTTGTGCGCGTTCGCGTGTCGTGGGGAGGGATGTGCCCCTGAACGGT
>NZ_BSSE01000016.1 GCF_030268965.1 Microtetraspora sp. NBRC 16547 | reverse complement strand
GCCCCCGAGGCGGATGAGCCGGCATGAGCGGTTCGAGGAGGAGCCACTCCTCGTCGGTCAGGTCATGGCGATCTTGCACCATGACCTTGTACCGCACCACAACGAAGATCTACAAAACGGCTCCTAGCGCGCGGCGGCCATCGCCTCGACGCCGCCGACCAGCAGATCGAGACCGAACGTGTAGTAGCGCTCGATGTCGACGTCCTCAAGGGTCCTGGCGTACTCGACGATGCACGGGTACTGGTCGGCGGGCAGGGATTCGAGGGCCAGCCGCTTCTGCCGCCGCCATTCGGCTGCCTCCTCCTGCGGCACGGTGGGCGGGCAGCCCGGTTCGTGATCAACGAGCGACATCGCCCCGTGCAGCAGGTATGTGGAGATCAGGTATCCCTCCTGGAGCGTGAACCCCGCCTGGCGGAGCAGGTCGAGCGCCGTGTCCGTGGCCCTGGCAAAGCTGTTCACCTCGCCCTTCGTGACCATGCCGAACAGGGCGGGCAGGAAGCGGTGCCGCCGCATCACACCGACCAGCGCCTCGACCATCGCGCGCACCCGCACGTTCCACGTCGCCGCGGGGTCGAACTCCGGGGTGACCTCCTTGAGGAGGTGGTCGGCCACGGAGTTCAGGAGCTGGTCCTTGCTCTTGAAATGCCAGTACAGCGCCATCGGAGTGACGCCGAGCTCCTGCGCCAGACGCCTGACGGTGACGGCTTCGAGCCCCTCGGCATCGGCGAGCAGTACTGCCCGCTCGACAAGGGCCTCCCGGCTCAGCTTCTCAGATCCCACTTGACAACTATACGACGTACAAGTTTTCCTATGCAACGTACATGTACGTCGTACAAGTACGCCGTATAGGAAGGTGAGCATGCAGAGGAAATGGTGGGCTCTGGTCACGGTCGCGCTCGCGACCTTCATGACCTACCTCGACAACAACGTGGTCAACGTGGCGCTGCCGACGATCCAGCGCGACCTGGAGCTCACGATCTCCGGCCTGGAATGGATCGTCAGCTCGTACATCCTGGTGTTCGCCGGGCTGCTGCTGGTCGGCGGGCGGCTCGCCGACGTCTTCGGCACCAGGACGATCTTCTTCGCCGGTCTGGGCGTCTTCACCCTCGCGTCCGTGGCGGCCGGTCTCGCGGGCAGCCAGGAGATGCTGATCGCGGCCCGCGCGCTGCAGGGAGTGGGCGCGGCCATGCTCACGCCGACCACGCTCGCCATGCTCCCCGCGATCTTCCCCGACCCGCGCGAGCGCGCCACGGCCGTCGGCATCTGGAGCGCCGTGGGCGCGCTGGCCATGGCCGTCGGCCCGCTCACCGGCGGCCTGCTCAGCGAGAACGCCCACTGGGGCTGGATCTTCCTGATCAACGCGCCGATCGGCGCGGTCACGGCGGTCCTCGGCTTCCTGACGATCCGCGTGCCCCGGACCGAGCGTCGCCGTACCGGGCTGGACCTGCCCGGCCTCACGTTCTCGGCGGTCGCGCTGTTCGCGCTCACCTACGCGCTCATCGAAGGCGAGTCGCGTGGATGGGGCTCGGCACCGATCCTCGGGGCGTTCGGCGTCGCGGCGGCCGGTGCGCTCGCCTTCGTCGTCACGGAGTACCGCACAAGCCGGCCCATGATCGACCTTTCGCTGTTCCGCGAGCGGGTCTTCAGCGGCGGCCTGCTGTCCCAGGGCCTGTGGTCGTTCGGCGTCTTCGGCATCTACTTCTTCACCGCGCTCTACCTGCAGAGCGCACTCGGGTTCAGCCCCACCGAGGCGGGCGCCGCGTTCGTGCCGATGGCCCTGCTCACAGCGGTCGTAGCGGCCACCTCGCCCCGGATCGCCGGTCGGTTCGGCGCCGCGCCCACCGTGGCCACCGGGCTCGGCCTGATGGCCGTCGCCATCGCCGGGCTGTCCAGCGCGGGCGCGGGCAGCGGCTACCTGGACCTGCTGCCCTGGTTCCTGCTGTACGGCGTGGGCGCGGGACTCCTCGTCCCGCTGACCAACGTCGTCCTGGACGTCATGCCCGCCACCCGGGCCGGTGTGGCGTCCGGGGTGTTGAACGTCTCCCGCCAGGTCTTCGGACTGCTCGGGATCACGATCCTCGGAGCGATCATGAACAACCGGCAGAGCTCCCTGACCGGGGCGCCCATGCACACGTTCCTGGAGGCGTACCGCTTCACGCTGCTGATCGCCGCGGCGATCGTCCTGGCCGGCGTCCCGGTGAGCCTCTACGCCCTCCGTACCCGTCGGGCCGCGCCGGCGCCGGTCGAAGCCCCCATCGCCGAACCCGTCAGCTGACCCGTCGGCCGATGGTTGACGGTGCGGTCGCCGCCCACGGGGAGGCACGGAGAGGCAGGTCCTCGCCCATGCGGGGAGAATGGGCGGATGCCGCCACGCAGACTCGACCCGGCGAAGGTCCGCGCCGCCCTCGACGCCCAGCTCTCGGCCCTCGGCGAACCCGCGTTCACCGGACCTGACCCGGCGGTTCCCGGAGCCTGCGTCGCGGCCGTGCTCGGGGCGTACGCGGGCGGCCACGAACCCCTCAAAGACGCCGCGCGCTTCGCCGTACGGCATCTGCTCGACGAGCTGGCCGCGCTGACCCCCGGCCGGACGGTGGAGGTGCGGGTGCCGCCGTACGCGGCGGTGCAGTGCGTGGAGGGGCCGCGCCACACGCGCGGCACCCCTCCGAACGTCATCGAGACCGACCCGCGCACCTGGCTGGAACTCGCCACCGGGCGCGTCTCCTGGGAGGCCGCGCTGGCGGCGGGCCGGATCGCCGCCAGCGGATCGCGCGCCGACCTGTCGGCCTACCTCCCGCTCCGCTGATTTCGGCGGACCGGGCGGACCCACCCGCCGGGCGTCAGATCAGCGGATGAGGCCGGCGATGCCGGACCCGCTCAGCTTCTCCTCGATGCAGCGCTGGGTGGACGCCTGCGTCGGATGCGTCCTGATGTCGAAGCACTCGCCGATCTTCTTGTCCTGGAACCAGTTGTAGAACACGACCCCGAGGACGGCGGCGAGCATGAGCGTCACGACGCTGAGGACGATGCCCGTGACGGCGCGGCTCTTGTTGTTGGAGCCGGTCGCGAGCGCGACGATGCCGAGGACGACGCCCACGACCGCGGTGACCGTGCCGATGCCGCAGAAGAACAGCAGGACGATGCTGACGATGCCGAGCACCATCGCGGCGGTGCCCAGCCCGCCGCCCCGCTTGGGCGGCTGCTGAGGGTAGTCGGGTGCCCCGCCGTACCTTCCCGGCTCTCCGGGGTAGACGGGAAGGTCGCCCGAGGGCGGCTGGCCGGCCCCGCCGGAGATCCCGCCGCCGCTGGGAGGGATCCGGTCGCCGAAGCGTTGGGAGGGGCCGCCTTCTCCGGGGAGTCGCGGGGCGCCCGGGAGGCCCTCGCCGTACTCGCCCGGGCGGCCCGGCGGCTCCTCTGGTCCCTCCGTGCCGGAGTCCTTCCCGAAGACGCGGACGTTGTCGTCCCTGCCGCGTCCCCAGGCCACCGCCTCGTCCTGGCCGCTCGCCTTGAGCACCTGTACGTGGCCCGCGTTGGCGGAGCCCCCACCGTTCGAGACCCCGCCGTTCGAGACCCCGCCGTTCGAGACCCCGCCGTTCGAGACCCCGCCGTTCGAGACCCCGCCGTTCGAGACCCTGCCTTTCGAAGCAACGCCGCCGTTCCCGGCGGCGCGGTCCGGCGCGCCGTCCACGCCGGGAACCGCCACTCGGGCCATGGGCCCGGTCGTCGCGGCACCGGCCGCGGTCCTGGCGGCGCTCGTCGTCCCAGCGTTGGCGCTCGTCGTCCCAGCGGCGGCGCTCGTCGTCCCAGCGGCGGCCGCGGTCGTCCCAGCGGCGCCGAATGCGCCCGTGCCGCCTCCTGACGGCGGCGTGGCCCCCTGCGGCATCCCGCAGTAGCCGCATACCGCGGAGTCCGCCCCGGTCGCCGAACGCGGCGGAGCCGGTGGAGTGATCGAGTCCGGCGTGCTCGACGCGCTCGGCGGGACAGGCGGAGGCCATCCGCCGGGTGGCGCCGACATCGGGACGTCGGACGTGTACGCCACCGGGATGTCGTCGGACGCGTCGGACGCGTCGGACCCCGTTGGAGAAAACCGAGGAGTGTCCGTGCGTGCGGTGGCGTGCGGACCGGTCACGGGTCCCACGTACGGATCGTCCCAGGTGCCCATAGCCGATCCGGACGAGAAGTCGGAGTATGAGTCGGAGTACGGCCCGCCGTGCGGGTCGGAGTATGAGCCGCCCTGCGATGCGGGTGGGCCGCCGTGCGGGTCGGAGTACGGACCGCTCTGCGATGCGGGTGGGCCGCCCTGGGACGGGATCTGCGAAGGCGCCTGCGACAACCCCGGAGCGGCGGCCTGGGAGGGCGGCACCTGAGAAGGCGGCGCCTGAGGCGGTGAAACGTGGAACGGCGAAACGTGGGAGGGCGGAATCTGGGACGGAATGGCGGTCGGCGGCACGCTTCTCGGCGTGACCGGGTCGGATCCCTCATACGTCCCGAGGTCGCCCGACCCCGATCCGCCGCGCGGCTCGAGATCGGCAGGTCCAGATCCCCCACTCCTGCCGAGATCAGCGGATCCCGCTCCTCCGTACGCGCCGGTTCCTCCATACACACCGGTGTCTCCGTACGCGCCGGTGTCTCCGTACGCGCCGGTTCCTCCGTACGCGCCGGTTCCTCCGTACGCGCCGGTTCCTCCATACACACCGGTGTCTCCGTACGCGCCGGTTCCTCCGTACGCGCCGGTTCCTCCGTACGCGCCGGTGTCTCCGTACGCGCCGGGGTCCGCCATCGGGCGGCCTGGCGGTGAGGCCGGACGGTCCGGGGACGCGGCGGGGCGCGGCGGTTCGCTCGCCAGCGGATCCTGTGCGGCCCACGCCTTGAGGCTCTCCCACGTGGTCTCGGGCTCCGCCCAGGACCGGTAGCCCGGATCGGTGGTCGCGAGATCGTCGGAGAATCCGCAGTCGGTCCACTCACCGAGGTCCGGCTCGCCGGGCTCCGCGCGTCGCCAGTCACTTGGGCCACTTCGGTCGCCGAAGGCACCCAGGTCTCCGCTTCCGGGGTCGACGACCGGCCGGTCGTCCGTACGCGCCGCGTCGCCGGCGATTTCGCCGAAAGCTGACGGCCGAGTTTCACCCGGCCGAGCCGGGACGGCGGGCTCGCGGTATCCGGAGGGCTCCCACCACGAGCCCTCCAGATCGGGCTCGTCCCAGGAGTTCACCGGAAGGACCAGCCGCTGCTCATCCGGGCGGGTCTCGTTCTCGGGCCGCTGGTCACGCGGGGGTTCCCACGCGTGGTTGTCAGGTGTCGTCACGGTCGATCTCTCCCCGACCAGAGTTGGGCATGCCGGAGACCCAAGGCTCTCCCGGACAGCCGCGGCGGAACCCGGACGACACGGCAAAGCCCAGTCGATCGTTTCCCCGAGACTTTCCGTACCCGCGTGCACGAGCAGGGAGAAGGCCGAAATAGACTCAAGCACGTGCTGAAAGGCGACGGCCGACTGAGCCATGACCTCGATTCCCTGGATCGCGCACCTAAGGACGCCTGCGGCGTCTTCGGCGTGTGGGCCCCCGGGGAAGATGTCTCCAAACTCACCTATTACGGGTTGTATGCGCTGCAGCACCGCGGCCAGGAGTCCGCGGGCATCGCGGTCAGCGAGGGCAGCCGCATCCTCGTCTACAAGGACATGGGCCTGGTGTCCCAGGTCTTCGACGAGTCCATCCTCGGGACGCTCCGAGGTCACGTGGCGATCGGGCACTGCCGTTACTCCACGACCGGATCGAGCGTCTGGGAGAACGCGCAGCCCACGCTGAGCTCCACCGAACACGGCGGCCTCGCGCTCGCCCACAACGGCAACCTCATCAACACCGGCGAGCTCGCGCTGCGCCTCCCGCCGGACGCCACCAGGGCGACGACGGACACCGAGGTATTGACGGCGCTGCTGGCGCAGGACCGCTCGCAGTCGATCGAGGAGGCGGCGGCCGAGCTGCTTCCCCAGGTCAAGGGCGCCTACTCCCTGGTCTGGATGAACGAGACGACCCTGTTCGCCGCCCGCGATCCGCAGGGCATCAGGCCGCTGGTGCTCGGCCGGCTCGAGCGCGGATGGGTGGTCGCGTCCGAGACCGCCGCGCTGGACATCGTCGGCGCGTCGTTCATCCGCGAGATCGAGCCCGGCGAGCTGCTGACGATCGACGAGCGCGGGGTCCGGTCCCGCCGGTTCGCCGCGGCCCAGCCGAAGGGCTGCCTGTTCGAGTACGTCTACCTCGCCCGGCCGGACACCACGATCGCCGGCCGCGGCGTGCAGGCGACCCGGGTCGAGGTGGGCCGGCAGCTCGCCCGCGAGCACCCGATCGACGCCGACCTCGTCATCCCCACGCCCGAGTCCGGCACCCCCGCGGCCATCGGTTACGCCGAGCAGAGCGGCATCCCGTACGGCCAGGGCCTGGTGAAGAACTCCTACGTCGGCCGGACGTTCATCCAGCCGTCGCAGACCATCCGCCAGCTCGGCATCCGCCTCAAGCTGAACCCGCTCCGCGAGGTCATCCAGGGCAAGCGGCTGGTCGTGGTGGACGACTCGATCGTGCGCGGCAACACCCAGCGGGCCATCGTCAAGATGCTGCGCGAGGCGGGCGCCACGGAGGTCCACGTGCGGATCTCCTCGCCGCCGGTCGCGTGGCCGTGCTTCTACGGCATCGACTTCGCCACCCGGGCGGAGCTGATCGCCGGGTCGCTGTCCGTCGAGGAGATCCGCTCCTCGCTGGGCGCCGACTCTCTCGGCTACATCTCCCTTGAGGGGCTGACCCAGGCGACCACGATCCCGGCCGAGCGTCTCTGCCGCGCCTGCTTCACCGGCGAGTACCCCATCGCGATCGACCAGGACCAGGTCGGCAAGTACGTCCTGGAAGGGCAGCTGTGACCGGTCGCCAGACCGGCCGGGCACGATTGACGAAGGGGAACACATGACCAGCTACGCCGCCGCGGGTGTGGACATCGAGGCGGGTGACCGGGCCGTCGAGCTGATGAAGTCCCGGGTCGCCCGGTCCCGGCGTCCCGAGGTGGTAGACGACGCCAGCGGATTCGCCGGGCTGTTCGACGCCTCGGCCTTCCTGCGCTACCGCCGTCCGCTCCTGGCGACCTCCACGGACGGTGTCGGCACCAAGGTCATGCTGGCGCAGCGCCTCGGCAAGCACGACACGATCGGCATCGACCTCGTCGGCATGGTCGTCGACGACCTGGTGGTGTGCGGCGCCGAACCGCTGTTCATGACCGACTACATCGCCTGCGGCAAGGTGGTGCCCGAGCGCATCGCCGACATCGTGGGCGGCGTGGCAGAGGGGTGCCGGCTCGCCGGCTGCGCGCTCGTCGGCGGCGAGACCGCCGAGCACCCGGGCGCCATGGGTCCTGACGAGTACGACCTCGCCGGTGCCGGCACGGGCGTGGTCGAGGCGGACGAGCTGCTCGGGCCGGACCGCGTGCGGCCCGGCGACGTGGTGCTCGCCCTGGCGTCGAGCGGGGTGCACTCCAACGGATACTCCCTGGTCAGGCATGTCCTCGCGACCGCCGGCCTGGACCTTGAGCGGCAGCTTCCCGAGCTGTCGCGGACGCTCGGCGAGGAGCTGCTCGAACCCACCCGCATCTACTCCCTGGACTGCCTCGCGCTGATCCGGGAGGTCGAGGTGCACGCCTTCGCGCACATCACCGGCGGCGGCCTGGAGGCCAACCTGGCCCGGTCGCTGCCCGATACGGCGGACGCCCTGCTGGACCGGGGTTCCTGGACTCCGCCCGCGATCTTCGAGGTGCTCGCCGGGCACGGCGGCGTGCCGCAGGCCGAGATGGACCGGACGTTCAACCTCGGTGTGGGGATGTGCGCGGTCGTCCCGGCCGATCAGGCCGACCGGGCACTCGCCGTGCTGTCCGAGCGGGACGTGCCCGCCTGGGTGCTCGGAGAGGTCGTCCCCGGCACCGGCGCCGCGCGCTACCGCTGATTCCCGTCCAGCCGGATGCCCTGGTCAGGCAGCACGCCTGGCCGGGCACCCCGATTACCACGCGCGAAAACCTTCCGTACACGCCAAAAGGCGCCCCGGCGGGACCGGGGCGCTCGATCGGATCCTGGACAATGCGAAGTCACCCGGCGTGGTCTCACTCCCCGCCGGGTGCTCTCACCTCGTCTGCTGTCAGGAACGGCTAACGGCGTCGGGACGAGTCCTTGCCGTCGCCCTCGTCATCGTCGACGGCGTAATCGGCGTACCGATCAGCCAACTCGTCGTAAGGGTCATGCTCGTCACTGTGGCCGGAATCGCCCTCGTCCACGACTCCGAGCTCCGCGCGCAGACGCTCAAGATCAGTGCCGCCGCTGTTGTACTTCAGCTGGCGGGCGACCTTGACCTGCTTGGCCTTGGCTCGGCCGCGCCCCATTGGCTCGACCCCCTCATGCGGGGTCGCACCGGACCCCTCGTCGCTAACGCACCGCGCACTGGCGCCACCTGACTTTAGGCGCCAGTCTCTCGTTCGCCTATAACCGTACCTGTTTTGTGCGCCGCTCGGTACGTCGTATGGGCGTCGATGGTCAGCGGCGGAGCCAGATGCCCCTAAGCCGCCCGACTTCCGACATTCTGCGCTCAGCCAGCCTATCGGCTGCCGCCGCCGGCGGGACGCCCTCCTCGGCGGCCGAGGCGAAGATTTTCGCGGTCGTGTCGAAGATCTGAGCGGCCCTTGCCCTGGCCCTTTCCATGTTGAAGCCCTCGATCTCGTCGGCCACCTGGATGACGCCGCCGGAGTTCACCACGTAGTCCGGCGCGTACAGGATGCCGCGTTCCACGAGCTGCTTCCCGACGCCGCCGTGGGCGAGCTGGTTGTTGGCGCTGCCGCAGACGATCCGGGCGCGCACGAGCGGGACCGTCGTGTCGTTCAGCACGCCGCCGAGCGCGCACGGCGCGTAGACGTCGATGTCGGACGCGATCATCGTCGCGGTGTCCGCGACGACGTCGACGGAGGGGTGGCGCCGCCGTACGAGCTCGACGGCCTCCTCGTTGACGTCGCAGATCACGACCTCGGCGCCGTCCTCGATCAGGTGGTCGATGAGCCGGCGCCCCACCTTGCCGACCCCCTCGACGCCCACCCGCCTGCCGCGCAGCGTGGACGCGCCGAAGGTGTGCTCGGCGGCGGCGCGCATGCCCTGGAAGACACCGAACGCGGTGAGGATCGAGGAGTCTCCCGCGCCGCCGTGCGCCGGGGTCCGCCCGGTCACGTAGGACGACTCGCGGGCGACGACGTCCATGTCCTCGCTGTAGGTGCCCACGTCGCAGGCGGTGTAGTACCGCCCGGCGAGCGACTCCACGAACCGTCCGTACGCGCGGAGGAGCGCCTCGGTCTTGTCGGTGGACGGGTCGCCGATGATCACGGCCTTGCCGCCCCCGAGGTCGAGCCCCGCCAGAGCGTTCTTGTACGCCATGGCGCGGGAGAGGTTGAGCACGTCGACGAGCGCCGCCTGCTCACTCTCGTACGGGTAGAACCGGGTGCCGCCGAGCCCGGGCCCGAGGGCCGTGCTGTAGATGGCGATGATCGCGTAGAGGCCGCTGCGCTCGTCCGAGCAGAAGACGACCTGCTCATGCCGCGGGCCCTGCTTGGTGGGGGACTCCGTCGTGGACTCGTTCCGGTCCGCGCCGGTCGTGACGTTGATGGGCCTGCTGTCCTTGTGGGAGAGCCCGAAGACGTCGATCACGGTGGTGACTCCTGACCGCCTCTGTCCGCCGCGCTGTCACGGCGGATCCGCTCGGTCCGCCCAGGGGGTTCGCCGTCGTGCCGGGTAGGGCGACGCCGAGTTCGCGAGCGGGCCGATCACAGCCTATCCGCGAGACAGCCATATGATCATGAAAAGTCGAGACCGGCCTCCCCATGGCCCCCGGCCTCGTGGCACGATTCAGGTGTGCTGCCCTATGCCGCCTACCTCCGCGTCTATGAGCCGCTGGCCGCCTTCTCCCCACGGGATCAGAAGATCTGGGCCGCCTACGCCGAGTCACCAGACCGGCCGCGCCGGGCGGGGGCGCTGGAGATAGAACACGGCGAGGCCGTCCGCAGGATCGTGGGCGTTCCGCCGGCGCCCGCCCCGGAGCAGGAGAGTTCGAACGCCTACCTGCGCCGCGTCGAGGACGTGCTCTACGTCTGCCCCTGGCAGACCAGGCTGCGATCCTGGCTGGCGTTCGCCTCGTTCCGCGGCGGCACCCCGGTGAAACTGGCCGACCGGTTCGTGCCGCAGGCGATCGCCGAGCGGACAGCCGACGACTTCGACCGTTTCAAGCGTTCCGGCACGTCGCTGCGCACGCACATCCGGACCAGCACATGGCACGTGCCGACGTCGTGGTTCACCCCCTTCGACTCGACGGAGCGGTGGCTCGTCCTGGGCGGGGCGCCGGCCGAGGGCGCCGACCCGGGCGCGCACACTGTGGCCGCCCCCGCTCGCAACATGCTGTACGTCACCTCGATGGCGCAGGCGCGCAGGCGGGCGGCCAAGGCACTCGGGGTGATCAAACGGCACGCGCCGGACACGGCCGCCTTCCACGAGTTCGAAGAGGTCGGCAGGTGGCTGGAGGAGTTCCACCCCCACTCGCTGGTGGAGCTGGACTACGGCGGGCTGGTCCATCTCATGGACGACGAGACGCTGGAGGCGGACCAGTCGGTCGCCGAACTGTCCGCCTCGCTCACCGGTTTGGACAACGGTCAGGAAGAACTTGCTTTCGCGATGTACCAGCGTGTGGTCGTCCGCTGGAGGTCGATCCAGGCTCTCCAGTCTGCCAACTAAACCCCATATCGCACCCCCCGACCTGCACTATTGGGTCATGGGATGTTCGATCTCACATCTGCGAACTGAGTAGTTTGCCGTTTTCACTGCGATACCACGAAGCGTGTCGCTAGAATCACCGAGCGTGACATCACCACGTAGTCGTGGCGTTGCTCCCAGAGGGCTCGCCAATCGCGTTACGTGGCTGTATGGTCACATCGGGTGATACCGAAAATGATCCACAAAACCGCACTTATGGATCATTTGGGGACATCCGTGACAAGCGCCAAGTTAAGTCGCAGGATCGCTGTCGCCGGTCCACACGGAGGAGAGGCCGCACACATGTCAGCTCGTACACCCGAGGCCGAGCCACTGCTCACCCCGGCGGAGGTCGCCACCATGTTCCGCGTCGACCCCAAGACCGTCACTCGGTGGGCGAAGGCGGGCAAGTTGACGTCCATCCGCACCCTCGGGGGGCACCGCCGCTACCGGGAGACCGAGGTCCGGGCGCTGCTGGCGGGGATTCCGCAGCAGCGCTCCGAATAGGGGCCGGACGTCATCCGCCAGTCAAGGGGGGAGACGGCGCGCTCGCGTCAGGAACGCCAGCGATGTGAGCGCGTCCATCACGGCACCACACGCCCGTGGCCGGTACGGGCCACGGGAGGTGTCGTACCGGCGCCGCCCGCCCGGCGCCACCATCCCCCGGCAGCTGGCACGCCGTCGCAGTGAGAGCGTCACAGAATGTTCAGGACGCCGGCTCCACCTCGATGAGCCCCCGTACGGCGTGATCGTGCCGACCGGCGACCTCCAGCAGTGCGGCCATGTGGTCCACCAGCATGCGTTCCAGTTCGGACCGCTCAATGTCGCGGTGCTCCAGCCAGTCGAGCCCCGCGGTCTCCACCGAGGCGATCCACGACCTGAGCGTGATCCGCAGCACCGGACCGGGATCGCCGACCCGCATCTCGTCCGTGATCAGCCGGAGCAGGCGCCGTCGTACACCCTCGACGATCTCACCGACCTCTCCCGCTCTGTTGGCGGGTCCTCCCTTGAGCAGCGCCGCGAAGCCGGCCGCGTGCTCCTCGACGAAGTCGAAATATCGGGTCAGTCCCTGAGAGAGCCGTTCCAGGGGCTGTCCGGTGCCCTGGGTACGGAGCCTGGCCTCCAGCTCCTCCGCCGCGCTGCGCAATGACGCGACATAGAGCTCCTGCTTACCGCCGAAGTAGTGGTAGACGAGCGCCCGGGAGGCCCCAGCGGCGGTGGCCACGTCGTCGATCGAGACGTCCTCGGCCTCGCGCCTGCTGAACAGCTCCAGCGCGGCCGTGATGAGCTCCTCGCGGCGCCGATCGACACTGAGCCGACGGCGCACCGGTCGCGTGCCCGCCCTGTCTGGGATCTTCTGACCGCTTTCGGCCCGGGATATCACGCCCACACCCCGCAGACTAGCGGAGCACGGCCCGGGCGATCGTTGGATTTGATCATGTTCGGCGGATGTCGCCGGCTCCTGCCCATTTCGCCCTCCGGGGGCCGGAGAAGGCGGAAGTATGCGCGTTACGGAGAGGAACCCGTACCCTTACGGCTTCTCGATCGTTTGGTCAGACAGGTGCACGTCCGCGCATCGTGGGGAGAACCATGTCAGGACCGTCCATACAGACCAACGCCCGGCACGCCATCGAGGTGTCCGTACCCGACGCCGATTTACCCGATGGCTTCAGCCCGCGGCCACGGCCGACGATCCGAAACGTGGCCGAGCGTGCCGGCGTCTCGAAGTCGCTGGTCTCGCTCGTGCTCCGGGGATCGCCGCACGTGAGCGAACACCGCAGGGAAGCGGTGCTGCAGGCCGCCAGGGAGCTCGGCTACCGCCCGAACGCGGTGGCGCGCAGCCTTGTCGAGGGCCGTACCCACCTCGTCGGCGCCCTGGTCGCCGATCTGCACAACCCGTTCTACGCCGAATTCCTCGACGGCCTGCAGGAGAGCCTGCACGGCGACGGCCTGCGGCTGCTGATCGGCAGCGGCCGCTGGGATCCGGCGTTCGAGGACGAGGCCGTCGAGGCGTTCTTGGAACTCCGCGTGGACGGCCTGGTCCTGCTGGGCGTGGCCCCGTCCAGCCACACCCTCGCCGAGGCCGCCGCCTACACGCCGACCGTGGTGGTGGGCGAGCGCGACGTCGAGCTCGACGGCGTGGACATCGTCGTGGACGACGACCAGCTCGGCGCGAGGCTCGCGGTCGATCACCTGGTCGAGCTGGGACACCGCCGCATCGCGCACATCGAGGGCACACCGTCCTCGGCGGCCCGGTGCCGCTGCGAGGGCTACCTGGTGGCCATGCGCCGTCACGCGCTCGCGCCGTACATCATGGTCGAGCACGGCGACTTCACGGAGGAGGGCGGGCGGCAGGCGGCCAGGGCGCTGCTGGAGCGCGAGCCGAGGCCCACCGCCATCTTCGCCGCCAACGACATCGTCGCCCTGGGCGTGCTCACGGCCGCCAGCGAGCTGGGCCTGCGCGTTCCGGAGGACCTGTCCGTCGTCGGGTACGACAACACCCACCTGGCCGCGGTGAACCACGTGTCGCTGACCAGCGTCGACCAGCCGCGCCGGGCCATGGGCCGGTCGGCGGCGACCCTGCTGAGCGAGCGCATCACCGAGCCGGGGAAGGTCGGCCGGCTGCGCGAGGTCACGCCCCAGATCGTCGTACGGCACAGCACCGGACCCGCTCCAAGCGATGCCCAAAGCTAGGTCAACCGGCGTGGCGTCGACGCGCGGAGGGTGTTGACTCTGCGCATGACGCCGACCCCCGGCGGGTCGCTCGGTGGGCGGCCAGAGAGGCGACAACGGGGGGATTCATGCGTGATCCGGAACTGGTCTCCTGCGCGCAGCGTGCCGCTGCCGAGTTGGAACGGGCCTGGGCGCACTGGCTGGAGGCGCGAGGGCGAAGCGGCGAGGTCGGTGGCGAGTCCGTGGCCAGCTACGTCGCCCACTCGATCGACCATCCGTGGGGGCGTCCCCGCGTGGTCCTCGGACTGGACGCGGAGGACGCCCGCGAGCTGGCCGCCCTTCTGGAGAAGCAGGAGGTCGCTGAGCCCGCCTGGTGACCCCTTCCGCGGCATATCACCGACATAACGGTCTGATCACGCCGACGCTCGCGTAAGTTGGTGAGCTGACTTCTGCGAAGGGATTCGAGCGTGATCAGACGACCACTTACCGCCACGATTCTGGCCTGCTGCGGGCTGGGAGTCGCCGCGTGCGGTGGCACGACGAGCTCGACCACCGCCGGCCCGGCCAGTGCGGCCGCCCCCGGCGCGCCGCAGAGCCGTACGGCCGGGGCCGCCGTCACCGCCGGACAGGCCTCCGAGCGGGTCGCCGCGGCGCCCAGCCCGACCGGAAAGCCCCTCGCGGGCAAGGTCATCGTGATCGACCCCGGTCACAACGGCGGCAACTACAAGCATCCCGAGATCATCAACAAGCAGGTGGACGTCCTCACCAAGCGCAAGCCCTGCGACACGACCGGCACCGCGACCAACGACGGGTACAGCGAGGCATCTTTCACCTGGGACGTCTCGACCCGGCTGGCCAAGATCCTGCGGGCCGAGGGCGCGACGGTCAAGCTGACCCGCAAGGACAACAGCAGCGTCGGCCCGTGCATCACGCAGCGCGCGGCGATCGGCAACCAGGTCAAGGCCGACGCGGCGATCTCGATCCACGGCGACGGCGCGCCCGCGAGCGGCCACGGCTTCCACATCATCATGCCGAAGAAGATCAACGGGCCGGTGGATCCCGTGGTGGACGACTCCAGGAAGCTCGGCATCGCGGTCAGGAACGCGTTCCGCTCGGGGACCGGGCAGGGATACTCCACCTACATCGGCAAGGACGCGCTGGACTTCAGGAACGACCTCGGCGGGCTGAACCTCTCGACCGTCCCGAAGGTCTTCATCGAGGTCGGGAACATGCGCAACCCCGGCGACGCGGCCAAGATGCAGAGCTCGAAGTTCCGCCAGCAGGCGGCGGAGTCCCTGGCCAAGGGGATCACGAACTACGTGTCCTGATCCGGTTACTCCCGGCCGATGGGCGCGGGATGAGCGATTTGGCATGATTCAACGCATGGATCAGCTCCTCCCCCGCCCACGGCTGGCCGAGACCGCGCCCGGATCGTTCACGTTCGCTCCGGGGACCGCCGTGTCGGGTCCCGCCGACCTGGTCGATCCCGTACGGCTCGCGCTCGCCGTCCTCGACCTCGGGCGCGGGGACGCGTCAGGGGCGGTGCGGGTGGCGCGGGCCCCCGGCCTGGGCGCCGAGGCGTACGCGATCACGATCACGCCGGAGGAGGTCCGGATCGCCGCCGCGGACGCGGCGGGGGCGTTCTACGCGGGGCAGACCCTCCGGCAGTCGCTGCCGGTGGAGGCGTTCCGGTCGCACGCGCTTCCGGGGACGGAGTGGCGGGTTCCCTGCGGGCGGATCGAGGACTCCCCCGCGTTCTCCTGGCGTGGGGCGCATCTCGACGTGTCCCGACATTTCCTGCCCAAGCGGGAAGTGCTGCGGCTGATCGACCTGCTCGCTCTGCACAAGCTCAACCGGCTCCACCTGCACCTGGTGGACGATCAGGGATGGCGGCTGGAGAGCCGCGCCTTCCCGTTGCTGCACGAGGTCGGCGCGCACCGGCCGCAGACGATCACGAGCTACTACGGCGAGGAGCCCACCTATGACGGCGTGCCGCACGGCGGCTACTACACGCTGCGGGATCTGACCGAGATCGGCGCGTACGCCCGGGCCAGGGCGGTCACCGTGGTCCCCGAGATCGATGTTCCGGGCCACGCGTCGGCGATCCTGGCGGCGTACCCCTCGCTGGGCGCGACACCTGGCGAGCGGCATCGGGTGCTGGACCGCTGGGGCATCTCGCCCGCGATCCTCTCGCCGCTTCCGGCCACCGTGGACTTCCTGGCCACCGTCTTCGACGAGATCATCGACGCGCTGGGCACCGTGCCGTACCTGCACATCGGCGGGGACGAGTGCGTGCTGGACGCCTGGGAGGCGTCCGCGGAGATCACGGCCTACCAGGCGGAGCTGGGCCTGGACTCGCCCGCCGACCTGCACGCCTGGTTCCTGCGGCGGCTGGCCGACCTGCTCGCCGAGCGCGGCAGCCGCGCCGTCGTCTGGGACGAGGCGTTCGTCAGCGGGATGCTGCGCGCGGACACGCTGGTCATGCCGTGGCGGGGCGCCGGGGTGGGCCGCCGCGCGGCGGCCGCCGGGCACGACGTGATCGCGACCCCGGTCTTCCCGATGTACTTCGACTACGCCGAGGCGGCCTCGGCCGAAGAGCCGCTGGCCATCGGCGAGACCATCACGGTCGCGGACGTGGCGGCGTTCGAACCCGCCCCGGCCGCGTGGGAGGAGGGCGAGCGCGCCCGGGTCGCCGGCCTGCAGTTCCAGCTCTGGAGCGAGCGCATCCCCGACGGGCGGACGCTCGACTACCGTGCCTGGCCGCGCGGCTGCGCCGCGGCGGAGATCGGCTGGACGGGAGGGCCGGCGCTGCCGCCGTTCCTCGACCGGCTCGCCCGCCATCTGGAACGGCTGGACGCCTTCGGCGTGGAGTACCGACCGCTGGAGGGGCCGCGGCCGTGGCAGCGCGGCGGCGAGACGCGGCGGCACCGGCCGGGTGTCATCGAGATCCACGATGTGATGCAGCACCTGGACGAGCTGTCGCTCACGGCGGACTCCACCCGGCCCAGCATGTGACCGGTCGCGGCCGGTCAGCCGATGCGGTCGGCGGCCCCGACGACCTCGGAGATCGAGCTGTAGCCGTGACGACGAAGCCGCCGGGAGAGCCCCCGGTGGATCCGCGACGCCCACAGCGGACCGGCGTAGATCATGCCGGTGTATCCCTGGACGAGGGTCGCCCCGGCCAGGATGCGCTCCCACACGTCGTCGAGGTCCTCGACGCCGCCGACGGAGACCAGCGTCAGCCGGTCTCCCACCCTGGCGTGCAGCCGGCGCAGCACCTCCAGTGACCGGGCCTTGAGCGGACGGCCGGACAGCCCGCCCGTCTCGTCGCTGACGACGCCGGGCCGTCCGATCGTGGTGTTGGTGGCGATGATGCCGGAGAGGCCGAGCTCGACCGCCAGGTCGGCGACCGCGTCGACGTCCTCGTCTGCCAGGTCGGGGGCGATCTTCACGAGCAGCGGGGTGCGGCCCGCCACGCTCTTGACGCTCTCCAGGAGGGGGCGCAGCAGCTCGACGGCCTGCAGGTTGCGCAGACCGGGAGTGTTCGGCGAGCTGACGTTGACGACGAGGTAGTCGGCGAGAGGCGCGAGCTCCTTGGCGCTGGCCATATAGTCCTCGGCGGCCTGCTCCTCGGGCACCACCTTGGTCTTGCCGATGTTCACGCCGACGACCGCGGGAAGCCCTCGTGGCCGACGCAGCCGTGCCGCGGCGGCGCGGGCTCCGGCGTTGTTGAAGCCCATCCTGTTGATGATCGCGTGGTCGCGGACCAGCCGGAACAGGCGGGGCCGGGGGTTCCCCGGTTGGGGCCGCGCGGTGATGGTCCCCACCTCGACGTGGCTGAACCCGAAGGCGGCGAGCGCCTCGAAGCACTCGGCGTTCTTGTCGAATCCGGCGGCCAGACCGAAGGGGCCGGGGAAGTGCACTCCGAAGGCGGGGACACGGAGCGCCTCGTCACGGGGGGCCAGCCGCCGGTGCAACACCCGCTTGGCGATCGGGAGGGCCGCCAGCAGGCGGAGCGCCCTGATCGTCAGGTGATGGACGTCCTCCGCGTCGAGGCGGCTCAGGACCAGCGTGAACACGAATCGATACATCACCGGTCAGGGTATCGGTTCACCCCTGGCCGCTGGTCCGCGGGCGGGCCCGCGGCGCCGGCCCACCGCGGCCAGGACGACGCCGCAGAGCTCGCCGCCCGGGCCGGTGAGCCCAGGGCGACGAGTGATCCGGCCGTACGGCGGATGTGGTGACGCGTGGAGCCGGTACCTCGAAACCGAGGCCAACGGTTCTAGCCCACCTTCTTGCCATCCGGGTTCACCGCGTACCACTCGGCGCCGAACTCCTTGAGCTTCTGCCCCTTGGTGTCGCCGGGCTTCTCGTCCTTGGCGAAGTAGTACAGCGGGTGCTTGTTGTAGGTCACCTGCATCTTGCCGTCGGCGCGCTTGAGCGTGCCGAGCAGGTTCGCCTTGACGCCCTCGCCGGCCTCGGGCTTGCCCTCGGAGAGGACCGGAGGCCAGGCCTCCGCGCAGGCGCCCGTGCAGGACGACTTGCCGTTCTTGTCCTTCTCGAAGAGGTAGGCCGTGTGCTGGTTCGTACCGACGACGATCTTGCCGATTCCCGAGGGCATGACCGAGAGCTTGGCGGGACCGGTCTCGATGGGCATCGGCGTCATCATCTCCGAGGGAGACATCATGCCGGGCGACGTCTCCTCACCGGCGGAGACGGGGCTGGCTTCGCTGGTGTCGGCATCGGTGCCGGCGCCGCAGCCGGTCGCCAGAACGCCGAGCGCGAGCGCACCCACGTATAGCAGTTTCTTCATGTTCGGCCTCCAAGGCAGTAGGCGAATACGGCTATCTAGGAGACACGTCGCCGGGCCTTTTCACCGGCTAGACACGAAGTACTGAGAGATGCCTTTACAAGTCTTTTGAATTGCGGCCCCGAGCCATTCCGTACGGGGCGCCGAGTCGGCACTGATCGGCCGTACAGGGCGGATATATCGGGAAGCTCACGTTCTCCGGCCGCATCCGTGAGCTGCGGTGAGCCGGCCGAGCTCCGGCGGGATCTCGGTGATCCGGTTGCCGTAGACCGTGAGAACCTCCAGCCGCGGCAGCGCGCGAGGGCGGCGGGCAGCGCGGTCAGCGCGTTGCCGTCCGGGTCGACGCGGCGCAGCGACGTCAGCTCGCCGATGGCGGGCGGCACCGAGGTCAGCCCTCGGCCGGGGGCGTGCAGGGCGACCGGCACCCCGTTCGCGAAGCGGAGCACGCCTTCGGGCAGCGCCGCGAGATCGGTCATGCTGTGCGACTCCTGCGCCGAAATGTAACGATGCTGCGTGTTTTACATGCGTAAATCATGATCTATCGGTAGCGTTGGCGATCACCACGAAGCACTACGGGACGGGACAGATGAGCACGGAGCAGGCGCCCCCGGGAATCAATCCGAACATTCCGAGCGTGGCGCGGATCTACGACTATCTTCTCGGCGGGAAGGACAACTTCGCCGCCGATCGGGCCGCCGCCGAGAAGGTCATCGAGCTCACGCCCAACGTCCGGGAGGGCGTCCAGGCCAACCGGCGTTTCCTCAGCCGTGCCGTACGGTTCCTGGCCGGGACCGGGATCCGCCAGTTCCTCGACATCGGCGCCGGCCTGCCCACGCAGGAGAACGTGCACCAGGTGGCGCTGCGCGCGGCGCCCGACTCACGCGTCGTCTACGTCGACAACGATCCCATCGTGCTCGCGCACGGGCGGGCCCTGCTGGCGGACAGCGCGCAGACCATCGTCGTGGACGGCGACCTCCGGGAGCCCGGCGCCATCCTCGACGATCCGCGGGTCGGGGGCCACCTCGACTTCGACCGCCCGGTGGGGCTGCTCATGCTCGCCGTGCTGCACTTCATCCCCGAGGACGAGCTGGCGGGGCAGGTGGTCACCACCCTGCGCGGCCGGCTCGCCCCCGGGAGCGCCATGGTGATCAGCCACCTCTCCTTCGGCGACCTCGACGAGGACGCGCTGCGTGAAGGCCGCGAGCTGTACGCCCAGACGTCGGCCGGAAACGCGACGCCCCGGACCCGGACGCAGATCCTGCGGTTCTTCGACGGGTTCGAGCTCGTGGAGCCCGGCCTGGTCTCGACCGGCGACTGGCGTCCCGAGGCGGGCGAGCCCGCGCTGCCCAAGCTTCCCGGCGTCGACGGGTTCAGCGGGGTCGGGCTGCTTCGATAGTGCGCCCATACTTGGTGGATGCTGAGCAGCCACCGCCTGAGGGTGCTTCTCGAGGTCTTCAGGACGGGGAGCATCGCCGGAGCCGCGCGTAATCTGCGGCTCTCCCCCTCCGCCGTGTCCCACCAGCTCTCCCGGTTGGAGGAGGAGGCCGGCGTGGGGCTGGTGGAGCGCGCCGCGCACAGCCTGCGGCTCACCGCGGCCGGGCGGCGGCTCGCCACCCGGGCGCACGAGGTGCTCGATCTCATCGAGGCCGCCGAGAAGGACCTGCTCGCCCAGGCGCGGGCCGACGCGGGGCAGCTCCGCATCGGGTTCTTCGCCTCGGCGGGCTACCGGCTGCTGCCGCTCGCGCTGTCCACCTTCACCGCCCGGCACCCCGCCGTCGAGCTGGATCTCGTGCTCGGCCAGCCGCACGAGCTGCTGCCCGACGTGGAGCGGGGCGCGCTGGACGTGCTGGTCGTCTTCGAGCACGCCCTCGACCCGTGGAAGCCGCCCAAGGGCGTGGAGGTCACCCACCTGTTCGACGAGCCGCAGCTTCTCGTGCTGCCGCTCGGCCACCCGGCCGGCCAGCGTCCCCGGGTACGGCTCGCCGACCTGGCCGAGGAGCCGTGGATCACGACGTACGGCACGGACACCCCCGTATCGGTGCTGGAACGCGCCAGCGCGCTGGAGGGGTTCAGCCCGACCATCCGGTGCCGGAGCGACCACTACGAGGTGACGCTCGGCCTGGTGCGCGCCGGGCTGGGGGTGGCGCTGGTGCCCAGCCTGGGCGCGCACGGCGCCAGCGGCATCCAGGTCTGCCAGGTGGACGCGCCCAAGCTCTACCGGAGGATCGGCGCGGCGTCTCGGCCGACCAATCCGAACCCCGCGCTCCGGTCCTTCCTGGACTATCTCCGCGACGCCTCGGCCCGGTTGCGCCTCGCGCTCCGCTGAACCGTGTTTGTTCGCGCTCGCTTCGCTCGCGCGGGCTCGGGGCGCCCGAAGTCGGCTCGTGCCCTCGTCACGTCCTCGCTCCGGGCGTTCCTCGGTTACTTCACCGCCGCGCCCCTCGCGGTGCAGTGGACGAGCGCGGCGATGGCGCGGCCGACCTCGCGGATGGCCAGGACCAGGTCGTGCTCGCTGCCGTCCGGCCCGTGGGCGAGCACGGCGTAGCCGAGCCGCCGGGTCCCGACGAGCAGGCCGACGTCGGCCCGGGTCCCGGCGTCGGTGCCCGTCTTGTTGGCCACCCACACCCCCGGGTACGGCACGGCCTCCGGGATCTCCCGGTCCTCGGGCTCGTGCGGCAGCAGCGCGGGCACCAGGCTCCGGTCGGTGTTGTGCGCCATCCAGCCGAGCATCAGCCGCTTCCACGGCTCCTCGCCGTCCAGGGCGGCGGCGAGGGCGGCCAGCTCGCGGGCCGTGCCGAGGGCGAAGGCCGGCGGGTGGACGGGCAGCCGGGGCTCCCTGATCCGGTCCAGGATCCGGGTCCGGACCAGCCCGAGACCGGCCGCGATCGCGGCCACCCGGTCCAGGCCGAGCCGCCGCAGCAGCGCGTTGGTCGCGGTGTTGTCGCTGACCGACGCGGTGAGCAGCGCCAGGTCCCCGATCGTCCAGGTCCGGGCGGACAGACCGATCAGCAGCCCGGATCCGGCCGCGTAGTCGTCCTCGGCCAGCTCGACCGTCTCGCCGGGGTCGAGCTCGCCGCCGGCCACCCCCTGGGCGACCGCGGCGAGCAGCAGCAGCTTGCCGGTGCTGGCGAGCGGCAGCTCGACGTCCTCGTTCACGCCGAGCAGGCCGGGCACGCAGGCGGCGAGCGTCCCGGGGCAGGACGCGGCGACCTCCTCGACCCGGGCGGCCGCCGCCCGCACCCGCTCGTCAACCGTCATGGCCTCATCGATCCCGCTGGTCAATTTCCACTCCACTGTCACAGCGCCAGCACCGTGCCCGGCCGCGCGCCGGTCTCCACGCCCTCGCGGGCCACGAGCGCGCCGCCGACCACCACCGCGTCCACGCCGGCCGGAGGCAGCAGCGGGTCGGTGAAGGTGGCGCCGTCCGCCACGGTGTCCGGGTCGAAGACCACGAGGTCGGCGAGCGCGCCGTCCCGGATCACGCCCCGGCCGGTCAGGCCGAATCTGGCGGCGGCCATCCCGGTCATCTTGTGCACCGCGCTCTCCAGGGTGAGCAGGCCCAGGTCCCGGACGTAGTGCCCGAGCACGCGGGGGAACGTCCCGGCCCAGCGCGGGTGCGGCCGGCCGCCCGGCTTGGGCACGCCGTCCGAACCGATCATCGTGTACGGCGCGGCCAGGACCCGCCGGACGTCGTCCTCGATCATGGAGTGGCTGATGATCGTCACCTCGCCGCCCTCCGCGAGGAGGAGCTCGGCGGCCGTGTCGAGGGGGTCGGCGCCCGCGGTCGCGGCCAGCTCGGCGATGGTCCTGCCCTCGGTCTCCGGGTGGCGCGGGGCGCAGGCGACCGAGATGCGGTCCCAGCCGCCGTTGCCGACGGTGTTCTCCCAGCCGGGCACACCCTCGGCGATGGCGCGGCGCATCCGGTCCCGCTCCTCCGGGCTGCCCAGTCTGCGGGTCAGCGCGGCCATGCCACCGTCGTTCGCCCATGGCGGGAGCATCGCGGCCAGCGCCGTGCTCCCCGCGGTGTACGGGTAGACGTCGCAGGTCACGTCCATTCCACCGGCCCGCAGCTCGGCGATCCTCGGCAGGGTCCGCTCCGTGCGGCCCCAGGCGTACCGGCCGGCGGTCTTGTGGTGGGAGACGTGCAGTGCGGCGCCGCTGCGGCGGGCGATCTCGACCGCCTCCTCCAGCGCCTCCTCCACGCGGGACATCTCGTCGCGCAGGTGGGTGACGTACGGCTTGCCGTGCCGGGCCGCGACGGCGGCCAGCGCCACCACCTCATCGGTGCTCGCGTACGTGCCGGGGGTGTAGATGAGGCCGGTGGAGAGCCCGGCGGCGCCCTGGGACAGGGCACGGTCGAGCAGGTCGCACATGGCGGCCAGCTCGGCCGGGGTGGCGGGCCGGTCCACGGGACCGAGTACCCCGGCGCGGAGCGTGCCGTGGCCGACGAGGGAGGCGAGGTGGTTGGCCCTGGGCACCCGGGCGTGCGCCTCGGCGAATCCCGCGAAGTCCTGATATATGCCGACGTCGCCGCCGAAGGAGACGCGGGCGTCCGCCCGCATCGCGACCACCCGCTCCGGCAGCGCCGGGAACAGGCTCGATCCGCAGTTGCCGCAGATCTCCGTGGTCACGCCCTGGAGCACCGCGGCGCGTACCAGCTCCCGGTCGTCCTGGCCGAGCAGCGCGACGCCGTCGGAATGGGTGTGCACGTCGATGAAGCCGGGGGCGACGGCCCGCCCGCGGGCGTCGATCACCTCGGCCGCGGCCGCCGCGGCACCCGGAGGGAGCACGGTCAGCCGGCCGCCGGCCACGGCGACGTCGGCTTCCCGGCCCGGCCGGGCCGTACCGTCGAACAGGAGGCCTCCGCGGATCAGGAGGTCGAAACGGCTCACAGGACCTGCCCGAGGAAGGCGCGGAAACGGTCGTTACTGGGATTGGCGAGGACCTCGCGGGGGTTGCCCCGCTCCACGATCACACCGCCGTCGACGAACACGAGCTGGTCGCCGACCTCGCGGGCGAAGCCCATCTCGTGCGTCACCACCATCATCGTCATGCCGCTCGCGGCGAGGTCGCGCATGACCGCGAGCACCTCCTGGACGAGTTCGGGGTCGAGCGCGCTGGTCGGCTCGTCGAAGAGCATCAGCTTGGGCCGCATGGCCAGGCTGCGGGCGATGGCGACGCGCTGCTGCTGGCCGCCCGAGAGCTGGGCGGGATAGTGGCCGGCGCGGTCGGCCAGGCCGACCCGCTCCAGCAGCTCCTCGGCCTGCCTCCGGGCCTCGGCCCGGGGCGTGCGCAGCACGGTGACCGGGCCCTCCATCACGTTCTCGATCGCGGTGCGGTGAGGGAACAGGTGGAACCGCTGGAACACCATGCCGATCGGACGCCGCTGCCGGCACAGCTCCGCAGGGGGGAGCAGGTGCAGCCGGTCGCCGCGCTCGGCGTACCCCATCAGGTCGCCGTCCACCCAGATCCGGCCGGAGTCGATGGTCTCCATCCGGTTGACGCAGCGCAGCAGCGTCGACTTGCCCGAGCCGGACGGGCCGACCACGCACACCACCTGGCCGTGCGGGACGTCGAGGTCGATGCCCTTGAGCACCTCGACCGCGCCGAACCGCTTGCGGAGGGAGCGGATCTTGACCATCGGCTCGGCGTGCCCGTTCGTCATGCCGGCTCCTTCGCGAACGGCCGCAGGTTACGGCGGACCCGCGCCCCCAGCGCGGCGTGACCGCGCTCGAACCGCTTCTCGATGAAGTGCTGGCCGATGCTGGCGATCGTGGTGAGCACGACGTACCAGATCGACGCCACGATGAGCATCGCGATGACCTCGAAGTTGCCCAGGTAGATGCGCTGGGCGACGGTCAGCAGCTCGGCCCCGGCGATGACCGAGACCATCGACGTGGTCTTCAGCATGGAGATGAACTGGTTGCCGGTGGGCGGGATGATCACTCGCATGGCCTGCGGGAGCACCACCCGGCGCAGCACCTGCCGGTGCGACATGCCGAGCGCCTCGGCGGCCTCGCGCTGGCCCGGGTCCACCGAGCGGATGCCCGCCCGCACGATCTCGGCCATGTACGCGCCCTCGTTGATCGCGAGGCCGAGCAGCGCCGCGGTGAACGGGGTGATCAGCTCGTTGGCCTGCCACTCGATCAGCTTCGGGCCGCCGAACGGCACGCCGATGCCGAAGGACGGGAAGACGAGGCCGATGTTGAACCAGAAGATCAGCTGCACCAGCAGGGGCGTGCCGCGGAAGAACCAGGTGTAGAGCGCCGACGTGCCGCGCAGTACGGGGCTGTCGGACAGCTGCATCACCGCGGCCATCACGCCGAGGACCAGGCCGATCACCATGGAGAACACGGTGAGCTGGATCGTCACCCACAGACCGCCGAGGATCCGGCCGTCGGTGAGGAACGAGACGATCACGTCCCAGTGGATGTTCTCGTTGACGATGATCGTGTACGCGAGCCAGGCCAGGAAGAGCAGGGCGACCGCCCCGCCGATCAGCCGACCCGGGCGCGGGGGCCGCACCGCGTTGATCGGCAGCTCGACCGGCGGCTCGGCGGCCGGCTCCCCGTCCCGCGATCCGGGGGTGGCCCCGGCGGGCGTCACTTCCACGGCTTCGTGTTCACCAGGACCTCGGACACGGCGTTTGCGCCGACGCCGTACTCCTCGAGGACGGCCTTGTAGCCGCCGTCGGCCTGGAGCTCGCCCATGGCCTTGGCCACGGCGTCACGCAGCCCGGTGTTGCGCTTGTCGATCGCGATGCCCCACGGACCGGCGTCGTACTGCTCGGAGAGCACCTCATAGTTGCCGGTCTCATTGGCGTACATGTGGGCGACGGGGGAGTCGACGATGGTCGCGACCGCGCGGCCGGAGTCCAGCGAGAGCAGGCCGGTGGGAGCGTCCTCACTCTGCATGATCTTCATCTTGGTGGCGCACTTCTCGTTCTGCCTCTCGCCGATGGCCAGGTTGGAGCTGCCCTTGGCGAGGACCACCGTCTTGCCGCAGAGGTCGTCGAGCGTCTTGATGCCCTCGGGGTTGCCCTTCTTGACCATGATCGCGCCACCGGCGTTGAAGTAGTCGACGAAGTCGACCGCGCCGCGCCGCGCCTCGGTGTCGCTCATCGAGGACATCACGATGTCCCAGCGGCCGCCCTGGAGGCCGGGGATGAGGCCGTCGAAGGCGGCGTTGGTGATGGTGAACTTGAGCCCCAGCTTCTCGGCGATGGCGGCGCCGAGGTCGGGGTCGACTCCGGTGAGCTCCTGGGTGCCCTTCTTGTACATCTCCATCGGCGGGTATCCCTCGGACGTGGCCACCCGCAGCTCGCCGGTCTTGCGCACGGCCTCGGGCACCAGATCCTTGGCGGACTTGCCCGCCGTCGCCGCCGCGCCCTCGCCCGCGGTGGTTCCCGACGACGAACGCCCGCAGCCGCCCGCGAGCGCGGACACCACCAGCGCGCCAGCAATGGCAACAAAAAGGCGATTTGCCATGGATCCTCCTGATTTGCGAACGATTGAGCATATGCTGGCGATGGCATGTCACAGGCCCAAGAGTCGTGAACGCTTGCGGGTCTGAGCACCGAATCCTTCGATGGTCGTTCCGCGGCGAAACGGCGTCGGTGTCCGTCCCCGGCACGGTCACGTGATCAGTCGGGTCGGGATCCGCGCAGGTGGCGGCGATGTCCGCGCAGGTGGCGGCGGTGTCCGGGCCGTGGGTGGGGCTCCATCTGATCGCCCCTGAGCCCCGGGGCGAGCGGTCAGATGCCGCGCAGCGCGGGCAGCAGCTCCCGGCGCGACCAGTCGAAGAACTCGCTCTGGTGCTCGTGGCCGATCTGGACGAGGGCGACGTGGGTGAAACCAGCGTCGACGAACCGGTGTACGGCCGCCACCACGGCGTCGACGTCCGAGCCGCACGGCACCTTCTCCGCGACGTCCTCGGGTCGTACGGTCCCTGCGTAGGCGTCGAAGTTCACCGGCGCGGGCAGCTCGGCCATGACCTTCCAACCCGCCGCCGCCCAGCGCCACAGCCGGTGGGCCCGCCGCACCGCCGCCTCCCGGTCCGGGTCGTAGGCGATCGCCAGCTGGCCGTAGACCGGCTTGCCCCGGCCGCCCTCGGAGACGAACTTCGCGACCAGATCGGCGTCCGGTTCAATCGTGATCAGGCCGTCGCCGTACTCGGCGGCGATCTCTCCGGACTGGTCGCCCGAGGCGGCGATCGCGATGGGGATCGGCTCGTCGGGCAGGTCGTACAGGCGGGCGGAGTCGACGTCGAAGTGCGCACCGCGATAGCTCGTGTACCCGCCGTCGAACAGCTCCTGGATGATCTCGATGGCTTCGCGGAACATGTCGTGCCGCGTGTTCACCGGCGGCCAGCCGTGGCCGATCACGTGCTCGTTGAGGTTCTCCCCCGCGCCCAGGCCGAGCGTGAACCGTCCCTCGGAGAGGACGCCGATGGTGGCCGCCTTCTGCGCGACCACCGCCGGGTGATAACGCATGATCGGGCAGGTGACGTACGTCATGAGCGGCAGGCGCCGGGTCGAGACGGCCGCCGCGCCCAGCACCGACCACGCGTACGGCGCGTGCCCCATCTCCTCCAGCCACGGGAAGTAGTGGTCGGAGATGACCGCATAGTCGAAACCGACGCGCTCGGCGATGACGACGTCGTCCACCAGCTGCCGGGCGGGCGTCTGCTCGGTCATCATCGTGTACCCGATTTGCGTCATAGGGCACGACTACCCACCTCGGTTCGGGCCTCGCCGAGGCGGACGGTCTCTTTGCCGGCAGCGCCACCCGTCGAAGTCATGAATTTTTCACTGCCGCCGTCCGGGACTGATCCGAAGAATCGGACGTATGGCAGCGATCCAGGTGGACGGGCTCAGGAAGAGCTACGGGGACTTCGAGGCGGTCAAGGAGATCTCCTTCACCGTCGCCCGAGGCGAGATATTCGCCCTGCTCGGCAGGAACGGCGCGGGCAAGAGCACGACGATCGAGATCCTCGCGGGGTTCCAGCGCCCTGACGGCGGCACCGTACGGGTGCTCGGTCTCGACCCGGTCAAGGACCGCGCCAAGGTGCGCAAGAGCACCGGGATCATGCTGCAGGAGGCGGGGTTCTTCCCTGACCTGACCGTGGCGCGGACCGTCGACTCCTGGCGGGATCTCGTCCCGGCCGCCCGCCCCCGCGCGGAGGCGCTGGAGCTGGTCGGCCTGACCGAGAAGGCCGGGACCAAGGTGCGCCAGCTCTCCGGCGGTGAGAAGCGCCGCCTCGACCTCGCGCTGGCCACGCTCGGCCGTCCCGACCTGCTCTTCCTCGACGAGCCGACGACGGGCATGGACCCCGCGGCGCGCAAGGCCACCTGGGACGTCGTCACGGACCTCGCCGAGCGCGGGACCACCGTCCTGCTCACCACGCACTACCTGGAGGAGGCCCAGCGGCTCGCGACCACGATGGCGATCATGGACAGGGGCGCGATCGTGGCGAGCGGCGGCATGGCGGAGACGCTGGCCGCCCAGACCGGGCGGGTGGCGTTCGAACTGCCCTCGGGGGTCGAGGTCCAGGACCTGCCCGTGGACGTCACCGCCATGGAGGGGACCACGGTGATCTGCCGCGTGCCCGACCCCGACGTGGCCGCGCAGACGCTGCTCGGCTGGGCCGGCGAGCGCGGGCTGCGGCTGCGCGGCCTGGAGGTCCGTACGGCGACGCTCGAAGACCTGTTCCTCGACCTGGCCGGCAAGGAGAAGGCGTGATGACGACGGTTCGCGAGACCCTGGCGATCGAGGAGACGGCGCGATGACGACGGTGCGTGAGACTTTGGCGGCCGCCCGCCTCGGTGGCCGGATCTACTGGCGGGACAAGCAGGCGCTGACCGCGACGGTGCTGACCTCGGTCGGCCTCGGCATCGGCCTGCCCGTCCTGATGGACCGGCTGCGCAGCGGCGACCCCTCTTTGGTCGTCGCCCAGCTGATCGGCATGCTGGCGGTGGTGCTCACTCTCAGCGCGTTCAACCAGAGCGCCATCTCGCTGACCTTCCGGCGGGACCAGCTCATCCTCAAGCGGCTGCGGGCCGCCGGATTGAGCGACGGGGCGGTGCTGGGCGGCGAGCTGCTCAACATCATGACGCAGAGCGTGCTGATCGCGCTGGTCACGACGGTGGCGGTGGTGAACCTCACCTCGGCCACCGCACCGCGCGACCCGCTCCTGTTCACGGTCTTCGTGGTACTCGGCGCGACCGTGCTCACACTGCTCGGGGCCGCCTGGACCGTGGTGATCCCCCGGGCCGAGGTGTCCGCCCCGATGAGCGTTCCGTTCTTCATGATCGCGGGATTGGGGGCGGGCGCCTTCGGGCCGATGGGCCAGCTCCTCCCCGGCTGGCTGACGACCGCGCTCGACCTGCTGCCCACCGCGGCGGTGGTCAGGGTGGGCAGGGCGACCTTCGCCGACGGCACCTTCGTCGACGACCTGCAGGCGGCGGCGGTGCCCCTGCTGATTCTGAGCGTCTGGGCGGCCATCGCGCTCCTGGTGATCAGCCGCCGGTTCCGCTGGGAACCGCGCCGGTCGTAATGAAGACCCGGTCGTAATCAAGCTGGCCCGATCACGTCTGATCAAACCTGATCGAGCCGGTCATAATCGGGACGTCATGCGTATACGCTCGCAAACCCTGGCCATCGCCGTGGTCGCCACGATCTCGGTGGGATTCACAATCAACCTGATCGCCGGGATCCTGATGTACGGCTCCCTGCTGCACAAGGCGATCATGATCGCCGCGATGGCCGGGTTCTTCGTCCCCCACTACCTCCACATTCGCACGGCTCTGCGCGGACAGGCCTTCCGAGGGTTCCCGGTGGCTCTCCTCGTGCAGGCGGTGGCCACCTACGCGCCGTCCTTCGCCTTCGGCGACATGTGGTGCTACTGGATCGCCCCGATGGTCCCGATCCTCATGGGCGCGGTGCTGATCCGCCTGCGGTTCGCGGTGGCCCTGCCGATCGTGGCCTGCGCGATGGCCGTACACGCCTGGGTGTTCACCACCGTGCCGCCGGGCGGGAACCTGTCGAACGGGTTCTACTTCGCCATCACCGTTTTCGTCACCGGATTCGTGATCTACGCCGTGACCCGGCTCGTGGTCGTGACCAGGGAGCTGGAGCGGGCCCGCGCCGACCTGGCCGAGGCGGCGGTGCTGAAGGAGCGGCTGCGCATCTCCCGTGACCTGCACGACGGGCTCGGGCACAGCCTGTCCGCCATCGCGCTCAAGGGCGACCTGGCCAGGAGGCTCATCGAACGCGACCCCGCCATGGCCTCCGGCGAGCTCGACGAACTGGTCCGGGTCGCCAGAGACGCGGCGCAGGACGTACGCCAGGTGGCCCGCGGGTTCAGGGAGATGTCGCTGACGCAGGAGGTGAACCGGGGCGTCGCGCTGCTGGAGGCCTCCGGCGTCGAATGCCACGTCAACCTCGCCGAGATCGACCTCCCGAAGGCCGTCGTGGAGACCCTCGCCTGGGGTGTGCGCGAAGGGATCACCAACGTCGTACGGCACAGCCGCGCGACGACCTGCTCGATCACCACCTCCCGGCGAGGTCGGACCGTACGCCTTGAGGTGGTGAACGACGGCGCTCCCGGCCGGGACGGCGACGGCAGCGACAGCGGGCTGGCGGGACTGCGCGAACGCGCCGGACAGGCGGGTGGGTCCCTGATCGCCGAGCGCACCGGCGACAGCGGATTCCGCCTGGCCATGGAGATCCCCGTGGTCGTGCCGGCGTCCGGGTCGGAGTCTGCTCTGCCTGGCGAGACGTCTCGGACTGAGGTGTCGAGACGTTCCAGGCCGGGGGCATCAGGGCTCGCCAAGCCGGGCCTGCCAGGACATTCCGGACCTGGCGCGTCGGAGCTTTCCGAGCCGGGGATATCGGGACTTTCCGGGCCGGAGGTGTCACCGTGATCAGGGTCCTGCTGGCCGAGGACATGCATATGATCAGAGCGGCCCTGACGGCGTTGCTGCGCCTCGAATCGGACATCGAGGTGGTCGCTGAGGTGACCAGGGGCGACGAGATCGTCCCCGAGGCGCTCCGCACCCGTCCGGACGTGGCGGTCGTCGACATCGACCTCCCCGTCGTGGACGGCATCACCGCCGCGGCCGAGTTGCGCGGCCTCCTGCCCTCCTGCCGCATCCTGGTGCTCACCGCGATGGGCCAGCCAGGACAGGTACGGCGTGCCCTGCAGGCCGGCATCGAGGCGTTCCTGGTGAAGGACGCCCCCGGCGACCGGTTGGCGGACGCGATCCGCCGCACGGCCCAGGGATTGCGCGTCCTGGATCCGGAGCTCGTCGCGTCCGCGATGGAGTACGGCGCCAGCCCGCTGACTCCCCGGGAGGCGACCGTGCTCAAGGAGGCGGCCCACGGGGCGGCGGCGGAGGAGATCGCGGCCCGGCTGCACCTTTCCCCCGGCACCGTGCGCAACTACCTGACCAGCGCGATCACCAAGACCGGCGCACGCAACAAGATCGACGCCATCCGGGTGGCCCAGGACGCCGGCTGGCTCTGACAGCCGATCCCGCCTCCCGACCAGGACCGACAGATCCCATTGAGGACCCAAGGTCAGCCAGTCGCTGGGTCAAGCCCTGACGGGAGGTGCTCACCTCCATCATCACTGTCAGTCGCGGCGGCCGAGTTCTTCACAGAGAAGGCTGGCTCCGATGCCCACGAGCCAGGTGTCCTTGGCGATGGCGATTCCTTCCGGCGTAGGCCGCAGGCTGTCCTCCTGGCGCAGGCCGGGCGTCTTCAGGTAAAGGCCCATCAGACCGCCGGCGAACGCGGTGAGCGCGGCTCCCGCGAGAACGGAGGGGACGACGGGAAGCAGCAACGCCACACCGAGCGCGATCTCCGACTTGGACAGCAGGTTGACGAAGGTCATCGGGTCCATGTCCTTGAGGAAGGGATAGGCCCCCGAAGCCATCCCGTGCAGGCTGGCGGCGGTCTCCCGGTCGGCGGACGCCTTGCTGAGTCCTGAGTTCAGCATGAACAGCCCGGTGGCCAGCCGTACGGGAATCTGGTGTGGCCGGACAAGAAACCTCATATCTTCCCCCGAAGAGTGATTTATCCGGTTTGTTCGCCCTACCCGGTGGCGTCGTCGGTATCCGCTGCTTGAACGTTTATTGATCGCCACAAGGCGGCAGTTGTGCCACCGACCGGCAACCGGACTCCGTGACATGCGTGGTCTCAGCGGCGGCGAACGCCGTCTGAGGGTGTCGAGCGATCATAATGACCGCTCATGAGGACGCTTTATCCACCGATCGAGCCCCATGACTCCGGCCTGCTCGATGTCGGCGACGGCAACCGGATCCACTGGGAAGTGTGCGGCAACCCCGAGGGCAAGCCCGTCGTCATGGTCCACGGAGGTCCCGGGGGCGGCTGCACCCCCGACCATCGTCGCCAGTTCGATCCGGAGGCGTACCGCATCGTGCTGTTCGACCAGCGCAACTGCGGACGCAGCCACCCGCACGCGTCCGACCCCGCGGTGTCGCTGGAGCACAACACGACCTGGCATCTCATCGGCGACATGGAGCGGCTCCGTGAGCATCTCGGGATCGACCGCTGGCAGGTGTTCGGCGGGTCCTGGGGCAGCGCGCTCTCCCTGGCGTACGCGCAGAGCCATCCCGACCGGGTGTCCGAGCTCGTGCTGCGCGGCATTTTCCTGCTGCGGCCCTTCGAGCTGCGCTGGTTCTACCAGGAGGGCGCCTCGATGGTCTATCCCGACCTGTGGGAGAGCTACGTCGCGCCGATCCCGGAAGACGAGCGGAGGGACCTCATCGCCGCCTTCCACGCGCGGCTGAACGATCAGGACCCCGCCGTACGGGTTCCCGCCGCGCGGGCATGGAGCGTGTGGGAGGGCTCCACCATCACGCTGCGTCGTGATCCCGAGATCGTCGCCAAGCACGCCGACGACGACTACGCGGTCTCGTTCGCCAGGATCGAGAGCCACTATTTCGTGAACGGCGGATTCTTCGCGGACGGGCAACTCCTCCGTGATATCGACAGGATCCGGCACATCCCCTGCGTCATCGTGCAGGGTCGTTACGACATGTGCACTCCCGCGGCGACCGCCTGGGATCTGCACCGGGCCTGGCCCGAGGCCGAGTTCCACATCGTGGACGACGCCGGGCACGCCTACACCGAGCCGGGCATCCTGGACCGCCTCATCGAGGCGACCGACCGCTTCGCCCAGCGGCACTAGCCGTACCAACTCGCACAAATCCATATAAATCCGCACAAATCCAACGCCCAGCCACCCTCCAGCGACAACCCCGGACCCTAGGATCGAGGTCATGTATCGGGGAACCGTCAACGGCCTGTACCGCTGGCCGGTCAAGTCCTTGCGCGGGGAGCGCCTTCCCGCTCTCCTGCTGGACCATCGGGGTGTGGCGGGCGATCGGGCGTACGCGCTCGTCGACGAGCGTCCGGCGCACGCGGGCAAGCGGCTCACGGTACGGCAGTCGCCCGGGATGCTGGCCTGGGAGGCCGCGTACCCGGCGACCTGCGACGGCTCCCCCGAGCCGCCGGGCCCTCCGGTGCTCTACTCGCCCGGCGGCGTGCCGTGGGCGTGGGACGATCCCGATCTCCCCGCCACGTTGACGGAGTCGTACGGCGTGCCGCTCTCGCTCCGGGCGGCGGACGGGCAGCAGGACCGGGGGCGGACCGTGCTGGTGACCTTCGAGGCGTCCCTGCGCGGCTTGGAGGAGGAACTGGGCGCGCGGGTCGAGCTGGACAGGTTCCGGCCCAACGTCCATCTGGACACCAACGCGCCCGCGTTCGCGGAGGAGTCCTTCACCGAGGGCACCGTGATCACGGTGGGCGGGGCCGTCCTTGAGGTCACGGGCGACCACACGGGGCCGTGCATCCGCTGTGCCGTGCCGAGCTGGGACCCGTACGGCCGGGAGCGCTGGCCGGAGCTGCAGAAGCAGCTCATCACGGCCCACGAGAACAAGTTCGGGGTGATCATGCGGGTGACCGGTCCCGGCACCGTGCGCACCGGCGATACCGCCGAAATACGGCGATAACCTCGCAGCAGCCTCACAACGAATATTCGATGGCGTTCCGGGCGTGGCGTAGGAAACAGTTTGCGCATGGAACGTGATCTGATCAGCCACATCGCGCACGGCGACCACCCCATCGCGTCGCCCATCAGCGAAGCCCATATCGACCGCCTGCTCACCCGCGCCAAGCTGCCCAAGGGGGCGCGGATCCTCGATCTGGGCTGCGGCGAGGCGGCGTGGACACTGCGGGCGCTCGCGCTCTACCCGGACGCGACCGCCGACGGCGTGGACATCTCCCCGCACGCCCTGCGCTCCGCCGCCGAGGCCGCCGAGGAGCGGGGAGTGACCGACCGGATCCGCCTGCACCAGGTGTCCGCGACGGAGTTCACCGGCGAGGAGCCGTACGACCTGGTGTTCTGCTCGGGGGCCACCCATGCCTTCGGCGGGCTCGTCCCGACCATGGAGGGCATCGCCCGGTTCCTGCGCCCCGGCGGTCTCGCCCTCGTCGGCGAGGGCTTCTGGGAGGTGCCGCCCACCCCCGAGGCGCTCGCGGAGCTGGTCGACGATCCGGACGACTACGCCGATCTCGCCGGGACCGTGGCCCGGGCCGAGAGCGCGGGCTACGTCACCGTGTACGCCCACACCAGCGAGCGCGGGGAGTGGGACGACTACGAGTGGTCCTGGACCGGGACCCTGCTCCGCTGGGCCGAGGAGAACCCCGGTCCCGACGGTGCGGCGGCACGCGAAGCGGCCCTCGCCCACCGTGACATGTGGCTGAAGGGGTACCGGGGCGTCCTCGGCTTCGTCTCGCTCCTGCTCCGCCGTACCCGGTAGCTCTGTTCGAGCGAACCGGGAACTCCTTATACGAGCGCATGCTGCATCGTTTAATGTGGCCTAAGTGTCAGTTGACAATCAGCCTCCCATAACCCGATATAGGTGGCTCGACGCTTTGCGCGGGCTGGGCGCGACGGCGGTGCTCCTGGAGCACATGACCTACCGCTTCCTGCCCGATGTCCGGCCGACCTGGTTCAACCTGGGAAACTACGGTGTCCTGGTGTTCTTCCTGGTCAGCGGCTATATCATCCCCGCCTCACTGGAGCGCAGGGGGGACGTGCGGGCGTTCTGGATCGGCCGGGTGTTCCGCCTCTACCCGCTGTACATCCTGACCATCGCCGTCGTGCTGGCGATGACGCCGATCCAGCCACTGCGCAAGAACATCAACCTCATCGGGCACATCACGATGCTGACGGAGGTCACCGGGTCGTGGGCGTTCACCGAGCCGATGTGGACGCTCTCCTACGAGATGGTCTTCTACCTGCTCGTCACCGCGCTGTTCGTGGTGGGCGTGCACCGGCGAAGCGGCCTGTTCGCCCTGTCGTTCGCGCTGCTGTCGGTCCTGGTGGCGTTCACCATGCCGCCCCGGGGGCTGCTCACCGGCCCGGTCGTGCCCGTCATCGTGCTGGGCGTGATCCTGGCCGGCCTCGGAGGCGTGCTGTTCGGCTCCAAGTGGATCCGTACGGCGGGGGCGTTCGTCCTGGGCGCCCTCGCCATCGTGCTCATCGTGGTCGGCAGCCGCGTTCCCTGGCAGGGGGCGATGGTCCTGGGGGTCATGTTCACCGGCACGGTGATCTACCGATGGGAGCGGGGCGAGGGATCGGGGATCTGGCCCGTCCTGGGGGTGACCTTCTTGATCTGCCTGACCCCCTTCATGAAGCCGGTGACGGTCAACGGCATGGCCAACCTGATGACCGTCGCCCTGGTCGGGGGCACGTTCTGGCTCTTCTACGCCCTGCGGGACCGCCGGATCCCGTACGCACTGGCCTGGCTGGGGCTGGTGAGCTATTCGGTGTACATGCTGCACATGCCGCTGCTGCGGCTGTTCGTCTTCATGGTGGGCGACCCGCGCAGGTTCCCCCCACTCGTCCAGCTCGGCATGGGACTCGGCGTTTTCGCCGCCATCTGCGGCGTGAGCTGGCTGACGTACCGGTTCGTCGAGCTGCCGATGCAGCGGCTCGGCCGCCGTCTGGCGAAGGGACGTCCTCCCGTGCTTACCCCCGCCCGGGAGCGCATTACCATCACTTAGCCCGGGTGGGTATCGGAGAATACGTACCCATACGGGGGTTTATCCCCTCACGACCCGCGTGCGCCCTTCGGCATCCTGATGGTGGAAGAAAACCACGACAACCGGCCGCTACAGCCAGCGAGGATCTCCCTAAGGACGACATCATGTGCCAGCATCAGCCTTCCTGCCCTCCCGCCTACGCCTCCGACCACGAGGCCGCGCTCCTGGTGGCCTACCACCCGGAACAGGGATGGGGGCTGCTCTGCAACGGCGTGGTGGTCTTCGATGACAGCGGTGAGCTGCTGCCCGACGGGCGCAGTGTCCCGGCCGGTCGGAAGCTTTCGGGGTGTGCGGCATGACCATCGACATCGCGGCAGCGGGCGTTCGGAACGCCCTCTCCGCTCCCGCGTTCTCCTCCCGGCGTACCTGGGCCGTGAACTGGGACCGGGAGTGGGCCAGGGCCGAAGTCGTGGCCGCACCTCCCTCCTCCGACCCGAAGCCGGCGCCCCAGGAGCTGACCGCCACCTGGGAGCTGCCCCAGCGCCTGTCCTCGACCTGCATGGCGCGCCGCGTGGCCCGCGCCCGCCTGACCGCGTGGGGCCTGGCGGAGGACACGATCGACGTGGCCGAGCTGCTCATCAGCGAGCTCACCGCCAACGCGCTGCGCCACACCCACGGCCCGGTCCAGCTCTCCCTCTCGTACGTGGAGGGCATGCTGCGCTGCGAGGTCGAGGACGCCGACCGGAACCCGCCGCGCGTCCGCGAGGCGGACGCCGACGACGAGAGAGGTCGCGGGCTCAGCATGTTGGAGCTGCTCTCCTGCTGCTGGGGCAGCGACCCCACCCCCACCGGCAAGATCGTGTGGTTCGAGCTGTCGGCGCGCTCAGACGTCGGTCTGCGATAGCGACCCGAGAGGACCGGCGCGGAGAACGCCCGGCCCTCGGCGCGAAGAGACGCCGCGGTGCTCAGCCGAGGAAGGCCGCCTGGCCGAGCTCACCGGGAACGTCGGGGGCGATCTCACCGCCAGGCGCCGACCAGCTCCTCCGGCCCGTACCCCGCCACGCCGGAACAGGCGACCCCGCTCCTGGAGACCGCGACCAGCGGGAGCGCCCGGTCCGTCAGCGCGGCGCGGTGCCGGATCAGCCGATGGAGGTCGTGGTCGTCGAAGGGGCTTTCCAGCCACTTGATGGACCCGACGAAGCGCAGCTCCCTGGCGATGGGCGCGCGATCGGCTCCGACGATGTCGATCTCCACGTCGTTGCTGCGCGTCCAGTAGCCGCCGATCGCCTCAGCCGCCGGAAGGCGGTCATCGGGCAGCAGCCGGGCCAGTGCCTCGCGTGCGAGGGGCTCGATCGCCCGCCCGCGCCAGCTGCTCCAGCCCGCGGCGATCCGCCGCAGCGTGAGATCGCCCCTTCGGCGTTCGATCTCGGGGATGTGCGGGCCGACGAAGCAGAGCCAGAAGCGGAGGTAGGGGTCGGTGATGCGATAGCGGCTTTCCTTGGAGGGGCGGGTCGAGAGCGGCAGCTCCGACGTGACCATCCCCTTGGCTGTCAACAGGTCGGCGGCCCTGCTGAGCGTGGAGTGCGCGATGCCGCCGGCCACCCTGGCGATGTTGCTGAACGTCCGCTCCCCGCTCCCGAGTGCGCCCAGCACCTCCCGCGCCATCGCCTGGCCAGGGAACTCGGCCGCCAACGACCTCTCCGCGGAGACGATCAGGGCCGAAACAGGATTGGTCAGCGCGCCATGGAGGAATTCCCAGAGCGTCGCCCCGCGTCTCCACTCGGCGCACACCAGCGGCAGTCCTCCGGTGACGAGGGCGGCGTCCAGGGCGGCGGCCGCGTCCAGGCCCAGCATGTCCTGGATGTCCGCCGGATTGAGCGGCTTCACCACCATCTCGGTCCCGCGCTGGTGGAACGGCCGCTCATAACTGTTGAGCGCCTCCATCATGGCCAGATCCGAGCCGATGAGGATCAGCAGCACGGGCTTGCGGCTGAGGTAGCGGTCCCACGCGCGTTGCAGCAGCCCCTCGAAGGCGTCGACCCGCTCCATGAGGTACGGGACCTCGTCGATCACCAGGATCGAGGGAGCGTCGTCGGGGACCGCGTCCGCGAGGAGTTGGAGCGCGCTGTTCCAGTTCGCCGGGGCGGCGTCGGCGAACAGGTCGCGACGGGGCAGTGACGAGGCGGCGACGTCCGCGAGCAGCTGTTCCAGCTCCTGTTCCGCGCTCCCCCGGGCCGCCGTGAAGTACACGTGCGGCAGGCCGCTGCGGCGGACGAACTCCTCGGCGAGCGCCGACTTGCCGATCCGTCTCCGGCCTCGCATCAGCACGCACTGGCCCGGATTCGCGTGGCCCATGCCGGATTTCATCCGGTCGAGCAGACCCTGGAGGCTGGCGAGTTCCGCGTCCCGCCCGATGAAGTCGGCCATGCAGTTAGTATCGCAAGGAATAGTATCGCTAGCGATAGTATCTTCGATCGAAGCATTCACGCGCGGCGTCCGCCGCCCTCGAAGCGGTCATGGCGGGCGATGCCGCGGACGAGGACTGGGAGGCCATCACCCCCTTCTTCTACGGCCGGTGGGACTCGGTGGCGCAGGCCCATCAGGCTCTCGAGGACGAGCAGCGGAACGGGGAGGCCGCGGCGGCCTTCGCCGCCGAGGGCGCGTTCGACCCGGACGCCACCCGCTCGGCGCTGGCCGGGTTCCCGGCGCCGGTGCTGGTGCTCGCCGGCGAGGTGGACCTGGGCGCCGCCCCGCAGGTGATCGCCGAGTACGCCGCGTTGTTCCCGAACGCCGAACTCGTCGTGCAGCCGGGCGGCGGACACTTCCCGTGGCTCGACGACGCCGAGGGGTTCGTGACCGCCATCGAGGCGTTCCTGACCCGGCACGCCGCGCATCCAACCCGATGAATTCGAAGGTGGGAGCGATACGTCGAGGGATGGAATCGCCGGCGATACTGTCTGCGATCGACGTGATCACGCCTCTTCGAGGCGCCGGAGCAGTTGCTGGCGCCTGAGTTCGAGGTCCTCGATCAACGCCTCCTGCTGCTCGGCGTTCGTGATCAACGACGACATCTCGGCGGCGTCCGTGGGGCCGGCCCCGCGCTCGCCGATCTCCCTGCGCATGTCCCGCACTTCCTGGCGCAGCCGCGCCAGATCCGCGTCCACCCGCTCCAGTTGCTCTCTGTACTCCGGTGCGCTCATCGATTCCCGCCCGTCGTTGTCAACCATTCTCCAACGACATTCCACCGACACACCGGACTAATCGGACTCAGGGTGCCAGGTAGACGACGGTGCCGGCCGTACGGGCGGTCTGCGCGGCCCGAACCCGGGCGGAGAGATAGGACGGCATCAGGGCGTCGGCCTCCTCGGCGGTGAAGAACCCGAAGCCGTCGAGCTCCTCTTTCTGGAGGACGATCCCATCGCCGTCGGCCAGCGTGCCGCAGTCGAACAGGAAGTGCACCAGCGGAAACGGGCGGTCGTCCAGCGGATCCACCCAGTTCACGACGAGCAGCGGCCCGACCGGCAGCGTCAGGCCCAGCTCCTCGCGCAGCTCCCTGCCGCAGGCCGCCTCCGGGGACTCGCCCTCGTCGACGTGCCCGCCCGGCCAGCCCCAGTGATCGCGGTAGTTCGGCTTGACCAGCAGCACCCGGCCGGCGGGGTCGGTGATGAACCCGGCGGCGGCCGGGACCACCTTGTGCAGCCCGGCGTAGAACACGTCGGCCGGGATCACGAGCGGGCCACGCGGCAGGAGATACGCATGGAACGAGCTTAGGTCGTCCGCCTCTCGGGGTTGGTGGACCACTCCTGAGCTGCGGATTCGCGGCGGAACCCCGGACCGGGGCGGGGCGTCCCCTACCCGGCTCCCGGGGATGTCCAGTAGGTCTTGAGCAGGAGCGGAACGGCGTCTGTTCCGCCGGGAGCAGTAGCGCCGATTGGTCTTCCGGCCGGAGGTTCCCGACCTGATCGATACCTACCTTCGAGGTGTGAAAGCGCCGACGCATCGCCGTAGAAACCTCGCCGCCTCCATCGGAGGCTGGAGCGCCCGCCACAGATGGTGGGCGCTGCTGATCTGGACCTCGTTCGTCATCGTCTCGGTCTTCGTCGGCAACGCCGTGGGCGTCGCCAAGATGAAGCCTTACGAGAACGCGAACGGCGATTCCCGCGAGGCCGGGCGGATCCTCGACGGGGCCGGGTTCACGGATGTGGCGAGCGAGGTCGTCCTCCTGCAGAGCGGCACGCTGACCATCAAGGACCAGCGGTTCCGCGATGCCGTCGTCGACGTGAAGAAGGCCGTCGAGGCCACCGGCCAGGTCGAGCACGTGCGCACGCCGTACGACAAGGAGCCGTCGCCGGTCACCGAGGACGGGAAGACGGCACTGATCCAGTTCGACATGAAGGGCGAGGGCCGCACCGCCGGGGACCGGGTCCAGCCGGTGCTCGACGCGGTGGCAGGGGTCGCCGCCGCCCATCCCGGCCTGCGGATCGAGCAGGCGGGCGGGGCGAGCTCCGACAAGCTGATCGGCGAGGCGATCGACAAGGACTTCGTCCGCGCCGAGCAGCTCTCGCTGCCGATCACCCTCGGCATCCTGCTCGCCGCGTTCGGCGCGCTGCTGGCCGCAGTGGTCCCGGTCGCGCTGGCCATGACGGCGATCTTCTCGGCAACCGGCCTGCTGGCCTTCACCAGCCACGTCCTGCACGTGGACGGCATGACGACCAACGTGATGCTGCTGATCGGCCTCGCGGTCGGCGTGGACTACTCGCTCTTCTACATCATGCGCGAGCGGGAGGAGCGGGCGAAGGGCCGGGACAAGCTGCGGGCCATGGAGATCGCGGCGGCCACGTCGGGCCGGGCCGTACTGGTCTCCGGCGTCACCGTGATCGTGGCGATGGCGGGGATGTTCCTGACCGGCAACGGCCTCTTCATGGGCTTCGCCGAGGGCACGATCCTTGTGGTTCTGACCGCCGTGGTCGGCTCGCTGACCGTGCTCCCCGCGCTGCTCTCCCTGATCGGCGACAAGATCGACGCACGCGTCATCCACGGCACGGTCCGCGCCGTCACTCGCGGTCGGGTCACCTGGCGGCGCGTCCTCGGCGTGCGCGGCGGTGAGAGCCGCTTCTGGGGCGCGGTCCTCGGCCCGGTCCTGCGCCACCCGGCGATCTCCGCCCTTCTGGCCGGCGGCCTCCTCGTGGCGCTGGCCGTCCCCGCGATCGGCCTGAAGACCGGCCCGCAGGGCATCGACGACCTCCAGGGCGACTACGCGATCGCGGAGACCTTCAAGCGGATCGACAAGGCGTTCCCCGGCGGCAACGAGCCGGCCGTGGTCGTGTTCAAGGCGGCCGACGTGACGACCTCCGAGGTCACCTCGGCGATCGCACGGTTCAAGGAGCGGGCATTCGCCACCGGCGAAGCGAACGAACCATTCATCGTCTCGATAAATCCGGACAAGACGGTGGCCCGGATCGCCATCGGCATCAAGGGAACCGGCACCGGCGCCGTGTCCCAGCACGCCGTCCACACGCTGCGCGAGAAGGTCATCCCCGCCACCATCCCCGGCGCGCACGTCACCGGCCACACCGCGGGGTCGATGGACTTCAACGACCAGCTCACCCGGAGCCTGCCGCTCGTGTTCGGTTTCGTGTTGCTGTTCGCGTTCGTCCTGCTGCTGGCCTCGTTCCGCTCGCTTGTGGTCGCGATCAAGGCCATCGTGCTCAACCTGCTGTCCGTCGCGGCGGCGTACGGCGTGCTCGTACTGGTCTTCCAGAAGGGATACGGCGAGAGCCTGCTGGGCTTCCGCTCCACGGGAACGATCACCGACTGGCTGCCGATGTTCCTGTTCGTGATCCTCTTCGGCCTCTCGATGGACTACCACGTGTTCATCCTGAGCCGGGTCCGCGAGGCGTACGACAAGGGCATGCGCACGGATGACGCGGTCGCGCACGGCATCAAGAGCACGGCCGCCGTGGTGACGAGCGCGGCGCTCATCATGGTGGCGGTGTTCGCGACGTTCGCCACGCTGTCGCTGCTGACCTTCATGCAGTTGGGGGTCGGCCTGGCGGCGGCGGTTCTGATCGACGCCACGATCGTGCGGGCGGTGCTGCTGCCCGCGACCATGAAACTGCTCGGCGACTGGAACTGGTACCTGCCTCGCTGGCTCCAGTGGCTCCCCCGGCTCTCCCACGGCGAGGACGAGGACCGGTCGGCGCCCGACCGGGACCGCGTCGCCGTCCCGGTCGGCTGACACCGCTCCGCTCCCTCGATCCCGGTGAGCGGACAGTGCACTACGGGATCAGGCCGAGGAGGCCGAGCTTGCGGGACTCCGCGGGCTCGGCGATCCGCTGGATCTCCTTCAGGTTGCCGTCGAGCACCGCGATGGTGTTGTTCTTGGCGCCCTTGACGCGGACCGCGAGCCGGCCGTCCGTGAGGTAGAGGGCGCCGATGATGCTCCCCTTGACCGGCAGCTTGATGGTCGCGCCGGTCACGGTGTCCACCAGCGTGGGGCGGAAGGCGAGCGGCCACGTCCCGTCGCCGCCGGGGGCGTTCGCGCCGATCTTGTTGACGATCACCCGGCGGCCGTCGGGCGACAGGCTCTGGACGTGGTTCGCGAGCTTGATCCCCGCCGCCCGCCGGGACTTCCCGTCGGTGGTGTCGAGGAGGAAGACGCCGTCGGTGGTCCCTGCGTAACCGGCCAGGTAGCGGCCGCCCGCGGACCAGGCGAGGTGGCACACGCCGTACGTCTTGCCGATCTTGCGGCGGTTCTTGCCGTCGGCGCCGACGATCGCGATGGGGGCCATGGACTCCGAGGCGGTCATCGCGTACGCGATGCGGGAGGAGTCGGCCGACCACACCGGAGTGGCGCACGGAGCGCCGGCGACCGCACCCTTGGCGATCACGGTGTCCTGCGCCCCCTGGGTCACGTGCAGGCGTCCGCTGTCGTCGATCCAGGCGACCTTCTTGCCGTCGGGCGCGGCGGAGAACTGGAACGCGCCGCGGACCTGGGTCGTGGTGGTGAATCCCCGGCCCGGCAGGTACGTGTAGACCGTGGCGGCGGATCCCCCGTACCCCACGAAGGTCGCCCCGCCGACCTGCTTGGCCGCCGCCTGAGCCGGCGCCGGGATCGCAAGGAGGGGGAGGGCCAACGCGGACAGAGCCGTCATGATTCGCATAAGCGTAACGATTATCGGATCGCCGCTGCCACCGGCAATCCACATCACCTCTTGTCCAGAAAAATCGCGATTTGCGGGGATTTCTCCCGAGCGCGAGAAGTCAGCGCGCGGACGTTGGCGTGAAGGGCTCGGGAAAATGGCCGGTGGCGAGGACGGAGACCCGCCCAAGAAGGGCCGTCCGGCTCCGCACCGCCAGCTCCGGGTCCTCGTCGTAGACGTACGTGATCGCGGGGTCGCGGAGCTGCATCGGGTGGAGCACCGCGTCGCCGCTCAGCGCGAGATCGCCCACCTCGACCGTCTGGTGCCCCGGGGTGTGGCCGGGCGTGTGGACGGCGGTGATCCCGGGGAGCAGCTCCGTCGTCCCGTCGAGGATCTGGAGCGAGTCGCGGAGCTGGGCGACGACCTGGTCGAGCATCGGCCCGCGCACCCAGTCCAGGTCAGCCCGTTGTACGGCATGGCGCGCGTTGGGGAAGGCCGGGCCGCCACCGCCGACGCAGCCGCTCGCGTGGTCGCCGTGCAGATGGGTGAGGACGACCAGGTCCACATCCTCGGGGGCGACGCCGACGGCGGACAGTTCCTCGGGCAGCCGCCCCGGCACGGGCGCCCAGCTCGCCGCGGGCGACTCGGTCCCGCCGATCCCGGTGTCCACCAGGACGGTGTGCCGGGCCGTCCGCAGCAGGTAGCAGTGGAAGTGGAGGATCCACTCCTCGCCCTCCTCGAACGTCCCGCCGGGGAACATCTCGGGCAGCGGCTTGCGGATGTGCGTCCCCATCGGCCCGACGGCGTCGCACAGCGGGACAACCTCGACACCGGACACGATTCTCGTCTCATGCGGCATGGCGCCCACAATATGGAGGAAACGCCCCGATTGTCCCGCCTACCACCAGCGCGGGCATCCTCGGTGTCAGCCGTGGGGTCGGCCCACCCCTTGGTAGGGTTTTGGCGCTCGCGATAACCAAGCGGACTCGCCGCCGGGCTTGCGGTGACAGGGCGTGGAGACCTCGCCGTCGGGCGGTCCGTGCGGCGCCGACCACCGGCCCCCGGGTTGGAATCCCCCGCCTTCAGCCGTGGGGAGGAAGTCAAGGGACCCATGCTCGCCGATGTGATCGACCACCTGATCTGCCCGGTGTGCCGGGAACGGCTGACGCTGGCCGGAGGCACGGTCCGGTGTGAGCGCGGGCACAACTTCGACGTCGCGCGGCAGGGTTACGTCAGCATGCTGACGGGGTCGGCGGTCCCGGGCACGGCCGACACCCCGGCGATGGTGGCGGCCCGCGCGGACTTCCTCGCCGCCGGCCACTACGCGCCGCTCGCCGACCGCCTCGCCCGCCTCTGCGCGGACGCCGCCGTGGTGGCGGACGCGGGCGCGGGAACCGGCTACTACCTGGCCCACGCCCTCCCCGAGCGGGCCGCCGGCATCGCGCTCGACGTGTCCAGGCACGCGATCAAGCGAGCCGCGCGGGCGCACCCGCGGATCGGCGCCGTGGTGGCGGACGTGTGGCGGCCGCTCCCTGTGCGGGACGCGAGCGTGGACGTGCTGCTCAACGTGTTCGCGCCGCGCAATCCCGCCGAGTTCGCCCGCGTACTGCGGCCCGAGGGGACGCTGGTGGTGGTCACGCCGGCGGCCGGGCACCTGCGCCCCTTGGTGGAGCGCCTGGGCCTGCTGTCCGTGGACGAGGACAAGGAGCGGCGGCTGGAAGCGGCGCTCGGCGACCTGTTCACGAGAACCGGCCGCGACGATGTGGAGATCACGCTCGCCCTCCCCCACCCCGCGGTCGAGGCCGTGGTCGGGATGGGTCCGAGCGCCTGGCACACCGATCCCGGCACGCTGGCCGACCGCGTCCGCGCCCTGCCCGATCCGGTACGGGTGACCGCGTCGTTCCAGATCACCACATGGACGCGACAGCTCTCCTGATACTGCAGTTACTAAAGGGGCATTTCGCCAGAAATTCCGCTTTACGATCATCCGGTTCTCCGGCGATTCCGCAGATTCGCGGGACATACTTGACGCGACGCCGCCGGCATCGATCCAGGGGAGGCTGCTTGAAAGCCGAGGAGCGCTGGCCGGCCAGGTTCCGGGCGCCGCGCATGACCCTGCCGATCTGGGCCCGGCAGGCACCGCATCACGCCGTCTACCGCAGCGATATCTCGGGCGCCTGGGAGATCCACGCCTGGGACCGCTCGACCGGCCGCACCCGCCAGGTGACCGACCGTCCCGGCGGCACCACGCACGCGGCCATCGACCCCACCGGCCAGTGGATCTGGTGGTTCGCCGACACCGAAGGCGACGAGTACGGCCGTTGGATGCGCCAGCAGTTTTCCGGCGGCCCCGACGTTCCGGTGAACGCCCCGCCCGGTCATCCCGGCGGGCTCGGGCTGTCCGTCGCGGGCGGCGCCGCGATCGGGCGCTCCGGCCGCGACGGCTTCCAGGTCCTCCTCGTCCGCGACCAGGACGACCCGGTCACGATCTACGAGCACGGCGAGCACGCCTCCGTGGCCGCGATGTCCCTCGACGGGTCGCTCATCGCGATCGGCCACAGCGAGCACGGCGACTCCCGGCATCCGGCCCTGCGGGTCGTCCGGGCGAACGGCCACACGGTCGGCGAGCTGGACGACGGCGCCGGCAAGGGCGTGACGGGCGTCCGGTTCGCCCCGTCGCTCGGCGACCGGCGGCTGCTCGTCCTGCACGAGCGGCGAGGGAGGCGCGAGCCGCTGATCTGGGAGCCCACGACCGGCGAACTGCGGGAGCTCTGGCTCCGCGTTCCCGGGGACATCGCCGCGGACTGGTACGACGACGGCCGTGCCCTGCTCATCGTGCACAATCATCGGGGCCGCACGGAACTGCTGAAATACGACCTCGCCGGGGGCGGGCTGACCCCGATCGACAGCCCGCGCGGCGTCATCGAGGCGGCGGCCCCGCGCCCCGACGGCACAGTGGAGTACGCCTGGTCGAGCGCGTCCCAGCCGCCCGTGATCAGGTCGAGCAACGGCCACGTGGTCATGAACCCCGGGCGGGCCGCCCCGGCGTCGGTGCCGGTCGAGGACGCCGACGTCGAGGGACCCGGCGGCCGGATCCACGCGCTCGTCTCCCGGCCCGAGACCGGCGTCCCGCCGTACCCCACGGTGTTCCTTCTGCACGGCGGGCCGGCCGCGCAGGACGACGACGCGTTCCTGCCCGGCGTCGCGGCCTGGGTGGACAACGGGTTCGCCGTGGTCCGCGTCAACTACCGCGGCTCCACCGGGTACGGCTCCGCCTGGCGCGACGCCCTGCACGGGGACGTCGGGCACATCGAGCTGGCCGACGTGACGGCGGTGCGCGAGTGGGCGGTCGGCCGGGGCGTCGCCGACCCCGAACGGCTCGTCCTCGCCGGCGGCTTGTGGGGCGGCTACCTCACGCTGCTCGGCCTCGGCACCCAGCCGAAGATCTGGGCCGCGGGCATCGCCGCCGCGCCCATCGCCGACCACTCCGCCGCGTACGAGGACGAGCCGGAGGGACTCCGGGCCTACCACCGGGCGCTGCTCGGCGGCTCACCCCAGGAGATGCCCGAGCGGTACGCCGCGTCCTCTCCCATCACCTACGCCGATCTGGTGCAGGCGCCGCTGCTGGTCCTCGCCGGGGACAACGACCCACGGTGCCCGATCCGGCAGATCGAGGACTATCTCGACGCCCTGGCCCGGCGGGGGCACGACACCGACGTCTACCGTTACGACGCTGGACACGGCACCCTCGTGGTGGAAGAGCACATCCGGCAGATGTCCCTCCAGATCGACTTCGCGATCAGGGCGCTCGCAGAACGAGAATAGCCAGGTCGTCGGCGCTCGGCTCGGGCGCGAAGTCCTGGCAGGCACGGCGGATCCGCTCGGCCACCGCCCGGGCGGACAGGTCCACGCACTCGGCCAGCAGCTTGGCCAGCCCGCCGTCGTCGTCGAGCAGCCGCGAGCCGCACCGCCGCTCGGTCACCCCGTCGGTGACGCCGAGCAGCACGTCACCGGACTCCAGCCGGACGCTCTCCTCGTGGAACTCCGCCTCCGGGAAGACGCCGAGCAGGGACTGCGGCGACGCGACGGCCTCCACCACGCCGCTCGGCCGGAGCCGGAGCGCCTCGGGGTGGCCGGCGGAAACCAGGCTGATGTCGAGCCCGCCGTCCGTGCGCGTGATCTCCCCGTGCAGCAGGGTCAGGAACCTGGCCCGGTCGCCCTCCTCCAGGATCGCCTGGTTGAGCCGGGCGACCACGGCGGCGACGCCGTACCCCTCCCGGGCGAGCAGGCGGAGCGCGTGCCGGGCGAGGCCGGTCACCGCCGCGGCCACCGGGCCGGTGCCGCAGACGTCGCCGATGGCGAAGCGCCAGATGCCGTCCCCCACCGGGAACAGGTCGTAGAAGTCCCCGCCGACCTCGTTGGTCTCCCCGGCGGGCTCGTAGATGACGTGGGAGTCCAGGCCGGGCGTATGCGGCTCCTCCGGCGGCAGGAGACTGCGCTGGAGCGCCAGATTCGCCGCGGCCTGCTGCGCGTACAGGCGGGCGTTGTCCATCGCCAGGGCGGCGCGCCGGCAGAGGTCCTCGGCGAGCTGCATGACCTCGTCGGGGAAGCGGTCGCCGCGGCCCACGCACATGACGCCGAGCCGCCGCCCGCGCGCGGTCAGCGGGAACGCCAGCGCCTGCCACTCGCCCGCGTGCAGCACGGCCGGTCCCTCACCCGGCGGCATGACCATCTCCGAAAGCTCGTCACGCAGTAGGTCCAGCTGGGTCTCGTCGGCGTGCCAGAGGTAGGCGGGCACCACGTCGCCCGAGCCGTGCTCCACGGTGTAGACGGCGCACCAGGTCGCGAGCCGCGGCACCACGATCTGGGCGATGATCGCCGGAACCATGTCGGGGTCGAGCGTTCCGGCGAGCAGGTCGCTGGCGTCCGCGAGGAAGCCGAGCCACCCTGGCCCGTGCATCGGCTCGCCCACCCACTCCTCGCTGGGCTGGCCGACGCGCCCGGGCAGGTCGATCCTCGCCCAGCGGGTGCGACTCGAACCGGTGAACGTGAACCCCCAGGAGATCGCGTTCGCGGGCGGGGCGTCGCCCCCGGCGCCCCCGGCGTCGCGGGCGTCGCCCCCGGCGTCGCGGGCGTCGCCCCTTTCACGCACCTCGACCTGCACGGAGTCGCCGTGGTGCACCCACATGACCTCGAACGGGCCGTCGCCGGCCTCCTTGACGAGGTCGCCGGCGAGCCGCTCGGCGTCATCGCTCACGGACATGGCGGCCCACGCGGTCATCACTTCACGCGTGAACCGCTTCGCGGCAGGTACGGCTTCGGCACCCGGCGCGAACGACGCGGCGAGCACGGCACGTGGGTTAGTTGTCACCGATTCCGTGTTACCACACTTCCGCTTGACCCTCGTCAAAGAACCAGACGACTACATGCCACGGAACGTGACAGACTGGCATGAGGTTCGTGCTCGGCACGGCTGCGGTCTCGCTGTGCCCGCAGACCGGGAAATCCCGCAGGGGAAGGAGGCTCGATGTCGCGTGCCAACGGTGAGGCCGCAGAATCGGAGCGGTGCTATACCGAATCCGACCTCAGGCCGTTGCTCGACACGCTCCTCACATGGCGGGACGGCGACTTCCGCCGCCGCGTCCCGCACGCGCCTCCGGGGATCCTCAGTGAGGTTCGTCTCCTTCTCAACGAGATCGCCGACCGCCGCGAGCATCTCGCGAACGAGCTGGAACGGGTACGGCGGGAGGTCGTGAAGGAGGGCCGGTTCGCCGAGCGCCTCCTGCCCGGACCGGGAGTCGGCGTGTGGGCGGACAACGTGACGTCCGTCAACGATCTGCTCGACGCCGTCGTCACCCCGGTCAGCGGCGCGGCCGACGTCATCGACGCCGTCGCGAAGGGTGATCTCTCCCGCCGCATCGACATCTCGCGGAGCGCCCGCGGTGATGTGCGGCGGCTCGGCAAGGCCGTCAACGGCATGGTGGACCAGCTCGCCCTCTTCACCTCGGAGGTGACGAGGGTCACCCGGGACGTCGGCACCGAGGGCAAGCTCGGCGGCCGGGCCAACGTGCGCGGCATGTCCGGAAGCTGGCGCGATCTCACCGAGGCCGTGAACACGATGTCCGGCCGTGTCTCGGCGCAGGTCCGCGACATCGCCGTCGTCACGACCGCGGTGGCGCGCGGCGACCTGAGCCGCAAGGTCACGGTCGACGCGGTCGGTGAGATGTTCGAGCTGAAGAACACCGTGAACACGATGGTCGATCAGCTCTCGGCCTTCGCCGAGGAGGTCACCCGCGTCGCCCGCGAGGTCGGCACCGAAGGCCGGCTCGGTGGCCAGGCCGAGGTCCGCGGCGTCTCCGGCGTCTGGAAGGACCTCACCGACAACGTCAACTTCATGGCGAACAACCTCACCTCGCAGGTCCGCCAGATCGCCGCCGTCTCCACCGCCGTCGCACAGGGCAACCTCTCCAAGAAGATCACCGTCGACGCCCAAGGCGAGATCCTCGAGCTCAAGGACACCCTCAACACGATGGTGGACCAGCTCTCCGCCTTCGCCGACGAGGTCACCCGCGTCGCCCGCGAGGTCGGCACCGAAGGCCGGCTCGGCGGCCGCGCCGAGGTCAAGGGCGTCTCCGGCGTCTGGAAGGACCTCACCGACAACGTCAACTCGATGGCCAAGAACCTCACCTACCAGGTGCGCAACATCGCCCAGGTGACCACCGCCGTCGCGAACGGCGACCTGACCCGCAAGATCGACGTGGACGCTCAGGGCGAGATCCTCGAGCTCAAGAGCACCATGAACACGATGGTCGATCAGCTCTCGTCGTTCGCCGACGAGGTCACCCGCGTCGCCCGCGAGGTCGGCACCGAAGGCCGGCTCGGCGGCCAGGCCCAGGTCCGCGGCGTCTCCGGCGTCTGGAAAGACCTCACCGACAACGTCAACTTCATGGCGAACAACCTCACCTCGCAGGTCCGCCAGATCGCCGCCGTCTCCACCGCCGTCGCACAGGGCAACCTCTCCAAGAAGATCACCGTCGACGCCCAGGGCGAGATCCTCGAGCTCAAGGACACCATGAACACGATGGTGGACCAGCTCTCCGCCTTCGCCGACGAGGTCACCCGCGTCGCCCGCGAGGTCGGCACCGAAGGCCGGCTCGGCGGCCAGGCCCGCGTCCTCGGCGTCTCCGGCGTCTGGAAGGACCTCACCGACAACGTCAACTCGATGGCGAACAACCTGACGTACCAGGTGCGTGACATCGCCGAGGTGACCACGGCCGTCGCGAACGGCGACCTGACCCGCAAGATCGACGTGGACGCTCAGGGCGAGATCCTGGCACTCAAGACGACGATCAACACGATGGTCGACCAGCTCTCCTCGTTCGCCTCCGAGGTCACCCGCGTCGCCCGCGAGGTCGGCTCCGAGGGCCGGCTCGGCGGCCAGGCGCGGGTCGAGGGCGTCGAGGGCATCTGGAAAGGCCTCACCGAGAACGTCAACGAGCTGGCCGGCCGCCTCACCACACAGGTGCGCGCGATCGCCGCCGTGACCAGCGCCGTCGCCAGGGGCGACCTCACCCAGTCGATCACGGCGGAGGCCGAGGGCGAGCTGGCCGACCTGAAGGACAACATCAACACGATGGTGGGCAACCTGCGGCTCACCACCACGGCCAACCAGGAGCAGGACTGGCTCAAGTCCAACCTGGCCAGGATCTCCCGCCTCATGCAGGGCCACCGCGACCTGATCGAGGTCGCCCGGCTGATCATGAGCGAGCTGACGCCGCTGGTGTCCGCCAGCCACGGCGCGTGCTACCTCATGGTGAACGGCGAGCTCACCCTGATCGCCGGGTACGGCATCCAGCCCGGGTCGAGCCCCCGTCATCGGTTCGCCCTCGGCGAGGGGATCGCGGGCCAGGCCGCCCTGGAGGCCCAGCAGATCATCCTGGAGAACGTCCCCGCCGACTACATCACGATCGAGACCGGCCTCAGCAGGTCCACCCCGGCCCAGATCGTGGTCCTGCCGATCCTGTTCGAGAGCCAGGTGCTCGGCGTCCTGGAGATGGCGTCGTTCAACCAGTTCAGCGAGGTGCACCTCGCCTTCCTGACGCAGCTCGTGGAGACCATCGGCGTCACGATCAACACGATCATCGCGAACTCCCGCACCGAGGACCTGCTCAAGGAGTCCCAGCGCCTCGCGATCGAGCTGCAGGAGCGCTCGGACGAGCTGCAGCGCCAGCAGGAGGAGCTGCGCCGCTCCAACGCCGAACTGGAGGACAAGGCCGCGCTGCTGGCCAAGCAGAACCGCGCGATCGAGATCCAGAACTTCCAGATCGAGCAGGCCCGGCGCACCCTGGAGGAGCGGGCGGGGCAGCTCGCCGTCTCCTCGCGCTACAAGTCCGAGTTCCTCGCCAACATGTCGCACGAGCTGCGCACGCCGCTGAACAGCCTGCTCGTGCTGGCCAAGCTGCTCACGGAGAACTCCGAGGGCAACCTCACGCCGCAGCAGGTCGAGTTCGCCAGGACCATCCACGGCGCCGGCTCGTCCCTGCTCCAGCTCATCAACGACATCCTCGACCTGTCCAAGGTCGAGGCCGGCCGCATGGACATCCACCCGCAGCAGCTCTCGCTGCCCCGGCTGGTCGACTACCTGGAGGCCGCCTTCGCCCCGCTCGCCCAGGACAAGGGGCTGGCGTTCTCGGTCGAGGTCGACCAGACCGTGCCCGGCGAGCTGCGCACCGACGAGCAGCGAATGCAGCAGGTCCTGCGCAACCTGCTCTCCAACGCGATCAAGTTCACGCCCAAGGGCGAGGTCAAGCTCAAGGTCAGCCACGCGCCCGTGAGCGTGCCGTACGTCGACGAGACGCTCCAGGCCTCGGACAACATCCTCGCCTTCTCGGTGATCGACTCCGGCATCGGCATCGCGCCGGACAAGCTTGAGGTGATCTTCGAGGCGTTCCGTCAGGCCGACGGCACGACCAGCCGCAAGTACGGCGGCACCGGCCTCGGACTGTCCATCTGCCGGGAGATCGCCCGCCTCCTCGGCGGCGAGATCCACGTCGACAGCGAGCCGGGCCAGGGCAGCACGTTCACCCTCTACCTGCCCATGGCGTACTCGGGGCCGCTCGCGGCCCGCGACGGCGGCGCCACGATCAACGGCGTGTACAACGCGGGCGACGAGCTCATCGAGAGGGACAAGGACGAGTTCCTTCCCGAGATCCCGCTGCCGACCGACCTGCCGGTGCCCCAGCTCGCGCCGATGCCGAACGGCCAGGACTGGCAGGGCGACGACCCGCTCAACGAAGCCAAGATCCTCATCGTGGACGACGACATCCGGAACGTCTTCGCGCTCACCAGCGTCCTCGAACGGCACGGCTCCACCGTCGTCTACGCCGAGAACGGCCGCGAGGGCATCGAGCAACTCGAACGCAACGAGGACGTCGCCCTCGTCCTGATGGACATCATGATGCCGGAGATGGACGGCTGGGCCACCACCACGGCCATCCGGCAGATGCCCCAGTTCGCCGACCTGCCCATCATCGCGCTGACCGCCAAGGTGATGCGCGGCGACCGGGAGAAGAGCATCGCCTCCGGAGCCTCCGACTACGTGCCCAAGCCGGTGGACGTCGACCGGCTGCTCGAGCGGCTGCGCGGCTGGCTGATGCGCGGCCGTGGGGCCACCTCCGAAACCCGCGAAGGAACCTGATCGATGTCGGACCGCGCCAAGATCCTCCTTGTCGACGACCGCGAAGAGAACCTGATCGCCCTGGAGGCGATCCTCAGCTCACTCGACCTGATCCCCGTCCGGGCCAGGTCAGGTGAGGAGGCGCTGAAGGCCCTGCTGGGCACCGAGTTCGCGCTCATCCTCCTCGACGTGCGGATGCCCGGAATGGATGGCTTCGAGACCGCCGCCCACATCAAGCGGCGCGAGCGCACCCGCAACATCCCGATCATCTTCCTGACCGTCGTTGACAGCGCCCCCGACTACGCCTTCCGGGGGTACGCCGCCGGAGCGGTGGACTACCTGACCAAGCCCTTCGACCCCTGGGTGCTGCGCGCGAAGGTGGCCGTCTTCGTCGAGCTCCACAACATGAACCGGCGACTCGCCGAACAGGCCGCGCTCCTCCGCGAACGGCTTACCTCCGAACTGCCGGAAGGCAACGGCGCCGACCAGGCCGAGGTGCTGCCCGAACTGTCACGCCGGCTCAGCGCCGTCGAGGACGAGCTGGACCGGGTACGTGAACTCGTCGGAAAGAACGGCGAAACCCCCCTCATCGGCCCCATGACCGACCTCGCCGATCGTGTCGGCCGCCTCAGAGCCGGCTTCGACGCGCTGTCGTAGTCACCTCACCGCCGCCCACTCGCTCGTCGGTCAGCTCAGCGTCGCGCCCGCTCCAGGGCATCCCAGAAGCCGCGGCGGAGGGCCTGGCGGACCTCCTCGTGGAGGAGGAAGTCGATCGGGAGGGACGAGCCCTGGAGGAGCCGGGCCTCCAGGTCGGAGGGCATCCGGGGCTTGCGGGCGAGCACCGCCTCCAGCCACAGGACGGGAGCGTCCCGGGCGACGGACTCACCGAAGTCGAAGCCCTCCTTGTGCGCCGCCTGCACCGACTCCGCGAGGGTCGTCGTGGTCCCCGCGCTGTGCGACGGAGGCGGGGTGGGCTGCGGTCCCGTGTACGGCCCCAGCGGCACCAGGCCGGGCGACGGGTACGCGCTCGCCGATGGCGCGAAGTAGTTCGTGGAGCTGCCGGAATGCTGGTTCTGCGCCGTGGAAGGGCTCGCGGGTGACACCTGCGCGGGCGGCGACGCGATCGGCGCGGGAAGCGGAGGCGGCGACACCGGGGCGAGCGAGGAGATCGGGGTCGGCGAGACCTGAGCCGGTGGGGCCACCGACGGCGAGCCGTGGGTGGACGGGGGCGTCTGGGCCGAGATCGGCATCTGCGCGGGTGGTGCGGCGGTCACCGGAGTCGGGGTCGGGACAGGCACGGGAAGCTGCGCGGGCTGCGGATCCGGCGAGTAACCCGCGTACGCGGGCTGCGCCGGTCCGGCGTGCGAAGCGCCGGAAGAGGGGGTGGGCGCGGCATGACCGCCCCCCAACGCCCCACCGCCCAATGCGCCGTTGTTTGAGCCGCCACCCGAGCCGCCACCCGATCCGCCGTTGGCGGGTGTGCCGTTGACGAGCTGCCCGAAGCCGTTCTGCAGGGGCTGGCCGTTCAGGGCGGGCTGCTGCCCGTTGGCGTGGCCGGGCCCCGCATCGGCGCTCGCGCTCAGGGTGGTGTACGGCCGGAGCTGGACGCCGCCGATCTCGATGAGGTCGTCGGACTCCTGGCGCAGCGGGCGGGAGGCCGCCCAGCCGCCCTCGACGGCGATGTGGATGACGGTCACCCGGATCCCGAGATCCTGCGCGTCACTGACGACCTGGGCGAGGTCCTCGTCGCCGCTGAGCACCACGGCGTCGCAGACCGCGTTGTTGCGCGCCAGCGTCATCAGGTCGCGGTGCACCTGGGCGTCCACGCCCTCACGACGACCGGGGCGGATGCGGGCCAGGCGGAGCTTGAGGCCAGGCAGGTCGGCCAGCGCGTCATGCTCGGTCGTCCGGCGCCCCTCGACCGTCGCCTCGTACCAGTAGCAGCGGAGGAGCGGAAGTCCGGTGCGCTCCTGGCAGAGGCCGGTGAGCATGTGGAGGAGCCCGGGGTAGTCCCAGGAGACGGACTCTCGCTGGTGGGTCCCGTGCGCGGCCAGCGCGCCGTCCGCCAGCAGGTAGCCGGCGTCAACGAACAACGCGCAGCGATCCACGCGACACCGCCCTTCCTACGTGGCTCTCAGGGTAATCAAGCCGGTGGAGCAGCGAGGGTGAATCGCCACGATTCAGGCCTCGCCGACACGATGGGGATCTCGTGCGCCCCAGCCCCGATGCCTTGGCGTTCACGGAGACCGTACCAGTTTGTCCTGGTCTTGCCTTCCCCCCAATTCGACATAAAGCGGGGGTCATGGCAGGGCCGGAACGCTGATCGCGGCGATTCCGAAGAGCAACGCGTCCCTCCTGGTCAGGATGTTGAGCACCGGGCTCTCGCCACGCAGCGTCACCGAGTCGCGCCGCGGCCCGGCCTTCCCCGGCCAGGTCAGGACCTCCAGCCGTGCCCGCGGTCCCCCGGCCGACAGCCCGCCGAGCGTGACGTTCAGCGGCCGCCCGCCCCGGAGCAGCGACGCCGTCTCCAGCACCGCCGCCTGCCCGAACGGCTGTCGCGGGTCGGAGGCGACCACGACCAGCGTCCATCCGGCCCGACCGGCGGACCCGGCGCTTCCCGTCGGGTCGGCGGAAGCGCGTGGAGTGGCCTTGGGATCGGACGTTCGTTTGGGATCGGGCGCGGCCTTGGGATCGGACGTTCGTTTGGGATCGGGCGCGGTCTTGGAATCGGGCGCGGCCTTGGCGGCGGGCGTGCCCTTGGAATCGGGCGCGGCCTTCGCGGCGGGCGTGCCCTTGGAAGGGAGAGTTCCGGAGGTGCCGGGAGTCCCGGGAGTGCCCTGGGAACCTGCGGCAGCGGTTCGGATGGACGCGTCCGCGACCCACCACACGCCGCTCGGCCCGCCCTCGCGGACGAGCCGCGTCACGTCGGCGAAAGCGAGGTAGCCGGTCCCCGAGGGAAGGGTGCGCCGGGCCACCTCGGCGGCGTGCACCGTCACGTAGTGCCGCGAGCGGGGCGCGCGGACGCGGATGTCCCCGGAAGGAGCGGTCCCCTCAGCGTCGGCCGACCAGTAGAGCCCGGCCCAGAGAACCCGGCCGCTGCTGGGCAGAGCGAGGCGGGCGAAGCTGGAGCTCCGCGTCGAAGGGTCCTTGTCGAGGTCCACCAGGACCTTCTCCGTGCACGTGGATCGCTTCGGCGGGCAGGCCAGCAGGGTGCTCCCCACAGCCTGTCCGGTCACGTGCCCGTCGATGGCGAAGCGGGCGGTGGCGCCGGACGCGCGCACCCCCTTGGCCGAGGTCGCGGCCACCTTCAGCGCGCCCGCCCGCACCCGCACCGCCGGGCCCCGATCCTCGGGTGCGTCCCCGGCCACGGTCACCGGCAGGAAGAACGAGGTGGCCTCCCCCGCCGCGAGCGCGCCGTGCGCGCAGCGCACCCCCCTTCCGCTCGTGCGGCACGCCCAGCCGCCCGATGTCTCGGCCGAGGCCGCGGCGCGCCCCTTACTGCCTCCGGCGGCGGCCGGGACGACTCCACGGGGCAGGTCGACCGCGGCCTCGACCTCCTGGGAGGCGGCGTTCCCTGTGTTGCGCAGCCGTACGGCGACGATGCCCCGGCGGGCCCGCACGAGCGCGCCGACCGGCTCGACGGTCGCGGCGAGCCGCGCCACCCTGGGGACGGGCGCCTGAGCCGGCTTCCTGGACAGCAGCGGCTGCTCGACGGGCGGCTCCGGGGCCGCCTTCGCGAGGTCGCCCGTCCCGCCGGACGGCTCCGGCGAAGCCGATCCCGATGCCGATCGCGAGGGTGATCCCGAGGGCGATCGTGAGGGTGAAGGCGATGCCGATCGCGAGGGTGAAGGCGAGGGCGAGGGCGCCGCGGCGGGAGGGGACGGAACCACCGCAGGACGCGCCGGTGACGCCCCCGGCGACCGGCCGGGCGAGAACGGCACGAGCGCGGAGGGCAACGGCGAGGAGATCACGCGCGGAGAGATCGGCGGCGGAGACGGCACCGGCTGCGGCCGGGCGCGGCCGTCATGACCGCCGTTCCCACCGGTTGCGCCGCGCCCGCCCGGCACGCCGTCTGGCACACCGTCGCGAGTGCCGCTTTCGCCGTGCGCGTCCCGCTCGTCGTGGACGCCCTGTGCGGCCGGATGCCCGCCGCCGGTGACGACGTCGGTGATGGCGTCGATCAGGAGCAGCCCGCCCGCCGCCGCCGCGGCCGTGCCCCCCGCGACGGCCCAGTACGCGAGGGGCACCCGCCGTACCCAGCGAGCGAGGCCGGCCCGTCCCCCGCGCCCAGTGGCGGCGGCGCCGCGGAGCGCGGCGAGATACCCGGTGAGAAATGGCCCCGCGATGAGCGGCCCGACGACGACCCGGAGTCCCTGGACGACGTCGGAGAGTTCGAGGAAGACGGTCCGGCAGTCGACGCAGTCGGCGACGTGCCCGTCCACCATGCGGGTCTCGCGCCGGGTGAGGCCGCCCCGAACGTAGGCCGCCATCTTCTCCGTCATCGCCCGGCAGCCGGGAAGCGGCCCGCCGTCGAGGTGGATCTGCAGGAACGCCTGGCGCAGCCCCTCGCGGGCCCGGTACGCGAGCGCCGCGACGCCTTTCACGGAGAGGCCGAGCATGGGGCCGATCTCGGCCGCGCCGCAGTTCTCCACTTCGGTGTGCCACAGCACCATCCGCCACCGCTCCGGAAGCGAGAAGTACGCCCTGGCGACCAGCGAGCGCTCCAGCCCGGCGTAGGCCGGGTCCACGTAGGGCGTGCCGAGCTCGTCCCCGTCCTGCTCGCCCGCGGCCGTGCGGCGGAGCGCCGTCAGGAGGTAGAGACGGAATGCCGATTCCGGGCCGCCGCCGCTCCTGATCACGTTGAGCACGGCCGCGAACGTCTCGGAGAGGATCTCCTCGGCCTCCGTGTTCCCCTCGACGTCCCCCTCGACGTCCCCCTCGACCATCTGGCCGGCCAGGGAGCGGGCCGCGGCCACGTGGCGATCGAAGAGCGCGGCGTAGGCCGACACGTTGCCGCCCCGCACCGCGTCCAGGAGTTCTGCATCGGTTTGCCGGATTCCCGCACTCATTGTTACCTCACGATTACGCTGAGTCGTCCAGCACATGATTCCGCCGACCGTGCGCTGCCTAAACCGGTGACGGGTCCTTACCTTCGAAGCGGTGGTCGCGACCTCGTAGGCTGGGCGCCATGAGCGACCGCGAGAAGCTGCTTGACGAGATCAGGAAGAAGGGGGTCGTGCACGGCAGGGTCGTGCTCTCCTCGGGCAAGGAGGCCGACTGGTACGTCGATCTCCGCCGCATCACGCTCGACGGCGTGGCGGCCCCGCTGGTGGGGCGAGTGATGCTCGACCTGACCGAGGACCTCGGCTATGACGCGGTCGGCGGCCTGACGCTGGGTGCGGACCCCGTGGCGACCGCGATGCTGCACGCCGCCGCCGCCCGGGGACGCGTGCTGGACGCCTTCGTCGTACGCAAGGCGGGCAAGGCGCACGGCCTGCAGCGCCGGATCGAGGGCCCGGATGTGAAGGGACGCCGCGTGCTCGCGGTCGAGGACACGACCACCACGGGCGGCTCCGTGCTGACCGCCGTGGAGGCGCTGCGCGAGGCCGGCGCCGAGGTGGTGGGCATCGCGACGATCGTGCACCGCGGTGGCGACGAGAACCTGGCCGCCACCGGCCTGCCGTACCGCTCGGCCTACGGCCTCAGCGATCTGGGGATCTCGTCACCTTGAACGTCTGGCGTTCCCCGGTCTCACCCGGGGGACGCTGGGTTCCGTTCTCCAGGACCGTGACCGTGCTCGCGTCACCGAGGACCACGTCGAGCTCGGGTTCGAAATAGGAGGCCTGTTCGCCCCGGGTCATGTCCCGGTCCATCAGCACGTCTCCGCCGGGGATGCGGACGAACACCGGGCACCGGTCGGCGCTGCACACGATCTGTACGGTCGCCGTCCGCGTGCTCGCGGACGAGGACGCCCCGCCGGATGCGCGGGGCGTGGCGACGGCGGCCCCGGCGTCGTCCGAGCCGAGGACCGTCATCAGCGATTTGGCTCCGACGGCGACGACAGCCAGCGCGAGCAGGACCACCAGGCCGATGAGTACCAGCCGGGCGATCCCCATCGGATCAGACCTGTGGCGTCCCACATACCGGAGGGTAGCGGTTCCGCGAACAGGCCAACAGCACCCAAATGAGGATTAATCACACTTTGGTGCGCTAAAGGGATCAACGCCCCGCGTGGTGCTTGCCCCTCGGGGCGGGGGCGCCTCCGGCCTTCCGGTTCTTCAGGACCTCACGAACGATCGGCACCAGCGACAGCACGATGATCACGAAGACGCCCGGCAGGATGTACTTGTCGATGCCCTCGACCTTGCTGCCGAGGAAGTACCCGAGCAGCAGCAGCGCCTCGACCCAGACCACGCCGCCCAGGGCGTTCCACAGGAAGAACTTGCGCGCGTCCATTTGCAGAACGCCGGCCACGGGGTTCATGAAGGTGCGCACGATCGGCATGAACCGCGCCACGACCACGGCCTTGGCGGGGCCGAACTTCTCGAAGTAGTACTCCGCCTTTTCGACGTGTTCCTTTTTGAACAGCCGGGAGTCGGGCTTGTCGAAAAGCTTGCGGCCGACTCGCGCGCCGAGGAAATGCCCGAGCTGGGCGCCGAGGATCGCGGCCAGCGGCGTCCCGACCAGCAGGGTGGGCAGTGACAAGGGCTCGACACCTTCGAGCACCTTGCCCGAAGCGAAGATCCCGGCCGCGACCAGCAGTGAGTCGCCCGGCAGAAAGAAACCGACGAGCAACCCGGTCTCGGCAAAGATGATCGCGATGACGCCGACCGTCGCGAAGGCGCCGAGCATGGTCAGCCACCACTGCGGGTCAAGAAGATTCAGGATCACGTCCACGCCTCGAGCTTACCGGTCGGATATGAGGCGACACTGATAGAAGACGGGCGTGGCCCGGAGCCTGCTTCACACATCGGCACGCGCTTCGGGATACTTGCGACCGCCGGTAACTGTCTCAGAAGGAGATGAATTTCCGATGCCTATCGCGACTCCAGAGGTCTACGCCGAGATGCTCGACCGGGCCAAGGAGGGCGGCTTCGCCTACCCGGCGATCAACGTGACCTCGTCCCAGACGCTGAACGCGGCGCTTCGCGGCTTCGCCGAGGCCGAGAGCGACGGCATCATCCAGGTGTCGACCGGCGGGGCGGAGTTCCTCTCCGGAACGACGGTCAAGGACATGGTGACCGGTTCGGTCGCTCTGGCCGAGTACGCCCGGGTGGTGGCCGCCAAGTACCCCGTGACCGTCGCCCTGCACACCGACCACTGCCCGAAGGACAAGCTGGACGGTTTCATGCGCCCGCTGATCGAGATCTCTCGTGAGCGGGTCGCCAGGGGCGAGGAGCCGCTGTTCCAGTCCCACATGTGGGACGGCTCCGCCGTACCGCTGGAGGAGAACCTGTCCATCGCCTCCGAGCTCATCGAGAAGTGCGCCGAGGCGCGCGTCATCATGGAGATGGAGATCGGTGTCGTCGGCGGCGAGGAGGACGGCGTCGTCGGCGAGATCAACGAGAAGCTCTACACCACGGCCCAGGACGCCATCGCCACCGCCGAGGCCGTCGGCCTGGGCGAGCGCGGCCGGTACCTCCTGGCCGCGACGTTCGGCAACGTGCACGGCGTCTACAAGCCGGGCCACGTCAAGCTGCGTCCCACCGTCCTGAAGGACATCCAGGAGGCCGTCGGCGCCAAGTTCGGCAAGGACAAGCCGTTCGACTTGGTCTTCCACGGCGGCTCCGGCTCGCTGCTCGAAGAGATCCACGAGGCCATCGCGTACGGCGTGGTCAAGATGAACATCGACACGGACACGCAGTACGCCTTCACCCGGCCGGTCGCGGACCACATGTTCCGCAACTACGACGGCGTGCTGAAGGTCGACGGGGAGGTCGGCAACAAGAAGGCCTACGACCCTCGCGCGTACGGCAAGGCCGCCGAGGCGGGCATGGCCGCGCGGGTCGCCGAGGCCTGCCGGCACCTGAAGTCGGCGGGCACCAAGCTCCGCTGAACGCATCCTGACCAGGGCAAGCCGGGCCGGCGGACCGCACCAGGCCGGACCGCACCAGGCCGGACCGCACCAGGCCGGACCGCACCAGGCCGGGCTTGACCCGGCTTAACCGGACGTAGCCGCGCTGAACGCGTTCCCGCGCCCAGCGCGGCTGCGCTCCACACACTGCGCTCCACACTGTGCCCTTACGCACTGTGCCCATACGCACTGCGCCCGTACTGTGCCCGTGCGGCCGCTCGAAACCGGGTCCTTCCGTTCCACGCGACGGCTTGCCGGAGAATTTTCGCCAATCTTGTCCCGGCCCCCTCATGATGGTGCGGACTTTCCACGGGTAAGACTGTGCTCATGGAAACGCACGAAAACCTCCTGGCCGGTCCGCCGCCCACCCTCCTCCCGGACAACGCCGAGGCTCGAGAGATGATCGAGTCCGGCGCCAAGGCGGCCGACGTGGCCGCGCGCTTCCCCGCCTACTCCGAAGCCTGGGCGGCGCTGGCCGAGGACTACTTCGCGGCCGGGCACGCCGTCACGTCGTACGCCTTCGCGCGCACCGGCTACCACCGCGGCCTCGACCAGCTGCGCCGCGCCGGCTGGAAGGGTCACGGCCCGGTCCCGTGGGACCACGGACCCAACAAGGGCTTCCTCCGCTGCCTGCACGCGCTGAGCCGAGCCGCACACGCCATCGGCGAGAAGGACGAGGCCGAGCGTTGCGCCAAGTTCCTGCGCGACAGCAGCGCCGAGGCCGCCCAGGCGCTCGCCGGACACTGACCCTGCCGAGCCGGCGGAGCCGTACATGAGGGGCGGGCCGCCCGTTCAGGACCCGCGAATCCCGGTTTCCGACCGGCTCAGGTAGTCTCAGGTTGCAAGAGGCCCCTGTCGTACTTGCGTCAGGGGTTTTCGTTTTGTGGTGCAGGAGTCAGACCATGCCGGCTGTGGTTCTCGTAGGCGCCCAATGGGGCGATGAGGGCAAGGGAAAGGCCACCGACCTGCTCGGCGGCGACGTCCATTACGTCGTCCGCTACCAGGGCGGCAACAACGCGGGCCACACCGTGGTCATCGGCGACCAGAAATACGCCCTGCACCTGCTGCCCACGGGTGTGCTCTCTCCCGATGTGGTCCCCGTGATCGGCAACGGCGTCGTGATCGACCCGGGTGTGCTGCTCAGCGAGATCGACGGGCTGGCCCAGCGCGGGATCAACGCCGACCGGTTGCTGATCTCGGCGAACGCCCACCTGATCATGCCGCAGCACAAGGCCATCGACAAGGTCAGCGAGCGCTACCTGGGCAAGTCCAAGATCGGCACGACCGGCCGCGGCATCGGCCCCGCCTACGGCGACAAGATCTCCCGCATGGGCGTCCGCGTCCAGGACCTGCTGGACCCGGGCATCCTCAAGCAGAAGATCGAGGTCGCGCTCGGCGACAAGAACCAGATCCTCACCAAGATCTACAACCGGCGCGGGCTCGACCCGGCCGCGGTGCTGGATGAATACCTCGCGTACGCCGAGCGGCTCAAGCCGCACATCACCGACACGTCGCTGGTGCTGAGCAAGGCGCTGGACGAGGGCAAGGTCGTCCTCCTCGAAGGCGGCCAGGGCACGCTGCTGGACATCGACCACGGCACCTACCCGTTCGTGACCTCCTCGTCCCCGACCTCGGGCGGCGCGTGCATCGGCTCGGGCATCCCGCCGTCGCGGCTCACCCGCGTCATCGGCATCCTCAAGGCGTACACCACTCGGGTCGGCTCCGGGCCGTTCCCCACCGAGCTGACCGACGAGATGGGCGACTGGCTGCGCTCCACCGGCGGCGAGTACGGCGTGACCACGGGCCGCAACCGCCGCTGCGGCTGGTTCGACGCCGTCATCGCGCGGTACGCCACCCGGATCAACGGCGTGACCGACTTCTTCCTCACCAAGCTGGACGTGCTGTCCGGGCTGGAGCGGATCCCCGTCTGCGTCGCGTACGACGTGGACGGCGTGCGCCATGACGAGATCCCCATGACGCAGACCGAGTTCCACCACGCCAAGCCGATCTACGAGGAGCTGCCCGGCTGGCAGGAGGACATCACCGACGCCAAGACGTTCGAGGACCTGCCGCCCAAGGCGCAGGATTACGTCAAGGCGCTGGAGGAGATGAGCGGGGCCCCGATCTCCGCGATCGGCGTCGGCCCCGGCCGCACCCAGACCCTCCAGATCCGCCCGCTGATCTGAGCGCGTTTCCCCCACCCCGGATGGTTGTGTGACGCTTTGTGCTGATGCGCGCCGCGGGGGTGGGGATGCTCGGGTGACACAAGGCGACCCAGTAGGGTTCGCCCTTGTGCATGGACACGTTGAACTACACGGCCATCGGGGGGCACGCGGGCTGCGGCCCGAGAACACGCTCCCCGGGCTCGCCTTCGCGCTGGAACTCGGGGTCGACGCACTGGAGTTCGACGTCGCCCTGAGTTCCGACGGGCAGATCGTGCTCACGCACGACCTGATCGTCTCGCCGGTGACCAGCGCGGACACCGGGATGGCCACCGCGGGCGACGAGATGTTCCCCTACGTCGGCAAGCCGATCGGCTCCCTGTCGCTCGCCCAGCTCAGGACGCTCGATGTCGGCATCCGGCTCCCGACGCGGCCCGACGACCCCTTCGCGCTCACCCAGGTGCCGCTGCCCGACACCCGGATGCCCACGCTCGGCGCCGTGCTCGGCCTCGTCGACGCGTACGGCGCGGACGGGGTGAGGCTGCACGTCGAGCTCAAGTCCGACCCGGACCACCCGGAGCTGACGGCCGATCCGCGTGAGTTCACCGAGCTCGTGGTGAAGGAGCTCGACCGGCACGGCCGGCTCGCGAACGCCGCTCTGCTCAGCTTCGACTGGCGCGTCCTCGAGGCCGCGCGACCGCTGGTCGACCGGCGGTACGCGCTGGTCGAGGAGGCCACGATGGCCCCCGCCTGGATGAACGGCCTGGATTTGGCCGACTTCGGCGGCGACCTGGCGGCCGCGGCCCGGGCGGTCGGGGCCACCACGCTCTCCCCCGACCGCGTGCTGGTCGACCAGGCGCTGATGACCGCCGCGTCGGAGTGCGGCCTGCCGGTCGTGGTGTGGACGGTCAACGACCCCGACGAGGCGGCCGCGCTTCTCGACCTGGGCGTGGCGGGCATCGTCACCGACTATCCGGACCGGATGCGGCTCCTGTGGGCGGCCCGTGGGCTCCCCCTGCCGCGGCCGATCGCGCCGCTCCGCAACGCGGTCGCCTAGACCTGTTTCCCTAGTCCCCGTTCCCCTTCACGCCGCCCGCGGCGTCCTGGTCCCCTCCGGACGTCTCCGCGATGGACAGGGCGCCGGACGGGCACAGCTGTACGGCCCGCCGGACCGCGCCCGCCATCGAGGCGGGCGGCTCCGCGTCGAGCAGGACGACGGTCCCGTCGTCCTCGCTCTGGTCGAACACCTCGCCCAGGGCCAGCACGCACATCCCGGCCCCGATGCAGCGGCCGGTGTCCGCGATGATCCTCATCGCGCCCCCTTCCCTACCAGGTGACCGGCAGCCGGTGCACCCCGTAGACCACCATGTCGGTCCGCATCGGGACCTCCTCCGCCGGTACGGCGAGACGCAGGCCGGGGAAGCGGCGCAGCAGGGCCGGGTAGGCGATCCGCATCTCGGTCCTGGCGAGCTGCTGCCCGAGGCACTGGTGGATGCCGTGGCCGAAGGTCAGGTGCCCGCTCGCGGGCCGCGCGACGTCAAGCTGGTCGGGCTCGGAGAACCGCTCGGGGTCGCGGTTGGCGGCGGCCACCGAGATGGTCACCGTTTCTCCCGCCCTGATGAGACGGCCGTCGATCTCGACGTCCTCCAGGGCCGCCCGTACCGGGCCGATGTGGACGACGGTCAGGTAGCGCAGCAACTCCTCGACGGCGTGCTCCACCACCTCGGGGTCGTCGCGCACGGCGGCGAGCTGGGCGGGGTTGCGCAGCAGGGCGTAGGTGCCGAGGCCCAGCATGTTCGCGGTCGTCTCGTGGCCCGCGATGAGGAGCAGCGTGGTGATGCCGGTGAGCTCCTCGTCGGTCAGGTCGGTGTCCGCTGCGAGCCCGCTGACCAGGTCGTCCTCCGGCTCGGCCCGCTTGTGCCGGACCAGATCGCCGAGATAGTCGAGCAGGTCCTGCATCGCGGCCTCCACCTGCTCCAGCGTGGAGTCGAGGCTGAGCAGCACGGAGGAGTCGCGCTGGAACTTCTCCCTGTCGTCGTACGGGACGCCGAGCAGCTCGCAGATCACGAGGGACGGGATCGGCAGCGCGAACGCCCGTACGAGGTCGATCGGGCCACCGGCGCGCTCCATGGCGTCCAGGTGATCGCGGGTGATCTCCTCGATCCTCGGCTCCAGTTGCTTCATCCGGCGGACCGTGAACTGGCCGGTCAGCAACCGCCGGTAGCGGGTGTGGTCCGGCGGATCCATCCGCAGGAAGAAGCCCGGCCGCCGCACGGTCGAGCGGAACTGCGCGTCGCGCTGCGCGATCGGCGTGTGCAGGAGGTCGATGCGCGTGCTGAAACGGGGGTCGGCGAGGATGGCACGAGCGGCGGCGTAGCCGGTGACCAGCCAGCCCTGATGGCCGTCGGGGTAGGCCAGCGGGCGGATCGGGTCCTCCTCGCGCCAGAGGGCGAGGTCCTCCGGCGGGTCGAACGGGTGCACACGCGTGAGGGGGAGGGTCACCGGATGGGTCGTGGCTTCGGTCATGACGGGCTCCTTGTGGGAGAACTCAGTCGGAAAGCACTTCGCCTCTTTCACGGAACAACATTTAATGTAAAGTTGCAATGAGTGAAGATATATATGTAGTAAAATCAAACTATGTCGGACGCTCCTGGCCTGCGGGAACGCAAGAAGATCCGCACGCGGAACGCGCTGATCGAGGCGTCTCTACGGCTGTTCGAGGAAAAGGGCTACGACGAGACGACCATCGCGGAGATCGCCGCCGCCGTGGACGTTTCGCCGCGGACCTTCTTCAGTTACTTCACCAGCAAGGAAGACGTCGTCTTCTTCGACCACGAGATGCGGGCCGAGGAGGCGCTCCACGTAATCGCCGACCGCCGGCCCGGCGAGTCGGCCATGGACCTCCTCGTCCGGGCGGTGCGGCAGAGCCTGGACCGCGACTTCGCGGACCCGGACCGCTCCGCGGAGTCGGCCGAGCGGCGCACGCATCTGATCGAGTCGGTGCCCTCGCTCCAGGCGCGGGCGCTGCACCTGCTCTTCGACACGCAGCGACGCCTGGCCCGGGCCCTGCACGACGCCTGCCCCGACGAGCTCGACCCGGTCGAGGCGGCCACGGCGGTCGGCGCGATCGTCGGCGCGGCCAGGCTCGCCGCCCTGACGAGCCGCGGCCTCGGCGCCTCTCCCCCGGAGGTACGGGCCGCCGCCCGTAAGGCGATCGACATCACGATCAGCGGCCTCGGCTCCCTCGGTTCCCCCGACGACCGCCCTCGTTAGCGCGACTACGAACCGCCGTACATGCGGGCGAGATCCACGAGTTCGATGTCCGCCCGCGCGTCCGCGACCCGGCGAAGGGCGTCGGTGAACCCCGATCGGCTGAAAAGCAGCAGTTTGGGAAGCGGCCCGACCTTGGCGGCGGGCAGGAGACCGCGAAGGTGTTCGAGGCGCTCCAGGTGCGGGACGTCCATCGCCGTGCTGGTCCCCTTCGCCTCGCCTATCGCGGTTATCCGCTCCGCGGCGAAGGAGGGGGATTCCGTGACGACGATGTCGATCTCATGCCCCTGCCGGTGCTCGCGGCAGGCGATCTCGGTGGGGCGGACGCGGGCCGCCATTCCTCCCAGCGTCCCCGGATCGGCGTGTTCGAAGCACCATTCCCGTGCCAGATCCTCGAAGTGCGGCCCGTAGATCTTTCCTGCCACGGTATCGGCGTTGCCGGCCCACACCTGGCTCGCCCGGCCGATCACCAGCGCGGGCTCGTGGCGTTGGATCAGAAGCTGGTGGAAGCGGACGACCGGTTCCGCGATCCGGTACACGCTGCGCTTCTCCCTGAGCGCGTCGTCGATCTGGTCGATCAGGCCGATGTCCCGCAGGCCGGACAGCAGGTGGCCGAGCGCGCTGCTCGGGCGGCCGAGCGCGGACGCGATCTCGGAGCGGCGATGGTTTCCCGCGCACAGAGCCGCCAGCGTCGCCGCGTACGAGGTGGGATCGGCGATGGACGATTCCTCCCGGAGAAGCAGTCCGCCCTCCCGGAACATGGCCGAGGCGGGATTCAACAGCCGGCGCGCCACCCACTCGTCGAACTCGGCCGCCGAGGAAGGGGCGGATCCTCCGCTCATTTCGAGGTACGCGGGAGTTCCACCGACCAGTGCGTGCAGCCGGAACGCCAGTTCGGGATCGTGCGACACCTGCCAGAAAGCCGCCGCCTCCCGGTATCGGAACGGGCGGACGACCAGTTCCATGCTCGCTCGCCCACGAAGCGGAGCCCCGCCCCCGAGCAGTTGAGCCATGGTGGTCAGCGCGCTGCCGCAGAGGATCATCCTGGTGCGGGTGTGCTCCTTGGCGAACCCCAGAGGGCTCAGCGCCTGCTGGAGGTAGGACGGGAGCCCAGGACTGGCGTTCACCAGGTACGGAAACTCATCGATGATCACTGGCACCGCGCGGTTCTCACCCAGCCGGAACAGCTCCTCCAGTGCCTCCCGCCACGACGGGAAGCTGACAGGCTGCCGGAGGCCGAGGAAAGCGCCGTACGCGGCACCGAGATCGGCGAGGTTCTGCGTCTCGCTCTGCTGGGTGGCCGCGAAGAGGAAGCCCGACGTCTGCCGTGTGAGAAGTTCGAGCATCAACGTCTTGCCCTGGCGTCGCCTGCCGTAGACGAGGCCGAGCGTCGCGCCGATGGTGGGCGAGGCGGCGAACTCGGTCAGCTCCCGCCACTCCGCGTCCCGCCCGAACAGCCGCTCAGGCTTCCCCGTGGTCTGCACATATCGATGATAGAGGAAGCTGCGATAATGATAGCTGAAGCTATTATAGTTTCAGCTATCATTAGCTCCGCCGTCAGAGCCAGCCGTTGCGGCGGAACGCGCGGTGGAGCAGTGTGCAGACGACCGCCATCAGACCGAGCGCCGCCGGATATCCCCAGTACGTGTCGATCTCCGGCATATGGGTGAAGTTCATGCCGTACAAACCGGCGATCATCGTGGGCACGGAGATGATGGCCACCCAGGCGGAGATCTTCCGCATGTCCTCGTTCGCCAGCGCGTTGGAGCGAGCGAGCGCGGCCTGCAGGATCGAGTCGGACAGCTCGTTAGATGACTGGACCTGCTCGCACACCCGGGACAGGTGGTCGCCCACATCGCGGAAGTACTCGCGCATCTCCGAGGGGATTATCCGCCGCTGAGGAAGCGAGTTGAACGGCGTCTGGAGCGGCCCGACCGCCCTCTTGAGCTCCAGCATCTCGCGCTTGAGCTGATAGATCCGGTTAATGTCCCGGGAGCTGACCTCGGCGAAGACGGTCGCCTCGACGTGCTCCAACTCGTCCTGCATCAGATCGGCGACATAGAGGTACTTGTCCACGACGTAGTCGGCGATGGCGTGGAGCACGCCGGTCGGTCCGCGTCCGAGCAGCTTGGCGTCGTCCTCCAGCTTCTCGCGGACGTCCGCCAGTGGGCACTGCTTGCCGTGCCGTACGGTGACGACGAAGTCGGGGCCGACGAACACCATGATCTCGCCTACGGCGATGATCTCGCTCGTGGCGGTGGGCGCCTGGTGGTCGAGGAACGCCACGGTCTTGAGCACGACGAACAGCGAGTCGCCATACCGCTCGACCTTGGGGCGCTGATGCGCCTTGATCGCGTCTTCGACGGCGAGCGGGTGCAGGCCGAAGACCTCCGCGAGCCACTCGACCTCGGGGGCGGCGGGCTCGTAGAGACCGACCCAGACGTAGGCGTCGGAGGCGGCACTGCTTTCGTTGTGCGCGCGGACCAGGCGGACCGCCTCGGCGATGCCGTCGACGTCAACCTTCTTGCCGGCGACGTACGCGCCGAACTCCAGCAGAGAATTGCTCGGCGGCACGCAGCGGTCGGTGACGGGCTGCTCAGGCACGGGCTTCGCCAGACGTGGCGGAACAACCCGGGCGTGGCGGGAAATGAGTGGAAAAAGCGTTGAGGAGCGCATGGCGGACCCTTCCCGCCCGAGCCGGCACGCTCCACGCGCGACGCGACGTCACCCCTTTTTCAGGCGTGAGCTTGCCCCTCGGGCTCAGAGATCAGGTGGTCGGGAATGCGCACGTCGCACGTGCGCGGGCACGTACTGACGGGATCATCAGAAGACACCCCAAACCACCTCCAATCGCCACGAGGCATGGTAAAGCTGAGCTAACTTATCACATCAGGCTGGGCTGTCTCTAGGGTAACCACCCGTCCCCTCGATGATCAGGTGGTTCTCCTCAAAAGCCTCCAAGCCCCCGGAACTTCACCAGTAACGTCCCCCGGTAGCGCGGCGGGGAACCAACCGAGCAGCGAGCGGGCGAGCGCGAACGCCCGGAGCGACGGAGGAGCGAGGACGTGACGAGGGCACGAGTCGCCTCTAGGGCGCCCCGAGCCCGCGCGAGCGCAGCGAGCGCCAATAAACCGCAAGGGGCGCGGCGGGGAAGTAACCGAGGAACGCCCGGAGCGACGGAGGAGCGAGGACGTGACGAGGGCACGAGTCGCCTCTAGGGCGCCCCGAGCCCGCGCGAGCGCAGCGAGCGCCAATAAACTCAGCGGGTGCGCGTTCTAGTTATTGGATCCGGTGGTCGCGAACACGCCCTGTGTCGTGGGCTGCGGCTCGACCCGTCCGTCTCGGAAGTCCACTGCGCTCCCGGCAACGCCGGCATCGCGCGGGTGGCGACCCTGCACCAGGTGACGCCGACCGACGGCGCGGCGGTGTCGGAGCTGGCGGTCACGCTGGGTGCCGATCTCGTCGTGATCGGCCCGGAGGCGCCGCTGGTCGCGGGCGTGGCCGACGCCGTACGGGCCGCGGGGATCCCGTGCTTCGGCCCGTCGCGTGAGCCGGCTGGGATCGAGGGGTCCAAGTCCTTCGCCAAGGACGTGATGACCGCGGCGGGTGTGCCCACCGCCCGCGCGTTCACGTGCACCACGGCGGAGGAGGCGGCGGCCGCGCTGGACGAGTTCGGCCCGCCGTACGTCGTGAAGGACGACGGCCTGGCCGCGGGCAAGGGCGTCGTGGTGACCGGGGACAGGGACGAGGCCCTCGCGCACGCAGAGGCGTGCGAGCGCGTCGTCATCGAGGAGTACCTCGACGGTCCCGAGGTGTCGCTGTTCGCCCTGTGCGACGGGGAGACGGCGGTGCCGCTCCAGCCCGCACAGGACTTCAAGCGCGCCTGGGACGGCGACGCGGGCCCCAACACGGGCGGCATGGGCGCGTACACGCCGCTGCCGTGGGCGCCTGAGGGCCTGACCGAGCAGGTCATGACCGAGATCGTCCTGCCAACCGTGGCGGAGCTGGCGGCGCGCGGCATGCCGTACACGGGCGTGCTCTACGCGGGCCTGGCCCTCACGGCGAAGGGGCCGCGTGTGATCGAGTTCAACGCGCGGTTCGGCGACCCGGAGACCCAGGTCGTGCTCGACCGGTTGGAGACGCCGCTCGCCGGGCTGCTGCTGGCGTGCGCCACCGGCACGCTGGCCGCGCACGAGCCGCTCCGCTGGCGGGACGGCGCGGCGGTGACCGTGGTGGTCGCGGCGGAGAACTACCCCGGCGAGCCGGTCAAGGGCGACGTCATCGAGGGGCTGGACGCCGAGGTTCCGGGGGCGTACGTGCTGCACGCGGGCACGGCGTTCGACCCCGCGCCCGACGCCGGGGGCCGGATCGTCTCCAACGGGGGCCGGGTGCTGAGTGTGATCGGCACCGGACGCGATCTCGCCGAGGCCCGCACGCGCGCGTACGAGGCGGTCGGTCACATCCGGCTGCGCGGCTCCCACCACCGCTCCGACATCGCGCTTCGCGCCGTCGAGTCGTAGGCCGGTCATCCCGGACGGCCGCGCGGCCGGTCGTCCGGCCGGTTGCCGGGGCCGGGTTTGGGCCGGTCGGCAAAGAGGTCTGAACCACTGGCAAAATGGCATAGTGAAGCACCTCCACTCCGGCAAGGTCCGCGATCTGTACGAGACCGAGGACGGGCTGCTGCTGATGGTGGCCTCGGACCGGATCTCCGCGTTCGACCACGTCCTCACGCCCGGCATCCCCGACAAGGGCAAGATCCTCACCCAGCTCTCGCTGTGGTGGTTCGAACAGCTCGCGGACGTGGTTCCCAACCATGTGGTCTCTACCGACGTGCCCGCCGAGTTCGCGGGCCGGGCGGTGCTGTGCCGCAGACTGCGGATGGTCCCGGTGGAGTGCGTCGCGCGCGGCTATCTGACGGGTTCCGGGCTGGCCGACTACCGCCGTGAGGGCGTCGTCTCCGGCGTTTCCCTCCCCACCGGGCTGACCGACGGCTCGCGGCTGCCCGAAGCGATCTTCACGCCGTCGACGAAGGCCCCGATCGGGCAGCACGACGAGCCGATGACGTACGCGCAGGTCGTCGAGGAGGTCGGGGCGGACGTCGCGGAGCGCCTCAGACGGATCACGCTCGACGTCTACGTCCGCGGCGCCGAGATCGCCCGGGAACGCGGCATCATCCTGGCCGACACCAAGATCGAGCTGGGCTGGGACGCCGAAGGCGAGCTGGTCCTGGGCGACGAGGTGCTCACCCCCGACTCCTCCCGCTTCTGGCCGCTGGAGGAGTGGCGGCCGGGCCGGTCCCAGCCGTCGTTCGACAAGCAGTTCGTCCGCGACTGGCTGACCTCGCCGGAGTCCGGCTGGGACAGGTCGTCGGACGAGCCGCCACCGCCCCTTCCCGACGAGATCGTCGAGCGCACCCGGCAGCGGTACGTCGAGGCGTACGAGCGGCTGACTGGGCGCGTCTTCCGCGGGTAGTTCCCCCTCATAACGCCCGTCTCAGCGGCTACTCTGGTCCAGCCTTGGCCGCCGCGTCGTGCGAGTCCCCACCTTTGACTTAGGAGTCTCATCGATGGTCCGTTACCGCGTGCGCGGAGGCAACGTACTGCGCGGAACCGCCTTCATCCAGGGCGCGAAGAACGCCGTCCTCCCGATGATCGGCGCGGCGCTGCTCGCGTCGGAGGGCCAAACGGTGCTGCGCAACGTGCCCGTGATCGAGGATGTGCGCCGCGCCGTCGAGCTGGCCCAGGCGATCGGCGCCAAGGTGCAGTTCCACGAGAACGAGCGGACGCTGGTGATCGACGCGTCCCAGCTCACCAGCCCGGTGCTGCCGGCGGAGATCGCGCGCCGCTTCCGCGGCTCGGTGCTGTTCGTCCCGGCCCTGCTGCACCGCCTGGGCGAGGCGATCATCGAGGGTGTGGGTGGCTGCAACCTCGGCAGCCGCAACCTGGACTTCCACTATCTCGGCTACAAGCGGCTCGGCGCGGTCGTGGACGAGGGCGAGGCCGTCATCCACATCAAGGCGGCCGGGCTGACCGGCGCCCCGCTGTACCTCGACACGCCCTCGCACACCGGCACCGAGAACCTCATCATGGCCGCCACCCTGGCGGGCGGCACCACCGTGATCGAGAACGCGGCGCTCGAACCCGAGGTGCTCGACGTCATCAGCATGCTCTCCCGGATGGGCGCCAGGATCCGCGGCGGCGGCACCGGCTTCATCACCGTCGAGGGCGTCACCGAACTGACCGCGGTCGAGCACACCGTGATGCCGGACCGGCTGGACGCCGGCGTCTTCGCGATGGCCGCCGCGATCACCGGCGGCGAGGTCAACCTGGTCGGCGCCTCCCTGGAGCACCTCGGCGTGGTCCGCTGGAAGCTGGAGCAGATGGGCGTGAAGTTCGCGACCGACGGCGCCGTGCTGAACGTCCGCAGGGACCGCACGCTCCGGCCGATCAACGTCATCACCGACACCTACCCGGGCTTCGCCACCGACCTGCAGTCGCCGCTGATGACGGTGGCGTGCCTGGCCGACGGCTCCAGCTACATCCATGAGCGGATCTTCGACGGGCGCTTCGCGCTCGCCGGCGAGCTGAACAAGATGGGCGCCAGGATCGAGGTCGACGAGAACCGCGCGGTCGTGCACGGCCCGACGCCGCTGCACGGCACCGAGGTCACCGCGCACGATCTCCGCTCGGGCATCGCGCTCGTGCTGGCCGGGCTCTGCGCCGAAGGCGAGACGACAATCGACTCGGGTTATCTCATCGATCGCGGTCACGCTCATCTCGCGCAGCGTATGCAGGCGCTCGGCGCAGATGTGGAACGCCAGATTTCCCCTTTGGCCGCAGGCTGATCCCAGAGGCCAATTTTGCACTCCTGAGCTGGTGAAACGTTCTGATTGGCCATCCGCAGGCCGTATGCAGAACGGATTTCCGGCAAATTTGGGCGTGACATTACGGCCGCCACACGCGATCGTTCCAAAGAGAGCTTCAACGAATTTGGAATCGGTTACGCGGATGGGACAGACATTGGTCGAGCGCACGGAAGAGAATCCGCGCGGGTCACGCCTGGGCACGATGACTCCGGATCTCACTATCGGTGTGGTGGGGCCGCATGATCTGGTCGAGCGAGTGATGCTCATGGGTCATGCGGCCGCACCCGTGCCGTGCCGCCTGGTGGCGGCCGCCTACCGGGACGAGCAGGAGGCGGCCGACAAGGTGACCAGGCTCGGCCCGAACGTGGACGCCTGCCTGTTCTCCAGCCCCGCACCCTACGAGATCGCCCGTCGTGCCGGGGTGCTCACCATGCCGGCCACGCATGTGCAGCTGGGCGGCGCCGCCCTGGCCGCCGCCATCGCCCAGGCGGCCATGGACGAGCGGATCGACCCCCTGCGGGTGAGCGTGGACGTGCTCAGCCGGGCGGAGATCGACGAGGCGTACTCCGATTTAGGCCTGCCTTCGGGCGAGGTACAGAGCCGCGACGAGCCTGGAGCCGCCGGCACCATTGCAGCGTTCCACGAGCGCCTCATCCGGCAGGGGGCCACCACGGGAGCGCTGACCTGCCTTCCCGGGGTCGCCGACCGGCTGGCCGCCGCGGGCCTGCCCGTCGTGCGGGTCCGCCCCACCTCGGCCGCGGTCCGTACGGCACTGCACACGGCCGCGCTGCTCGGGGCGCACCACCGGCTGGAGGAGTCCCAGCTCACGGTGGTGCTGGTGGAGGTCCCCACGCTGCGCGAGCCGGTACGGCGGGCCGCGCCCCGCTACTGGCGGGACGAGCTGCGGCTGTCGCTGCACCGGCTGCTCGTCCAGGAGGCCAACCGGATCAACTCGAGCGTGTGGCCGATCGACGACCACAGCTACCTGGTGGTGTCCTCGCGGGGCTCGATCGCGGCCGCGACGGACGGCTTCCGGGTCCTGCCGTTCGCGGCAAAGATCAGGGATGAGCTCGGCCTGGCCGTCGAGGTGGGGGTGGGCATGGGCCGGACCACTCACGACGCCGAGACCCACGCGCGCGGCGCGCTCGGACGCAGCCAGGGGGCCAAGAACTCCCAGGGCTTCGCGGTGGACAGGGAGGGCCGCGCACTGGTCCCCGCGCCCCGGATGCCCCCGCACGCGGTCGGGACGGCCAAGCCGAAGGGCGTCGAGGTGCTCGCCCGGCTGGCGGCCAAGCTGGAGGGCGGCGACACGGTCGTGGACGCCGAGAGCGCGGGCAAGATGCTCGGCGTCACGCCGCGCACGGCCCGGCGGTTGCTGCGCACGCTGGTGGACGAGGGACTCGCGTGGCCGCTTCCGCCGAACCGTACGCCCGCCCCTGGCCGGCCGCGCCAGCTCTACCGGCTCATCGTGGAGAAACTCAACCGCTGAGTCAGGAATTGTCCCGCTATTGTCATGAGCCATGGGGAAGAACGCTCATGGCATGCGGACCTGGCTGGCATTGGTGACCGTCTACATCGTGTGGGGGTCGACCTATCTCGGGATCCGGATCGCCATCGAGACCCTGCCCAGCCTGCTCAGCGGCGGCCTGCGGTTCGTCACGGCGGCGCTGATCCTCGGCGCGGTACTGCTGCTCCGCAAGGGGCGCGAGCCGTTCCGCATGACGAGGCGGGAGCTGGGCGGGGCCGCCCTGGTCGGCCTGCTGCTGCTGACCGGCGGGAACGGCATGGTGGCGGTCGCCGAGCGACACATCGGGAGCGGGCTCGCGGCGCTGCTGGTCGCCTCGGTCCCGCTCTGGCTGGTCATGCTGCGCACCGTCTTCCGTGACCGGCCCCAGGCGCTCACGCTGGCCGGGGTGCTCGTCGGGTTCGTCGGCGTGGCGGGGATCTCGCTGGGCGGTGGCACCGGGTCGGACCCCGTCGGCGTGGTCATCATCCTGGTGGCGTCGCTGTCGTGGTCGATCGGCTCCTTCCTGTCGGGGCGCATCCCCATGCCGCGTGACCCGTTCGCGGCGAGCACGGTGGAGATGGCCGTCGGCGGCGTCGGCCTGCTGATCATCGGCTCGGGGCTGGGCGAGCGACTGGACCTGGCCGCCGTCAGCGGCCGGTCCTGGGCGGCGCTGGCCTACCTGATCGTGGTGGGCTCGCTGATCGGCTTCACGTCGTACGTCTGGCTGCTCGGCAACGCGCCCATCTCGCTGGTTTCGACGTACGCGTACGTCAACCCGGTCGTGGCGGTGCTGCTCGGGGTGGCCGTGGTCGGGGAGACCGTCACCGCGGGCATGCTCGGCGCCGGGGCGCTGATCGTGATCGGCGTCGCCCTGGTGGTGTCCACCGAGCGCCGCGGGCGGGCGGCGCGCGCCGTGCTCGAGGCGCAGGCGGAGGCGGCGCCGAGCTGATCCGCCCGCCGGGCGGTCGGTGTCCGGTGCGGAGTGGAAACCGACCGCGCGGCGACGGATCAGGCGCCTAAGAATCAGGCGCCGACGGGTCAGGCGTGAAGAGTCAGGCGCCGAAGAGTCAGGCGCCGAATGCCTCGGCGGCGGCGAGGAAGACGTCGTTGGCCTCCTGGTCGCCGATCGAGACGCGCGCCCCCTCGGTGCCGAAGGGCCGCACGGCCACGCCGTACCCGGCGCAGAACTCGGCGAACTCCGGAGTCCGGTCACCCAGACGCATCCAGACGAAGTTGGCCTCGGTCGGGGGGATCGTCCAGCCCTGGGCGATCAGCGCCTCCCGGACCCGGTCCCGCTCCTTGACCACGGTCTCGACCCGCTCCAGGAGCTCGTCCTCGGCCCTGAGGGACGCGATCGCGGCGGCCTGGGCGATCGCGTTGACCGCGAACGGCACCGCGGTCTTACGTACGGCGGCGGCCACGGACTCGTGGCCGATCAGGTAACCCACGCGCAGCCCGGCCAGGCCGTACGCCTTGGAGAACGTGCGCAGGACGGCCACGTTCGGGCGGTCGCGATACAGCGCCAGGCCGTCGGGGACGTCCTCGTCGCGGACGTACTCGCAGTACGCCTCGTCGATGATCACCAGTACGTCGCCGGGCACACGGTCGAGGAACTCGGCCAGCTCGGCCGTGCGGTTGACCGTACCGGTCGGGTTGTTCGGGTTGCAGACGAAGACCAGGCGGGTCGCGTCGGTGATCGCCGCGGCCATGGCGTCGAGGTCGTGCGTCTCGTCCGTGAGCGGCACCTGGACCGAGGTCATCCCGGCCAGGTCCGCGAGCATGGGGTAGGCCTCGAAGGACCGCCACGCGTAGATCGCCTCGGCGCCCGGCTCGGCGACGGTCTCGAAGATCTGCTGCGCCACCGCGACCGATCCTCCGCCCAGCGCGACATGCTCCTGCGGCACGGCGAAGCGCTCGGCGAGGGCCTCGGTGAGGGCGGTCGCGCCAGGGTCGGGGTAGCGGTGGATCCGCGCGGCGGCCTCGGCGATCGCCTCCCGCACGCTCGGCAGCGGCCCGAACGGGCTCTCGTTGGAGGACAGCTTGAACGACCTGCCGTCAGGGGCGACCACGGCCTTGCCCGGCTTGTACGGGGGCATGGTGTCGAGTACGGCCCGGAAGCGCGGCGTCGACATGCTCGTCCTCCTCTTATGAGTCTCTTTGTGCGAAATCAACCCTACTGAGGCCCGCGGACTGAGGCGGACGTGAGGCGGACGGCCGGCCGGTCAAGATCCGCACCCGCCACGCGATCGACGGCCTGCTCCACCGCTGACGTCAGCCGCGGCCTTCACCGATGTCCGTCTCGCGGCCTGCGCTCCGAGGTCAACGCGTCAGGCCAGGGGCTTCACCCAGCGGCCCCACTGGGGCTGCGGCCCGTAGCCGGACGCCGACCAGGCCCGATGGGCGAGCTCGTTGTCGTGCAGGACCATCGCGTCCGCGCGGAAGGCCCCGAACGCCCGGAACCGGTCCTCCGCCGCCTCGATCAGGCGGGATCCGATGCCCATGCGCCGGTGTCCGGGGTCCACGGCGAGCCGGTAGAGATGGGCCCGCCAGCCGTCCCAACCCGCGATGAGCGTGCCCACCATCCGCCCGTCGATCTCCGCGATCAGCAGCGCCTCCGGGTCACGCTCGACGAGCTGGACGACCTTGTCCGCGTCGTCGTGCCGATCGGTGTCCTCGGCCGCCTCGGCCCAGAAGCGGAGCACGGCTTCGACGTCGTCCCGCCCGCCATGCCTGATCATCACCCTGAGTGTCGTCATGGCAGACAAACCTAATCCGGCATCGGGCTTTCGGCGTCAGCCACCTCGCGGCGCGTACATGATCACAGCGACCCCGGCGAGGCAGATCAGGGCACCGATGACGTCGAACCGGTCCGGCCGATAGCCGTCCATCGCCATGCCCCACGCGAGCGAGCCCGCCACGAACACCCCGCCGTACGCCGCCAGGATGCGCCCGAAGTTGGCGTCCTGTTGGAGCGTGGCGACGAATCCGTACAGGCCGAGCGCGATCACTCCGGCGCCGATCCATGCCCAGCCGCGGCTCTCGCGGGTGCCCTGCCACACCAGCCAGGCCCCGCCGATCTCCAGCACCCCGGCCAGTACGAATAGGAGCACAGAACGCACGACGGTCATATCGGTGGACTCTATGCGTTGCGTCGCAATTGGTTAGCCCGGTCAGTAGATAGCCGGCCGAGTGCGTCACACGGCCTCTCGCGGTGAGGCGGTGCCTGGGCCCGGCAATCGTACGGTTACCACCAGGCCGCCGCCGTCGCGAGGGATGGCCGTCACCGAGCCGCCGTGACCGCGGGCGATGGAGCGCACGATGGACAGGCCGAGGCCGAATCCCCTCCCGCCGCCGGTACGTTCGCGGTTGAGCCGCCGGAACGGCTGGAACAGCGACTCGATCTCGTAGTGCGGCACGATGGGCCCCGAGTTGGCCACGGTCAGCACCGCGTCCTCGCCGACAGTCTCCGTGGTCACAGAGACGAGCCCGGAGGGCACGTTGTGCTCGACGGCGTTCTCGACCAGGTTCTGCACCAGCCGTTCGAGCAGGATCGGATCGCCTCTGGTGATCGCGGCGGCCGCGCCGTCGCAGGGAACGCCGAGCTGGTCGCAGACGTGGCCGGCGATGTCGGCCAGGTCGACGGGGGTGCGCTCGGTGATGCCGTGCTCGGAGTCGGCCAGTGTGAGCAGGCCGTCGATCAGCCGTTCGTGCCGTTCGTTGACGGTCTGCAACGACGTGCCGAGCTGGATGCAGTCCTCCGAAGCGCCCGGCCTGCTGACCGCGAGCTCCACCAGCGTCCTGTTCATGGCCAGCGGGGTGCGCAACTCGTGCGAGGCGTTGGCGACCAGCCTGCGCTGTCCGTCGAAGGCCGCGTCCAGTTGCTCCACCATCAGGTTGAAGGCGTCGGCCAGGTCGCGTACCTCGTCTTGCGGGCCGTCCATGACGATCCGTTCGTGCAGTCCCCGCCCCGCACCCACGGACAGCCGCCGCGCGGTCTCGGTGACACGGTGCAAGGGCTGCAGCGCTCGGCCCGCCACCAGCCAGCCGAACCCGACCGAGGCTGCTCCGACCAGCAGCAACCCGATCGCACCCTGCGATATCAGGGAGGTGGTGGTCACCGTACGGATCCGTTCGCTCAGCATCTGCCGGCCCTCGTCCATCGGCGGCCCAGACGGCGTGGACGACAGGACGTGCTTGCCGCTGATGGCCGAGGGCACCTGCTGGGACACCAGCAGGGTCGTGACGCCGAGCAGCACCACTCCGCCCACCAGGAAGAACGCCGCGTATACCAGGGTCAGTCTGGCCCTGATCGTGAGCTTCTTCATGCGATGCGGTACCCGACTCCAGGAATGGTGTCGATCACGGGGACCTCCAGCTTGCGGCGCAGCTTCAGAATCGTCACCCGCACGACGCCGGTGAACGGGTCGGTGTGCTCGTCCCAGGCCCGCTCCAGCAGGTCCTCGGCCGACACCACCGCCCCATCGGCGCGCAGCAACTCGGCGAGTACGGCGAATTCCTTGCGCGACAGCGCGACGTAACGCCCGTCGCGATAAACCTCCCGCCTGGCCAGATCCATCCGGAGGCCACGGCGGCTGAGGACCGGAGGCGTGATGTGCCCGGTGCGCCGCAGCAGCGCCTGCACTCTGGCCGACAACTCGGCCAGTGCGAACGGCTTGGACAGGTAGTCGTCGGCGCCGAGCTGGAGGCCCGCCACCCGATCCCGTACGGCCGCAGCAGCGGTCAGCATGAGAACACGGGTTCGTGAGGCCGATTCCACAATCGATCGGCACACGTCGTCGCCATGGACGGCAGGCAGATCACGGTCAAGGATGACCACGTCGTAGTCGTTCACTTCCAGCCGCTCCAGCGCCGAGCCGCCGTCGTTGACCACGTCAACGGCCAGCGCGTCGCGACGCAGCCACTCGGCGATGCCGTCGGCCAGCACCGGTTCGTCCTCAACGATCAGAACACGCACGCTCAGGAGTTCTATCCGGCTGGGTGTATCGCCACCGTTAACGTTCGCGCTAACGCCACGGTAATCGGCTCTGCGATGAACTCCGGGGCCATGAAGACGAAGGCGCTGATCATGTTTGTCTCCGTGGGCCTCACCCTTACCGCCTGCGGCGCCCAACCCGAGACCAAAGTCGCCACCGCGAGCGGGGCCACGGCGAGCGGGGCCGCGAGCCCTTCGGCCGCCGGTGACGGCGAGCTGGCCTTCGCCCGGTGCATGCGAGGTGAAGGCATCGACATCAAGGACCCGACCGACGGCCGCTTCCAGGTCAGCAGCGACATCGCCGAGAAGAAGAAGATGGACGCGGCGATGGCCAAGTGCGGTCACCTCCTCCCCGGCGGTCAAGGAGACAAGCCGAGCCCGCAAGATCTCGACAGCGCGCGCAAGCAGGCAAAGTGCATGCGCGAGAACGGATACCCCACGTTCCCCGACCCCGACCCCAGCGGAAGGCTCAAGCTGGATTTCGGAGCCCTCGGAGCCAGCCCTGACGACCCGAAGTTCAAGGCCGCGATGGAAAAGTGCCGCGCGGCATGACCGGCCGGATCGCGGCCGGGTTGCTGATCCTTGCAGCGGGCTGCGCCACCACCGCGGTGATCGTGCTCGGCGGGCGCGGCGACGAACCGGCCACCCGCGACGCCGCGCCCGCCGCCGTCGCCGAGGTCACCAAGCAGGACCTGGCCGACACCACGACGGCCACGGGGATCGTGGGCTACGGCCGCGAGCGCCCGCTCGCCGCAGCCGCTCCCGGCACGGTCACCGCGCTCCCCGCCATCGGCTCGACGGTCCGTCGTGGTGGCGTGCTGTTCAAGGTCGACCAGATCCCCACCGTGCTCTTGTACGGCAAGGTGCCCGCCTACCGGACGCTGCGGTCCGGAGTGCGCGGGGCCGATGTCCGGCAGCTGGAAGAGAACCTGCGCGAACTCGGCTATCGCGGTTTCACCGTCGACGACGTGTTCAGCAAGGAGAGCACGCGGGCCGTACGCAGGTGGCAGAAGGACCTCGGCGTCAAGCAGACCGGCGTGGTCGAGCTCGGCCGGGTCGTCTTCCAGCCGGGCGCCGTCCGCGTCAACGACCAGACGGCAGGGCCCGGGACGCTCATCCGTCCGGGCTCTCCACTTCTCACCGTTACCGGGACCGCGCACTTGGTCACCGTACGGCTGGACGAGACCGAATACCGGCTGGCCAAGGTCGGCGCGACGGCGACGGTCAGGACGCCGGCCGGCGAACAGGTCCAGGGAAAGGTCGCCACCGCGCAGTTCGTGGTCAACTCCGATCAGGGAGGCACGACCACGAAAGTGGAGCTGACCGTGGCGATCGGGGCCGTCGATTACGACCGGGCAGCGGTCGATGTGACGCTCGTCTCCGAGGTGCGCGAGGGCGTCCTCACGGTTCCGGTCGCGGCGCTCCTGGCACTGTCCGAGGGCGGGTACGGCGTCGAGCTCGCGGACGGCCGGATCGTTCCGGTCCGGACGGGGCTGTTCGCCGGCGGGCGTGTCGAGGTGTCAGGACAGGGGCTCACCGCAGGTCTGAAGGTGGGGATGCCGGCATGATCGCGCGGCTCGAGGGCGTCACCAAGGCCTATCCCGGGGGTGTCATCGCGCTGGATGACGTCTCGCTGGAGATCGAGGAGGGCGAGCTGCTGGCCATCGTCGGGCCGTCTGGGTCGGGCAAGTCCACCATGTTGCACGTCCTCGGCACCCTGGACCGGCCGACCAGCGGCCGGGTGTGCCTCGATGGCCACGACGTGGCCGCGCTGCCGGACCGTGCCCTGTCGGAGCTGCGGGCCACCAGGATCGGGTTCGTGTTCCAGCAGTTCCACCTGACCACAGGGGCGTCGGCGCTGGACAACGTGGCCGACGGGCTGCTGTATGCGGGGGTGCCGCTCGGGCAGCGGCGCGCCCGCGCGCTGGAGGCGCTCGACCAGGTGGGCCTCGGCCATCGCGTACGGCACCGGCCCCACGAGCTGTCCGGCGGCGAACGCCAGCGCGTGGCCATCGCCAGGGCGGCCGTGCGCAGGCCTGTCTTGCTGCTGGCCGACGAGCCGACGGGCAACCTCGACACTGCGGCGGGCGCGGGCGTGCTCGCGCTGCTACGGGAGCTGAACGCGTCAGGGACCACGATCGTGGTGATCACGCACGACCTGGAGATCGCGCACGACCTGCCCAGGCAGGTGCGCATGCGGGACGGGCGGGTGCTGCCATGACGGCGCTGTCGGCCAGGGACGTGATCAGGGTGGGAGGCGCCGGGCTGCGCACCCGGCCGCTGCGAGCCCTCCTGTCGGCCCTCGGCATCGCCATCGGCATCGCCGCGATGGTGTCGGTCGTCGGGATCTCCGCTTCCAGCAGAGCCGAGCTGGACCGGACCCTGGCCAGGCTCGGCACCAACCTGCTCACGGTCGCGCCGGGCCAGACCGTCTTCGGGAAGCAAGCGCAGCTGCCGCAGGAAGCGGCGGCCATGATCCGCAGGATCCGCCCGGTGACGGGTGCCGCCGCCACCGCGCTGCTGCCCGACGCGCACGTGTACCGCAACGATCGAATCCCTGCCGCCGAGAGCGGCGGCATCGCCGTCGTCGCCACAGACCTCACCGTCCCCGATCTCATCGGGGCGACCGTGGCGCAAGGCACCTGGCTCAACGCCGCGACGGCCCGGTACCCGGCCGTCGTTCTGGGCTCGACGGCTGCCGAACGGCTGGGCGTCACGGCACTGGGACGGCAGGTGTACCTGAGCGGACACTGGTTCACCGTCATCGGCTTGCTGGACGCGGCGCCGCTCGCGCCGGAGTTGGACTCCTCCGCGCTGATCGGCTGGCCCGCTGCCGCAAGATACCTGTCCTTCGACGGGCATCCCACCACGATCTACACCCGCACCGAGGACTCGGCCGTGGAAGCGGTGCGCGCCGTGCTGGCCGCCACCGCCAAACCTCAGGTGCCCGGCGAGGTGAACGTGTCCAGGCCATCCGACGCGCTCGCCGCCCGCCAGGCGACAAACCGGGCGCTGACCGGCCTGCTGCTCGGCCTCGGCGCGGTCGCCCTGGTCGTCGGGGGCGTGGGCGTGGCCAACACCATGGTCATCTCGGTCCTGGAACGCAAGGCCGAGATCGGGCTGCGCCGGTCGCTCGGCGCTACACAGGGGCAGATCCGCGTCCAGTTCCTGACCGAGGCGCTGCTGCTGTCCGGCCTCGGCGGTCTCGGCGGCCTGTTCCTGGGCACCGCGGTGACCGGTATGTTCGCGGCCATCCAGGCCCTGCCCATGGTGATCCCCGTCTGGGCACCGGCCGGCGCTCTGTCCGCCACCCTGCTGATCGGCAGCCTGGCCGGGCTCTATCCCGCCATCCGCGCCAGCCACCTGGCCCCGACAGAGGCGCTCGCCTCGCCCTGACCAGCCGTCTCAGCAACTCACGCCATCAAGCCATCAAAGTCACACTCCGACACCGGCGGTTTTGGGTACGCGGCAGGTGGGCCGCCGATCAGGCGACGTGGGCGACGACAGCCCGCGCGCACATCAGGGACTCCGTACGAGTGGTGTCCACCTCAAGCTCGAGTGGTCACGGCGCCGCAGTAGACGCCCTTCCCACAAGGCCCGAAACGTATTTCGGCGGACGCGGCCCGACTGGAGCACACTCCTGGACGTTCCCGGTCGCAGCGCTAGACGCGGAGCATCGGCGGGTGCAGCACGAGCGCGGGGCCGCGCCGGTAGAGCATCGCCGGTCGTCCCCCGTCACGGGTGGTGGTCTCGCCCGTGGGTATCAGGAAGCCCTCGGTCTTGGTGACCTTGCGGTGGAAGTTGCGCGGATCCAGGGGCCGGCCCCACACGATCTCGTACACGCGGCGCAGCTCCGCCACGGTGAACTGGGGCGGGCAGAAAGCGGCACCCAGCGGGCTGTACTCCAGCTTGGCCCTGGCCCGCTCGATGCCGTCGAGCATGATGCGCCGGTGGTCGAACGCCATGCGGGTCAGCGAGTCGACCGGCTGCCAGCTCATGTGCGCCTCGGTCGAAGCCGGCAGGTCGGGCGCGAGCCCCAGATAGGCCACGCTGACCACGCGCTGCCGGGGGTCGCGGTCCGGATATCCGTACGTCTGGAGCTGCTCCAGATGGACGGGGGCGCCCGGAAGGCCGGCGCGCTCGGCGAGCACCCGGGCGGCGGCGGCCGGAAGGTCCTCGTCAAGCTGGATGAACCCTCCGGACAGCGCCCAGCACCCTTCGTACGGGAGCCTGTCCCGCCGCCAGACCAGCGCGCAGAGCGCCTGCGACCTCACCGTGAGCACGACGAGATCCACGCTGACGGGTATACGCGGGATCATGCACAGAACGCTACCTGAAGGCGTCCACCTCGGTATCCCTCGATTCGATCACTGAGACGCCCCTCGCCCCCAAGAGAGGCTTCGGCAGGATCAGACGCGACCGCCCTCACGACAGGCGAGAGAGCGGAGCGGGCGGGAGCGAGGACCGCAGCGAAGGCCCAGCGAAGCGGGCTTCGCGAGGACCGGAGCTTCCGGACGGCGCAGCGAACCGGCCCTCACAGCAGATCAGCATGCGAGAGTGGCGCAGCGAACCGGCCCCCACAACCACGGGCCGTGCCCACAGGTCAGCCGGTGTTCTTGTAGTACACCGGCTCCGCGGCCTTGCGGCCGTCGAGGGAGCTCACCTCGACGCGGACCCACACGTCCGAGGGCACTGTCGCCCAGTCGACCGGGATCCAGGTCCTCTCGACGCCGTACGGCAGGTTCTCGATCGGGGTGGTGTCGTGCCAGCCGACCGTCGCCGAGTCGACGACGCGGGGGGTGTCCAGGCCGGTCCAGCTCAGCGTGACCTTGGCCGAGTTGAGGTGGTAGCCGCGGATCTCCAGGCCCTCCTGGATGTCCCGGGCCTGCTTGACCGCCTGGACGGCGATCGGGCGGTCCCAGTCCTTGGCGATCTCTCCGGACAGCGACGGAGAGCCACAGGTGAAGAAGTCACTCCACATATAGGAGATGACCTTCGAGACGTACGGGCCGGCCAGCGTCACCTGGGTGTCCAGGCGGGGCTTGTCGGTGCGGCTGCGGGTGGCCTGCGTGCCGCACTGGGGCGTGTTCGACTCCGTGGGCGTGGACGGTTCGAACGCCTCGACGTTGGCCCAGAGCTGGACCTGTACGCCTTCGGAGGCGAGTTCATCCCTCGCCTGCGCCATCTCCCGGTAGTAATCGCGGGTGCCGCCGTAGTACGCGGAGGCGTACGTGGCGTCGCCCACGCCGTTCACGATCTTCAACCGATCGTCCACGGACTTGTTCTTCCAGTGCGGCCAGAACAGCCCGACCTTGCCGGTGCCGCGGCCGTCCTGGGGCGCGATGATCTCCACGCCGGTCTTGGCCAAAGCCTTGAACCCCTGGGCGACCTGCTTCGGCGTGGCGGTGAACTTCACCTTGCGGCGGGCGTCGATGTAGGGGCTGACCAGGATGGGCTTGCCCGGGAGCTCCTGCTCGACGATGCGGTGCTGCTCGGCGTAGACCTGCAGCGTCTGGACCTTGGACGGGTCGGGCCAGTCGCGGAGCTGCAGTTCGAACGGCTGGTAGACGCCTCCGAGGGACTCTCTGTCGGCGAAGCGGGCGCCGTAGTCCTGCAGGATGCGCCGGGTCAGGGTGGTCAGTGTGCCGATGTGCCGCGGGTCGGCGCGGGTGGTGTTGGCGGGGTCACGGGGCGCGAGCGGCAGCGCGGGGAAGACCTTGATGGCGAACCGGTCGCCGAGATCGAGGAGCTCCGTCAGGCTGTCCTCGGCCCCCGCCGAGATCAGGATCAGGTGGTAGTTGCGGCCCTTGGACGAGAAGTCGCAGGTCGCGTCGTCCGAGCCGTCCTCGGGGGCGATCAGCCGGTAGAACACGGCCGACCCGACGACGATCTTGCGTTCCATCGTCGGGCAGCGGAAGATCTGCGGGCCGAACTGCTCGTCCGTCCGGTAGACGTACGTCCAGGAGATCCGGTTGCCGGGGTTGGCCGCCTGGAGGTCCTTCTGGGCGGCCTTCATGCAGGAGAGTCCGTTCTCCGTGCAGGCGCTGTACCGTGCGTCGGGCTTGTCGCTGTCCTTCTCCAGGACCTGGCCGGTCTGGCTGTTCACCCGGCGGGGGGACAGGCCGAAGCCGAGCCGGACGACGGTGTCGCCGCCGACCTTGTGGATCTCCTGGAGCTGGCGCCGCCAGGTGCACCGGTCCGCCGTCGGGACGAGCCAGTACCCCGTCACCGCGTACGGCGCGGGCGTCGTGGTGTCGAACGTTCCGCAGGGGTCGGTGAACGCGCTGGCCGAGGGGGTGCCCGGCCCCGACGGAGCCGGCGTGGTGGCACTGGCTCCGGCGATCGGGGAGGAGCCGGGCTGATCGTGCCGCATGACGATCACCACGGAGGCGACACCGGTGAGTATCGCCATGCCAAGGAGCAAAGTGATCCAGCGCACCTTCAGGACATTACCGCCCATCATCTCAGGCCCAGATAAATCGACTCCGCCCAGCGGCGGGGGCTAGCGCCTGACGCCGGCCCACTCTTCGAGCTGGGTGACGAAGCGGCGGGCGGAGTTCGGCCAGTGGTGGTTGGCCCGCGCGGCGGCGTAGCCCCGGGCACCGGTGGCACGCCGTTCCTCGGCGTTGTCCCGGAGGAAGAGCACCGTACTCGCGACCGCCTGAGGGTCCTGCCAGGGGACGACGAACCCGGAGCGGTACCGCTCGACGAGCTCGACCGCGCGCGGGGACGGCGTGGTGATCACGGGGATGCCGTGCGCCATGTACTCCACGATCTTCGTCGGCATGGAGTGCCGGTAGTTGGGCTCGTCGTGCAGGAGCGAGAGACCGGCGAGCGCGCCGTCGAGCCGCTTGAGCGCCTCGTCGTTCGGCATGAAGTCACGCCATTCGAGCACGCCCTCGGCGACGGCCTGGTTCAGCAGCGGCCGGGTCTGCGGGTCGGCGTATCCGATGAGCTCGACGACCACCCGGTACGGCTGGAGCAGGCGAGCCGCTTCGACGGCCTCGCGGACGCCGCGCGCCTCGGACAGCCAGCCGAGGTAGACGACGCGGTCGTCGCCGGGGGGGCTGGCGGTGTCGGGGACCCAGGTCTCGTTGGGCACGACCAGGTGCGCCTGCTTGAAGCGTCCCGCGTAGGCGGTCTCGGCCAGCAGCAGGCGCAGGCGGCGCTCCGCGGCGCCTTCGAGCAGCCGGGCGAGGAACCGGGTGGGCGGGCGTAAGAACGCGGGCAGCCACGGCTTCAAGGAGAGCGTGGCGGGCGTGTCCTCGTGGACGTCCCAGACCACCGGGGGACGCTTCCGCACGCCGGCGACGGCGAGCAGCAGCTCCGGGTCGTGGATCAGCGCGAGGTCGATCTTGCCCCGCATGCTCTTGAACAGCTTGCGGGCGGCCCGTACCGCCGTGAACCTGCGCCGCTCGGCGGCGCGCGGCAGGTCCACCCCGTTGACCCAGGATCGTGGGACCACTCCGCGCGCGTTGTACGGCGCGGCGTACGTGACCTCATGACCGGCGTCGACGAGTGCGCGAATCTGCCGGTGCAGGATCCGGGCGTCCTCGGGGTGATGCACCACCGTCATGACGAGCACGTGCACGGGCGGACCCTTCCTACAGTCGCTCGACGCGATCGCTCGTGGTCAGGACACCGCGAGTGTCGAGCACGAGCTGGGCCCGTTCCTCAACCACACCGAGATCGAACGCCGAATGCTGCTGCAGCAGCAGCGTCACGTCGGCGTCGGCCACCGCCGCGGCCAGGTCGTCCGCCCGCGGGATCGGCCGGCCCTCGACCGCCCACTCCTTGACGTGCGGATCGCAGAAGACGAGCTCGGCGCCGAGCTCCAGGAGCGCCTCGGCGACCGGGATCGCGGGCGTCTCACGCTCGTCGGCGATGTCGGGCTTGTACGTGACGCCGAGCAGCAGCACGCGCGAACCGTTCACGGGCTTGCGCGCGCGGTTCAGCAGCCGCTGCGCGCGGGCCACGACGTACGACGGCATCCGCTCGTTGATCTCCTGGGCCAGCTCCACGAAGCGGAACGGGTAGCCGAGCTTGCGGACGGTGTACGAGAGGTAGGACGGGTCGACCGGGATGCAATGCCCGCCGACGCCGGGTCCGGGCAGGAACTTCTGGAAGCCGAAGGGCTTGGTGGAGGCGGCCTCGATGGCCTCCCACAGGTTGATCCCGAGCTCGTCGCAGAAGATCGCCATCTCGTTGACGAGGGCGATGTTGACGTGCCGGTAGGTGTTCTCCAGCAGCTTGGCCATCTCGGCCTCGCGGGTGCCGCTGACGGGGACGACCTGCTCCACGAACTGGCCGTAGAAGGAGGCCGCCCGGTCGCGGCAGGCGACGGTGTAGCCGCCGACCACCTTGGGCGTGTTGCGCAGGCCGTACTTCGTGTTGCCGGGGTCGATGCGCTCGGGCGAGAAGGCGAGGTGGAAGTCCGTGCCGGCGACGAGCCCGGCGCTTTCCAGGATCGGCCGCGCGATCTCGTCGGTGGTGCCGGGCCAGGTGGTGGACTCCAGCACGACCAGCGTGCCGGGCCGCAGGTGCTCGGCGACGGTGCGCGTCGCGCCTTCGACGGCCGACAGGTCGGGGCGGTGGTCCTCGTCCAGCGGCGTAGGCACGCAGATGACGATCGTGCGCGACTCGGCCAGCACCGAGGCGTCCAGCGTGGCGGTGAAGCCACCGGCCAGCATCGCGTCGAGGTCGGCGTCGGTCAGGTCGTCGATGTAGGAACGACCGGCGTTCAACGCCTCGACCTTGCGGGGGTCGACGTCCAGACCGGCCACCCGCAGGCCCGCCGCCGTGGCCTCTTTGGCCAGCGGCATACCCACGTATCCCAGCCCGATGACCGTGAGATCGAAACCGGTTCGCTCGCTCACGACGTGACCTGGGGGCCGAAACAACACTTCATGGTGGGAAAGGCTATCTCAAGTCGACACCAACGGTGCCTGATGCCGTAGATACGAACTCCCAGTCATTTCCAATATCAGGTCAAAGATTGGTAGATCGCGCGGTATGTCCGCGCGAGGCTACTCCATGTACGTTTCGCCGCTACCTCGGCTTTCCCTGCCTCTCCCATCTGGCGGCGGCGCTCGGGGTCGTCGCGCAGCGCGGCCACCGCGTCGGCGAGCGCGGCGGGGTCTCCGGCCGGCACCAGCATCCCGGCCCCCTCACTGCCGACGAGTTCGGAAAGCGCGGGCAGATCGCTGAGAACGACCGGCTTGCCGAGCGCCATCGCCTCGACGGGTTTCAATGGCGTAACAAGTCGGCAAACTCGCAGGTCCTCGCGCGGGCAGGCGAAGATGTCGATCGCCGCCTGCGCCTGGAGCGCCTCGTCGGGGCCCACCCGGCCGGGCAGGATCGCGATGTCGCCGAGGCGGAGCCGCTCGACCTGCTGGAGCAGGTTCGGTCGTTCCACGCCGTCGCCGACGAGCAGCACCTTGACCGGCGAGCCGGCGTCCCTGAGCAGCGCCGCGGCGTTCAGCAGGGTGGCGAAGCCCTCGTAGGCCACGATGCTCGACACCGAGCCGATGACGACCTCGCGGTCGCCGATGCCGTACTGGCGGCGGAAGGCCGCGCCGTCGTAGTCGGCGGTCAGCAGCGCGTCGTCCACGGCGTTCGGGGCGAGGTGGATCCGCTCGCGGGGCACGCCGCGCTCGACGATCTCGGCCGCCATGGTCTCGGCCAGCGTCACGACGGCGTCCGCCTCGCGCATGATGTGCGCCTCGCGGTCGCGCTGCATGATGTGCCGCTCGCTGCCGACCCGCTTGGGGTCCCGAGACGCCCAGGTCTCCTCAAGGAAGCCGCGGACCTCGTAGACGAACGGCGTGCTCGTCCGCTCCCGTACTGCGAGCGCCACGGAGCCGTTGCGGTGGTCGGTCGCGGCGTGCAGCACCTGCGGGCGCAGCCTCCTGACCAGCTCGGTCACCTGGGCCGCGCCGCGGATCATCCGCCCACGGCTCTCGAACGGCAGGTCGCCCCCGTTGGGCAGCAGCCGGTGGTAGGGGATCTCGTCGATCTCCTCGTACGGCGTGGCGTCGGTGTGGCCCTGGAGCATCGGCCAGCCCCAGCTCGTCACGACGTGCGGGTCGAGCCCGGCCTTGCGCTGCGCGGTGACGATGCGGTGCGTCCGCACGGTGTACCCCGCCTGCGTGTACGGCAGGGCGTTGGTGACGAGGTGGAGGACCCGGCCCTCCTCGCGGGAGCCCATGATCACCTTGGGCTTCGGCGGGATCGGGGCGGGGCCGATGGCGGCCATCTCGCCCTCGTAGTAGGCGATCCTGCGACGGATGAACGGCCACCGGGTGTGCGGCTGCAGCGTCTTGATCGCCTGGGTCATGCGACCGGCCTCGAAGTGGACCTTCGCCGCCTCCAGCGGGCCGTCGGCCATCCTCCGGACGATCTTGCGCACGGTCACCCTGGCGTACCGGGCGGCGGGCCAGGCGACCTTGCCGATGAGCGGGCGCATCCCGCTGGGCATCGCCTCGGCGGCGGCCTGCGCGACCCGCACGGGATCGGACTTCACCTTGCTCACCACGATGCGGGAGACGACCACCGGGTTCTTCACGAAACCGCGGAGCAGACCGCCCATCCCGGCCCTCGCCGACTTGGCTGATACGGACGGTTTCTTGGCCTCGGATACCACGGCGTGACCGTACCATAGGCAACGTTTGCCCCAGTCCCACCATGAAAGGCAAGGTCAATGAGGGAGAACCCCCTCGTCCTGCACGTGCTGGGCGCCCGGCCCAACTTCGTCAAGGCGGCCCCGGTCGTGCGGGCGCTGGACGAGATCGGCGTACGGCAGGGCATCATCCACACCGGCCAGCACTACGACGCGCTGATGTCGGACGTGTTCTTCGCCGACCTCGGCCTGCCCGAGCCGGTCGCCAACCTGGGCGTCGGCTCCGGGTCGCACGCGAAGCAGACGGCGGCGCTGCTGGTCGGCCTGGAGGACGTGGTGCTGGAGCACCGGCCCTCGCTCGTGGTCGTGTACGGCGACGTGAACTCCACGCTGGCCGCGATCCTCGTCTGCGCCAAGCTGCACATCCCGACCGCGCACGTGGAGGCGGGCCTGCGCTCCTTCGACCGGGAGATGCCCGAAGAGGTGAACCGGGTCGTCACCGACGCGCTGTCGGACATCCTGTTCGCCACCTCGCCGGAGGCTCTGTCGTACCTCGCCCGCGAGGGCGCCGACCCGGAGCGGGTGCACCTCGTCGGCAACCCGATGATCGACAGCCTCTTCTCCGCGCTGCCGAAGCTCGACCCCGCGCCCGTGCAGGAGCGCCTCGGCGTGTCCGGCAGGTACGCGGTCGCGACGCTGCACCGGCCGGCGAACGTGGACGACCCGGAGTCGGCCCGCGAGCTGGTCGAGGCGGTCCTCGCGGTCGCCGAGCGGGTCCCGGTTGTCGTTCCGCTGCACCCGCGCGGCCGGCAGCGGCTGGCCGACGCCGGCCTGATGGACCGCGAGAACCTGAAGATCATCGATCCGCTGGGATATGTGGACTTCCTCTCCCTGGTCCGGGGTGCCGCGCTGGTCGTCACCGACTCGGGCGGCGTACAGGAGGAGACCACCATGCTGGGGGTCCCCTGCCTGACCGTGCGGCCCAACACCGAGCGGCCGATCACCGTCACGCACGGCACGAACCGCCTGGTCACGCCGGCCGGGCTGCCCGCCGCCGCGGAGAAGGCCCTCGCGGACGGCTCGGCCACGCCCAGCGGCGAGCTTCCCCCGCTCTGGGACGGCGCGGCGGGGCCCAGGATCGCCCGGGTCATCGCCGCCTGGCTGCGCGGGGACAACCTCTCCCCCGCCGCGCAGGGCCGCAACCGCCAGTCATAGACCCGGCGAAAGCCGTACGATGGCACATTCCTGGACGCGATGGGGGCGATATGTCTGACCAGAACCCTTCAGATGAGCCGAAATTCCAGCGCCTCGGGCCGGTGAACTGGCTGCCGGAGGAGCGCAAGGTCGTCGAGCGCTACGAACAGCGGATCCGCGAGCTGGAGAAGAAGCTGGCCACCCAGGAGGCGCGGGCCGACTACGCCATCTGGAAGCTCAAGGCCACCCAGACGCAGCGGCCGTTCCGCGTCGCCCAGGCGCTCACCGGTGCCACCAAGCCCGCCAAGTTCGTCAAGCTGCCGCGCGACCTGAGCAAGGCGATCAAGGGAAAGAAGAGCCCGAAGGCCCCGATGTCGGTGGTCGACGCCGCCGAGCAGGCCGAGGCCAGGGGCCCCGAGGTCAAGATCCCCACGTTGCAGTGGCCGGACGGTCCCGTGGTGCGCCCCGATCTCAAGGTGGCCGTCATCCTGGACGACTTCTCCCGGCTCGCGTTCAAGTACGAGTGGGACCAGATCGAGTTCGGGCTCGCGGACTGGCCGGAGATCTTCGCCGAGAAGCGCCCCGACGTGCTGTTCTGCGAGTCGGCCTGGCACGGCAACCAGGGGCGCTGGCGCTACCAGATGACCGGGACGAACGCCCCCAAGCAGGAGCTGCGCGACCTCATCGCGTGGTGCAGGTCGGAGGGCATTCCCACGGTCTTCTGGAACAAGGAGGACCCGCCGAACTTCGACTTCTTCATCGACACGGCCAAGCTGTTCGACTACGTGTACACGTGCGACGGCGACATGATCCCGAAATATCGGGAAATTCTCGGGCATGACCGGGTAGGCGTGCTGCAGTTCGCCGCCCAGCCCCGGATCCACAACCCCATCCAGACCAAGCAGGGCCGGCCGCACGACATCGTCTTCGGCGGCATGTACTTCCGGGACAAGCACCCGGAGCGGCGCGAGCAGATGGAGACGCTGCTCGCCCCCGTACGCGAACTGGGCCTGCACATCTTCGCCCGCAACGGCACGGTCGACGACAAGTACGCCTGGCCCGAGGAGTACCGCCCGCACATCGTGGGCGAGCTGCCGTACGAGCAGATGCTGGCCGCGTACAAGATGTACAAGGTCTTCCTGAACGTGAACTCGGTGATCGACTCACCGACGATGTGCGCGCGGCGCGTCTTCGAGCTGTCGGCCTGCTCGACCACCGTGCTCTCGGCCTGGTCGCGGGCCATCGAGGAGACCTTCGGGCCGCTGATCCCGATCGCCCACTCCCAGGAGGAGGCGTACAACCGGGCGCTGTACTTCATCAACAGCCCCGAGCTGCGGGCCCGCCAGGCGCACCTGGCCATGCGCGAGGTGTTCGACAAGCACCTCTTCTCGCACCGCGTCGACCAGATCCTCACCGACCTCGGACGGCCGGTGGCCTCACGGTCGCGTTCGGTGTCGGTGGTGCTGCCGACCAACCGGTCCGGCCAGCTGGAACACGCGATCGCGCAGGTCGCCAGGCAGCGGCACCGCGACATCGAGCTGATCCTCGTCCTGCACGGGCTCTCCGAGGACCCGGGCGTGGTCCGCGACAAGGCCCTCGCGGCCGGGATCCCCGGCGTCAAGGTGCTGACCGCCGACCCGTCGTGGACGCTCGGCGAGGTGCTCAACCACGGCATCGCGCACGCGGACGGCGAGCTGATCGCCAAGATGGACGACGACAACATCTACGGCGAGCACTACCTGTCCGACCTGCTGCGGGCGTTCGACTACGCCGACGCGGAGATGGTGGGCAAGGGCGCGCACTACACGTACTTCCCCAGCCAGGACATCACCGTGTTTCGCCTGCCCGGCCTGGAGAACCGGTACGCCCACCTGATCCAGGGCGCCACGATCGTCGCCAAGGCGGATCTGCTGCGGTCGATGCCGTTCGAGCCGGTCAACGCCGGCGAGGACACCCGGCTCGTCCGACGCTGCAAGGAGGAGGGCGTCCGGATCTACTCCGCGGACCGCTTCAACTTCGTCTACATGCGCGGGTCCGACGCCACCGCCCACACCTGGCAGGCCGCGGACCACAAGCTCACCCGCAACGCCCAGTTCTGCTTCGCCGGCAACCCCGAGCCGCACGTCCTGATCTGATCCTTGTGTGTCCTCCGTACCAGGCCGTACTCGTACGCCGAGATCACGGCCTGGACGCGATCGCGCCCGCCGAGCTTGCCGCGGCTACGTCCGACGCACGGGCCCGGGAAATGTAACCAGAAGCCCGGTAAATGCAACCGGAGCGTGGTTACGTTTGAATCCGTCGCGAGGCTACGGGCTACCGGTGGGGACTACGCAGAGGTGGAGGTGAAGTCGGCCGCCGGTGGGCTGCCGAATTCACTTACCTTCTGTCGGACTCGTACGCCATGATCGGGCGGGACATGATCGTCACGTTCCCCCGAGGAGTGTCATGGTCCTTTCATCGTCCGGATGGTCCGGCATCGGCTGGCAGGACTGGACGAAGCTCGACGTGATCCGCGCCCGGCTCGACGCCGGGGCGGACCCCGACTCCGGCCCCCACGTCTGGGAGTCGGCGCTGCAGACGGCGGCAAGGGAGGGCTCGTCCGAGGTGGTGGCCGAGTTGGCCCGGCGGATCACCGACGTCGACGCCGAGTCCGACGGCCGCACCGCGCTGTGGGACGCCGTCTTCGAGAATCGACCGGACAACGCCCGTGCCCTCGTCTCGGCCGGGGCCGACCCGTGGCGGCCCATGATGTCCGGCTGGTCCCCCGGACGGCTCAGCCTGGTCACCCGCCACCCCGGCCTGTTCGGCACACCGCCGGGCGGTGTCGGCCTGTCCGCCGAGGAGACCGCCGCGGTGGCCGAGGCCCAACGGCTGATCACGAGCCTGGGAAGCTGGGACGACGACGGCATGAGTCTGGCCTGCGTGGCCGGGATCGACGCGGCCGAGGCGGCGCGCCGCCTCGCGGCCGTGCCCGCCGACGAGGCCGAGGTCGAGGAGATCATGGAAGATCCCTTCGCGGACATGGACGCGTCACTGGCCCTCGCCGGGATCACCGACGTTCCCGGCGGCTGCGTACTTAGCCAGGTGTGCGGCTACGCCCTGTCCGCCCCTGGTGTCGGTGAGCGGCTCTCCGCGGGCACCGTCTGCTATTCCATGTTCGCCAACCCCAAGAGCGGCAACCAGGGAGGCGTCTTCCGCGACGGCGTGACCGAGGACTGGGACACCCACCCCGGCGGCGGAAGCGTGGACTCCCGCATGTCGGCCCTGGAGATCCTCACGACGTTTCTCTACCAGGGGCACGCCGTCGCCTACTGCTGCGCGAGAGCCGGCCTGCGGCTACCCGACGCCCGAGCGTTCACCGACACTCCGGACATGTGGGTGCGGCTTCCCGACGACGACTACTGGCGCTGACCACCCGCGAACACGGCGGATGCCCGTATGCGATGGGGCGCGTACCCGCCCGGACGGCGGGCACGCGCTGCCCGAGTCAGGAGGCGGTGTCGACGGTGTTCTTGGGCTCGGAGCTGCTCATGCCCCGCGTCCGCGCCGAGACCGGCAACGTGACCGGCTCCGAGGCCCACTGAGCCGAGTCCACGCCCGTCTGCATCAAGCCTCCCCTTCCTCCGGTTAGTGGCTGAACTCATCTAAACCCATTTCGTCGAAGTGGAGTTAGATGCGATGCAGGCCAAGCCCCGCGAGATCTTCGACCGCGATACTGAGTGGGACGAGCTCGTACGGTTCGTGACCAACCCCGCCCCCGGGCCCAACCTTGCGGTGGTCTACGGCCATCGTCGTCAAGGCAAGAGCTTCCTCCTCGGTCATCTGGCCAGGCGGTACGGCGGGCTTTATCACGTGGCCGCGGAGGACGACCCGCGCACAGCGCTGGACAGTTTCGCCGCTTCCGTGGCGGACTGGCCGGCCGCGGGCCACGGCGGAGGTTCGGCTAGTCGCGGATGACGTTGTCGCGCGGGCCGCCGTAGACCGGGTTCTTGTCGTAACGCTTGTCCGTGACGAGCAAGCGGACCACCCCTGATGTGACGTCTTCCGCCTCCCAGACGACCCAGTCCTTCCCGACGGGCTTCTCCTGCGTGCGCAGTTCCCCGAAGCCACCCGGGTTCCCCGGAGGGATGGCCATGATCAGGTAGACGGCCTTCAGTCCGCGCTTCTCGATCTCCGGCAGGACCTCGCCCACGGTCTTCTCGTCCACCCGGTATCCCGCGAGCGAGCCGCCCTTGCGGGTCGCCCGGCGGACCTTCGAGTCGGCCTCCTTCATCTTGGGGGTGTCGTCGGGCACGAGCACGCAGGGCGCCACCGGGTCCTTCATGAGAATGGTGCTCGTGCTGCTGCCCCCACCAGGCAGGTCGGTGATGGTCCAGACGAAGGTCTGGCCCGGCTCGAAGAGTTTGGTGTCGATCCGCATCTGCCAGCCGTTCCTCTCACCGGGAATGTTCTCCGGCACGGAGTACAGGCCGGACGGAATGTCTTCCATAGGTGTCGCACGCGGTCCCCGGCACATCTGTCCCTGGGGGACGTGGTCGACGATGGCGGGGACGCCCAGCTCCCGCAGTCGCTTCCTCAATCCCGCAGCGTCCCGGAAGTCGCGGACCTGGATGTACACGATCCCGTCGGAGTCCTTGGTGACGGCGTAGGCGGCGGAGACGCTGTGGCCGTTCCGCAGCAGGCTCGGGTCGACGACGATGCCAGTGGCGACCACGGCCGCGGCGGCCAGGCCCAGGACCAACCGCCGGGGACCGTAGCGCTGGACACGGCGCGGCGTGGCGACGGCCGTACCGGGATCCTCGGACGTGATCGACGCCAGCAGCGTCCGCGCCCCCGCGCCGGACGGGCTGCCTCCCGACCTCCCGGGCGCGACCCGGGCCAGTGGCCGCATCATCGTCTCGATCTCGTCGATGTGCTTCACAGTGACCTCCCCGCCGGCAGCAGCCGGCTTTCTGGTGTCAGGTGGACGCCCGCTTCGACGAGCGCGCGGGAAAAGCGCCTGCGGGCGCGGTGGAGCCTGATGCGTACGGCGTTGCGCGACACGCCGAGCGCGGTGGCGATCTGCCGGCGGTCCAGCCCCTCCCAGGCGACCAGCGACAGCAGTTCGCGGTCGTCGTCCGGCAGGCTCCGGAAGACCTCGGCGATGGCCGTCAGCTCGACTCCGGTGTCGGGGGCGGCCCCGTAGAGATCGACCATCTCAACGTCGAGCTCGACGCTGCGCGCCTGGCGGCGGATCTCACCTCGGCGATGGTTGGCCAGCACGTTGCGTGCCACGCCGTACAGCCACAGCGTGGCCTCCTTCCCCGGTGGCAGCTCGTCCATCCGCCGCCAGGCGATGGTGAAGGTCTCCGCCACGATGTCCGCCGCATCCTGCGGCGAATCGCAGCGGCGCACGGCATACGCGGTGATTTGGCCAAATGTCTCTCGGTAGACGGCCTCGAATCTGGCCAAGCGTGGATCATCCACGTGTGGTTCCCATGGCCCTGCTTCCTTTGGAAGTGCGAAATACCGACACCCTTCCTATGTGTCGATCAAGGCCACCATTTCTCGCCGAACCGCAGAAATTTCCGCGTCCCGGGAAGTACGCCTCGCCGGGTGGGCCGGGACGTCAGGGAGGGGCGGGCCCGGAAGGTCAGCGCTGGTAAGACGGGAAAACGAAAGCGGCCGCCCCGCTGATAGCGGGGCGGCCGTGTGCCTTCAGTGGACGCGTGCCGTCAGGAGTCGACGGCCTTCTTGGAATCGGGCTCCGAGCCGTTGAGGCTGGCGGGGGTGCCGCCGGAGAGCAGGGTGCGGGCCAGGCCCAGGCCGGTGCCGCCGAGCGTCAGGGCCTTGGCGAGCATCTCCTCAATGCCCTGGGCACCGTTGAGGACGACCATGTGGTCCACGTTGCCGAACGCCTTGGCTCCGGCCTCGACGATCTGCGGCCAGTTCTCGGCGAGCTGCTGGGCGATGACGGCTTCCTGGTTCTCGGCCAGCGCCTCGGACCTGGCGCGGATCGCATCAGCCTCGGCCAGGCCCTTCGCCTTGGCCGCCTCAGCCTCCGCGAGACCGCGGGCGCGGGCCGCCTCAGCCTCGGCCAGGCCCCTCGCCTTCGCCGCCTCGGCCTCACCGACACCCGTCGCCTTGGTCGCCGCCGCGGCCGCCTCTCCACGGAGTCGCACGGACTCGGCGTCGGCCGCCGCGGCCTGCTTGACCTGGGACGCCTGGGCGGCGGCGCGGAGTTCGGTCTCGCGCGCCTCGGCTTCGGCCTGCGCGATGCGGGCGTCACGCTCGGCCTGCGAGAGCGTCACGGTCTCGTACGCCTTGGCGTCGGCGGGCTTGCGCACCTGGGACTGGAGCCGCTGCTCGGAGAGCTGGGCCTCCAGCTCGGCGGCCCGGGTCTCCTGGACGACGACCTCCTGGCGGGCGGTGGCCTCCGACAGCGGGCCGGCCTGCCGGGCCTTCGCGGCGGCCTGGTCCACCTCGGCCTGGTAACCGGCCTGCTGGATCTGGGACTCGCGGATCGCGGCGGCCTTCTTGGCCGCGGCGACCTGCTCGGCCTCGGTGGCCTCCTGGTCGCGCTGCGCCTCGGCGATGCGGGCCGAAGCCGCGATCTTCGCGGCGTGCGGCTTGCCCAGGTTGACGATGTAACCGGTCTCGTCGTCGATCTCCTGGATCTGCAGCGAGTCGACGACCAGGCCCAGCTTGCTCATCTCGTCGGCGGCCGAACTGCGCGTCTCGCTGGTGAGCCGCTCGCGGTTCAGGATGAGATCCTCGACGGTGAGGTTGCCGGTGATCGAGCGCAGGTGACCGGTGAACAGCTCGTGGATCGCGCCGTTCATCGAGTCCTGCTGGTCGAGGAAGCGCCGGGCCGCGTTGGCGATGCTGGTGAAGTCGTCACCGACCTTGTAGATCACCACGCCGCGCACCTGGACGGGGATGCCCTGCTGGGTGACGCAGGAGACCTGCAGGTTGGTCGCCCGGCTGTCCAGCCGGAGGCGCCGCGCGGTCTGGAACCCCGGGAGCACGGCCGTGCCCTTACCCGTGATGATCTTGAACCCGAGGCTGTCGGCCAGTTCGTTCTTCGTGTGAGCGCCGAGGCCCGAGATGATGAGCGCCTCATTGGGCTCGGCCACCCGCCAGATGGCCTTGAACAACAGGGCGACGACGATGAGGGCGACGACGATCGCGCCGCCGATAACGATAAATTGCGTGGTCATCTACGCCTCCACTTGAGGGGACAGGGTCAGGCGATCGCACGCGTGACGTAGACCGTGCGCGGTGGCGAATACTCCACAATGATGACGAGCGACCCGACCGGGATCTCCTCCTCCGGAAGGTTCGGATGCGCGTAGAACGCCTCGACTCCCCCTCGGATCGGCACCATCACTTCACCAACAAGGCCCGGGCCGATCTTGCCCGTGACCCTGCCCTGCTTGCCGACCACCGTGCCACCCCGCCGTCTTCACTTACATCGCGAATGCGCACGTTACCCCGAATGCGTGCACCACGTCATCACGGGTGACCGCCCCTGACGGTCACCCCACGACGACGTACGCCGTCCGCGCCGACATGCCATCGACCCGCACAACGAACACCCTCCGCGAAACGTTCCGACATCGCAACACAACCCCTCGCATCGATACGTGAACGTCATGTTCCGAAATTTCATCCGACAGCGACGCCCGCGATTCCCGCCTATTTCGCAAAAGGTTGCCGGACCGGTTCTCGTCGCAGTTCTCATCGTGATTATCGTCACGGTTCTCGCGGCGGGTTCCGAGGAGAAACTCCCCCGATTTTCCCGGTCGAATCGGGATTCCGGCAAATTCAGGGTCACGCCGTTTTCTCCGGGCGATCGGATCGCCCTCGCGCCGGGCGCCGGATCCGGGTGAAGGCCCAGGACATGTCCGGCTCGACGGCCCAGCGGAACAGCCGCCGCACCGGCTCCGTACACAGCACCGCGGAGAGAAGCACACCGAAAAGGATCATCGCTGCCACGCCCAGCGGGGTGACCAGCGCGTCGTGGAACCGTTCGACGACCTTCACCACGAACCCGTGCAGCAGGTACGCGTACATGGTCGCGGCGCCGAGCCCGGTGAACCACGTACGGCGGGCCGGGGTGACGGCGAGGAACGCCATGACGAGGATCGCCCCCGTCGTGAGCATGGCGAGCCTGATCAGGGTGCCGGTCAGGTCGTCCACGCCGATCATCGTGTTGGCGTGCCGCCAGCGGATCCACTCGGTCGGCACGGCTCGGTGGACGACCAGAGCCGTGCCGATCCCGGCGACGAGAACGAGCGCGCCGGCGGCTCGTACCCACGGTCTCTTGAGCAGGTCCAGATGCTCCGGCCTGAGCATCAGGCCGAGCACGTAGAACGGCAGCAGGCCGAGCGTGCGGTTCATGGACAGTTCGTCGGGGAGCGGGCTCGTCCCCGAGAGGAGCGACAGCCCCACTGCCACCGCCAACGGCCACCTGAGCTGCTGCCACACCGGCGTGGACAGCCGCCAGAGGAACAGCGACATCAGGAACCAGGTCAGGTAGTACGGGTCGAGCAGGCTGATCTGCAGCTTGCCGTACAGGAAGAACCGGGGCAGCGAGTAGGCGATCTCGAAGATCACGTACGGCACGGCCAGCCCGCTGATCAGCTTCCTCGCCTTGCCCCCCGAAAAGGTGAAGTTCCGCGACAGATAGCCGCTGACCATGATGAACAGCGGCATGTGGAACAGGTAGGCGAAGAAGTAGAGCGCGTGCGCGATCTCCACGTCCCGCAGGTCCTCGATCAGGTGCCCGGAGACCACAAGGATCATGGCCAGGAACTTGGCGTTGTCCAGGAACGGGTCCCGCACCCGGGCCCCGGCGGGGGCGCTCTGGAGTCCGGCGGAGGATCCGGCGCGATCGGCACCGGCGGCCGAGGATTGGGGCAGGGCTTCGGCCGGGGCTTGGAGCAAAGCTTCGGCCGAGGATTGGGGCAGGACTTCGGCCGAGGATTGGGGCGGGACTTGCGAGCGGGCAGCGGGGACGGTCACGGAGCCGGACGCTAGCGACGGCCCTGTGGCGCGGGCAGGCAACGACGGCCGAACATTGCCCGAACTCTTCCGTCACCCACCCCGGCGACCGTTCCGCCGACCAACCGACCGCCCGCCGCGACCGACCGACAGCCCGCCGCCGACCAACCGCCGCCGACCAACCGCCGGCCCTCGACCGCCCCCGCCCCCGCCCGACCGCCCGACCAACCGACCAACCGACCGACCGCCACCGCCCCCGCCGACTGCCGACTGCCGACTGCCGACTGCCGACTGCTAGCCGACTGCCGCGCGACCGTCGGGGCGGCGCCCAGGCCGCGGCCGGAGGGCGCGGGCTCGGTCAGGACTCGTGGTGTCCGGTGGCCGCGAGGCTGGCGGACCAGAGGGCCGCGGCGAGGTCCGGATCGGACATCTGACGCGGCACCGCGGCGGGAACGTTCCCGGCGAAGTACCGGCCCGGGTGGTCGACGCCGTCCGGATGAGCGGCGAGATGGGTGAGCCTGGCGGCACCCGCCTCGACCGGCTCCCCCATCCCCGGCATATGAAGCACCAGCTTCATGAAGAACGTTCCCGGAGCGAAGCCGGTCCGGATGACACCGGGATGCACACAGGTGGCCGCGATCCCCCGCTCGGCGAGCGAGACCGTGAAGAGGGCGTTCGCCTGCTTGGAGTCGCCGTACTGCAGCCATCCGCTCCACTTGCGGCGCTCCCGCGACAGGTCGGCCGGGTCCAGGCGGCCGGTCTTGGCGGCCCGCGAGCAGGTCGTGACCACCCGCCCGGAGGACTCCTTGATCCGGTCGAGCAGCAGGTTCGTCAGCAGGAACGGCGACAGGTGGTTCACCTGGATCATCAGCTCGTGCCCGTCGGCGGTGCCCTGCCGCTTCGTGGACATGACCCCGGCGTTGTTCACCAGGACGTCGATGCGCTCGCACCGGTCGAGCAGGTCGGCGGCCACACGGCGGACGTCCTCGAACGAGGTGAAGTCCACGGTCAGCGTGTCAGGACGGTCGCCTGTGATCGCGGCGACCTGGTCCGCGACCGCCGACAGCTTGGACGCGGTTCGCCCCACAAGGACGAGGCGGTGCCCCTTGCGGGCGAGCTCAAGCGCGGACGCTGCACCAATTCCATCGCTTGCCCCGGTAATGACAGTATTCATCAGGTCCCTCCAATGCGCCGGAACTGTATCGGTGCTAGTCTCCTGTGCGATCTTCCGGAGGTGCATTTCCCCATAAATGCGGCGCGACCTCCACGCACTGCAGGAGTGGCCAATGGGTTCGAGAAACCGGTCGATTCGGTTCAAGATCTTCCTATTGCTGCTCCTGCCACTGCTCACACTGAGTGCTTTGTGGGGGTTCGTCCTCAATCTGACGGTCGGCGACGGCCTGGCGCTCGTGCGTGCGGGCGCGCTGTACGACTCCGTCGGCGTGCCCTCCACCGACCTCGGCCTCCAGCTTCAGGCCGAGCGCGCCATCGCCGCCGACACGCTCAGCTCCGGCCAGACCACGTCCACGGCCCTGAGCGCGCAGCAGCTCAAGACGAGCACCTCGGTGGACAAGTTCACCAAGGCCGCCAAGGACGAGGACTCCCGCGCCTCCATGGGCGACGAACTGCGGGCTCCGGTCGACAGTCTGGTCAAGGCCCTCGGGCGGCTGCCCTCCATCCGCGAGTCCGTGGCGCTCGGCAAGTACACCCGGCTCGACGCGCTCACCGCGTACAACCAGATCATGGACGAGCTGTTCGCGGTCTACGCGCGGCTCGTCTCCCTCCCTGACCTCGGGATTCACGAGCAGGGCTCCGCCATGCAGGCGATGGGCAACGCGTACGAGATGATCGCCCGCGAGGACGCCCTGATCCGCGGCGTGCTCGCCCGCGGCCAGATGAGCCAGCAGGAGCACAACGCCTTCAGCGAGTGGGTGGCGACCCGCCGCTTCCTCTACAAGCAGAACCGGCCGATCCTCCAGGGCGGCATGCGCGAGCCATACGAGGAGGTGCTGACCTCCGAGCTGTTCACCAAGTTCAGCGGCTTGGAGGACCGCATCGTCGACCAGGTGCGCGCCGGCGGCCCGCTCCCGACCGACGCCGCCCGGTGGAAGTCCACCACGAACGCACTCTTCACCGCTCTGGACAACGCCCGGATCAAGGCGTCGGACGCGCTCAACGAGCGCTCCATGTCGGTGGCGAGCACCATCATGATCCGCATCGCGGTCGCCGGCGGCGTCGGCCTGATCGCGGTGATCGGGACCATCATCTTCTCGGTGCGGTTCGGCCGCCGCCTGGTGCGCGACCTCGCCGGGCTGCAGCACGCCGCCCTCGAACTCGCCGACGTTCGCCTCCCGAACGTGGTCGAACGGCTGCGCAAGGGCGAGGACGTCGACGTCGACGCCGAGGCGCCGCGGATCGAGGCACGCGGCTCGTCCGAGGTCGAGGACCTCGCGCACGCCTTCAGCTCGGTCCAGCGCACCGCGGTCGAGGCGGCGGTCGGCCAGGCCGCCCTGCGGCGCGGCGTCAACCAGGTCTTCCTCAACCTGGCCCGACGCAAGCAGAGCCTGCTGCACCGCCAGCTCACGCTGCTCGACACGATGCAGCGGCGGGCCACCGATCCGGAGAGCCTGGAGGACCTGTTCCGGCTCGACCACCTCACCACGCGCATGCGGCGGCACGCCGAGGGCCTGATCATCCTGTCCGGCGCGACCCCCGGCCGCTCCTGGCGCAAGCCGGTCCCCGTGGTCGACGTCGTACGCGCCGCGATCGCCGAGGTGGAGGACTACACCCGCATCACGCTGATGCCGATGCCGAACGCGTCGCTGGCGGGATCGGCGGTGACCGACCTCATCCACCTGATCGCCGAGCTGCTGGAGAACGCGACGATCTTCTCCCCGCCGCAGACCCGGGTGCAGGTGCGCGGCGAGCTGGTGGCCAACGGCCTCGCGATCGAGGTCGAGGACCGCGGTCTCGGGCTGTCCTCCGAGGAGTACGGCGAGATCAACGAGCGGCTGGCCACCCCGCCCGAGTTCGACCTGGCGGACAGCGACCGCCTCGGCCTTTTCGTGGTCAGCCAGCTCGCCTCGCGCTACGGGATCAGCGTGGTGCTCCGTGCCTCGCCGTACGGCGGCACGACGGCGATCATCCTCATCCCGCGCGACCTGGTGGCCAAGGACGGCACGCCTGCGGCCATCGCCGGCTCGGTGGCGTCGGACGCGCCGGAGGCCATCACGGGCACGGTGACGCCGGGTCCGGTCATCGGGTCGATGACCGCGGCCGCCATCATGGGCGGCGCTTCGACCGCCCCGGCGGCTCCCCCGGCGTCGGCGCCCCGGGGCGCGGGGACGGACACGTTGGGGTCGGACCGGTCGCCGTTCTTCACGCCGGCCACGCAGCGCGGCGACGCCGTACCGTCCGCGACGCGCGAGGACACGCCCGAGGAGACCCGGGTGCGCAGCCTCAGCATCGTCCAGAACGGCCCCGGGTCGGGGCTCCCGAGCCGCACCAGGGGCGCGGCCCTGCCGAGCCGTGGCGGGGACTCAGGGCTGCCGAGCCGTGGCGGGGACTCGGAGCTGCCGAGCCGTGGCGGGGACTCGGAGCTGCCGAGCCGCCGGGCCTCCGGCTCGGACGGCACGCACGCCGGCCTCCCCCGGCGGGTACGGCAGGCCAACATCGCTCCCCAGCTCCGCGAGTCGTCCCAGCCGTTGTCCGCGCCCGTCCCGGCCGCTGACGAACGGTCTCCGGAGCAGGCCAGGGCGACGTTCTCCGCCTTCCAGCAGGGCGCGCAACGCGGCCGGAAGGACGCGGACGACAATTCCGGTTACACGCATGGCGAGAAGGGTGACGAATGACCAGCAAAGTGACGTCGGCCGGCGAACTGAACTGGCTCCTGGACGATCTCATCAGCAGGGTCGGCGCCGTCCGCCAAGCGGTGATCCTCTCCACTGACGGCCTCGTCGTCGGAGCCTCCAAGGGGCTCAGCCGCGAGGACTCCGAGCACCTGTCCGCGGTCGCCGCGGGCTTCCAGAGCCTGGCGCGCGGCGCGGGGCGGCACTTCGGCGGCGGGGAGGTGCGCCAGACCATCGTCGAGATGGAGTCGGCGTTCCTGTTCGTCACCGCGGCGGGGCAGGGCACCTGCCTCGCCGTTCTCGCCGCCTCCGACGCGGACGTCGGCCACATCGCCTACGAGATGGCGATGCTGGTCAAGCGCGTCGGCCAGCACATCTCGACCAACCCCCGCCGATAACGAGGGCCCCGAGGAGGAGGCGTGACGGAACCGCAGTGGCTTGACGAGGATGCCGGTCCCATCGTCCGGCCGTACGCGCTGACAGGAGGCCGTACCCGGTCGTCCGGCGACGACTTCGACCTCATCGCTCTGGTCACGGCCACGGACGAGCGGCTGAGGGACGAAGGCGCGGTCGGCCCGGAGCAACGCCGGATCCTCGCGATCACCAGGGAACCCATGTCCGTCGCGGACATCGCGTCCGAGATCGACCTTCCTCTCGGCGTGGTCCGTGTTCTTCTCGGGGATTTGCACGACCATGAGCTGATCCGCGTGCGACCACCCGCCCAGGTGGCGCCGCTGCCCAGTGCGCACATTCTCAAGGAAGTGATCAATGGCCTTCGCGCCCTCTGAGGAGCCGGTCGCCCTCAAGATCCTCGTCGCCGGCGGCTTCGGCGTCGGAAAGACCACGCTGGTCGGCGCGATCAGCGAGATCCGTCCCCTCCGCACCGAGGAGGTCCTCTCGGACCGCGGGATCGGCATCGACGACGTCGACGGGGTGGAGGGCAAGACCACCACCACCGTGGCGATGGACTTCGGCCGGATCACGATCCGCGAGGGTCTCGTCGTGTACCTGTTCGGCACGCCCGGACAGGAACGCTTCTGGTTCATGTGGGACGAGCTGTCCTACGGCGCCCTGGGGGCGGTCGTCCTCGCGGACACCCGGCGACTCACCGACTGCTTCCCGTCGATCGACTATTTCGAGCAGCGCGGCACGCCGTTCATCGTCGCGGTGAACTGCTTCGACGACTCGGACCAGCACGAGCCGGACGACGTCCGGGTGGCGCTCGACCTCGACCCCGACGTTCCCGTCCTCCTCTGCGACGTACGGCGGCGGGCCTCGGCCAAGGTCGTCCTCGTCACGCTCGTCGAGCACGCGCTGAAGACGCTGACCGCCGCGCAGAGCAGGTAACAGAGCAGGTAACAGGGCAAGTAGGCGCGCGGTCGTCGCGCGAGAGGCTCCCCGGCGGCACCGGGCCGGGGAGCCCGTCCAAGGCCCGCTACAGCGCGCGCAGGCCGTTTGGGGGAGCCCGTCCAGGGCCCGCTACAACGCGCGCAGGCCGTTGATCACTTCGAGCAGGATGCTCTCCATCGGCTGGGACACCTCCGGGGCCGGCGGGCGGACCAGGATCAGCCCGTGATCCAGCAGGTCGCCGACCAGTACGCGGATGACCCCCAGCGGCAGCCCGGCGTCCGAGGCCACGTCGGCGAGCGGCCGGGCCCGCCGCACCAGCTCGAGCAGCCGCAGGTGCTCCCGCCCGAGGTCCGCGTGGTACGGCACGGCCGCGCCGGTCGCGGCGACCACGGCGACCAGGTCGAGCGAGGCCGCCGACGTGGGCTGTACCCGCCCCCGGGTCAGGGCGTAGGCCCGGACGACCGGCCCGTCCTCGACCAGCTCCTCGTCCCAGTCCTCGTGATCTGTCACGTGCCCGCTCCTTCCGGGATGCCGAGCCGTACGGGCTCCGGGCCGCCGTCACCCGTGGCGGCCAGCAGGGTCACCGGCAGCAGCACGATCGCGGTGGTGCCACCGAACGGCGAGGGGCGCAGCTCAACGCGGACACCGTGCCGGGAGGCGAGCCGGGCGACCACCACGAGGCCGAGCCGGTCGGTGTCGGCCAGGTCCAGTTCCGGTGGGCTCGCCAGATTCAGGTTGATCGCGTCGATCTCGTCGGCGCAGAGGCCGAGCCCCCGGTCCTCCACCTCGACGACGTATCCCTTGGCCACCGACTCCCCTCGCAGGGAGACCTGGGTGTGCGGCGGTGAGTAGGCCGCGGCGTTCTCGATCAGCTCGGCGAAGAGGTGGATGATGTCGGCCACCGCGCTGCCGGAGACCGCGGCCTCGGGCATGGGGTACACCCGGACCCGCGTGTAGTCCTCGACCTCGGCGACCGCGCCCTGCAGCATGTCCGCGACCGGCACCGGCCGGCGCCACGTACGGCCGGGCGAACCGCCGGCGAGGATGATCAGACCCTCCGCCTGGCGGCGCATCCGGGTCGTCAGATGGTCGAGCCGGAAGAGGTCCTCCAGCGCGGTCGGGTCCGTGGTACGGCGCTGCATGGTGTCGAGCAGGCGGAGCTGGCGCTGGAGCAGTCCCTGGCTGCGGCGGGCGAGGTTGCGCAGGGCCTGGCCGACGCTCTCCCGCGTACGGGCCTGATCCACGGCGGCGTCCACGGCGGTGTGCTGGACGGCGCTGAAGGCGGCGGCCACGTCGCGCACCTCGGCAGTGCTGCCCGGCGGCTCCAGTGGGGGCGCCTCGGCCTCGACGTCGCCCACCTTCTCGCCGCGCCGGAGGCGCTGGACCAGCCGCGGCAGCCGTACCTCCGAGAGCTCGGTCGCGGCCTCCCTCAGCCCGACGAGCTCGCGGGTGAGCCCGCGGCCCATGCGGAGGGAGATGATCAGTGAGGCGGCGACCGCGCCGAGACCGACCAGTCCCGCGACGCCGGCGCGGACGAACACGCCGATCGCGGCGGGCTCGTTGCGCGCGATGAGCACGGCCCCGGCCTTGCTGAGCGCGTTGGTGTACGCGTTGTCCACCCGGTCGACGACGGACCGCCACAGGACGGGCGAGACATGGCTGGTGATGTCGCCCTGAAGGAGGCGGTCCTCCAGGTTCGTCACCTGCCGGTAGGCCTCCGACTTGACGAGCACGTCGAGGGGGGCGCGCAGCTCGTCGTCCAGCTCGTTCATGCCCTGCTCGAAGAGCACCCTGCGGGTCGCGACGAGCTGGGCGAACCTCAGCTTCTCCGCGTCGGTGAACGTTCTCGACTGTCCGAGCACTCCGGTGACGAGCGCCCGCTCCTTGGCCAGCACGTGCTGGGCGCCCGAGACGGAGGTGAGGCTGCGGGCCTGCTGCCCGGTCAGCGCGACGGTGTCCATGGCGGCGACGACGGAGAAGCGCTGCGCCGCGTTGGAGAACGTCTCGTAGTTCTCGCCCAGGTTGGTGAGGTCGAGCTGCCCTGCGTCGAACTCCATGCGCACGGTGTCGAGTTGAGCCGCCGCGCTCTCCATGTCCTGGTAGGGCTTCCTGGCCGCGTCCACGAGCATCGACTCCGCGTCGCTGTCCGCGGCCAACTCGCGCATCCGCGTACGCGCCCGGTCCACGACGGCCCGCTGGGCGATCAGGTCGGCCCGGTCGGTTTCCGCGCGGGTGGCGAGATATTGCACGGAGATCAGGTATTCGCGTTCGATCTCCGTGGCCAGCTCGTGGGACGGCTCGCCAACGCTGTTGTAGACCGACGAGGCGTTCAGCAGGCGGAACGCGTCACCCACGGTCAGGGTGGCGGAGAAGATCCACAGCGCGACAAGCGAGACCAGCGGGATCACCAGCAACAGGGTGATCTTGAATCCGATGGACCTGCTCGCCGCCATGCGCCCTCTTTTCGATCTTTAAAAGATCGACGAAAGGCTAGCAGTGAACCGGTCCAATTTCTATATACCTCTTATATGCCCCGAAGCCGGTGAAGCGCCTGGTCAGCCCGGCGAACGACATTCCCGGCAACGGGTGGGTGACCAAGAAAGGCGTCCTTCCACGCGAGCCGCGCCAGGTTTACCGCGAGCACCCCAAGAATGGTTACCTCGACGGTCAAGAAAAACCGCTCCACCAGACCGATCATGAGCCCCTGGCCGGGAAGCGCGAGATAGGTCATCGCGGCGAGCCCGATGCCCGAGGCCAGCGTCAGCCACTCGACCGGCCGGGCCACCGGCTTCCAGCGATCGTCCGCGGCGAACCTCCCCACGAGCTGCGCCGTCGCGGCGGGCAGGCTGACGAACGCGGCCACCGAGACGTACCGGTGCACCTGCGCCGCCCAGGTCATCCCCTCGGAGACGGCCGACGTGGGAACGGTCGCCGCCACCACGAGCGCGAGGCTCCACACGAGCATGAGCCGCTCCGGCCAGCCGGAGACCGGCGCCCGTACGGCACGCATCCCGGCAAGCAGGGCGAGCGAACTGCCGCCGAGGACGACCATGGCCACCTCGGTGGCGCCGCTCCTGTCGAGCACGGCGTAGTCGCTCAGCGTCAGGTTGATCGGATCGAGGTAGGGGTCCGGATCGATCTGCCCCACGACGGCCGCGGCGACGGCGATCATGATGCCGCCGCAAGCGAGCACGGGATAGAGCCTCTTGACCATGATTTGAGAATCTCGTGAAAGAGCCGTCCCGACCATCCGGAGAACTCCTTACCCGCCCCTGATGCCGCCCCAGAGGGCGTCAGGGTCATCTCAGGGGCGGGTGGGTCGAGATCGGTCACTCAGGATCGGGCCGCGGCGTCCGCGTAGCGCTCGCGCAGGCCGGGGGTCGGCGCGCCCTCATAGCGGACCGGGTGGCCCACCGCCCAGTCGGGCGGTTCCGTGCCGCCCGACAGCAGCCAGGCCGCCTGCCGCGCGGCCCCGTCGGCGACGTACTCCCCCGGCTCCGGCACCAGCACCGGCCGGCCGAAAACGGTGGGGGCGATCCGCCGTACCGCCTCCGAGCGGGCGCCTCCGCCGATCAGCAGCACCCGGCGCGGGTCCAGGCCGAGCGCGTCGAGGGCGTCGGCCAGCCCGCACAGCATGCCCTCCACCGCGGCTCGGGCCAGGTGCGCCGGCGTCGCCGTGGCGAGCGTGAGCCCGCGCAGCGAGCCGGTCGCCTCCGGGAGATTGGGCGTGCGTTCTCCCTCCAGGTACGGCACGAGAACCAGGCCGCCGGCCCCCGGAGGTGCCTGCAGGGCGAGATCGTCGAGTTCGTCAGGACCGACGCGCAGCAGGCGGGCGGCCGCGTCGAGCACCCGCGCCGCGTTCAGCGTGCAGACCAGCGGCAGGAACCTGCCGGTGGCGTCCGCGAAGCCCGCGACCGCGCCGCTCGGGTCGCTCGACGGGGCGTCCGCGACGGCGAACGCCGTACCCGACGTGCCGATGGACACCACGACGTCGCCCGGCCGCGCCCCCACGCCGAGGGCGGCGGCCATGTTGTCCCCCGTGCCGGGCGCGAGCCGTACCGGGCCGCGGGGGCCGGGTCGCCCAGCGGTCCCGGCCTGGCCGATGGTCCCAGTCCGGTCAGTGAGCCCAGTCCGGTCAGTGAGCCCAGTCCGGTCAGTGAGCCCAGTCCAGTCGATGGTCCCGGCCTGTTCGGCGGGACCGAGGACGCGGGGCAGGGCCGGGACGGCGCCGAAGGCCAGCTCCAGCAGGTCGGTCCGGTAGGCACCGGTGGCGGGCGACCAGTAGCCGGTCCCGGACGCGTCACCGCGGTCGGTCGTGATCGTGTCCGGCGCGCCCGCGAGCCTCCAGGTGAGCCAGTCGTGCGGCAGGCACACCCGCGCGGTGCGCCCCGCGTTCTCCGGCTCGTGCTCGGCCAGCCAGCGGAGCTTGGCCACGGTGAACGAGGCGACCGGGACGCTGCCGACGGCCTCGGCCCATCGCTCCGGGCCACCCAGCTCCTCGACCAGATCCCGGGCGGCCCGCGCGGAGCGGATGTCGTTCCACAGCAGCGCGGGCCGTACGACCTCGCCCGAATCGTCGAGGCAGACCATGCCGTGCTGCTGTCCCGCGACGCTCAGCGCGGCGACGTCGTCCAAGCCGCCGGCCTGCTCGATCGCCTCCTGGAGCGCCGCCCACCAGTGGTCCGGGTGGACCTCGGTGCCCTGCGGGTGCGCCGCGCGGCCCTGGCGGACCAGGGCCCCGGACTCGGCGTCCCTGATCACGACCTTGCAGCTCTGCGTCGAGGAGTCGACGCCGGCGACGAGGGTTCTCACCCGCGTACTCCGAGAATGTGCTCCAGCGCGAGCTGGTTGAGCCGGGTGAAGTGGAAACCGCGCTCGGCCGCCTTGTCCAGGTCGAAATCGTCCCGGGCCAGGTCCTCGTAGGTCTCGCCGGGAGCCAGGGTCGGCTGCGCGAGCTCGGTCACGCGGGAGTTCGCCAGGGCCTCCTGGACCTCGGGGTCGGCCCGGAACGCCGCGGCCTTCTCCTTGAGGATGAGGTAGGTCCGCATGTTGGCCGCGGCGGAGTCCCACACGTCCGCCGCGTCCTCCGTGCGCAGCGGCTTGTAGTCGAAGTGCCGCGGGCCGTCGTAGCCGCCGTGCTCCAGCAGGTCCACGAGGAAGAACGCGTTCTTCACGTCGCCGTGGCCGAAGATCAGGTCCTGGTCGTACTTCGGCCCGTGCTGGCCGTTCAGGTCGATGTGGAAGAGCTTGCCGTGCCACAGGGCCTGGGCGATGCCGTGCGCGAAGTTCATCCCGGCCATCTGCTCGTGACCCACCTCGGGGTTGAGACCGACCCGCTCGGAGTGCTCCAGTTCGTTGATGAAGGCCAGGGCGTGACCGATCGTGGGCAGCAGGATGTCGCCGCGCGGCTCGTTGGGCTTGGGCTCGATCGCGAACCTGATGTCGTAGCCCTTGTCGACGACGTACTGGCAGAGAAGGTCCAGGCCCTCCTTGTATCGGTCGAGCGCGGCCCGGATGTCCTTCGCGGCCTCGGACTCCGCTCCCTCGCGACCGCCCCAGCACACGTACGTCGTCGCGCCCAGCTCGGCGGCCAGGTCGATGTTGCGGATGACCTTCCTGAGGGCGTACCTGCGGATGTCGCGGTCGTTGCTGGTGAAGGCCCCGTCCTTGAACACGGGGTGGGTGAACAGGTTCGTCGTGGCCATCGGGACCTTGAGACCGGTCTCGGCCAGCGCGCGCTTGAAGTTCGCGATCGCCCGCTCCCGGTCCGGCTCGACGGCGAGCAGGTCGTCGTCGTGGAAGGTCACACCGTACGCACCGAGCTCGGCCAGCCGGCGGACGCTCTCCACCGGGTCGAGCGCCGCCCTGGTGGCATCGCCGAACGGGTCGCGCGCCTGCCAGCCGACCGTCCACAGGCCGAACGTGAAACGGTCCTCGGGGGTAGGTGAGTACACGTGGCGCCTCCGAATTAGTCTAAGTTATGGACTAAATATCCGGCGTCCCAGGCGGCAGGTCAAGTGGGTCTGCTCGCCGTGCGACAGGTCAAGTGGGTGTGATGACACAGGCGATCAGGCACGACGCGATGCGCGCGCGCAACCTGGCGCTCGTCCTCGGCGAGGTCAGCACGCGCGGCTCGGTGACGCGCGCCGCGCTCGCCGAGATCACCGGACTGGCCAAGACCACGGTGTCCAAACTGGTCGGCGACCTGATCGAGGCCGGGCTCGTGATCGAGACCGGCATCGTCCGAGCCGGCGAACGCGGCCGTCCCGGCATGGAGGTGCGGGTCAGCGGCCGGCGGATCGCGGCGATCGGCCTGGAGATCAACGTCGACTACCTCGCCGCGCACGTCGTCGACCTCACCCGTTCGGTACGGCTCCGCCGTACACAGCCTGTGGACAACCGGATGGGCTCGCCTGGGGATGTCATCACGATCCTGCAGGATCTGGCGCTTTCAGTTGTGGACGAAGCTGTGGACACAGGGCTTCGGGTGGTCGGCGGAGTGCTCGCCGTCCCCGGGACGGTGGACCTGGCGACCGGCACCGTCCACAGCGCGCCGAACCTGGGATGGCGCGACGTGCCGCTGCTCTCGATGCTGCGGATGCCGTTCCCGATGCGGGTGGACAACGAGGCCAACCTCGCGGCGCTGGGCGAGCTGTGGTTCGGCGCCGGGCATCCGGACTTCCTGCACGTATCCGGCGAGATCGGCGTCGGCGCGGGCCTGATCGTGCGCGGTGAGCTCTTCCGGGGATTCCGCGGCTTCGCCGGAGAGCTCGGGCACGTGGTGGTCTCCCCCGGCGGCCCGCCCTGCCGCTGTGGCGGACACGGATGCCTCGAGAGGTACGCCGGTCAGGACGCCTTACTGTCGGCGGCCGGACTCGCGCCCCCGGAAACCGCACCCGAAGAGCGGCTGCTCACCGGCGCGGAACGCAGCGCGGGACACGGCACGGAACACAGTGCGGAACACGGCGCGGAACACGGCACGGAACACAGCGCGGGACACGGCACGGGACACGGCACGGGACACGGCACGGGACACAGCGCGGGACACGGCACGGGGGTCACCGAGCTCCTGCGGGAGCTCGACGCGGGCAACAGGGACGCGCTGGCCGCCTGCGAGCGGGCAGGCTGGGCGCTCGGGATCGCCCTCTCCTCGGCGGTCAACCTCGTGGATCCGGGCACGATCGTGCTCGGCGGGATCTACGCGCCGCTCTTCCCATGGATCGGCGGCGTGGTCACCGAGACGCTCACTGCCCGGCTCGGCCAGATGCGGGAGGTCGTGCCGTCCGTCGAGGTGTCCCGGCTCGGCACGGAGGCGGCCACCCTCGGCGCGGCCGGTCAGGTCATCCAGCAGGTCATCGCGGATCCCGCCGCACTCCTGAACGCCTGACCCGGCGCCGCCCACCTTCCGGAAACCCGCGGGGCGCGACTGCGTACCGAGCCTCGGAGACTGCGTGCCGGGGCTCGGCGAGTGCGTGCCGGGGCTCGGACCGCCTGGTCCTGAGGATCAGAGACCCGAGGGATCGCGTCCGACGCTGATCTGCTCGGCGATGCGGCGGACCTCCGGCTCGTCCAGGCCGGGGACGGAGGGAAGGGCCCGCCGGAGAATGGAGAGCACCTCGTGGAACGGCTGCCCGGCATGGCGGACCGCCACCTCGTGGACGACCCGGAACAGGATCAGATTGGCCTCGCGCTCCTGGGTGACCCGGTCAGCGATCATGAAACGCCCCCTCCGTCGGCTCCAGTCCGCAGGCCACCGTACGACCTGCCGCCGACAGTTTCCGTGAACGCCGCGTCGCGTAGAATGATTGAGAGTTCAATTATCTAGGAGGGGTCATGCCGGTTCAGCGGCTCAATCACGCGGTGCTGTACGTAAGGGACGTCTCGGCCAGCGTCGCGTTCTATCAGGAGGCTCTCGGCTTCCGGGTCGTCATGGGCGGCCCCGGGGCCGCGTTCTTGCAGGCGTCCGGTTCGGCGAACGACCACGACCTCGGGCTCTTCGAGCTGGGCCCGCAGGCGGGGCCGTCCCCCGCCGGCCGTTCGACCGTCGGGCTCTACCACCTCGCGTGGGAGGTGGACACGCTCGCCGAACTGCAGCGCATCGCGGTGAAGCTGAGCGAGATGGGCGCCCTGGCCGGCGCGTCGGACCACTCCACGACCAAGGCCCTCTATGCCAAGGACCCCGACGGGCTGGAGTTCGAGGTGTCCTGGCTGGTCCCGCTCAACCTGATCGACGACGAGACCCTCGCCGGCCGCGCGCGCGTCAGGCCACTGGACCTGGCCAAGGAGCTGGAGCGATACGGCGCGGAGACGCGGGGCGGCGTCGGCGTCTCCACCTCGGCGTGACCGCGCCCTCAGCCGTGTCCTCAAACGACGCGGCTGCGCCCACGAGAGGCCCTGCCCATGTTCTCCGGCTCCTCCGTGGCTTTCCCCGTCCGGTTCCTTCACATCTGTGATCCGGTTTGTCCTGCCCACATCGCCGTTCCCGCACCCGCCGTACGGCACCCGACCAGGCCCGGGGCGCCCGGCCGTACGGCGGCGCCAGGCGTGAGGGCGGCGCGCCGGAGCGGACTCAGGACGGCACGCCGCAATTCCAGTTCGGAGCACGCCGCAGAACCCGCTATGCTTACTGACGTCAGCGAGCGGCCGTAGCTCAATGGATAGAGCATCTGACTACGGATCAGAAGGTTGGGGGTTCGAGTCCTCCCGGCCGCGCAGCAGGTGAAAGGCCCTCCGGGATCATCTCGGGGGGCCTTTCTCGTGCCTATACAGCAGCGAAATACACCAGCCGCCCCTCACAGACGTCTTGTGGTGGCTGCGAGTCCATAGCTGGCCTGGGTCGCACAGCAGGAACGCTGAGCGGCTGCGGGCAGGCGCCTGCACCGACACCGCAGGGGTTACTGCCAGGGCAACGAGTCGCGACGTATGGGGAGTCTTCTCCCGAACGTTGCTCAGCGAGGTCTCCCGTCTCCACCGGGTCGGTGGCTTCTGCGCGCTCGCCGTCCGGTCCCGGTGCATGCCGGGTCCCCATCACGTGTTCTCCCTCCTGCGGTGGAGCTGGGAGACCAAGGCAACCTTCGCGGCGTGCTGTGCGTGTATGGGGTCATGATTTCGAAGGGCGTTCAGTGACGCCGCATACGGACGGGTTCACGGAGTTCGTGGCCGCCCGCAGTACAAGCCTGTTGCGCACGGCGTACCTGACCTGCGGTTCGTTTGGGGAAGCCGAAGATTTGCTGCAGACCGCGCTGGAGCGGGCGTGTCTGCATTGGGACAGGCTGTGCCGTGGCGGCGACCCCGAGCCCTACATCCGGCGGATCATCGTCAACCTAGCGATCAGCCGGGCGCGGCGTCTGGCAATCATGCGATTGATTCCGACGCATACCCCTCCCGAACTGCCCGCCGCGCGGGAGGACGTCGAGTTACGGCACGTCGTCATGGACGCGTTACGGGCGTTGCCACCCCGTCAGCGGGCTGTGGTGGTGCTCAGGTTCTGGGATGACATGACTGAGGTCCAGACCGCGAAGATGCTCGGCTGCTCCGTCGGCACGGTCAAGAGCCAGATGTCCAAGGCGCTGAAACGCCTGCGGGCGCTGCTGGGTGAGGAGGTGGCGAACAGTGCGCGATATTGAGGAACGACTACGCCAGGGAATGATCGACGCGACCCAGCCAGTGCTGGGGGCGCCGGAACTGGCCGTACGGGTGACGGCCCGAGTGGCGCTGCGCAGAAGGCGGCGCAGACTGGCGGCGAGTGTCGCCGCGGCCGCCGCCGCCGTGCTGGTGGCGATCGGTGTCGTGTCGCCGTACATCGTCACCCGGCCCGACCCGGTCGCCGCCTCCCCGGAACTGGATGGCGTGCGGATCGGCTACATCCCGGAGGGGCTGGGTGCCCCGCAACGCCTGCGGGCGCAGGAGAAAGACGTCAAAGGAGAGATCCGGCTGCGCGGTGAGGCGCTGAGATGGCAGGCCGGCAGCGATTTCGTCCAGGTTTCGGCCTACCGCACGGACGGCGTCATGCGCGACGCGATGGACATCATGGCCATGAATGTTGTCGACTCACCGGTCGAGCCGCGATCCATCAACGATCCGGTGTTGTCCGGCGACGGCACCAGCGCCATGTGGGTCGCTGACCACCGCCTTGTACTGAAAGTCACGGTCTCGGCGACTCTGAAGGGAGAGCGCGACCGAATCGCCGGTGGGCTGCGAGTGGCCGGTTGGAGTCCCGCCTTCGCCGGACTCCGCATCACGCACATGCCGGCCGGCATGTGGGTCTCGGGAACGGTCGGCGCGAATCTCGACGCGCTGACCCGGCTCTGGCAAGGTGAGTCCGGCCAGCGCGTCTCCATCGAGGTCGTATACGGCCGGGCCGCGGCGACACTGGAGAAGTTGCGTGCCGCCGGACCGCCGCAGGAGGTTCTGACCGATGTGCGTCCGGCCTCGGTGCACGGCCAGCCGGCCTACGTGGGAGCCACCGGACAGGCAGGCCGGGTGTTGCTGTGGCTGGTCAAGCCGGGAATCGGCGTGCGGGTCCGGGGGGACCACCTGCCGGAGGGGGACCTGGTACGGATCGCCGAGGGCATCCAGTCGCCTCCCGAAGGGCAGGGCGAGTCCCTCGACGGCATCGAGATCTCCCTCGCTGGTCCAGATCTGCGGCCGGGTCCTGTGGAGACCGCCATGACAGCACGCTGGCGTTCCACCGCCCGGCGATGGATCGGCCCGGACGGCGAAGACACCGTCACTGTCTCCATCCAGCGTGGCGCGGCGGTTCCGAGCGCCACCTGGTGGAGCAGCGTGTCCAGAGGCGAGCCGAAGCCGGCGACCATCGCCGGGGTACAAGGGAATCTGCTCGACACGGGGGCCTCCACACCCAGCCGGAAGTTCACCTGGACTCCAGAGTTCGGCCTGGCCATCGTGGTCACCGCTCCCGCACATGATCTACGGCGAATCGTGAAAGGTATCGCGGCGCCATGACGCTGGAACCCCTGCCGGCCCCAAAGACGCACACCAGGCCACCGCCGCGAAATGCGGGCGGGACCGCAGCCCCCTCCCGCTATTCCGCGGATCCGCTCGACGTCCACCCGATCCGGGCCGGATCTGTTCGGGTTCCCGGGTCCTGTTGCGCGGCGGCCCCCGCGGCGACCGCCGGGTCGAGCGTCTTGGCGGCGGCCGCCGCTACCGGGTGCGTGTCGGTCCGAGTCTGCTGCTGGTGGGGATGGGCCTGGCGCGTCGTCTTGACGGCCTGGCCCTGGTCGTCGCCGCCACCGTCGCGGTTGTGGTCCTGGCGGTGGTCAACGCCCGCGGTTAGGCGGATCCGCCCGAGGCAGGCCGAGTCAGCTCCTCAGTTGTACGGCCCGTGAGTTCCTCAACGCCGACCTTCCGGGTCGACCCGTCGCGCAGCGTCAGGGTGGCGCCGCGGATCTCCGGTGTGGTCGCCGCGTTCTCCTGCTGTTCGGTCGTTGGGGCGTCGGGCCACCATACGGCTACGTGTCCCTCTCGGACGGTCGCGGTCACCGGCCCCTTGGCCACGGTGTCGAAGACGACACCGATGACATCGGCGCCGACGCGCCCGCGGACGCCTCGGATGCTGCCCGAGGACGTGCTCATCACCTCTCCCAGGGCGACGAGCACCGACTTCGGCGCCACGGCCGGCTCTGGGGGTGACTGCGGAGTCGCGAGGCTGCCAGACATTCCCACGACCGACCCGTCGCGCACGTAGCACGTCGACTCGCTCGGGCTTGGCGCGCGATCGGTCAGGTAGACCAGGACCAAGGAACCGCGCGCCTCGATGATCACCGGACGCATCCTCGACTGGTCCACGTCCTTGGCGTGCCTGTGGTCGTCGAGGACTGCCTTGACGCACGCCGCCTCGGCCTGGCGTGCTGCGCTTGTGGACAGGGCTTGTGGTGTCGCCGACCAGGCCAACGCCTGACCGCCGCCGAACAAGGGCGGGACGGCCACGAAGCCGATGGTGATGGTGGCTGCGACGGCGCCGAAGGCGGCTGCTCGTCGTGCCGCCGTTAGCCGCCGTCGGGGCTGCGAGGGCGTCGCCGTCGGGACGGACATCTGGTCGCCGGCCCCGGAAAGCGCCCGACGCAGCACAGTCTGCGCCTTCGCGTCAGAGCCGGTGACGAGGTCGGGGCTTGTCACGGCCGCATCGAGGCTGACAAGGATCTGGTCGAGTTGGCCGTTGGTGAGCGTGGTCTTGGTGTTGTTCATGTCGAACTCCCTCGGGGCGTGGCGGTGGCTGCCCGGGTGGTAGGCGTCTGGGGCAAGGCCTTGGTATGGGCGCGCAGGGCCTTGCGGGCACGGCTCAGGCGCAGGCGGTAGGCGACCGGAGAGATGCCCAGAACCCGGGCCGCCCGGGGCGCGTCCAGCCCGTCCCACACGGTCAGGGCCAGCGCCTCCTGATGTACCGCGGACAGTCGAGACCACGCCCGGGCCAGATCGACTCGCCAGGCAACCAGATCGGCGTCGAGCACTCCGACGTGGCCGTGAGCCGTCGGGTCCTCGGAGATGCGCACAGCCAGCGCCTGTCGTCTCCGCTCGCCTCTCATGCCGGCCATCAGGGTCAGGCGGGCGACGCCGAACAGCCAGGCGCGTGCGTCGTCCGCATGGGTCGGGACGTCTTCGAGACGGCGCCAGGCCACAACGAACACTTCGGCTGCGATGTCCTCGGCGTGGCTCAGATGGACCCGACGCTCGGCAAAACGCAGAACCGCTGGATAGGTCGCCGCGAAGAGATCAGTGAACTGTCGCTCCCGCACCGGCGGGCCCGTGTCGTGGATACTCACGCCCCCTTCATGTCGAGTTCCCGCCCGACTGTGTCAACACCAGCCAAAAAGCAACTATATGTAATGTTTCAGGTTCGCTACGTAGCGGTCGCGGTGTCGGCAGTGGCGGACATGCCAGCGCGGTGCGGGCCCAGGTGGACGGCGGGCACGCACCGCGCGGGTGTGGATGGTGGCGCAACGGCCGGGCGTCGTGCTCATGACGTGGCCCGGCCGAGGGCCTCGCGCCGGATCAACGCCATTTCGGCCTCGTACATCAGCTTCTCCAGCTCGCCCCCGTGGCGGCGGACAGGATGAGCAGCTCCGGCACCGGCCAGGCGGCGACCGCGTGGAACAGGCCGACTGCCCATGCCGTACATCACGATCCAGCCCTGCCACCGCTCGTCCAGGCGTCGGGCCGCGCCGCGCGCCTGGCCGTCCCAGAAACGGCGCGGGACTCCCGTCTGCTCGATGCCGATGCGGTGGCGGCCCTTCGGGTGCGTGCGGCTCACCGTGCGGCCTCCTCAGCGAGGCCGGCGAGCGCCTCGATCTCGGACTGCCGCTGTGGGGGCAAAATCGTCGCTTGTGCGGGAATTTTCTGTCGAACTCTCACCAGATACGGCAGTACCGGGCGCCCCGGACGCCGACCTGGCCCGGGCCCGCCAGGGGGACGATGCCGCCTTCGCCCGCCTGGTGGGACCACTGCGCCGTGAACTGCATGCCCACTGCTACCGCATGCTGGGTTCAACCCACGACGCCGACGACGCCCTGCTGCGCGCCTGGCGGGGACTCGCGCGGTTTGAGGGCCGCAGCCCGCTACGCTCGTGGCTCTACACCGTGGCCACCCGCACCTGCCTGGATCTCATCGAATCCCGCGGTAGGCGTGCCTTGCCCACCGACCTCGGCCCGTCCAGTGACCGAGCCGTACTCGACGCCGCCCCGCTGGCTGATACCGCCTGGCTGGGCCCCTACCCCGATGCGGGCCTGACCGACGGCCCGCCTGCACCTGACGCACGTAACGAGCAGCGTGAGTCCGTCGAACTCGCCTTCGTCGCCGCCCTGCAGCACCTGCCGGGCAACCAGCGGGCCGCGCTGCTGCTGTTCGACGTTCTCGGCTTCTCCGCCGCCGAGAACGCCGCCATGATGGGCACCTCGGCCACGTCGGTGAACTCCGCCTTGGCGCGGGCCCGAAAGCTCGTGGCGGAGAAGGTTCCCTCGCGCACCCAGCAGCAGGCGCTGCGGAAGATCGGCGATGCCCATGTGCGGAGGCTCGCGGCCGGGTTCGCGGCGGCGCTGGAACACGGCGATGCCGACGCCCTGGTGGCGCTGCTGACCAAGGATGCCGATGCCGCCGCTGGCGCACTGGTATCACGGCTTGGAAACCGTGATCGACTTTGCCGTGCAGGTCCCGATGACCAGATGCCCAAGCTGGCGCTCTTGCGACCAGCGCGAACGGCCAGCCCGCCGTGGCGTTCTACGTCGGCGGCGACGCTACCGGACCGCACGTCGCCTGGTCGATCACCGTTTTCACGTTGCGTGGCGAACATATATCCGAGATCGTCTCATTCCTCGGCCCCGACCACTTCCCACCCTTCGCGTTGCCCGCCTCGCTGCCTTGATCCCCCAGGGCCATGACTGTGGGAGTCTGGCCGATGGCGAACTCCCGGCTGATCGAGGCCGGCGTGGCCATCGCGTGTCCTGTGCTTCCGGTCGGGGCGGCGGGCGTTGGCTGGGGTGGTATCGGCCCGCACACCGCTCTTTGCGGCTTGCCTGTACCTGGCATGACCGTGAACGACGGGATACGGACGATTCAAATCTCGAACACGACACTCACGAGAAGCGACGTTTCATGCGCAGCACGAATGCCTGACACTCCTCGCGCATAGCAAGTTCACGCCGGACGACTTCACGCAGAAGCTCCGCCATCGTTCCGGTCGGATACCAACGCCCCAATGCGTGGACACCCCGCCAATGCGGCGCTCTGCCTCATGAAGGCGGTTCCGTAGAGTACCGGGAGTGAAGTTGTCCCGGGGGCAGGACACGCGTTTCCCCCGATTTGCGATGTGCTTCTTCGAACGGCCATGTCCGCTTCATCCATATACAACACCTTTGTCGTGATTCGTATCACGAGGATGGAGCATGATGAGCCCGCTATCACGGCGCAATCTGTTGAAGGCGACTGCGGCGGTCACCGCCCTTGGAGCTGGGCGTCTAGCGCTAGGGCCTCAGCCCGCGCTTGCGGCTGCCACCACGGACGGCTCCGCCGCTCGTCCGATCTCGATGGCGATGCATATCCACGCCTCCTGGAGCGAGGGCGCCGGCAGCATGCAGGGCCACCTCGAGCAGGCGACCCGCAGTGGCATCGACGTGATGTGGTGGACCGAGCACGACTTCCGGATGGCCGAGCACGGTTACCCCGGCGTGATCCACATGGACGGCCCATCGGAGAAGGTGAACGGTGTGGCGTGCTCCTGGGCCGAGAAGCGCGAAGGAACCCTTGCCTCCTCCCAGGTCCTCTGGGACAAAACAATGGCCTCCCCCGGCGACGCGTCCACGCGTGGCTCGGTGCGGCTCTCGGCGACCTCCACCGGCCGCGACGCGGCGGCGGTGCGCATCTCGGGAAGCGCCACGAACACCGTGCTGCAGCGTTCGCTGTACGACCAGACCATCGAGGTCGATGTTTTCCCCGCCGAGGTGTCGCCACACGCCTACCTCGCCGTGGTGGTCACCACCAGCTGGCGACCGGCGACGGCTGGCCGGCCTGCGGGCAAGTACACGCTGACCTACATCGTGGATGGCACCCAGGGCAAGTCCCGTACGTGCACAGGGCTGAACGCCGTGGTGCACCTGCCCGCGAGGCAAGGGCAGTGGACCACTCTGCGGATGTCTCCGGCCGACGACATCGCGCGGTTCTGGCCGGACCTGGAAAGCCGCGACGCCGCGATGCTGGCCCTGACCCTGGGTGCGGTCAGCGAGAAGGAACGTCTTGCCGACGGGTGGTTCGACCTGCTGCGTATCTCCCGCCCGGCACGCTCGGATGACGCCGTTCTGCAGGTGCAGGCGGCGCTGATGGCCGGCTACTCCGCGAAGTTCCCCGCGGTGCGCCAGTACCAGGGCCTCGAGGTCTCACTCGTCAAGCCCACGCACGTCAACTGGTTCGGCCCCAAGATCACCATGCCGACTTTCAGCCAATCCGGGCCGGTCGCCGACCCCAACCCCGCGGCCGGGCTTGCCGTCGTCTCGATGATCCAATCGATGGGTGGCCTCGCCTCCTACAACCACCCCTTCGGCACCTCTCACCCTGCCGAACTCCCGCCTGCCCAGCAGGACGCACTCCGCGCGTCCGTCGCGAAGACCGTTCTCGCCGACCGGGCCATGGGCTGCGACATCCTTGAAGTCGGTTACCCCAGCCGCGGCGGGGTCGACCTCGACCGGCACTCACAGCTCTGGGACGTCTGCTCCCGCAACGGGATCTTCCTCACCGGCACCGGTGTCAGCGACGACCACTCCGGCCAGAACTGGCTCGGCCAGGACTCCAACTTCGTCACGTGGGCGCACGCGCCCACCCGTGAACTGGCCGACCTGCTCACCAGCCTGTCCGCGGGCCAGGTCTATTTCGGCGACCCCGCGCGCTTCTCTGGCATCATCGACCTGCTGGTCGACGGAGCCGCACCCATGGGATCCGTTACCGTCTCGACCGCCGCGACCCGCACCGTTCGCGCCATCCTCACCGGCCTTCCGGCCGACAGCGTCGTGCGCATCGTGCAGGGAACGGTCGACCTCGCCGGACCGTCGAAGCCCGAACCCGGCACCACCTACACCGAGATGTCCTCAGCCGCATGGAGCACTAAGGGCTTCGTCGACCTGCCCATCGACACCACCGCGCCCCGGTTCGTGAGGGTCGAGGTGCGGAATCGTACGGGGACCGTCCTCGCTCTGTCCAACCCCGTCTGGCTGCTCCGCGACACCCCCGAAGGAGGGATCCCCGCAGCACGGCGCGTGCGCTGATGGGGTCGCCGTAAGACGGCCATCTGGGGCGCGTTGGAGCCAAGATCGCGCAAACCCGTGACCTTGCGGCCAGGCGGGCGCTGGAACGGCAGGCGCACGCCGTACGGCAGGCCGCCCAGGCGCGCTGGGCCCCGGCCACGACGCACGATGGCTCAGCGAGGCCGCCCTGCTTGATCGGCCAGGTGCGCCGCCGCGGCTCACCCCCACGGGCGTGGGGAGGACACCGGTCCAACTCCTGGCCGCCGTATGGCGCTGGGCCTGCACCGTCATGACGGTGCAGGCCCAGCGTGGTGGTGTCACTTAGGTGCTACCAGGGTCAGCTCACTTGATGACTGCGAGTGCGTCGACGACACCAGCGCCGAAGAAGCTGTTGTCGTCGACGGTGCCGACGCAGGCCGCGGTGTTCTGCGGGCACGGCTTGGATTCGGCCCGCGCCTTGAGCTCGCTGACCATCTCGGCAGGCGACCAGGACGGGTGCGCCGACTTCATCTGCGCCATGACGCCGGCGACGTGCGGGCTCGCCATCGACGTACCGCTCTTGGTGCCGTAGCCGTCGGCCCCCGTCCGGGTGTTCCACGTCGTCGAGTAGATCGACGAGCCGGGAGCCGCGACGTCGATCTTGCCGAGGCCGTAGTTGGAGAAGGACGACCGGACGCTGTCCAGCGTGGTGCCCACGCGCTGCAGGGATGCGACCGTCACGACACCCTCGAACTCAGCCGGGATGTCGTTGCAGCGGTTGTTGATCGTGCGCACCGTCGGCCTCGGCGCGTCGTTGGGGCTGCCCCTGTCCACGGTCTTGTTGGCCATGTCGTAGTTGGAGTTGCCCGCCGCAGCGACGTGGACGACGCCCTGCTCGGTGGCCCACTTCACGGCGCGCCGGACGGCCTCCTTGCTGGCGGCCTGGTCGGGCTGGTCGTCACACCAGAACTCGAACGGGTCGACGTAGTAGGAGTTGTTCGTGACGTCCATGTGCTTCAGGCCCGCCCACACGAAGCCGCAGATGGCGTACTCCGGGTAGATGAAGCCGTCGTTGTTGACGACCTTGACGGACGCCATACGCACGTTCGGCGCGACACCGACGATGCCGATGTTGTTGCGGGCGGCGGCGATGGTGCCGGCGACGTGCGTACCGTGGTCGCTCGTCGTCGGGCCCCAAGCCAACGGCGTCTGGTCCGGACGGCCGACGTTAGTGCAGTTGACCGAGTTCGCGACGTCGATGTTGGCCTTGAGGTCCGGGTGTGTCGGCGAGATGCCGCTGTCGAGCACCCCGACGAGGACGTTGCGGTTGCCGTCGGAGATCGCCTGCGCCTGCGGGGCCTTGATCATTTGCATGTCCCACTGGACGCCCTCGTTGGGGTCGAGGCCCTCGCCAGGCTGCGGGTCGGACGGGATGTCGCCGTTGTCCGGCTTCTTGGCACCCTTCTTGTACCCGTTGGCGCCGGGGCCCCACGGCGGGGCCAGGTCGGTCGGCGTCCCCTCGGAGACCCCGGCCGTGCGGGTGGCGCCGACGGAGGCGACCGCGTTGCCCCCCTCGGCGGTGACGTTCGCGCGGAAGGCCGCGCGGTCGGAGTGGGCGACGACCACGCCAATCTGGGGCCAGGACTGGACGACGACGCCTCCGGCGGCCTCGACCGCGCGCTCAACGAGACGAGTTTGGCCGGGGTTGGCGATTCGGGCGTTGACGACGTAGCTCATGAGCATCCCGTCGGGGATGTCCACGTTGACCGGTGTCGACGTCGGCTCGTCGGTGGCGGCCGCGCTGGCCGAGCCGGTCGCGCCTCCAAGGAAGACGGCACCCACCATGGCGAACGCCGCGGCGGTGGCCGCGAGGCGTCGCTTGGGCAGGGAATGCTGCATGCGTTGCTCCTTGAACGGTGATGCCGCGGCATCCATCGCCGCGGTCTGGCTGGCCCCGATTCCGAAAGCCCGAAATCGCCCCGAAACCAACCTTTAGGGTTGGTTGGTGAAGGTAACAGCTCGGTCATGAATTGTTCAAGAGTTCACCAAGGCGGAAGCCTGACCGGATCAACCTGCTGGCCGGCGATCAAGCGCACAAGATGGTCATCTTCCGAATGGCGCTTCGGGCTTCGTGTGGGTCCGGTGGGGACGCGATCACACCTCACCGGCCCGTATCTACCGGTCGAGCAGGGCGGCGAGCCATCAAAGAGGGGCCTGCCCTTCCCTACGGATCAGAAGGTTGGGGGTTCGAGTCCTCCCGGCCGCGCCAGACAAAGAAGGCCCGTGACCAGGGAGAACCTGGGAACGAGCCTTCTTGCTTCCTAGATCATCCAGGCCGTTCGCGGACTAGAGTGATCGAAATTCGTCCATTTCTGTTCGCTCGGCGCTCTCTGTAGTTGCAGCTCACAAGCTGTTCAGGACCAGTTTCTTCTGCGTGGCCCCGCTTGACCTTGACACAGTGACAAGGTCTTCACTGCAGCCAAGGAGGTCCCGATGACCATGCCGAAAGAGGACACGAACACGATGCGAGCTCTCCAGGGGCTGGAGAACAGCAGCTCGTCGGTGCGGCTGCAGGCAGCGCTGGCGGTCGGCACGACCCAAGACCCGCGGTTCATCGACAAGCTCATCGAACGATGCGCGATCGAGCCCGACTTTTACGTGCGCGACATGCTTACGTGGGCACTCACCCGCCACTCATCATCAATGACGGTCCCAAAGCTCATCGATGAACTCCGCTCGGAGCGTGCGCAGGCACGAAGCCAGGCGTTGCACACGCTGTCCAAGATCGGGGATCGGCAAGCGTGGCCGGCGATCACACGGGCGCTTCTGACCGACGCCGACGACGAGGTGGCGCGGAGCGCCTGGCGAGCAGCGGTCGTACTCGTGCCCGAAGGTGAAGAACCCGAGTTGGCCGGAGTGTTGGCGACACAGCTCGGGCGCGGCGAGCGTGAGACGCAGTTGAGCCTCAGCCGGGCGCTGATCGCGCTCGGTGAGGCGATCATGCCGACCCTGCGCGCCGCGATGATGGATCTCGACCCTCGCGTGCGTCAGCACGCGATCGCCACGGAACGGCTGTTGCGCAACCCGGATGCCGGATTCGAGTTCGCGATCGAGGAGGCGAAGCGCATCGTGGCCCTCGGCACGACCAGCCAGGAGAGGTGATAGGCAGTGTTGATCGGTGATGTGGCACGACGGTCCGGGGTCAGCGCCCGCATGCTCAGGCATTACGACTCGCTCGGCCTGGTGCGGCCAACGGGTCGTACCGAGGCTGGCTATCGCGAGTACTCCAGCGAGGACATCCGGCGAATCTTCCATGTCGAGAGCCTGCGGTCATTGGGGCTGTCGCTGCGGGAAGTCGGGCGCGCGCTGGATGATCCCGGCTTCACGCCCTCGGAGCTCGTCGACGACCTCATCCGCCAGACGCGAGAACGTATTGCGGGTGAGACGGAGCTGCTCACGCGACTCCGTCGGGTCGGTGCCGCGGAACCCGCCGACTGGGAGGACGTCCTCCAGATCGTTGCGCTCCTCCAGGCCTTGGGGTCGGAGAGCGCTGGGAAGCGCCAACGCGCGGCCTTGTCCTCAGTCGAAGAGGTTCCGGTGCCAGTGGAAGCCCTGGTAGAGGCAGCGTTGAGCGAGACGGACCCGAACGTCGCCGGAGCCCTTCGATGGGCTCTGGCGCAATCGGGCGATGCCGGATTGGCACCGCTGGCGGAGGGCCTCGGCTCACCAGTAGCCGAGGTGCGGAAACGTGCCATCCAGTCCATCGCCGAGATTTCGAACGGTGAGGCGACCGCACTGCTGCAGGACGCCCTCACGAACGCCGACATCGTGGTCCGCAGGTGTGCAGCTCTGGCACTCGGGGCACGTGGAGTAGCCGACGCGGTCCCGACGCTCGTCGACATGATCGTCAAGGGGACGAACGACGTCGATGCAGCCGATGCACTGAGCGCCCTGGCAAGTGATCCCGCGTTGGCGGATCAGATCGCCACCAGGCTCGTCGACTGCCTCACCCACGGCACCGTTGAATCGTCTGCACGTCGACGGCTGACACAGGCGCTCGCCGATATCCCGGGGATCACGGCATCACGTGCCCTCGCAGATCTGTCACATGACGAAGACCGTGCCGTTGCGCTTACTGCGACATACATTCTCAAGCTACGCAACGCACGATAACGGATCTTTCCTGAGGTGCTGTGTGCGTGGGGACCAGTTGTTGCTGGTCACCGCCGACCGAGTCACGGCATCGCCGAAACTCCCGCCTGTACCGCGCCTCACTGTCACGCGGTACAGATGGTCATCCTTGTTGTGGGCAAAGCCGACACAGGAGCCGGCAGGGTCGTAGCCGGTGAGCCTTGCTTACCACTCGCCGAACTTTCATGTGTACTCATGCTTGCTGGGCGGGCTGGACGATGAGCGTGTAGTCAACGCCCGTGCGGAAGTCGCCGGAGGACCCGCGAATGGTCAGTTTGTGACGGCCGGGCTTCAGCGGTGGGAGGCGCACCCAGACGCCACAAGCGTAGGAGGTGGTAGTTCCCTCCTCAGCGGTCAGAGGATTACCCGCTACACCCGTCACGGCGACGTTGTCGCCTTCCATCCGTTCTGGCGTTATCACCTTGCCATCAAGAGTCGCCTTGCCCGTCGCCGTGGCCATGAACTCCCTGCATTGTTCCTCGGTACAAATCTGATTCACCAGCGGGAAGACCACCGGTCGTCCCACGGGCACCCTGCATGTCCGCCGATAGGTACCGCCGAAGGTCCCAGCGAGAAACCACACATCCTCTGGCTGGTTTCGTTCGCAGAACTCTCCGGTCGTGTCCATCACAGGGTTCGTGCTCTCGTCCTCGGAGGCCGCCCACGTCCACCAACGTCCCTGGATGTTCTCCGACGCCGAGACCTCCGGCTTCGAAAACACGATGCCGTCCGCGCTGCCGCCTTGGGCCACCCCACAGCCAGCGACGAGACCGAGGACCAGCAGAGGCGGAATAGCAGATCGGGACATATGGGAATCATAGACTCAACAAGCACAGAATGATCAGACTCCCCCCGCAACCCGCGCATACCGGCTGGCGGTGACCGGCGTTAGCCTGCATCTTGACGGGGAGCGAAGGCCGAACGAGCCCGTTTGCAGGGGAGGAAATGAATTAGCGCCCAGGACCACTGAGCGTGCAGTCTTAAGCCCGAATGCCGGATCTCGCCCTGCGCCATCGTTCGACGAGGCGGCCCCACACTGATGCGGCAGCGATGGAGGCGATAAGCAACACGCCGCTTCCAGCAATGTCGAGCACGTAGTGGTTTCCCGTGACGAGCACATTTGCTGCCATGCCGAGCGGGAACACCCACGACAACAGCGCCAATCGCGGGTGAGAGGCCCGGAGCGCGGACCACGCGGCATACGCGCACCACGCCGACCACCCCACGTGCAGACTGGGCATGGCCGAGTAGATATTCTGGCCGCTCCCGGCCCCCGGTGAGGGATGGCTCCCCAGGATGTCGTATTGAGCGATGATGTCGACGACACCCGGCAGGGCGAACCTCGGGGGCGACATGGGCAGCGCCCAGAAGACCGGCAGAACGAGGACGATTATCGCGAGAAGGGTCCGGCGGACCTTGACGTAGATATCGGCGTGCCAGACGAAAACCCATAGCAGCACACCGACAAGCACGACGTAGTAGAAGCGGTAGTAGTACACCGCCGGCTGGATCAGGGCCGGATGTTCGGTGAGCCACTCGTTCGCCATCTGCTCGATGTCCACGTGGAGGGCGCGTTCCACGGACTGCAGGGCAAGAGCGTTGGCGGTGGCAGACGCAATGTCCTTGCCGGCGAGGGCGTGAAAGTACGTGAAGAACAGAAACCCGAGCAGCAGAACAATCACTTCAACGAGCACGGCGGGGCGCCCCCGCACGCCTCTGACAAGCGCGCCCGATCGGGCACGATCGATCTGGCGCGAAAATCGGCCGATGGCATCCTCGCGCCGCCAGTTTCCGCGATCCGGCGGTGGGCTCATGCGGTCACCATAGCTGACCATAATTTAGTAGTGGGCGTTCAATTCGGCGGGCCCTGGAGCCCGGCTCAACGTAACAATTTGATGTCGAGCGCCCTTTGTGGATCAGCGTAATTACCAACAGGTGCAGCTCGTCAAGCAGCCCCTCCGCCAGCAGCGATCGCACCAGCGTCCCGCTGCCGGTGATGCCCAGGTTCTGATCGGCCTTAAGAGCGCGCAACTGGTCATACACGTCGTCGCCACCGACCACTGTGGTGTTCTCCCAGTCGGGCCTGACACCCGACCTCTAAAGGTCGCGCATCTCTTTGGGGAGGCGTGGTTTCTCCGCAAGCCACAGATCGAGTTTGACCAGGGAAAACCTGGGTGCGGACCTTATTGCTTCCTAGATCATCCAGACCTTTGCCAACACGGATGACTCCCATGTCTCGTGGCCGCCGCGGCGAAGCGCCAGTAGCCCGAGCCCCTGCCATTCCGGTTCCTTGGCCATCGCCCTGATTAGGACCATGGTGGGTCGGGTCTCGCATCGCTACTGTGAAGAGATCACCGCGCATGGAGGAGCCGATGCCCGCTGGCCCGCTGCAGCCGGGAGACCCGCGCGTGCTGGGAGAGTTCGAGGTCGTCGGGCGCCTGGGCGAGGGCGGGCAGGGGATCGTCTTCGAAGGGCAGAGCCGGTCCGGCGAGCGGGTGGCGATCAAAGTACTTCGTAGCGGCGCGGATCCCGCCTCGCGCCGCCGGTTGGCCAGGGAGTTGCAGTCGACACTGCGGGTGGCCCCCTTCTGCACGGCCCGGGTGTGGGCGGCGGAGACCGACCGGCCAGACCCGTACATCGTGAGCGAGTTCATCGCGGGTCCCTCACTGCAGGATCGGGTGCGCGACGAAGGTCCCCTGCGTGAGGGAGACCTCGATCGCCTCGCGGTCGCCACGGCTGCCGCACTCACCGCCATCCACAGTGCGAGGGTCATCCATCGGGATTTCAAACCGGCCAACGTGCTGCTCGGCCCGGGCGGCCCACGGGTGGTCGACTTCGGCATCGCCCAGTTGCTCGACGCGAGCACGATGCCCTCGGCGCTGTCCGGCACCCCGCCGTACATGGCTCCCGAGCAGCTCAAGGGTGTGCACGGATCGCCCGCGGCGGACGTGTTCTCCTGGGCCGCGACCATGGTCTACGCCGCCACGGGGCGGGCGCCGTTCGGCAGCGACACCGTCGCCGCGGTCTTCGGCCGGATCCTCAACGAGGAGCCCGACCTCACGGACGTTCCGTCGCCGCTGCGGGAGACGCTGGCCGTCTGCCTGGCCAAGGATCCCGAGGTACGCCCCTCCGCCCGGGCGCTCATGATCCGCCTGGTCGACCCCGAAGCCTCCACCGTCACGGTCCCCGACGTCGGGCCCGTGCCCACCGCCTACCTTCCCTCCGACTGGAGCGGCGCGGCGGATCAGGTTCCGGTCGCGACCGGTCCCGCGCCGACCAGACCGCTCCCCACCGATTCGTCCCAGACCCAGAGTCCACCCGGCCCCGCGTACGGCCCTGCCCCCACCCACCGGCTTGGCGGTTCCGATACGGCGTCCCGGCGGAGCCGTGCCGTACTGATCGCGGTCACCGGCGTCACCGCGGTGCTCGCGGCGGCGGCGGTGCTGTACGGCACAGGGACACTCGGCGGCTCCTCCGGCGACGGCGCGGCGCGGCCGGAGGCCGGCACCAGCACCGGCACGAGCACCGGCACCGGCACCGGCACGAGCACCGGAAGCGGCATCGACAGCGGCAGTGACTCCGAGGGGCACCCGGCTTCCGCGGCACCATCGACGCCGCCCTCGGCCCGCGGAGTCCCGGAGTCGTTCGCCGGAACGTGGACGGGCCAGGTCGTCTCGCAGGACGATCGGAAGAAGACCGCCGACGTCACGCTCACCCTGCTGCGTGACCAGCCGACAGGGACGTGGCGGGTCGGTGCGTGCGAGCAGCAGGTCATGCTGACCCAGGTCAGGACCGGGAACGTGCTCGACCTGACCCGCGTACAGCGGAATCAGTGTGTCGGTGGAGACATGACCCTCACCCTGAAAGACCCGGCGACGCTGGACTTCGTGGGCCAGGAGGGCGCCGGCGCGCTGGAGTATCACGGGAGCCTGAGCCGGTCCTGACGCGGGATCGGCACCGGCACGTGACCACGCTCGGCACCACGACCAGACGCCCGGTCAAGGCTCAACCCGCCCGCGCGATCTGGAACGAGTAGGCCCCGGTCTTCGCCGTGCCTGATCTGACCACGAGCGCGTACCGGCCGTCTCCATTGGAGAGCGGGATGTCGAACTCGTATCCGCAGAGTGGGACGGGCTGCCGTGGACTGGCGATGTTCTTCTCTGCGGCCTCTGTGAGCTCCAGTTCGATAACCGTGCACGCCCCGGTCCCACCGAGGATCTTGATGGCCGACGCACCGTCCGCGTCGAACTCGAAGCGGTCGATGCGTCCTGGGACGTCCAGCCGCCCCGCGCCGGGCGGGCTGCCTTCGCCGATCTTCAGGCCGATCGTCGCCGGGAACGTGCGGACCTTCACCGTCGCGATCCTGAAGCTGTACGGCCCGATGACGTTCGTGTTCCCGAAGACCTCCAGCCGGTGCTTGCCCGCCTTGGTCAACTTGACGACCGATGTGCCCCAACTGAGAGCGGTGCCGGACGGGCTGACCGGCTGGCCGTCGACCTCGGAGAACACCTGGAACTGGATGTCGTCGCCGGCCATATCGGTGACGTAGAACTCCCTCGCATCGCCCAGGTCCAGGGTGAACTTGTCCCTCTGCCCGGCGCGGGTGAGCTCGGCCGCGACGGTGCTGCCGTCAACGAGGGCTCCACCCGGCTGCACTGCCGTCTGGGCCTGGGTCGGGTCGCCCGTCTCGGTCTTGGTCTTGGCCGGCTCGCTGTCCTCCGTGGGTTGGGCGGTCTCGGCGGTCGGGGTGGTCTCGGCGGTCGCTGTGCTGATTACGCGTTCCGGAACGGGCTGATCGTTCCGGAGCGTGTCAACGCCGGCACCGCATCCGGTGATGGTCAGGAGCACGAGGGTTGCGCCGGCGGCAAGCCGGAGGGGCACGCCGAGGCGTCCGGCGGGGGAGGCTTTCATGCCAGCCATTGTGCGAAGCCCGCTTGCAGCAGGCTTGCCATTATGGATTCCCGGTCTTCGAAGCCTGCTGGAGCATCGCTGTTCCGGAGGCCGCAGACCGGAACAAAGCGGATCTTCCTCCCCGCGCCAACGCATCCGGGATCTCCAGCGGCATCGTCCTGGTTGATTGCGCACCAGCATGTGATCTTGCGACGGATTGCCGAACGCCGTGGGGAGGATCGGCCCGTGTTCGGTCCGCTCCTCCCCCGCCTGAAGGTCAGAATGCCCCTGTGGGGCCGGGGAGGACGATGTCGAAGAAGCTCTGCGCGGTGTGGGTGGCGATTTGTCGGGCCTTGCCGGTTTTAATGTTCACCGCATAGGCGGTCATGGTCACGTAGGGCGGGTCTCCCTGTTCCTTGAGTGGGCCGGGGTCGTCCTGCTCGGGCGCCGGCCTGCATCGGGTGGGGGTGGTCAGGGCTGTTACCTCGGTGGCGTTGAGCCACGTGCGCAATGAGATCTGGTGGACGTCTGCGGGCAGACCGCTCACGGTGACCGTCTGGAGCGCCTTACCCGTCCGCACGTCGAGACGTACGAGGTCGCCTTTACGGCAGGGATCGGAGGGCGTGCTGCGATTCTCGATCGCCATGACGGTCTTTCCGTCGGGGGCGAGTGGGCTGAAGAAGTAGCTCTGTGACAGGTCGACGGTGGTGGCGTTGCTTGCCGTGGAGGTCGTCCACAGCCTCGATATCGTCTGCAGCCGCGATTTGGGCGCGTACTCCGCGAGCGTGATCGTGTTGCCGTCGCCTGAGAGGCCGATGGGGCTCCAGCCGTTCGGCAGGGGTCGGACCATGCGCTCGCGCATGTCGATGAGCATGGCCGGATCTTTCAACGCCGGGTTCTTGGTGAAGGCCAGGAAGCGGCCGTCGCCGGACAGCAGCAGGTGGGAGATGCTGCCGAGCCACGCCTCCGGGATCTTGGTCGGCGCCGTCAGCTGCTCACCCGAGGCCAGGTCGCGGACCACGAAGGTGCTCTCCTTGGCACTGTAGTAAGCGATCTTGCGACCGTCCTGGCTGATCGCCAGTGGACTGTCCCGCAGTCCCACGCCGCGGTACGCGCTGAGGCTGGGAAGCGCCTGCGGCACGTGGTAGGTCCCGCCGGTCTGGGTGACCACCCTCCAGCCGCCCTCCCTGCAGTGCGGCGGGGCCTTGCCGTCGTCCGGCTGGCAGAACGTCTTGTAGGCGTAGCTCAGCGGGCCGACCCCCCGGGTTGGGAGGTCGGCGACCATACCTGGGCTGGTCGCAGCGTCCGGCTGGGTGGGCAGCAGCCGTACGACGGCTGTCGCGCCGAGCGCGGTGACGACCACCAGCGCGGCCGCGACCAGTGAGATGCCGGTTTGCCGCCTGCGCTCGTAGATGTTGATGGTCTGTTCGGCCAGGTCTACCTCAGGAGAGTCGTCGGCCAGGTCGTTCAGCACTCCCCGTAGCCAGGTCATCGGTGCGCCTCCTGGATGTCGTCCAATTCAACGAACTTCGGCGCCAGGTCGGGCGCTAGACCGCGTAAGCGGGCCAGCGCGTCGTGGGCCTGGCTCTTCACGGTGCCGATCGAGCAGTTGAGCAACTCGGCGGTCTCGCGCTCAGTGCGGTCCTCGTAGAAGCGCAGTACGATCACCGCCCGCTGCCGCGGAGGCAACCGCATGAGCGCCTGGCGCACGGCGAGCCGTACGACCGTGGAGTTCTCGCTTGAGTAGGACCGTTCCGGCGGCGCGGTGCTCGGGAGCTCGGTGCTTGCCCGGCGCCGCCGCCACGAGATGTGCTGGTTCAGCAAAGCCTTGCGCGCGTACGCCTCCGGGCTGTCGATGCGCGAGAGCTTGGGCCAGCGTCGGAGCACCTTGAGCAGAACACTCTGCAGCAGGTCCTCGGCGAGGTGGGCGTCTCCCGTGAGCAGGTATGACGTGCGCATCAGCGACTGCTGATGCGCCGTGACGAACTCACGGAAGCTGTCATTGCGGTCCAACGTGACTCCTCTCAACCGTTACCGACGCCGGAGAGGAGACCAAAGGTTGGGTCGACAGTGGGTGAATCCTGGGGATGCGTTCCAAGACGCCGATCTTGGGCTGTGCGTAGACGCCTATGGAGGATGATCAAGAGTTCGCCGCCTCATGGAAGCGGCGGTGTCAGCCCACAGATCGCTTCTCCTGCGCGCCGGACCTCAGACGACCTCTCAATCCGCGAAGGCTGGATACCTTGGCAGCGGGGCCACCCCCCACCGTCCGGCAACCTCCCGCAGCAGGAGCCGCATCGTCTCCGCGAACGCTGGAAACTCCTCAAGTGCGCTCGCGACCTCCCAGCGATGCCTCAGCAGTTGCCGCCTCGTCGGAACCGGTCGGCGGGTCCGGTGAAGCGGCCCGTCCTCCAGAGTGCGCGGCAGCAGCGCCACCGTCGCGTCCGCGGTCCAGACGGCGATCGCCCGCCGTATCCCGGTTTGCCACACCAGGTCCTCAGCCAGCACCGGGTATGCCGTCACGATTTCCGTGCGAAAGGCGCGCTCGATGTCGTCCGCCAAATCAGCCGGCATTCCGAAGACGCACCAGCAGGTGGAGAACGGCATACGGCAGTATGCGGCCGTCAGGAAGACCGACTGAAAGCAGGCGGCCTCGAAGTCGATCAGCCGCAGGCCCTCCGAAGTGAGCAGGGCATTGTCCGGGCAGGTGTCTCCCGGAGTGAACGCCGGATATTCCTTCCCGATCGCCGTTCCGATCCCATTCAGTTCCTCGGCCAGTCCCTCCGGCGCATCGATTCCGGCCTCGCCGAGCAGCGTGAGCAGGTCAGTGAAGTTCCGTTCGATCCACGGTTCGTCCTCCCAGGACGGCACGCCTTTGTCATAGCGGTCGCGCAGACGCACAAGATCGGCGCGCCTGTGCACCGAGCCGGCAGCCAATCGCCCAAGCCCGCGGGCCCAGGTCACCAAGCCCGTGGCGGCGGCTTCCGGATCGTCCCCGAGCAACACATCCGCCAACGTCGGGGCACCCCCGAGATCCTCCATCACCAGCAGCGGTACCGCGGGGTCCACGCCCAGTAGCTCAGGGCCGGCCAGTCGCAGCGAGAGTCCTGCCGCCTCAGACGCGAAGGAACGCAGGCCCTCCAGCTCACTGGAGAACGACTTAACGATCACGCAGCCGCCGCCGGCCACCCGGCAACGCAACACGGTGCTGCGCGTGCTGCCCCCCAGATCGACCGGATCGAACAGCTCGGTGTTCAACAAATCGCCTGCCGCACACAAGATCGCATCCACACCGGCATACTGCCACTGCGAGTTACGGAATAGCACCCGCTTATCCGTCTCACCTGCTGCGTTTCGGAACGAATAGAGAGCGCTTTCGTATGCCGCCCTTACCATCGCCTGATGACGGTCCGTACGGGCTTGGGAGCGATCGACAATCCGGACCCCCGTTCCTCGGCGGCATGCCTGACGATCAATCGTGCAGGAAGATTCAAGATCTCTTGTGAGAGGCCTCCGCCAGGCACGATCATGTGTTCGTGGTGAGAGAACGGCAGATTCTGGCGTGCTCGGGGGTTTTGTACCCGCCCGACGGCTTCCCTCCGGAGCGGATGGGTTCCCAGCTATGGCAGGCCGTGCAGCTTGCCGATATGCGGCGACCCCGGGTGTGTCTCATCGCCACGGCAGTCGGTGACTCCAGGGAGTACATCGCTCGCTGGTATGAGCGCGCCGCGTCGCTTGGGAATGCTGATCTGTCGCATCTGGAGTTGTTCGTCAGGCCGAATGTGGCCGATGTCCGGGCTCATCTGCGCGCCCAAGATGTGATCTTCGTGTCCGGTGGGAGCGTGGTCAACCTGCTGGCGGTGTGGCGCGCGCATCACGTCGATGAGATTTTGCGGGAGTGCTGGGAAGCCGGGGTGGTGCTGTCCGGACAGAGTGCGGGGAGCCTGTGCTGGCACCTGGGCGGAGTCACCGACTCCTTCGGCGACGATCTCGATGCCGTTGACAACGGACTGGGCTTCCTTCCGTTCAGCAACGGAGTCCACGACGACCTCGGCGACCAGCCAAGGCGTGAGCGTTACCGGGAACTCATCACCCTCGGTGAACTCCCACCGGGCCACGCGACCGAGGATGGCGTTGCTCTTCACTACGTAGGCACCCAACTCCACGACGTGCTCAGCGTCCTTCCTGACCGGAACGCATGGTTCGTTGAGCCAGACGGAGCGGGGCGGTACCGCGAGAAGGCTCTTCCCGCCCGGTATTGGCCCTCTTGAGTGGGACAGCTACAGGCAACGGCCTTCCCGCGACAAGCGCATGGTCGTCGCCTTCGACCCCAGGTGGCCCGACGACCGGGTCGGCAGTCATCCATACGCACTCGACCGAATGATGGAGGGGCTGCGCTTTGAAATCAGCGGTCCAGAAGTCCACGAAAATCACGTGGAACCGGACGAGAGCATTAGTTCGGCATTGGCGCTCATCGGACGGGTCACGGAAACAGATATGGCCGCCGACTGGTTCGAGGTGTTGCACTCTCGCGTCAGAGGTACCTCTTACTGATGGTTTTAAGATGAGGTCCGGAATCGTCGCAGGCAGATGATGTTACATGTCAGGTCGAGCATCAAGAGAGCCGATTTCAGCCTATATTGGTACAGCTCCGCTTAATCTACCAGGATGGAAGATGTATGATCTACGACGTGATCGGCATGCTGTATCAGACTCTGCCTTTAACTCTCGGCGGGTTGATATTTGCGGCGCTCCACCTGGGCCTACGCTGCACACGACCGGGCTCTCACTATCTGCTGTTACCGGCTGCGGCTTGGTTCCTGGCTGCCCTTGACGAGTGGTACATGAGCACCTACCAACCGCAAATGAATATCCGTATCGATATGCTGCCCTTCCTGGCGCTGATGGCCGTCACTACGCCAGTCGGCATTCTGCTGGCGGCTCTAGGTAAGCGTTCACCGCGCTGATCAACGGACGCTGCACTGCCGTGGCCAGTTGCAGTTTCCGTTGCAGTTCCATGCCGTCCAAGGGCGTTCAAGGGGAACCACACATGCCTCCTGACCTGCATTGAACTATCCAGAACAGCGCGAGATCGAGCTTTTAATCCGTAGGGTTAGAGTTCGAGAGCCTGCCACGATCAGGCTGTGGAGTTCCAGGATGCCTTGCTTCTGAAGGCCGCCCAGTTCTGTCCGGCTGACTTCCGAACCGAGGAAGCCGGCATCAGCGTGGCCGATGTGCTGGAATACCTGGAACACGACGAATGGGAGATGGCCCTTCTCCTGCTTGAGGATCTCGGTGACTCGCACCCCCAGCCGACCGAGTTCTGGACTCTGCTGGCCGATGCCGCCCGCCTGATGCGGCTTGAGTCGCACGTTGTCTGGTGCGAATGGCGGCGCAGTGAGGCCCGTACTGGCTGACAACAGCCCTGGACGACCATGGACGCCTCTGGAATCTCCGGAACCGGATACCGCCTCTGATCAGGCGATCTTCTCGACGACTTCGACCCGAGTAGCCAGGAGTCACCGACGTTCCGCCTCCTGTTGGCGAGCGGGCCCGCGCCTGCCCAGCCGCCATCCCGCCATCGTCCAGCACACTCCCCAGAGCAGGAAGAACGGCGACCACAGCAGCAGATCCCAGCGTGCCAGGTTGCGAGCGAGCGCGGCGTGCTCGACGGGTGGCGGGCGGACCCCGGTCAGCAGCAGCACGTCACCGGCGAAGCCGAACCCCAGAACGCCGATCGACCGGGCGATCATGAAGACCCCCAGCGTCCAGGCGATCGCGAGCAGCAGCCGTCGCGGGACGACCGCACTCCGGGGGCGGACGGTGGCCAGCGCGACGATTACGCCGACCATCGCGGCACCCGCCAGCACCCAGTGGCTCGCCACGAACAGCGGATCACGCGCGAGCAGCCGTTCGCGCAGCTCCGGGGGCAGCGGGTCCTTGTCGGCCAGCGCATTGGCCCCCAGCGCCTGCGCGAGCTTCATCGATCCGTAGGCCACCGCGCACGCCGCCGCCCCGTACGCGCCCCACGCCCGTTCATCCCGCGACACGTCTCGTCGCCACCGCGTAGGACCGGATCATCTCCAGGAACAGCCCGATCACGACGACCCCGAGGACCCCGTGGTACCACTGCCAGCCCACACCGATGCCGACGAACCCATCCACGATCATGATCCCCGCGCCGCCGCCGACGGCCAGCAGCATGCCGACCAGTACCAGCAGCATCAACATCCTCGGCACCCTGCGCCCCAGCGCCGTGACCGTGGCGACGGCGACGCACGCACCCAACACGCCAGACGCGGTCGCGAGCCACTGTGCCGTGGCCGCTTCCATGAAGTAGCCGGCGCTCTCGGCGGCCGATACGGGCGGGCCGCCAGGAAACCCGAGCCGGGCCTGCAGGGCAAAGGCGGCCTTCCCCGCGGCGTAACCGAGGAACAGCACGGCCACCGCGTACGCCGGCCAGCGTCGTGGGCGAAAAGAATCAACCATGGCTGCGACCGTAGCCACCGCATATCGGGCGCCGACTCCCGAAAGCGAGGGAGGCACCTCCCCGGCAAGAGGGAGCACCAGCAGCTCCCCTTGGATCGAGTCGACGTTCGCCACGGTGCGGCACCGCAGCACGATCACTCGCGCGGGCGGTTCGGGTGCCATCAGAGGTTGTCGGGGTCTGCTTCCAGTTGGCACGCGGCTACGGGGCCGTCCGCGACCTCGTAACGCAGCGCGGCGGAGGAGGCGTCGTCGTCACTGAGCAAGTACGTGATCACCAGAGTCTGGCCGGACTTGATCTGGTCGCGGTGGAGGGTGAATCCGAGTGCGTCCGGGCTGGGGTTCCAACTGGTCAGGTCCTGGGTCTCCTCCCACGGCCGGTATCGAGCGCGTGGTTCCTTGCACTTCTTGCCATACGGCACGACGTCCACTACCGCCGGGACGCCGAAGGCGCGCAACTCCGTCTCCAGCTTCTCGTTGAAGTCCTTGATGTAGAACCTGTTCCTGATCTCGACGGTGATCGTGCCGTCTGGATTCTCGGTCACCGCGTAGGCGGGTGCTGTGGATCCGATCAGTGTCGGGGCGACCAGGCTTGCCCCGAAGGCCATCCCCGCCAGGGCGCCGGTCAGCGCGAGTCGTCGTCCGCGAAGTCCTGACGGTCCTGACAGTCCTGACAGTCCTCGCGTTCGCGCAAGCCCCCGCGCTGCCCGACCGGGGAGGAGGAACCGCCTCCATCGGGGCTTGCGGGTCCTGGCCTCTTCAAGAAGCCGGAGCCGTTGCCGGGCCAGGGACTGGGGAGGCTGATGTTCCAGCTCTTTGATGAGGGTCTTCAGCTCATCCATCGAGGTCCTCCTTCAACGGGTTGACGCCGCCCAGGGCGTCGCGCACCTTGCGGCGGGCTCGGTTGAGCCGCGATTTCACCGTGCCGATCGGGATGTCGAGTGCTCGGGCCGCCTCTTCGTAGGTCATGTCGCTCCAGACGATGAGGAGCAGCACATCCCGGTCGCCTCGCGACAGCTGCGCGAGCGCGTGGAGCAGAGCCGGCCGTGACCCCTCAGCGGTGAGGTCGTGCGTGACCGCTTCCTCCGGCCCGTCGACGGTCTGGACAGGGGCCTGCCGTTCCAGGGCGCGATAGCGGCTCACTTCGGCCCTGCGGTGCCGGGTGACGAGCTTGGTCGCGATTCCGAGCAACCACGGCCGGGCGTCGCGGTAGGAGAGGTCGTACGACCCACGCCTCCGGAAGGCGATCAGGAACGTCTCTCCGACGAGGTCCTCAGCGACTTCTGCGCCGAGCCGGAAGGAAACGTACCGATAGAGCATCGTGCTGTAGCGGTCGAACAGGGGCGCGAACGCCTCTGGGTCGTCGAGAGAGCGCGCGATGGTCCCGGCATCGTCCACCGCGTCAAGCGTGTCAGTCACCATGGGGGACCTTGTCCGGTCATGAGAGCCCTTTCTGCAATGTGGTCAGCTATGTCTTGCCGCGACCGCCGCAGATGTTCTCGGCCGAGCGTTGCGCCGCACAGTGTGCGCCGGCTGAGCAGCCAAGGTAGGGAAACACGTGTCGCACCCCAGTCGGATGACTGATTCCACGATTCCGGCGGCTTCCTAGCGTGAAGGGGGTCGGGATCACCCTCGTCTCGCAGGAGGAAAACCATGCCGTTCCGTGTGCTGGTCATCGGTGGTGGGATCGGTGGGCTCACGCTCGCCCAAGGTCTGCGCAGGTCCGGTGTCAGCGTCGCGCTCTACGAGCGTGACCGCGCCAAGGACGACCGGCTGCAGGGCTACCGCATCCACATCACGCCCAAGGGCTGCAGAGCCCTTCATGACTGCCTGCCGCCTGAGCTGTACGACCGTTTCGTCGCCACGTCGGGCAAGCCCAACACCACGCTCGGCTTCTATGACGACCAAATGCGCAAGCTGCTGGTCATCGGCGATGCGAACGCTCCCGAGCACTACATCGACAGCTTCAAGTCCGTCAGCCGCATCTCCTTGCGTGAGGTCTTGCTGTCCGGTCTCGAAGACGTCGTCAACTTCGGCAAGACGTTCACCGGCTATGAGCCACTGCCCGGCGGGCGGGTACGCGCGCACTTCGAGGACGGCACGCACGCCGACGGTGACCTGCTGGTGGCCGCCGACGGCGTCAACTCCCGGGTGCGTGAGCAGTTCCTGCCGCAGGCGAAGCGGCTGGACACCGGCGCCCTGTCGGTGTCGGCCAAGGTACCCCTCGACGAGGAGACGCGTAGCCTGCTGCCACCCCAGCTGTTCGCCGGCTCCGGCTTCCTGTTCGGGCCACAGGGCAAGACGGTGTTCATGGCCGCGCACGAATTCCGCTCCCGCAGCTCGGTCGCCCGCGAGCCGGCGGACGGCCTGCTCATGGACAACACCTCTGACTACATCATGTGGAACCTCGTCACCACCTGGGAGCGGCTCGGCGACAGGGACAAGCTGGAGCGCATGGACGGCGCGGAGCTGCGGCAGGTCGCCTTCGAGGCGACCGAGGGCTGGAGCCCACGGCTGCACGAGCTGATCGCGCGCAGTGACCTCGGCAGCATCTCGATCTTCCCCCTGAAGACCTCGACCCCGGTCGACGGCTGGGAGACCGGCAACATCACGCTCATCGGTGACGCGATCCACAACATGCCCCCGACCGCGGGCGTGGGCGCGAACACCGCGATCCTCGACGCGCGGCTGTTGTCCCGCAACCTCGTCGAGTACACCAAGGGCACGATGTCGCTGGTGGAAGCCGTCGGTGGCTACGAGGCCGAGATGCGTGACTACGCGTTCAAGGCGGTCGCCCTGGCCATGCGCAATCTGAAGATGGGTGTCAGCGCCGGCTCGCTGCAGCGGGCCTTCACCAAGACGCTCTTCCGCTTCTTCGACGCGGTGCCCCCGATCCGCGAGCGGATGACCGCCACGATGATGAAGTAGGCCACGTCCTGATGCTTGATGTGATCACGACGGTCGTGGCTGTCGCGGCTGTCGCGGCGGCCGGTCCGTTCATCGAGGCGTCTTCGCGGATCACGGCAGGCTGAGCCCGGCCAGCTCGGTCCTGGTGGTCACGCCCAGCTTCGGGTAGACCTTGTACAAGTGGTGGCCGACCGTGCGTGGGCTGAGGAAGAGCTGGGCGGCGATCTCCTTGTTGGTGGCGCCCGTCGCGGCCAGCCGTACCACTTGGAGCTCCTGAGGTGTGAGCCGTCCGAGCAGGTCACTCCCCGGAGCCCTCGTCAAGGTCTCGCCGGTGGCACGCAACTCACCGCACGCCCGCTCGGCCCAGGGCCGGGCGCCGAGCCGCTCGAACGTCTCGGCCGCGTCGCGCAGAGGCGTCCTGGCGTCGTGCTTGCGCCGCTCACGGCGGAGCCATTCGCCGTAGAGCAGCTGGGTGCGGGCGCGGTCGAAGGGCCGCTCGTGCATCGCCAGCGCGCGGATGAAGCTCTCCTCGTCGTCGGAGAGGAGCGCGTGACAGCGCATGAGCGCGGCACGCGCCCACGGCTGGTCCGCCGCCGCGGTCCACTCCTCGAACAGCGCGAGCGAACGCTCCGCCCGATGAGGAAGGCCGAGCCGTACCGCGGCTTCCACCTGATCGGGGACAGCGGCCGCCTGATGCCTCGTCACCGAGTCGAGCCGATCCAGCGCCTGGTCGTAGCGGCCGAGCCCGAGATCCAGGAGGGCGAGCGCCCACTGTGCCCAGGCCGCCCCGTACGGCAGGCTCCCGGCGCGCCCGGCCAGCTCCCTGCAGGACGACTCATCGCCCGCCGCCGCGGACAGCCAGGCCCGCACCCCGCAGAGCTGAGCCTCCAGGTGGGACTGGCCTGTCTGCGTGGCGATGCTCTCGCCCGAAGCGGCGGTGGCGATCGCATCCAGATGGCGGCCCAGGTGCAGCTCCGCGGCGGCCAGCACGAGGTGGACGTGCGGGAGCCAGGTGATCATGCCGAGCGAGGCGCACTCCTCGGACAGCGACCGTGCGATGTCCAGCGCGGTGCTGTGATCGCCGATGAGCAGCGCCATCTGGGCCGCGTTGTTCCGCAGGCCGTGCATGCCCTGCCGAACCTGCCTGCCGCCCTCGACCACCTCGCGCAGCAGGGGCAGCGCGACCGCCGGCCGACCGGCGAGCAGGGCCGACATGCCCTGCGCCATGGCCGGCGCCGGACGGCGGGGGTCGTTGTCGTACGGGAGCCCACCCAGCCGGGCGGTGGCGTCCGCGGCCGGCATCGGGTCCCCGGCGTACCAGCTATTGCGGATCACCTGCAGCAGCATCGTCCTCGCCGGCGCCGGGTCGGTCGCGACAACGGACTCCGCGGCGGCCATCAGCATGGCGCTGGCTGCCTCCAGCGCCCCGCGCTCGAACTCGACATCGGCTCTCACCATGGCCATCTCCGCCGACAGGCGCGGGTCGGCGGTGCGTGCGGCGACCTGCTCGGCCAGCAGCCGTCCTCGTTCGAGCTGGCCGGAGTCGAGCGCCGCCTGCGCGGCGGCGGCCAGGCGGCGGGTGCGCGCGCTCTCGTCGGGGGTGAGCTCGGCGGCCCGTTCCAGCGCGGCCGCGGCGGCGGCGTGGCCCGTGCGGTCGCGGAAGCGCTCGGCCGAGCTCTCCAGGTCTGCGGCGAGCCGCTCGTCGGGCTCCGTCGCCGCCGCGACCAGGTGCCAGACGCGCCGCTCGGCGTCGCCGACCTCGGCCAGCACCCGGTGTACGGCACAGCGGCGAGCGAAACCGGCGGCCTGGTAGACCGCAGAGCGAGCCAACGAATGCCGGAAGACCAGGGTCGTCCCGATCACACGGACAAGGCCTGCCTGCTCGCACACCTCCAGCGCGTCGTCGTCCACGCCGAATCGGCGCGCGGCGCGCAGGATGAGCGCGACCTCGCCGGTGTCCTCAGCCGAGGCGACGAGCAGCAGCGTCCGTGCCCCGTCCGGCAGTCCGGCGACCTTGTCGTAGAAGGCGTCCTGCAGGCGCCGGGTGAGCGGCAGCGGGCCCAGCGGGGAGTGCGCCTGGTCGGCGGTCACCGGCAGTTCGATGAGGGCGAGCGGATTGCCGCCCGCCTCGGCCAGAACACGTTCGCGCGCCTCGCCGGCGAGGCCGGGGACGTGCTCGTCGAGCAGCGCCGCCGCCGCCCTGTCCTCCAGCCCGGACAGTGGCAGTTCGGGCAGGCCCGCGGGCGCGAACTCCTCGCGTGCCGCCAGCAGCAGCACGACGCCCTCCGCCCTGAGCCTGCGCGCGGCGAACAGCAGGGCGTCAGCGGACGCCTTGTCGAGCCATTGCATGTCGTCGACCAGGCACAGCAGCGGGCGCTGCCCCGCGGCCTCCGCCAGGAGCGACAGGGTGGCCACGCCGACGAGGAACCGGTCCGCGGCCGGGCCGTCGGCCATGCCCAGTGCACCGCGCAGGGCCGCGGCCTGCACCGGGGGCAGCCCTTCGACGTGGTCGAGTACGGGCAGCAGAAGCAAGTGCAGCCCGGCGAAGGGCAGCTCCGCCTCCGACTCGACACCGGCGCCCCTCAGCACGGTGAACCCGTCGGCCGTCGTGGCGGCATGATCGAGGAGCGCGGACTTGCCGATGCCCGGCTCTCCGCGGATCAGCAGGACGCCACTGGTGCCCGTGCGGGCCTCCTGCAGCAGGCGGTCAACCGTTCGTCGTTCGCCGTCTCGCCCGTGCAGCACCCCGCGATCGTACTTACGCCCGCTCAGGCATGACCAACCGGGAAGATGACTGATTCCGCGCCCCGCGGTCCTCCGTAGCGTCGTGATCACGACATCTGCCCGTACGGCTCGCCGTCGTCGGCGGCGGAACCGGCCTCACCTTCGGTGACCGGCTCCTCAGCGTGATCAGCCGCCATACGGCGTTGGCCGGTCCCGGCCAAGCTTTCTCGGTGCGCCGGTGATGGGACGAGGTGCCGGTCAGCGGTCACGGAAGCGGGCTTCAACGGTCTCAACCAGACCGGCGATCACGCCGTCGGGCGAGGGGCTGTAGTGAGGGACGGCCCATCGAGTGATCCTGGCGTCGATGACCGTGGGACGGCCGGAGGCCAGGGCGTCGCGGAACGCGTCTTCGAACTCCTCGATCGTCTCCACTCGGTAGCCGTCCGCGCCGCACGCACGCGCGTACGCCGCGAAGTCCGGGTTCCGGAACTCGACGAGCCCGGTCTCTCCATACGCCGAGATCTGGTAGAGCTTGATCAACTTGAATTCCTCGTCGTCGAAGATGACCCAGATGACGGGGATTTCGTGCTCGACGGCAGTCATCAGCTCGAAGCCGGACAGCGAGTAACACCCGTCGCCGCAGCCGACGACGACCGTCCGCTCCGGATGTGCGACCTTCAACCCGATGGCGCCGTTGACGTGCCCGGCCATCGGCCCGAACGAACCGGCCTTGCGGAAGTTCTGGCCTTCCTCGAGCTCCACGTAGTAGCCCAGCCAGGCCAGATGCGCGCCGGCGTCGGCGAGGAGGACGCCGCGCTCCGGCAGCATCCGGCCGATCGCCTGCGCGAGCTCTCCCGGGTGGATCTTCCCGGTCAGGTGGGTGATGTGCCGGGCCTCGTAGTCCTTGCCGTCGACCTCGACGGCCGGTACCTCGCCGACCTTCTTCTCCAGCGCGTCGATGAGGGCCGCCACCGCCGGGCGCGCGTCGGACAGGAGCGCGTAGTCGGGCGGGTAGGCCTTCTGGAACTCGGTCTCGGAGATGTTCACGTGAATGAGCAGCTTGCCGTCGAACAGCCCCTCGCGGTAGTTGAACGTGGCGTGCTGGTTGAGGGAGTTCCCGACGCACAGCACGACGTCGGCCTCGCGGAAGGCCTTCCAGGCACTCGCGTGGCCGCTGTCGGCGAAGACGCCTACCGACAGCGGGTGCCCCTCGGACACGATGCCCTTGCCGTCGAGAGTGGTGAGCAGCGGGATTTGGAACCGCTCGATCAACCGCCTGATCTCCGTTCCCGCTCCGCTCCGGACGGCCCCGAAGCCCACGAGCGCCACGATGCGTTTCCGGCTCGCGATGGCGTCCGCCAGTACCGATGCGATCTCCTCCACGCGTGCCGGATCGGGCAGGGCCGACGCGACGTCGAGCCGGAGGGGCCGGGTGTTCCTGACCTCGACACCGCGTTCGGTCAGGTCCTCGGGAACGTGGATGTGCACCGGCCCGGGCCGCCCCTCGAACGCGATGTTGACCGCTTCCTCGAGCACGTCGAACGTGTCCGCGATGTCGGTGAGCAGGAAGGACTTCTTGGTCGTGGCCGCGAACATGGCCTGCGAGTCGGGCGTCCGGTTCACCCCCGAGGTCTCGTTGAGTGAGCCCCATCCCTGCCATTTCCTCGACGCGTATCCGGAGACGGCGAGGACCGGGTAGGAGTCGGACATCGCCACGGCCAGCCCGGAGAACAGGTTGAACGCCCCCGGCCCGGCCGTGGCGAAGCAGAAGCCCAGCCTGTTCGTGTACATCGCGTACCCGCAGGCCATGAAGGACGCGGCCTGCTCGTGTCGCGTGATGATCGGCCGGATCTGCCGCGAATGCTTCAGCGCCAGCATCAGCCCGGCGGCGTTCTCCCCGGCGCCACCGAAAGCGGCCCGCACCCCGATGTCTTCCAGCCCCTTGACGATGGCTTCGTAAACCTTCATCTCTCCTCCCCTCCCTCGTCCCCGAGCCGCCCGGACCGGTGACGCACGGCGAAATCGTCATGCGTCACTCATGGCGGAGCCGATTCTCGAGCGCCTCCCAGACGCCGGGGATCGTGCCTTCAGGCGAGGAGCTGTAGTGCGGAAGTGCCCACCGGGTGATCTTGGCGTCGATCACCGTGGGTCGGCCCGAGGCCAATGCCGCACGGAACGCGTCTTCGAACTCCTCGATGGTCTTCACGCGGTAGCCGTCCGCGCCGCACATTCGCGCGTACGCGGCGAAGTCGGGGTTTTTGAAGTTCACCAGGCCTGATTCGCCGTAGTTTGCGAGCTGGTAGAGCTTCACGATCTTGTACTCATCGTCGTTGAAGATCACCCAGATGACCGGCACGTCGTTCTCCACGGCGGTCATCAGTTCGAAGCCGGCCATCGAGTAGCAGCCATCGCCGCAGCCGACGACGACCGTCCGGTCAGGCTGGGCCAGCTTCACCCCGATCGCGCCGTTGACGTGCCCGCTCATCGGCCCGAAGGTACCCGTCTTGCGGAAGTTCTGGCCGCTTTCGAGGTCCACGTAGTAGCCCAGCCAGGCCAGATGTGCGCCGGCGTCAGCGAGGACGACGCCGCGCTCCGGCAGCATCCGGCCGATCGTCTGCGCCAGCTGCCCTGGGTGGATCTCGCCGGGAAGACGCACGATGCGTCGCGCCTCGTCGTCCCGGCCGACGACGGGCGCGGACCTGACCGGACCGACCCTCCTCTCCAGGGCGTCGGTGATCGCCTCGATCGCCAGACACGCGTCGGAGACGAGCAGGCGTTCAGGGACGTAGGTCTTGCCGATCTCGCTCGCCGCGATGTTGACCTGGATGAGCACCTTGCCGTCGAACAGCTCCTTCCGCAGCCCGAAGGTCGCATGCTGGCTGAAGGAGTTGCCGACGGCCAGGACCACATCGGCCTCGCGGAATGCCTTCAAGGCACTCGCGTGACCGCTCTCCGAGAACACCCCGAACGCCAGCGGGTGGGTTTCGGCGATGGCCCCCTTGCCGTCCAGGGTGGTCACCAGCGGCACCTGGAATCGCTCGACAAAGCGCAGCACCGCCGCCTCCGCGTGACTGCGGATCGCGCCGAAGCCGGCGAGGAGGACGACCCGGCGCCCGTCTCGCAACGCGTCAGCCAGCACGTCCGCGATCATCTCGACCTGTTCCGGGTCGGGCCGCACCGGCGCCACATCGATACCGACGTCATGGTAGTTGTCCACAGTCACCCCGCGGTTGGTGAGGTTCTGCGGCACGTGAATGTGCACCGGCCCCGGCCGCCCTTCGAACGCGACGTTCACGGCCTCCTCGAGCACGTCGCACGTGTCGGCGACGTCGGTGAGCAGGTATGACCTCTTGGTCGTCGCAGCGAACATCGCCTGCGAGTCGGGTGTGCGGTTCAATCCGGACGTGTCGTTCACCGCGCCGCGTCCGCGCCAATCGAGAGAGACGAAGCCTGTTATGGCCAAGACCGGATAGGAGTCCGACAGTGCGACCGCAAGGCCGGAAAACAGGTTGAACGCTCCGGGACCGACCGTCGCGAAGCAGACACCCAGCCGGTTCGTGTACATCGCGTAGCCGCACGCCATGAACGACGCCGCCTGCTCATGCCGCGTCATGATCGGCCGGATCTTCCGCGAACGCCGCAGCGCCAGCGTCAAACTGGCGATGTTCTCGCCATTACCGCCGAACGCGGTGTCGACTCCCGCGCTTTCGAGCCCCTTGACGAGAGCTTCGTAGACCTGCATATCGCCCCCTCAATCACTCCCAGGCGAGGCGTGGTCGGTCGGACTTCGATGGACCCGATTGCGTCCCCTTCGGTCGCCTTTCCTCCGGACACCCGGCCGTCGGTGGATTCACGCCGGGATCTCACGGTCGGATGCGGCTACGCGTGCCACTGGGCGGCATGCCGGGCGTGCGCGCTGGTCGTTCCGTTCACGAAGAACTGCTCGTAATACTCCGACTCGACATGGTGCGTCTGCAGCCATATGCCGGGCACGTGAATGGCATCCGCATGCGCGGGGAACCGCCCGTGAGTCGTGTGGATGTACACGCAGATGTCCCGCGCGCAGTCGACCACCCGCTGGTCGTACTCGCTCGCCTCGGCCAGGTAGCGCCGCCCGTAGTCACCGTTGTAGATGCGGGCGAAGGTCTCCGTATCGGTGTAGATGCCGTCCGGACCGAACTTCGCCTGCACGACGGCCTCGACGGCCTTCTCCATGGAAGGGAAGTTGGGCGGGCAGGCGGCCTTGATGAGGTGCTCTCCGTCGACCCGGAGCCCGACCGGGTGGGAGCGCAGGGCGGCGTACTTGGGTAGCGGTACGTGCCAGCGCAGGACGTCGGCGGGCCGGAAGCGCGGCGTGACGAAGTCGAAGCCCAGCATCCGGCCGTACGCCCGGGAGAACTTCGGGTCACCCAACATGATCTGCGGATGGATCGCGGCGTGGATCCAGGCGCCGAGCCCCATCGCGTCCGCGACCAGCATCATGTTCTGCAGAAGCAGGTCGGCCTCGATCTGGGTACGCATCGGCCCCAGGGCTCCCAGCGGCAGCTTGAGATCCGCGTTCAGGAACCCGCTCCTCACCCATTTCCCCACGCCGGCCGGCCGGTAGAAGTTGCGGTCGTCCACGAGTGTCGGCCTGGCCCCATCCGGCTGGGTGAGCAGGTACATCAGCGCGTTGATGTACTGGTGGGAGAGGTCGACGACCGGCAGGAAGACCGTGGTGCCCGGAAGGTTGGACAGGAAGCGGTTGGAGTCCAGGTAGGCCGGGAAGTCCCGCATCCCCTCGGCGACGTCGAGACGGTGGTCCAGGACCCTCACCTTGGCCTGGCGCGCCCGTTCGACCAGCGTGTCGGCGTTGAAGGGCAGGTCCGGAGAGGGCGGCAGCTTCCTCAGGTAGTAGGTGCCGGTGTCGTTGATCATGAAGAAGTGGGTGCCCTGCGCGTTGTCGGGGCTGCCCGCCGTCCGCCCGCCCATGTTGAGGTTCGGCTTGGCCATGATGGGCTTCCCGTCGCGCGGGTCCTCGAACGGCCGGTCCGGCATGGTCAGGCCGGAGCAGCCGGTGAGAGCGATGAGCGTCGCCTCCTCCAGTTCCTCCAGCGGCATCGGCCGATGCGGGGACCGGTAGCTCATCGAACCGGCCGGCACGGACGCGCCACGGCTGATCCGGTGGGTGCGTCGCTTCCAGATCGTCTCCAGCAGTGGCCGGGAGAGGAGATCTGCCAACCCCTGCTGCTTGACCTCTCGCTTCACGGACATGTCGGCCTCGCTCTCCTCAGTCGCGCTCAGTCGCGCCCGGCGTCGGGAACGTGCTTGTCGGGCGTGCTCGGGCGCCACGGCGCGAACGCGCTGGCCGTTCTCGGCAGGAAGCCGGCCAGTTCGGGACAGTGCCGCAGGATGACGCTCTTCATGCCGTTGCGGTTGATCCAGTCCAGCCCCAGCGGGGTGTAGATCTCGGGCCTGAAGTCGACGGTGAGGAAGCGGTCGCTCTGCAGCCGCCGGCTGGCCATGAGGATGAAGATACGGAAGGCCGTGTCACTGAAGCCGAACCCTTTGGGCGGGTTCTCCGCGTAGAGCCCGACCATCGTGTCGATGTCGTCGACCGTACGGTAGACGTCCTTGAGCCGTGCCACCGTATCCGGGTCGGAGGCGAGGTCTTCGAAGCGCCGGATGCGCGGCTTGTGCAGACCGGCACGGAAGTCGTTGTAGCGCGGAACACCGCGACGGCGGGTACGCACGATGTCGACCACGGACAGGTCGATCACCTCTCCGTCCCGCTCGAACGCCTGGAGCGCGCGCGGATAGTTATGCAAGGTGATCGCACCCGGGTGGGCGATGCCGAGCGAGTACAGCGAGTTCGTGAGACCGACCTTGCGGATGAGAGCCTCCGTGGCGCCGCCCTGCACGTCGTTGAATCCCAGGGTGTCGAGCGTCTGGCCGAATCGGTGGTCGGCGATCTCGAAGTCGTCCGGGATCAGCGGGTGCATCCGGTAGACGGTGACGAAGTCCTCGGTGAGCGAGTAGGGCGCGGCGTGGTGGTCGGGCAGGGTCTCGGGGATACCGGTGAGCGCGTGCGCGTCGACCAGCCACAGCCCGAGCTGGGTCAGCCAGTTCTTCGGCGGCCCCTCCCAGTTGGCCGTCAGCGAGATATCGATCAGTTCGGTCGCGAGGATCGCGGGGGTCCACTCCACCGTGTGGATCTTGGCGATCAGGGCGGAGACGACGAGCCTCGCCGTGTGGTAGACGCTGTCCTCGTCCATGCGGGGGTACTCGCTCCGCAGGGCCTCGCACACGGCGTTGTGCTCACGGGCGAAGAGCGTGTGCATGACGCTGAGGCCGAGCCACCAGTTCTCCCTGAAACCGGTGGTCGGGATGCCGTTCGGGCCGGGCAGCAGATGGCCGTTCTCCAGGTGCAGCGCCGCGCCGCCGTCCGGCTCGCGCAGGGACTTCGCGGTGGCCTCGTCCCCGCCGTAGACCTCCGAGCCGTCCCACCAGTGGGAGGCGGTGTTGGCGAACAGGATCGGCGGCTCAGCGCCGCCCGGGGAAACGCCCTCGTTCTCGGCGAAACGCATGGCCTTCTCGGGCTTTCCACCCGGGCTGTTGCGCCAGGTCATGCCGGGCGGCAGCGGCACCTCGACGCTCTTCTTCCCGGCCGGGTAGCGCTTGTGGTTGACCCAGTCGTGCACCTGGAACTGGATCCACGCGGCGGCGATGATGTTCAGCGACCGTGCCGGGATGAAGGTGTCGCGGTGGAGCAGTTCCCTGCTGACGGTCACCGGATTGGGCGTGTCGAAGAGATCTGGCTGGTAGACGGGAGGCAGATTGCGGCCGAAGGCCGCGCCGAGGGCTCCCATCATCGGTGCGGACAGGTCGTTGTAGGTGCCGTCATAACTGCGCCTGACCCGCAGGTGCTCGTCGATGGGCGGCGGCACCGGGTGGGCCTTCGGTGGAGCCTCGCGTATCTCGGTGTCGATGAGGTTGTGGGTGCGCAGCACCTGCCGGAACGCTTCGAGATTGAGGAGCCCGAGCCAGGTCGGCAGCCTGTGCCAGGGGACGACGCGGTCGAGGGCGCTGAATCCGGTCTCGAGGAGCCCTCCGACGACGACGTTGCGCTTCGGCCGCGGCGTGATGAAGCGGTACCCCCGGCGATGGGCGCTGCTTGCCTCGTAGGCGGCCTTGCGGGCGCGGTTCAGGTTGCCGAGGGGACGGAACTCGTCCGTGGTGTTCCACGGGTCGAAGGCGAGCTGGTCGACGCGGAGCGCGATGGCACGCGCGTCCGCGGTGTCGAGGTCCTGCCGCGGGATCGTCAGCGTCCCCACCGGGATGACGGGCGCGTCCTCCTCCGTCCAGTCGGCCGCGCCGTTCTCGATGGGCGTGCGCCAGGCGTCCTCGTAGCGCTGTACGCACAGTTCGAAGACGATGTCCGACCTTGCCAGCCGCGCGGAGATCTCATGCCCCAGGTAGTCGGGATCGCTCTGCGACGGAGGGGGTGCCGCCGGCGCGCCCGCGACGGGGCGGAGCCGGTAACGCACCGGTCCGGCGTCCCCCCACAGGATCGCGCCGCGGCTCCAGTACGTCTCGAGCGCGAGGCTGCTCACCTTGCGCCTGGTGCCCGCGGTCACGTTCCGCCGCATGCGCGCGGCGGTGGACCAGCCCACCGCCATGGGCAGTTTGACGAACAGCGCGACCCCTTTGCGCAGGGTCGAGTCCGCGCCTGCCATGGCCTCCGCGAACGCGACGAACTCACGCGCGTTCCGCGCGTGGGAGACCGGATAGCTCGTCATGAGGAGGTCATGGGCCTGATCGGGCCCTGCCTGTATCCGCAGTGCCGCACCTCGCAGATCAGGTGCGAAGTCCGGTTGGCGGGCGCCGCTCGCGTTGGACAGCCGGACGATGACCGGGTATTCGGCACCGGGCTTGGCGAAGCCGACCCGCAGGTCTTCGGGAAGGTCCGGGCGGAACCGCAGCTTGGCGTTCTCGACGGCGAGGATCGCTTTCGCGTGGAAGGTCCGGTCGATGCCGGCGGCACCGCTGCGCTTCATGATCTTCAACTGGACCTGCATGAGGTCGCGGGCGAGCTTCTCGAAGATCTGTCGTTCAACCTCGGGAGAACCGCCGACATAACGCTCGTACAGCTCGGCCTTGGGTGCTGCCGGCGTCACCGGAGCTTCGCCGACAGGGCGCTCGTGCCGCTTGGTCTCGTGCATGTGACTCTCCAACCGGTGCTCGCCCTCATCGGTCGCGAGGGCGTTCGGGCGCGGCGCAAGGATCTCTTTCGGTGATTCCGATTCCGCGATTCCGTGGTTCACCGGAACCGGCGACAGCGCGGCCCTCTTGCCGCAGGGCCGGCCATCCTGTTCGAAATACCGGCAACCTCCGTTTGGAACACCAGGCGCGAATAGAAGCGCGAACTCGCGAGCGCACAGGGCGGTGTGTGAATCACCAGTACGGCCGGTAGGCGCACAGGACGCCAGTTCACACCCCAGCACACCACCGTTCCATCATCCATGAGACGAGAACAGAATCAGGCAATATCGGAACAAGCGATGGAAATATCATTCTTTCAAAGACTTCCACCCGATCGAAGAATGTCACTCTATTTACCGGAACACGAATACGGGCTGGTTGACTCTTCACTCCGGAGACAGGTGACGGCTCCATGCGCTTACCCGTTCCCGGGGCACCCGTGGCCCGGCCCTTGGGACGCGCATCATCCCCGGCCGATCACGCGGACGTGGCCACTCGACCTGATCTCATTCCTTCAGCAAAATGGCAGATGCCGAATCTTTGCCGTTCAGGGGCGTGAATTCCGTCCCGCTGGAAGAGGGGACTCAAGGGTCGCCCATGTGCCCGTATTTTCTCCACTTCATCGTGAGCAGGGATTTACCGGAATAGATACGGCCTCAGCCCGGCGGGCTCGCCAGGGCTCCACCCGGCAGGGATGAACGCGACCGGATCGCGGTATACCCGGTTGCGATGGAGAGAGCCAGGAAAGGCGACGACCAATGGCTGACAGAGAAAAGCCGGCTGACTTGGTACTCGAAGGCGGAGGCGTCAAAGGTCTCGCCCTGGTTGGGGCGTTGTATGAGCTCGAAAAGGCCGGGTACCGGTTCGGGCGTGCCGCCGACACCCGCGTCGCCGGCACCTCCGCCGGGGCGGTGGCTGGAGCCCTGGTCGCGGCAGGCATGCCCGCAGAGCGGATGCGGCAGATCATGGGGGAGGTCGATTGGAGCAAATTCCGGGATAAATCCGCTGTGGAACGTATTCCGCTCGCCGGTAAGGGCTTCTCCCTCCTGTCCCTTCTGTTCGAGCGGGGCATATACGAGGGTGACTATCTGCGGGAATGGCTGGGAAACCAGCTGGCGGACCTGGGTGTCGAAACATTCGACGATCTGGCGCTTGAGAATCCGGCACCCTGGATGAGCGAAGATCAGCGATACAACCTGGTGGTGATGGCCACCGACGTCACCCTGGGCCAGCTGGTACGCCTGCCATGGGACTACCGGACGGTTTATGGCGTGAAAGAGCCCGGCAAGCAGCGGGTTGTCGACGCGGTCCGCGCCTCGATGTCGATCCCGTTCTTCTTCGAGCCGGTCACCATCACCAATCCCGAGACCGGACTACGTTCGACCCTGGTCGACGGCGGGGTGCTGTCCAACTTCCCGATCGACACGCTGGATCGCCCTGACGGGAAGGAGCCCCGCTGGCCCACCTTCGGCGTGAAGCTGCTGCCCGCGTTCCAGGACGACGCGCTCAAACTGCCTCTTGTCGGCACCCCCCGCGTGCCCGCGGTGCGGCTGCTGATGTCCCTCATCGGCACCGCGATCGTCGGTCACGACCAGACCCGCCTCAACCAGCCATGGGTCAAGGCCCGCACCATCGAAGTCGACACGGAGACGGTCGGCATCACCGACTTCGACCTGAGCGACCAGCAGAAGCTGCTTCTCTACAACAACGGCCGCGTGGCCGCCTCGACTTTCCTGGACAGCTGGAACTGGGACGAGTACCGCGCCCGCTATCGGCCGCCGGCAGCCCGACCTGCCCCGGCAGCCGCTGAGCGCGATCGCGTACCCGCTGGACGCCGCGCTTCGGCAGGACCGCGTCGACCGTCAAAGCGATGAACTCGCGCTCCCCGGCGGACCCGTCTCCGCGTCCTTACTGTGCCTGGTCGCCGCCCGCCCGCTCGGACGACCGACATCTGATCCGACGCATGGATTGAGCTTTTGTCGCATATGCCCTCTTTACAGTTTTCGTCAGACACTTTCCCGGGAATCGTGAGTGCGACGACATCTGGAGGGAGGCGAGCCTCATGGGCCGCGGTATCGACTACACAAGAGCCGAGTCGCTGGACGGAACCGGCCAGGAACTGACCGAGGCCGAGCGTGAGCAGCTGGAGGAACTTCTGAATGTGAATAACGAGCAAACGATAATAATTACGAAATAGATCCAGGAAATCTGCGCTACCGTCAAACTGCGCCCATCATCCCTTTCTCGCGCCTCAAATGCGGGTGAAGCAGGCAAAAGGCGCGCTGAGCTGATGCGGAAGTTGCGTGAAACCGGATGAGTAGGTCGCCGTCCGGGGTGGAGCGTGTGGTGCCGCTGCCGGAGGCCGCGAGGCGGGTGACGGCGGCGCTGGGGGAACTGGGCCTGGAGCCGGAGCTGACGGATCTGGGCCGGGGCCGCGATCCGACCGCGTGGGCGTGTCGCCTGCTCACACACGATGGGGACGTGCCGCCGATGGCCCTGGGGACGGGCAAGGGGCGGCGCGAGGAGGCCCGCGTAGGAGCGCTGTTCGAGGCGCTTGAGCACTATCTGACCGGCCCGGCCGTGTTCGATCCCGCGACCGTGGAGCTGGTCGAGGCAGCCGAGATCACGGCCGGGCCGCTGCGGGATGAGGCATCCATGGTGCTGCTGGCGCGGACCCCCGCCGAGCGTGTGGCGTGCCTGCGGTATCGCCCCCTGGGTGGAGGACCCGGGACGCCGGTGCCGCTGTTCTTGTCGGCACCCTGGTATGTGGAGACCCATGCCGGTCGGCTGCGTGAGCAGGCGGGAGACGCCTGCGACTACGCAAACCTGATGCGCTACAGCTGCAACAGCGGCTCGGCCATCGGCGTCACCGCGGATGAGGCACTGCTGCACGCGCTCAACGAGACCATCGAACGCGACGCGCTGTCCCTACTCCTGCTGCGGGCTTTCCTAGGCGCAGCCGACTTCCGCCCCGCCGTGATCGACCCGGCGACTCTCCCGACCGAGCTGGAGCGCGTACACGCGGCGACCGAGCAGCTCATCGGCTCGCCGGTGTATCTGCTGGACATCGTCAGCGACGTGGGAGTGCCCACCACGCTCGCCTACGCCGCCCCGACCCTCTCCCGGCCACACCGGCGTGGCGTGGGCACCTCGCTCAGCCCCGCCTACGCCGCCTGGCGGGCCCTCACCGAACTCCTTCAGAGCACCCTGGCGGAAACCCTGCCGTGGTCCGACGCCACACACCGTGGTGAGCTGGCGGGCCTCGCCGGCTATCCAGAGCTGTACGCATGCGGGCGCTTCGACCTCATCGATCACCTGCGGAGCGCCCGCACGGTTCCCTTCATATCGGACGGCTGGGTGCCGGAGCACCCCCGTCGCCAGCTGCGCGAGCTGTCCGCCCTCCTGACCGTGCACGGCTACACGCCTTACTGGCGGACGGTGGCCACGGTCACAGAGGAGATCACCGCGGTACACGTCATCGTGCCTGGCCTGGAGCGCTTCATGCTGATCACGGATGGCAACCTGGTCCTGCCCGGCCCCCGCGGACAGGCCGCCGCGCGCGACCGCGGTTTCTGCGGGGTGACGTCCAGACGCCCGCTTCCCCGGCGGGCCGTACGCGCCGAGCCGTACGCGTAGCTCCTAATGGTGACGTGCCTGCTGATGCCGGAGGCTTGACCTGCGCATCAGTGAATGCGCGAGGTTTTCCGCTCAATCAAGCTTTCGTTTCAGGGTTCCTTGTTACGTTCGGCCACCACGCACTCGCATGCTGGTCTTATGAGAAAGGCGGGGTGGCAACAGAGACCTGAGATCAAGACCTTGGCAGTGTCGATCTTGTTCTCGGTCTTGGCAATCTTGCTCTATCTGCTGGCGAGGAAGGTGCTGGACGCCAGACTGTCGCTGCCGAGCGAGGACCCCTGGCAAATAGGCGTGAACATCGCACAGGTCCTGGCGACCATAGCTGCCTTCGTGGCATGGGCGAACGCGTTGGCGCTGCTGTGGTCCTGGTGGCGAAGGTCGACCAAACCACCGCCCGCTCCCACCTCTGTCGACATCGACAAGGCCAAGGACGTTCTGGCCGGCTCGGTGACCGAGAAGTGGGGAGATGAGACGGTCCTGCGGTTGCTCGGGCATCCCGAGCCCATCCCGGTCCCGTGGCGATCGACCGAACATAAAGAACTAATGGACCACCCACGCCTGATCGCCAAGGGTGCCCTGAGCTTTCCCAGCCTCAGCGACCACATGGCCAACATGGCCAACGACTTCCGCGCACTGCGATGCCGGCGCCTGGTCATCATCGGCGGGCCAGGAACAGGAAAGACGACCCTGGCCGTGCAACTGCTCATGGAGCTTCTGAAAACGCGACTTCCTGGTGAGCCGGTTCCGGTACTGCTGTCCGCGGCACGCTGGGACACCGAAACCCACCCTCAACTTCATGATTGGCTGGCGGAATGCCTCAGCTCGGACTATCCCGCATTGCATGCCGAGGGCTTCGGCCCGGACACCGCAAGGACGCTGGCGACCCGCAGCGAGGTATTGCCCATTCTGGACGGGTTGGACGAGCTGCCCGCCGAAGCCCGGGCCGGGATTCTGACGGCGCTGAACCGGTCGATGTGCGACGACGATCAGCTGATCCTCACCTGCCGTACGACCGAGTTCGCGGAATCCGTCGATGCGGTCGGTGCTCTTGCTGCAGCGGCAGTCATCGAGTCATCCCCTCTTTCCGCCGAAGCGGTTGCCGACTACCTGCAGGCGTGCCTTCCTCCCCGACCCCATCACACCTGGCCTCGCGTCCTCGACGCTCTACGGGAAGGCGCCACTCCCGCCCTCGCCTGGGTCGCAGCGACGCCCCTCAAGCTCTGGCTGGTCCGCGCCGCCTACATCACCCCCCAGCAAGACCCGAGTCCGCTACTGGACCTCGGGCAGGGTGATCCTTCCACCCTGAACGATCACCTGCACGACCAACTCATCCCCGCCCTCGTCAACTCACGGCTCCCTACTGACGACCCAGCCCAGCCGTTCCGGCCCCGCCATGCCTGGAACCCCGAACACGTACGCCAATGGCTGACCTATCTATCCCAACTGCTCGACAGGGACAGCCGCGATGTGGCCTGGTGGCGCCTGGCACGGCACACCCCGACACGTTCAGTCCGATTGGCGGTCAGCCTTTCGTGTGGGCTTGTGGTGGCGATTACGATCGGCTTCCTGACAAATGCCGTAGCCAGCGCGTGCGCCAGCGTGATAGCCGGAGCGGGGGCCGGCGTCATATACGCGCTTCTCATCATGATCATTACCAGATCATGGTTCACGGAATTGCCCGGCTATGCCGTTTTCCGGCTCCATGGAAGGCTCTCGCTTCTCGTCCACCTCCTGATACCTGGGCTGATCATCGCACTCTTGACCGCACTCGTGGGGTTGCTGCTCGCAATTAGTGAAGCCGGTGCTGCACGTGCTGCAGGTGCTGCAGTCATGCTCGTGCTGGCGTGTGAGATCGTATTCGTGGCCATTTTCGGCATGACCAAGTGGGTGGAGTATCCCACCGACACGGCTACAGCACGATCTCCACGCTCAACCTGGCAGGCCGACAGAAAACTCACCCTCTTCCGGGTGCTCTGCGGTCTGATGATCGGACTCGTAGTGGGAGGCATTGCACTAAAAGCCGTACTGTCCGCACACCTTGCACTCGTAGCGCCACTCGCGCTCGTGGGCGGGCTTCTGCTGGGACTTCTGTTCGGGCTCAGGTTCGGAAGCCATCACGCGTGGCTCGCCTACAACCTGACGGTTCCCCGGCTGGCCACCGAAGGGCGGCTGCCGCTGCGGGCCATGTGCTTCCTGGACGACGCGCACCGTCTGGGCCTGCTGCGAACCGAGGGGCCTTTCTATCAGTTCCGGAACCTCGAACTCCAAAAGCACCTCTCCCGACAATGTCGCGTGGAGTCCGGTAGCGGTGAGCGGCGCCAGACGACTCCCCAACCGCCCCAGTAACACGGGGGCAGACGCTTGAATCCAAGCCCAACGATCACTGTTGAATGCCGCGCAACGCGATGACGGAGACGAGTAGGTCCGGGATCACGCGAGTCAGAGAGCCGCCGGAAGCTACGAAGGCGGTCTCGCACCCCGGAGCGAAGACCCTCCCGAGTGCGGGGAGGAACGGCGAAACCGCCCAATGCCCCGCCGGTCGGCCCCCGTGATCGGGCCATCACGACGGTCCGCCGATCGCTCACGCCGTTGCGCCGTCAGCCAGCCGCCCTGAATGCGGCACCTCAATGCGACTTCTACCGCTGGGGTTCCCATGGAGTGATCCGATCCCGGATCACTGGGAACGCTGTTCAGCTGGTGATCCACTGGGGCCGGGACCGGCAGGCCGTGCCTGCTGATGCCGGAGGCTTGACCTGCGCATCAGTGAATGCGCGAGGTTTTCCGCTCAATCAAGTCTTCATTTCAGGGTTCCTTGTTACTTTCGGTTACCGCGCACTCGCATGCTGGTCTTGTGGGAAGGACTCACCGGCAACGGAGAACTGATCCCAAGGCCTCGGTGGCAGTGGGGATCCTGTTCCTGCTCTTGGCGCTCCTGATCCTTCTGCTGGTGAAGGCGGTGCCGCTGCCGAGCGGGGAGGTCAGGCTCAAGGTCCTGAACATCGCGCAGGTCCTGGCGACGGCGACCGGCGTCGTAGGAGTGGCGAACGGGTTGGTGCAGCTGACGTCCTGGTGGCGAAGGTCGACCAAACCATCACCCGCTCCCGCCCCTGCCGACATCGACAAAGCCAAGGACGTTCTGGCCGGCCTGGTGACCGAGCAGTGGAGAAACGAGACGGTCCTGCGGTCGCTCGGGCATCCCCAGCCCATCCCGGTCCCATGGCGATCGACCGAACACGCAGAGCTCATGGACCACCCACGCCTGATCGCCAAGGGCGCCCTGAGCTTTCCCAGCCTGAGCGACCACATCGCCAACATGGCCAAAGATTTCCGCGCACTGCGATGCCGGCGTCTGGTGATCATCGGCGGGCCGGGGACGGGAAAGACGACTCTGGCCGTGCAGCTGCTCATGGAGCTTCTGAGAACGCGTCTCCCCGGTGAGCCCGTTCCGGTACTGCTGTCCGCGACACGCTGGAACACCGAAACCCACCCTCGACTCCAGGATTGGCTGGCGGAATGCCTCGGTATGGACTACCCCGCATTGCATGCCGAGGGATTCGGCCCGGACACCGCACGAGCGCTCGCGACCCGCAGCGAGGTATTGCCCATTCTGGACGGGTTGGACGAGCTGCCCGCCGAAGCCCGGGCCGGGATTCTGACGGCGCTGAACCGGTCGATGTGCGACAGCGATCAGCTGATCCTCACCTGCCGTACGACACAGTTCGCGGAATCCGTCGAAGCGGTCGGTGACGTTCTCGCCGCGGCGGCGGTCATCGAGTCACACCCTCTTTCCACCAGAGCGGCCGCCGACTATCTGCAGGCGTGCCTTCCCGCCCGCCTCCATCCCACCTGGCCGCGCGTCCTGGACGCGCTACGGCGAGGCGCCGCGCCCGCCCTCGCCGAGGTCGCGACGACACCTCTCGGGCTCTGGCTGGTCCGCGCCGCCTACATCACCTCCCGGCAGGACCCGAGTCCGCTGCTGGAGCTCGGACGGGGTGATCCATCCATCCTGAACGATCACCTGTGCGACCAGCTCATCCCCGCCCTTGTCAGCTCACGGCCTCCTGCTGACGACCCGACCGAGCCTTTCCGGCCCCGCCATGCCTGGGATCCCGAACAGGTACGCCAATGGCTGACCTACCTGTCCCAGCTGCTCGGCAGGGACAGCTATGACGTGGCCTGGTGGCGCCTGGCGCGGTACACCCCGACGCGTTCAGTCCGGACGGCGGTCAGCCTGACATGCGGACTCGTGGTGGGGATCATGATCGGCGTCCTGACGGAGATGCCCGTAGCCGGAGCGGCGACCGGCCTCATTTCCGCGATCGCCGTGATGATCATGATCAGATCATGGTTCACGGAACTGCCCGGCTATGCCGATTTCCGGCTTCACGGAAGGCTCTTGTTCATCGTCCGCTCCCTGAGGGACGGGTTGGTCGTCGGACTCCTGGGCGCCCTCGTGGGCTGGCTCATGAGTCGCGGTCAGGCCAGCGGTGCACTCATGATCGGGCTATTGTCCTGGCTCGGATTCATGTTCACAGTCGGCCTGATCCGGTGGGTGGAATATCCCACCGATACGGCCAAAGCACGATCTCCACGCTCAACCTGGCAGGCCGACAGAAACCTCACGCTCATCCGGGCACTGAGCGGACTGATCATCGGACTCATGGGGGGAGTCATCGGACTGTATGCCGGAATAAGCCCGCCGACCGCGCTCGTGGGTGGGCTTCTGCTGGGACTTCTGTTCGGGCTCATGCTCGGAAGCCATCACGCGTGGCTCGCCTACAACCTGACGGTTCCCCGGCTGGCCACCAAAGGGCGGCTGCCGCTGCGGGCCATGTGCTTCCTGGATGACGCGCACCGTCTGGGCCTGCTGCGAACCGAGGGGCCTTTCTATCAGTTCCGGAACTTCGAACTCCAAAAGCACCTTGCCCGGCAATGTCGCGTGGAGTCCGGTAGCGGTGAGCGGCGCCAGATGGCTCCCCAACCGCCCCAGTAGCACAGGGTAAGCGCCCCTTCTCTACCCATCCCGATCCCGCCAGGCCGGAGTAGTCGCGTATCGCTGACTGACCGCGGTGAAACGACCCCCGGCGAACGGTGGCGGATGCCGCGAAGATGGTGATGACCGGGAGAAGAACGACCACATCGAGATCGATTCGTCTGCTAGCGTTGCCGACATGAAGCGCGCTGCCATGACGACGACGCCGGAGAGTGTCCCGGCGCGCTGACAGATGCCTTAGTCCGAAGCCCCGGGGCGAGTGCCCCGGGGCTTCGTCGTTCGGTCACTCGCCTCACCGTCCGCGAGGAGACCACGATGCATGATCACCGCAAGCTCGGTCGCGAGCTCGGCCTGTTCGACACCGACCCCTTGATCGGCGCGGGGCTGCCGTACTGGCTGCCCGACGGCGCCCTCGTGCGGCACACCCTGGAGGAGTACATCCGCGACGCCGAGCGTCGGGCGGGCTACCGGCACGTGTACTCGCCCGTGCTGGGCAAGCGGGAGCTGTACGAGATCTCCGGGCACTGGTCGCACTACAGCGAGGACATGTTTCCCCCGATGGACCTCGGGGGAGAGCAGGTCCTCCTACGGCCGAGCCTGTGCCCCCACCACGCGCTGATCTACCGCTCCCGCTCCCACAGTTACCGCGAGTTGCCCCTGCGGATCGCCGAGTTGGGAGGGATGTATCGCTCGGAGCTGTCAGGCGTGCTCGGCGGACTGACCCGCGTACGGGCGATCCAGCTGAACGACGCGCATATCTTCTGCACCCTGGACCAGGTGGCCGGTGAGGCGACCGCGGCCCTGGAGATGATCCGCCGGGCATACGACGCCCTCGGTATCCGCCCGGCCCGCTACCGGCTCTCCCTCCCCGGGGCGGGCGGGAAGTACGTCGCCGCCCCTGAGATGTGGCAGCGGGCCGCCGCTCTGCTGACCGATGTCCTCGACCGCTCCGGCCTGGCGTACGAGGCCGCCGAGGGAGAGGCGGCGTTCTACGGTCCCAAGATCGACATCCAGATCGCCGACAGCGCCGGGCGCGAGGCCACCTTGTCCACCGTTCAGGTCGACTTCCACCAACCCGAACAGTTCGATCTGCACTACATCGGCCCAGACGGCGCCAAACATCGGCCGGTCATGGTCCACCGCAGCATCATCGGCAGCATAGAAAGGGTCGTCGCGCATCTCATCGAACTGCACGGCGGCGCCTTCCCCGCCTGGCTCTCCCCCACCCAACTGGTGGTCCTCCCCGTCTCCGACGCCGAGATGCCCCAGGCCGCGGCGCTCGTACGGCGATGCACCGACCTGGGGCTGCGCGCGCAGATCGCGGGGCCGGACGACGGCAGCCTGGGCGCCCGCGTCAGGGCCGCCCGGCTCGTGCCCTACCAGGCGGTGATCGGCGCGAAGGAGGCCGCCGACGACCAGGTGGCCCTGCGTCTGCGTGACGGACGCCGCCTGGACGCGCTGCCTGCCGCCGAGGTCCTGGCCCGCATCGGCGCTCTCGTCGACGCTCGCCGTACCGACCTGTGGGACACCGTCACCTGCTCGTAGAGACACGGGATCCGCGGAGGCCGTCGCTGCCGTCGCCGGGAGCCGGGCTAGCTATCGTGCAACACGAGCATGATGTGCTCGTTCTCGCCGTGCCAGATCGTCCCGGCGCGCTCGAAGCCGCACTTCTCCAGCAGCCGCACCGAGCCGGTGTTCCCGGTGAAGGGGTCGGCGTAGAGCGGCCGGCTCTGCTCCCGCTCCAGGAAGAGCGTCAGCGCCTTGGTGCCGATGCCTCGCCCCCAGAACCGGCGGCCGAAGCCGTATCCGATGAAGCGCCTGTCCTGCTCCCACCAGGACACGACGTTGCCGGCCGGCTCGCCGTCCACGGTGACCGTCTGCACCAGAATGGTGGAGTCCCCGAGAACCTTCGTGGCCCAGTGGGTCATGAAGACCTCCCGATCCCGGGGGGTGAACCTCGACCGCCGGACCGTCTCGGGGTCATGCTCCTGCTCGAAGAACAGCTCCAGATCGGCGTCTTCGACGTCCCTCAGCCGCACATCATCGCTCATTCCGCCCAGTCTGGTGCAGGGCGCCGACATTCCTTCCCCGGCCTTCGGCGTGTAGAGGCTGCCGGGCGGTCGCGGGACCAGGACGGGACCGTGGGTTCGGCTGATCGGGAGCCGGCACGGTCGTCGGCTTCCCGCGGCGATCTCGTCCGGCTCTCCCACGGCCTTCCCACGGCCTTCCGCGGCGGGTGTGGCGACCGGCACGGGAAGGGCTCGCCGGAAAAAAGGGGCGAGTTCGCGGCGAAACGTCGTGCGAGCGACGAAATTCCGTGAGCTAATGAATGGATAGCGAAGAGTTCAACGAAACGCCATCCAAGATACCGAGTTGGGTGCTCAAGATGATTTTCCGGCAAATGGCAGTGCTGTTCGGAGCCGACGACGACCCGCACCTGGGGGACGACTCGCACGCGCTCGACCTGGACGAATATCTGGACGAGACGGATGATCCGGACGATCTGGATGATGAATTCTGACATTCCCGACCCATCCCACCACAACGGGAATTGACATAATTTATCGCCATTTCATCGTCGACGGAATCGCGCGGATCGCCTGGGCCCCCAGCAGCTCTGCGGCAGAACCAGATCAAGAGGTTTTCTCTGCATGAAGTTCACATTGGACGACGTACGGTCGCGGACCTACAAGGCACGGGACGCCTGGTGGACGGTGTTCCTGGTGGACCCGCTCGCGGGCCGACTGGTGGTCGGGACCGCGAACCGTACCTCGATCACCCCCAACCAGATCACCTGGGGTGCCTTCCTGCTCGGCCTGGGGTCGGCCGGGTGCTTCCTGACGGCGGATCGGGCCTGGCTGCTCGCCGGGGCGGCCCTCTACCACCTGAGCTTCGTGCTCGACTGCATGGACGGGAAGATCGCCCGCCTCAAGGGCACGGGAACCGTCCTGGGCGGCTGGCTGGACTACGTCTTCGACCGGATCCGGGTGCTCACCTGCGCTTTCGCCCTGATGTGGGGGCAGTACCAGGCGACCGACCAGGCGCTCTACCTGGTCCTCGGCATCGGGATCGTCTTCCTCGACATGCTGCGCTATGTCGACGCTCTCCAGGTGGCGAAGGTCCGGCGCCAGATGCGCCGCACGCTGAAGAACGCGTACGACGAGTCGGCCACGGCCAATTCATCGTCCCTGCCTGCGCGCCTGCTCCGTGAGGACCCCGATCTGGACCTCGACCTCGATCCCGATCTCGACGCCGACGAGATCAGGCTTCGCACGCTGGACGTCGTCGACCTGCAGGAGGAGTTCCGCACACGCTTCGCCTGGTACATCGGCGTCCGCGAGTGGCTGCGCGACCACCGGGTCCGCACCCACCTGGTCAGCGGCATCGAGTTCCAGATGGCGGTGTTCATCATCGGCCCGCTGCTCGGCCTCATCGTCCCGGTCACCATCGGCGCGGCGGCCCTTCTGCTCGTCTTCGAGGCCGCGATCATGTACAAGCTCTGGCTGTCGTCCCGGGACCTCGTCCGAGCGCTCGCCGAGATCAGGGCGACGTCCGCTCAGGTGGAGGCCCCGGCCGCGAACTGAGCACTCGCCCCTCCCGCCGTGCCGTCGGGAACGGCATGTCCCTCCTGATCTTCACGCAGGTGGTGGCCGGGTTCCCCTCGTCCGTGTCGAACATCTTCCTGCTCACCCGGTCGCGCCGGTCGGTCGGCATCGGTCGCCGGTGCGTGAAGTGCGGAGTCCGGGAAAGCTACGCGGTCTGGTCGGGAAGCGTGATCGGCTCCGGTTCGCACACTCCGGGGAGGCCGCAGACCTTCTTCGCCATCTTCTTCGTCTCCCCGACGAGCGTCTTGACCGTTTCGTCGACCTGGTAGTAGTCGTCGGCGGTGAAAAGGATCAGCGCGCTCCCTCTGCGGGCGACGACGTAACGTCCTCCGCCGACCGGCTCACGCCATCCCTTGTCATAGGAATATCCCTTGACCAGCAGTGCCTCGTCGCCGACGCGGATGCTCGTGCCGACATAGCGGTGTCGCACCCCTACGAGCGCCTGCACCGGCGGCTTCCCCTTGGCACACCGCTTCACATCCACCCGGAGCCGGTCGAGCGCGGCCTTGGCGGCCTCGACGTTCCGATAGAGCACGAGTTGCTCGCTGAAATATGAGGGACCACTGGTCCCCTGCACAACGGTGCGCATCGCGACGCGGCCGTCGCGGGGCTTCTTCTTGGAGCCGCACGGGTCGAGCTCAAGCGGCCTGGACAGCTTGTCGCTGATCTCCCACCATTCTTCGAACGCCTCTACGGGGGAGAGCGACCTGGTGGCCCTGGGTTCGCTCAGCAGGAAACCCTTGGGGATCTTGATCGTCTCCGCCTGCGCCGTACCCGCCCCGCCCAGCGCGGGGACGAGCACGGGCGCCATCACTGACGCGGTCACGAACGCCGAGGCAAGTGCGGCACCTTTACCAATTTTTCCGATCATGCACTGTTCGATGCCGCGTCTCGGGAAATAGTTCGGTGCGAGATCACCCGCGGAGCCGTTACCGGCACTTGCCCTTCAGCCAGGCCCGATAGTCCTTCGTGTAGTTCGTCATCACGCTCTGCGGGGCCTGATTGAGCACGGCCTGCCACTGGAGCACGTTTCCGCTCCAGGCGGGGGCTGGCTCGTTCCAGGCCACGCTGTCGGTCCACCGGGCAGCGGATCCCTTCAGAAGCGTGGGGTGGCGCTTCGCCAGTTCCCCCTGAATCCAGGAGTCCTGCGAATAGACCAGGATCCGCTGGGATCCCTGCCGCTCCTTGATCGGATCCGAGATCTCCTTCCAGGCATTCGCCGAGTACGCGGGGGCGCTGAGGATGGCCCTCGTCTCCGGCTTGATCTCCAGCAGGGCGATCAACCCCTGGGATCGCACGTGGTCCAGCCACTGCCGGAGCGAGTAGACCTGCTCACCCTTGTACGGACCACGCGCGATGCGACGATCACGCAGGTTCCCGGCGCCGGCCGCCCACCAGATATCGGTGATGTTCTGCTTGGGACCGGTCAGCCCGTTGGTGGAGGTGTTGTGCCACATCACGGCCTTGGTCCCCTCCCGCGTGAGCTGGACGTCGGCCTCGACGCCGTCGGCTCCCCAGGCCTTCTGGTCATTGACGGCGCGGATGTTGTTGGGCTGGCGCACCTGGTCCTTCGCCCAGGCGTCCGCGCCCTCGGGGTAACCGCCATGCCCGAAGACCAGCGGGCAGGACGGCAGCGCGGCCGCCCCGGCCCGTACGCCAGAGGCCCGTACGCCGGAGGCCGCGGCGGGTGAGACGTTCACCAGTGCCCCGGCCGCGAGGGCGGCCGTCGTCACCGCCACGCCGACGGTCATCTTGGGCTTCATCATGGGCTTCTTCGCGGGCTTGTTCGCGGGCTTCATCGTGAGCGTCCTCTCCGTCCTGGTCGTCCTCTCCGCGTCGGCCATCCTCGCCCTGTTCGTCCTCACGCGTGCCCCCAAACGGAGGACGTCCGCCAAATCCGCATGGGGCAGGCTGTTGGCGGGCTCGCGGATGATCAAGGAGAACGGAGCGGACTCGGGGCGGAGCGGCCGGCGTGGCGCGGCCGGTCCGCCGCCGGCCAGGCCATGCCGTAAAGGACCGAGACCGCACCCGGCCCTGCCGCGTACCCTCGGCACGGTGCGTATCGGGACCACCGTGACGGCGCTCCCCATCGGACCACCGCCCGCCTGAATCCACCATCGCGAGGTCAGCGCCGTGCCCACCCCTGTGATCGTCATGCTCGGTGTCATCGGGGGCCTGCTGCTGCTCTGGCTGGTCCTCGTGATCTTCCTCGCGATCGTCCGGCCGAAGGGCGGCACTCTGGGTGAGGCGGTCCGCCTGCTTCCCGACCTGCTCCGCCTGGTCACCCGCCTCGCCCGCGATCCCGACCTGCCGCGCGGTGTGCGCGTGCGCCTGTGGCTGCTCCTGGCCTATCTGGCCCTGCCCATCGACCTGATCCCCGACTTCGTCCCGGTGCTCGGCTACGCGGACGACGCCATCGTGGTCGCCGCCGTGCTGCGTTCCGTCATCCGCCGGGCCGGCCCGGACGCGCTCGTACGGCACTGGCCGGGCACCCCGGACGGCCTGGCCGCGGTACTGCGTCTGGTCCGGCTCGCCGGAACGCGTCCCGGCCATGTTCCAAATCGTCGGGACCATACGCCCTAGTTAGCGGGACTTCGCACACGAGATCACCCCTATTCGGCACAATCGTTCAATTCCGGAATACCGGACCAAGGGGCGGTGACGCTCTGGCACGACACCCGTGCCGACCACATGCGGTGTGCTCATGAAAGGGAACGACATGACATCGATCTTCGATGCGTCCGCACCGGAAGGAGACGTCACCGGACGCGATCTCGGGCAGGCGGTGGAATCGCTCCTGGCCGGGTGGGCGGAACGCGCGGCTGTTCCCGTCGAGGTGTGGGCGCTGCCGACGAAGGAGGTGCCGGACGAGCTCGCCCGGCTCGCCTACCGGATCCTGGTGGACGCGCTCGCCCGCGTGGAGGACGCGCGGGAGGTCTCCGTCGCGATGACCACCGGCAGGACGCTGAGGCTGACGGTCTCCCGCGACGGCCGCACGGACACCGGCGGCACCGGCGGCCGGGGCGGCGACCAGGCCTCCACCAGGCCGAAGGCCAGGGGCAGTGCCGGGGGCAGCGCCGGGGGACGCTCCGTCCGCGGCGCCGCCGAGGCCGAGGCCGCCGCGAGCCGCCTGCGCGCCCAGGTCGCGGCGATGCGCGGGGTCTACTCCGTCGGCGTCGAGGCGAGCGAACACATGACGATCACCCTGGAGCTCCCGCTGCCCTGACCGGCGACCGGCGACCGGCGCTCGCCGTCGCTCCGGCTTTCAGTGCGGCTCCGCACGACGACCGTCGCCGCGCGTACCGGCATGGCTCGGCTATCTCGTCCAGAGCGACTCCTGGACCGTCTGGGCCAGAGCCATCAGCTCGCCGGAGACCCGGTCCGGATGCCACCCGAGCCCGTACGTCATGCGCAGGTCACCGGCGTCGAACGGCACGAAGCGCACGTCGTGGCGGCGGATCGAGCCCACGACCAGCTGCGGCACCGGCAGCAGCCCGACGCCGGCCGCGACGAGGTCGAGCGCCGCGGCGAAGTCGTCGATCTCGTCCGCCACCGCATGGAGCCGGTGCGCCCCGCCCAGCAGGCTGGCGAGCCGGGACCACATGCCACCCGGCGGGCGGTCGCGCGGCGCCAGGACGCGACGCCCGGCCAGCCGCTCCGGACGGACCGTCGCCGCCGTCGCGAGCGGATCCCCCGCCGGGACCGCCAGGTGGCCGACCGGTACGTGGAACCGCGCGGCGGTGGTGAGCCCCAGCGGGAACGGAGCCGCGAGGATCGCCGCGGACACGTCTCCGGCCTCCAGGGCGGCGGTGGCGGCGCTCCAGCCCGCGGCCCGCAGCTCCACGCCGATCGCCGGTCGGCGGCGGGCCAGCCGCCGGGCGACCCGTGCCGCGAGGCCGCCGACGAGCGGCGCGTACGCCAGCCGGATCGCCGGCCGCTGCGCCGCCGCCAGCCGGACGGCCTCGGCGCCGAAGGCGTCCGCCGTCTCCAGCAGCGCCTCCGCCCGCGGCAGGAGCGCGGCCCCGGACGGCGACAGCCGTACCTCCCGGCTGGTCCGCTCGAACAGGCGGAGCCGCAGCGCGCGTTCGAGCCGGGCGATCGCCTGGCTCATCGCCGGCTGAGACATGCCCATCTCCGCCGCCGCCCGCGAGAAGCTGCGGTGCCGCGCGACAAGCGCGAAGCACCGGATATCGCGCACGGGAGGGCTGGGATCCATGCTCCAGTATCGCCCGCTGATCCATAAGCGACGGCAATGGATCGAGCGGCCGTCGCACCCGAGGCGGTCTGGCTAGGATGCGCAGCCATGATCGAAGCCAACCATCTGCGCACCACTCGTGAGTCCTACGGTCGGCTCGCCGAAACCTACGCCGAGTTCGCCCGCCCGCTGTTCGAGCAAGAGCACCTGGACCGCGCGGCGATCGCGGCGTTCGCCGGGTTCGTACGGGCCGGAGGCGACGGCACGGTCGCCGACCTCGGCTGCGGCCCGGGGCACGTGACGGCCCACCTGCACGCGCTCGGGCTGACCGCCTTCGGCGTCGACCTGTCGCCCGAGATGATCGATCTGGCCCGCCGCACCCACCCGCACCTGCGGTTCGACGTCGGCTCGATGACCGAGCTCGACCTGGCGGACGGCGCCCTCAGCGGCGTGCTCGCCCGCTACTCGATCATCCACACGCCGCCGGAGCGGGTGCCGGAAACATTCGCCGAGTTCCACCGGGTGCTCGCCCCGGGCGGCCTCCTGCTGCTCAGCTTCCAGGCCCACGACGAGCCGACGGCGCCGCCGGAGCCGTTCGACCACCAGGTGGCGCTCGCCTACCGGTGGTCGCCGGACCACGTCGCGGGCCTGTTGCGGGAGATCGGGATGGTCGAGGTGGCCCGGCTGATCCTCGCCGGGCGCGAGGACACGAAGCGGCGCTTCCCGCAGGCGCACCTGCTGCTCCGTAAGAGCGCCGAAGCCCAGCCATAAGGAACGGCGATAGATCGGCGGCGGGACACGGCGGCGCGGGCAGGATGCGGCTCGTCCGATCCGCCCGACCGCTCCCCGCGGTCTCGTCAGGGAGTCGCCATGACCGCCGTACGCCCGTCGCCCTTCCCCGCCTCCACCGTCCTCGGCTATCCGAGGATCGGTCCGGGGCGCGAGCTGAAACACGCCCTCGAGTCCTACTGGAGCGGCCGGATCGCGTACGACGAGCTGGACAAGGTCGGCGCCCGCCTCCGCGAGGACACCTGGCGGCGGCTCCACGCCCTCGGCCTCGGCGCGTTGCCGTCCGGCACGTTCTCGTACTACGACCAGGTGCTCGACACGGCCGTGCTGTTCGACGCGGTGCCGGAGCGCTATCGGGCGCCGGCCCCCGAGGACGCCTACTTCGCAATGGCGAGGGGCGCCGCCGGGATCGCGCCGCTGCGCATGACCAAGTGGTTCGACACGAATTACCACTACATCGTGCCGGAGATCGGCCCGGACACGGCGTTCCGTCTCGCGGGCGACGCCCCTCTCGCCGAGGTACGGCAGGCCCGCGCGCTGGGCCTCGACACGCGTCCCGTCCTGCTCGGCCCGGTGACGTTCCTGCTGCTGCCGGAACCGGCCCTGGACGCCCCGGCCGGGTTTGCGCCGCTGGACCGGCTGCCCGACCTGCTCCCGGCGTACGAGCGGCTGCTGGCGGCGCTCGCCGCCGAGGGCGTCGCCTGGGTGCAGCTCGACGAGCCCGCGCTCGTGGCGGACCGCTCGGCGGAGGAACTCGCCGCCGTACGGACCGCGTACCGGCAGCTCGGCGCGGCGGCGGCCCGGCCCGCCCTGCTCGTCGCCACGTACTTCGGGGACCCGGGCGGGGCGCTGCCGGTCCTCGCCGAGACGCCCGTCGAGGCGATCGGCCTCGATCTCGTGCGCGGCTCCCTGCCCGCCCCTGACGTCGATCTGAGCGGCAAGACCATCGTCGCGGGCGTGGTGTCCGGGCGCGACGTGTGGCGGACGGACCACGACCGGGCGCTCGCCGCCCTCCTCGCCGTGCGGGAGCGCGCCGCGCAGGTCGTCGTCGGGACCTCCTGCTCCCTGCTGCACGTGCCGTACGACGTGGAGCGGGAGACCGACCTCGATCCCGCGCTGCGGGAGCGCCTCGCCTTCGCCGAGCAGAAGGTCGCCGAGGTGGTCGAGCTGGCCTCCCTCCTCACCTCCGCCCCGGACGGCGCGCGCCGAGGAGCCGGGAGCCGCGCCACCTCCTCGTCCCTCTCGCCGGAACCGGTCGCCGCCCCCCGGGAAGGCCGGAGCCCGTACGCGGTGCGCGCGGCGGCGCAGGCGGAGCACCTGCGGCTGCCTGTGCTCCCCGTCACGACGATCGGGTCGTTCCCGCAGACGGGAGAGTTGCGGGAGGCGCGCGCCGCGCTCGCCTCCGGACGGCTGGACGAGAGCGGTTACGAGTCCCTGGTCCGGGGCGAGATCGCACGGGCCATCGCGTCGCAGGAGCGGCTCGGCCTGGACGTGCTCGTGCACGGCGAACCCGAACGCAACGACATGGTGCAGTACTTCGCCGAGCACCTCGACGGCTTCGCGGTCACCCGCCACGGCTGGGTGCAGTCGTACGGCTCCCGCTGCACCCGGCCGCCGATCCTGCACGGCGACGTCCACCGCCCGGAACCGATCACCGTGCGCTGGGCGCGGTACGCCCGGTCGCTGACGGACCGGCCGGTCAAGGGGATGCTCACCGGGCCGGTCACCATCGTCGCGTGGTCGTTCGTCCGCGACGACCTGCCGCTGCGTGACGTCGTCTTCCAGGTGGCCGACGCCGTACGCGACGAGGTGCGGGATCTCGAAGCCGCGGGCGTCTCCATCATCCAGGTGGACGAGCCCGCCCTCCGTGAACTGCTGCCGCTGCGCCGCACCGCGCAGGACGGTTACCTGGCCTGGGCCGTGGACGCGTACCGACGGGCGACGTCGGGAGCGAGCGACCGGACGCAGATCCACACGCATCTGTGCTACTCCGACGCCGACGAGATCCTCGCCGCGGTCGACGCCCTGGACGCCGACGTGACCAGCGTCGAGTCGGCCCGGTCGCACGCTCGGCTGTTGCGCGAGCCCGCGGTCGGTGGGTTCGAGCGCGGGCTCGGCCCGGGTGTGTACGACATCCACTCGCCGCGCGTGCCCGACGTCGCCGAGGTCGAGGAGTCGCTCCGGGCGGCGCTGCGGGTGCTGCCCGCGCACCGGCTCTGGGTCAATCCCGACTGCGGGCTGAAAACCCGTAAATATGGGGAGGTCGAGGCGGCGCTCGCGAACGTGGTCGAGGCCGCGCACCGTCTGCGGGGAGATCACCAATGTCGTCCCCTGACCGTGGAATGACCCGACACCGAGATTAAGGTCCGGATCCGGCGTTTCCGAGCTGATATTCATGGTCGGCAGAGATCCAACAAGGCGTGTCCCCCCAGCCTTCAGGTGCACAACCACGAACATGAAGGACGGACACAGTGAGATCAGCCAAGTTGACGTTGGCCCTGGTGTCGATCGCAGCCTCAGCCTCGCTCGTCGCCTGCGGCGCGAGCTCCTCAAGCGGGTCGTCGGACACGGCGGCCTCGCCGGCCGCGGCGACGCACGGATCCGAGAAGAACGCCAAGCCCGGCAAGGTCTCGGCGAACAACGCCGCGCAGAACGAGATCACCGCGGCGCTCAAGGCGGCCGGGGTGTCCAACCCCGACCGCTGGGCGCACGAGGTGATCGAGTACCGGCCCTACGCCGCGGACGACACCAAGCTCACCTCCCTGCGCAAGAACCTGATCAAGCACAAGCCCGGCGAGAAGACCATCGACAAGATCATTTCAGTGCTGACGGTGCCGTAAGCTCGGGTGCCGCCGAACCTACCCGAAACTCCCCGAAGTTACGCGAACCTACGCGCCGCACGCCCGGACATCATGAAGCCCGGACTCCATGAGCCATGAGTCGTGAGCCCGTCAGGGCGCCTGGCGTAGAACGCTCTCACAGGGAAGGAAATCCCTGTGACCGCAAGTCGCCGGCGGCTCCGGCGGACGACGGACCGCTACCAGTGGGAGAAAGACCGCGCACTCCTGTCCGAGGACGAGCGGCGCCGGGCCGGCGCGGCCGAACGGGACACCGGGCTGACCCGTGAAGAGCTGGAGTTCTCCACGGAGTTCGGCTCGGTCCCGGCCGATGCTGAGCTGGCCCGGTGGTTCGGCGTTCCCGAGGGCACGCGGATGCTGTGCCGCTCGTACCAGACCCGGGCGCGCGGGGAGAGCGCGCCGCTGAGCCTGGCCAGATCCTGGCTCGTGTACGACATGGTGGCCGCCAATCCCGCTCTCCTGTCGCCGGAGAACGAGCCCTGGCCGGGCGGGACGCCGCACCAGCTCTCCACGATCGGCATCGAGATCGACCGCGTCGTGGACGAGGTCACCGTACGGCTCCCACGTCCCAAGGAGGCGGAGATCCTCGACGTGGCCGGCGACCTGCCTGTACTGGTGCTCCGCAAGACCTCGATCGACACCATGGGACGCGTGGTCGAGGTGGCCGAGTGCGTCCTTCCCGGCGATCGGACCGAGATCGTCTCCACGACCCGGCTGGCCCCCTGGCCCAGGCGCGATCGGTAACGAGCCGGTGGCGTTTCTCTTCCGGCATTGCCCCCGTGAAACGTCCCCTCCTATAAAGCCTCTCGTCGTATGACGTGGAGGCGGGCATGGAGAAGGAACGACGCGACCCCGCGGCCGAGGAGCTCGGGGGAGCTGGGGAAGCGACGACGGTGGCGGCCTCGGGTGCGGCGTCGGGCGTAACAATGGGAGCGGCGACGGGAGCGGCGTTGGCCGCCGCACTGTGTTCCGGGCTACTGACCGGCGCCGTCGCTCGCCTGCTCATGCGGGCGATCGCGGTCACCATCGGCACCGAGAGCGCCTTCTCGCTCGCCGGAACGGCCGGGATCTTCATCGTCTTCGCCGTGCTGGCCCTACCGGCCGCCGCGACCGCGACCGCGCGTCCCGCCGTACGGCGCGCGGGCCGGTGGGTCACCGCGGCGGTGACGGGGTGGGCCGCGGCACGAACCGGCTTCGCGGACGCGCAGGCGCTCCTGCTCGCTGACGACGGGCGGCTGCCGCTGCTCGCCGCGCTCGCCACGGCCTTCGGCGTGCTGGTCGTGGCCCACGGGTGGCTCGCGCAGCGCCTCGCCCGGCGCCTGGCACAGCGCCTGACGCGCAACTGAGGTGGCGTGCCGAGACCACGTACGTGAGACGGCATGCCTGCGGTGGCGGGTCTGAGTTGGCGGGCCTGAGGGCGGGCCTGAGGTGGCAGTACATGGCCCAGCGTGGTGAGGCCGCGGCCTGGCAGGACCTCCTGGTCCTGTGCCTCTGCCGGGCCGGGAAGTGCGATCTGCCCTGGTCGATAGCATCGGAGCCATGACGCCATCCGAGGCCGGTCGGGACGTGTTCCGCACGCGGCCCGCGCGAGCGCGATGGCGCACGTTCGGCGTGCTGAGCGCGATCGCGGTCGGCGGAGGGCTGGGCAGCATCGCGCGCTATCTCGTGGGCTCCGCCGTGCCAGCGGGGACGAGCGGCTTCCCGTGGGGCACGCTGGTGGCCAACGTGACCGGCTGCTTCGCGCTGGGCGCGCTGATGGTGTTCGTCCTCCAGGTGTGGCCGCCGCGCCGGTACGTCCGGCCGTTCCTGGGCGTGGGGTTCCTCGGCGGGTACACCACCTTCTCCACCGTCACGGTCGAGATCACGCGACTGCCCGCGCCGACGGCGGCGGCCTACGCGACGGCCAGCCTCGCCGCCGGGCTGACCGCGGTCTGGTGCGGCATGGCGATCGCCCGCCTCGCCGCCCGCGTCCCGGCACGGCGGAGCGCCCGCGAGGAGGCGAGATGAGACTGCACGGCGACGCCTGCCGGTTGACGATCTACATCGGTGAGACCGACCAGTACCATCACCGGCCGCTCTACACCGAGATCGTGCACCGCGCGCACAGGAAGGGCCTGGCGGGGGCCAGCGTGTTCCGGGGCATCGAGGGATTCGGTGCGTCCTCGCTCATCCACACCAGCAGGCTGCTCTCCATCGGCGAGGACCTGCCGCTGGCGATCGTCATCGTGGACACCGAGGAACGGATCACCGATTTCGTGTCGGATCTGGACGAGCTCCTCACCGAGGGGCTGGTCACCGTGGAGCCGGTCGAGGTCTACCGCTACGTCGGGCGCCGGGCGTGACCCTCCTGCTGATCTTCCTCGGCGGCGCGGTGGGCGCACCCACGAGATATCTGATCGACCGGATGGTCCAGCGGTGGCACGACACCGTGTTCCCGTGGGGGACGTTCGCGGTCAACGTCTTCGGCTCGTTCGTTCTCGGCTTCCTCGTCGGGGCCCAACCCGGCGACATGATCGCGACCCTGGCCGGGACCGGCTTCTGCGGCGCGCTGACGACGTTCAGCACCTTCGGCTTCGAGACCGTGCGGCTGCTTGAGGAGGGCTCGTTCGCGGAGGCGGCCATGAACGCCGTCGGCAGCCTGCTGCTCGGCGTCCTCGCCGCGTTCGGCGGGTACGGTCTGGCCGTACAGGTTCTATGAGATCTGGGGTTCCGCGCAGAAGACGGTGCCGTCGCCGGAGATCGTGACCGGCCCCTCGGAAGCGGGGACGTACACCGAGTCGCCGGGCCGCAGCTTCACCTCGTCTCCGGCCTGGACCACACCGTCAACGCAGAGCAGGATCCGCGGCAGCGCTCCGGGCAGCGTGCGGCCGGTGCCCGACATGATCCTCCGGAGCAGGAACTCGGGACAGGGCGGCACGTAGGCGTCCTCGTCCGGCTCGACCGGCAGCGGAACGGCGGAGGCGTCAGTGATCCGCAGCAGCTCGTCCACGTCAATGGGCTTGCCGGTCAGGCCGGCGCGCAGCACGTTGTCCGAACTCCCCATGATCTCGACACCGAACCCGGAGATGTAACAGTGGAGCACGCCCGCCCCGAGGTACATCGCCTGGCCGGGTTCGAGCTCGTGCCTGCGCATCAGCAGCGGCGCGAGGACCACGGGATCCTCGGGATACAGCCGGGCCAGCCGCTCGATCAGCTCGAAGTCCGGCTGCTGGACGGCCGAGGCGGCCCACGCGATCGACCTGACCAGCTCCGCCCGGGAGCCGGGGAGGTCGAGCAGCACGCGCAACCCGCCGAGCATGTCGCCATCGGCCAGCCGTTCGACAACGGGGTTCAGCGCCGGCACGCCGAGCCGCTCGACCAGCGTCGCGGCCTGCTCGGGGGCGCGCAGGCCGGCGAGCGCGGAGAACGGCGTGAGCGCGCAGATCAGCTCCGGCTTCGGCCAGGGGTCGCAGTAGTTCCGGTCTCCCCTGGCGTAGCCGTCCGCCGCCTGTTCCGCAGTCGGATGCACCTGGAGGGAGAGCGGGCGGTCCACCGCGATCAGCTTCAGCAGGTACGGCAGGCGCTCGCCGAACCGCTCGACCGACGGCCGTCCCAGCTCGGACACCGGGTCGGCGGCGATCGCGTCGATGAGGGTCAGCTCGGTCCCGTCCCGCCTGAGCCGCGACGGGCCGGAGGGGTGGGCGCCGAACCACATCTCGGCCTCGGGACCCGACGCGGCCCTCCCGGTCAGCCCCGCGATGGCGGTACGGGAGCCCCAGGGGTAGGGCTTGATCGGGTTGGTCAGCAGATCCATCTCGACTTCCTCGTTGGTGGGGGAGGCCGGGCTCACTCTGCCCTGACACGCTCAACGACGAATGAACCCGGGCTGAACCCCATGAACATTCCTCGCTCGTCGGTCGATCCGCACCGTCGTGAACGGCCAATGTTACCGAGAGATCCCACGTTTTCCGTCTCATCTCCGGTGTCGTCACGGCCGCCCGCCTCACCGCAGCACCGCCCTACCCTGCTAGACGATCAATTCCTAATTGATCACCTAGCCCGCCAGCGGCCATCGTTGATCGCCGCGTACGCCGCTGGCCATCGACTGGCCACCGGCACCCATCATTGACCGCTGCCCCTCACTACTTGCCCCTGGGACTGACGGCGCTGCTGCTGACTATTGATCACGGATGGCCATCGTCAACCAGCACCGTCACCGACTGGCCCATCGTTGACCGCCGTCGAGCATGGTTGATCAGCAGCGATCCGCGGTCGTCGTCGGCGGTCGTCGTCGGCGGTTGCCGGTGATCGTTGGCGCTGGTCATTGGTGGTCGACGGTGGTGGTGGTTGCCGACGTCGGTGGTTGCCGACGTCGTTGGCGGCGTTGACGGTGGTGGTGGTGGCCGGCGTCGGCGGTTGCCGGCGTCGGCGGTTGGTGGTTGGTGGTTGGTGATCAGCGTCTGCTCACCCAGGGCCGGGCACGCAATTTGGGATAGCGATGGAACCGCATGGACACAGTGCCGTCGCCCTGATCGATGATCTCGACCTTGTCCGGATGACGGGATTTCCACTTGTTGTCCGGCGCACACAACGGAGCCAGGTTGTCCAGATCGGTGCGACCGGTGGGATACCAGGGCTCGATGTGGTCGATCTCCGTCAGATAGGCGGGAACGTCACACCCCTCACGGCAGCAGGTGCCGTACTTGGCGATGATCGCCTCCCGCTGGTCGGCCGAAGCCAGACGGCGGGAGCGACCGAAGTCGGTGACGATCCCCCGCGCGTCACGCAACACCCGGCGCAGCTCGGCGCTGTAGGCCATCCGGCGGGCGTCGGCAGCCGGGATCGGGGTGCCATCCTCCAGATGGGCGGGCTGATCGGACTCACCGGTCAGGGTCTGCTCGGTAACCGACACATGCATGACCGTGCGGCGTCCGCCCTCCGAGAGGCGGATGGCCAGGGCGTCGGCCATCCGCCGGGCGTGGCTGCGAGTGTCGGCGCTGTCGGTCTTGACGGCCAACGGCTCCAGCCACGTTTTGAGCTGCATCTTCAGCTCAGGATCCAGCAGGCCGCTGACGCGGCCCATCCCGTCGAAAGTGTCGGCGATCGTCAGGTGCTGGCGCTCGGTCTTGGCCGCGGCCCGGGCCAGACGCCCCTCAGGATCGATGGTCTCGAAAATCGCCTGCCCCGCACGGGCGACATCCTCGACCGTACTGGCGGAAG
>NZ_BSSE01000015.1 GCF_030268965.1 Microtetraspora sp. NBRC 16547 | reverse complement strand
GACCAAGGATCTGCCCGGCACCACCAAGGGCGGCCCTGCCGGGCGGATCACCGGAGCCCGCCTGGTCAAAGAAGCCGACAGCTGGCACATCGTGTTCCGAGCCGAACGCCAGGTGCCTGCCCCGGCCGGCCATCCTGGCCCGCAGGTCGGGATCGACCGGGGAATCAACGTCGCCCTGGCCCTGTCGGACGGCACCACACGCGAACACGGGGACTGGCTCGCCAGCGGCGAGAAGGAACACCTTCGCCGCTTGGAGAAGAAGTCCGCCCGCCAGCGCCGCACTCGCACTCCCGGCCAGCCCACATCCAAACGGCTGAGCCGCACCTACGGCCAGATCGCCAAGGCCCGCGCGACAGCCAAGCGTCGGGCCTTGGACTGGCAGCACCAGACCACCACCGAACTCGCCGACACCTTCAGCGTGGTCGTAGTGGAGGGCCTGAAGATTACGAACATGGTCCGCTCTGCCAAGGGCACGATCGAACAACCCGGCCGGAACGTGACACAGAAGGCAGGGCTGAACCGCGCCATCACCGGCGAGGCGTGGGGTCGCACAGTCACCCTGCTGGAGTACAAAACCCGTGATCGCGGCGGGCTGGTGGTAAAGGTTCCCGCCCCGGGCACGTCGCAGACCTGCCACCAGTGCGGGCACCGTGACGCTGCCTCCCGTGACGGCACTCGGTTCTCGTGCGCCAACCCCGCGTGCGGGTGGACCGGCCACGCTGACACCAACGCCGCGATCAACATCAGCAACGCCGCAGGAACTGTGGTGTCAGGACGTGGAGACCTCGGGGCTGCCCGGTCTGTGAAGCGTCAACCCCCGCGCGCCGCTTAACCATGACGCGACGGGAGAGTCTCCGGCCTTCAGGCCGGAGAGGAGTTCAAGGATCCCCGCAGCGCGGTTCCTCCCGGCTCAGAGCTAATGCAGGGCTAGGAGCGGCGCGGGTCATAGTTCTGGAACTCGAACAGGCGGATGTGGCTCTGCGGCAGCAAGGGCACCCCGCTGCTGGAGTCCAGTACCACCCGGCGGCCCAAGGGCTCGCGCAGCGTGACGCCGATCCGGTCCGTCTTCCCTATGGCGTTGCAGACTTTCACGTCGTCGTTGAGCCGGACGTCGACGTCCACGACCACCGCTTCAGACGTCTCATGGACGCGCGAGCCGTACGTCGTGTCGCAAATGCCGTGCACATAGCTCAACTGGAGCTCAGTCGGCGCGCGCACCTCGTAGGTGTTCACCTCCTGGATCCCGTGGTCCAGCGGTCGGGGCGGCCCGCCCATCGCCGCAGGGTCCACCGCCACCCGCCGGAACGGTTCCGGCACACCCTTCACGGTGAAGTCCCACGTCGGTACCCGCACGTTCCCCCGGCTGCTGGGCATCATGGCCTCGCCCCGTGCCACCGCGATCACGCGCAGCGGCCGGCAGCCCTTGGCCGGGCACTTCTCGTCAACGAAGGACTTGGGCTTGCTGAGCCCGGCGTAGGCGGCTGTGGCCGCCAGCACCGGCACGCTCTGCGTGCTTTCATCGGCCCAGCGCAGCTTGGCCGAGGCGGGAACCTCGGCCGGGAGCTCGGTCTCCAGCTTCCAGGCGCTGTTGATCACGCTCCGTCCGACCCAGCGGGGCATGCGTCCCCAATCAGGCTCCAGGGTCAGGTTTCGCAGCGGGACGAACCCCGCGATCCAGGGCTCTCTCTCCGCCGAACTCTGCCAGCGTTCGGCGACCTCACGGGCGCGGTCCGTGAACTCGTCGGCAGTGACCGGAGCTCGGGTGGAACCGCAGGCCGTCGAGAGCATGACGAGCACTGCGGCTGGAAATATCCTCATGTTCGGTAGACGCACGGGCGGGGCGGAGCGTTTCGCTCAGCCGCTGTCAGGAGGCACACCAGAGCCAAGCTGGATCGGTTCGCTTTTTGGACACCGGCCCAGAGCCAGTGCCGCATCAGGCAGCGTTTGCCCTGGCGGCATTCTTACCCAGATGCAGGGGAAGCCCTTTGTGATACGTTCGACGGCGCTGTGCGCTGGTGCGAACTGAGGAGGTGAGACCGATCAACGCTGTGACAGGTCGGGACTCCCTCCCTCGCATGGCCTAGGGAGCGCCCGCAGAAGGCATCCCGAAAGGCATGAAACGCTATGCGCTTCACCTCTGAGACGTCGTCTGACGGTGTCTCCGAACAGCTCTTCACCCTCGATGAGATTCCCGGCGTGCTGTGGACGCCAGAAGGTGCCGCCGGTACGCGTCCCCTTGTCTTCATGGGACACGGCGGCGGTCAGCACAAGAAGGCCCCCGGCATCGTGGCCCGTGCGCGCCGCTTCGTGGCCGAGTGCGGGTTCGCGGTGGTGGCGGTCGACGTGCCCGGCCACGGCGACCGGCCGACGGACGAGGAGTACAACCGGATCGCGACCGAGAACCAGGCTCGCGCGGATGCCGGAGAGGAGCTGGCTCCGCTGATCGCCGGGTTCCAGGCGCTCGTAGCCCGCCAGACCGTCCCGGAATGGCAGGCGGTCCTGGACGCGGTCCAGCGACTCGAGCACGTCGGAGCTGGTCCGGTGGGCTACTGGGGCGTGTCGTTGGGGTGCGGACTCGGCGTTCCGTTCGTCGCCGCCGAACCCCGGGTCCGCGCCGCGGTGCTGGGCCTGGGCGGGGCGTCGGCATCGGCGGAGGCCGCCGCGAGAATCACCGTCCCGGTGGAGTTCCTGCTGCAGTGGGACGATGAGCGGATGCCGCGGGCCCAGGGCTTGGCGCTGTTCGACGCCTTGGCCTCGGCCGAGAAGACGCTGCATGCCAACCCCGGCAAGCACGGGGAGATCCCGGCATTCGAGCTGGACAGCACGCTGCGGTTCTTCGCCCGGCACCTCGGCTGCCGCCTGCGGTGCGACGCGCCGATCGGGATCCGCTCCCGATCGGCGCGCTCGGAACACTGGGGACCGGTCAGGTCTCCTCGTCCATGAGCAGGAAATCGGGCCGCGAACGGTCCCATTCCGGCGCGTCCAGCGTGTTGAGCGCCGCGAGGATCCGCTTCTCCTCGTAGACGAAGTGGGTCTCCATCAGCGCGGCGAGGCTGTCCAGCTCGCTGCGCAGTACGACGGGGTCGGTCTCTCGGCCCAGGCCGTCGAGGAGGGCCTGCAGCCGCCTGAGGGAGTCCTCCACGAGCTGATGGTCGCGGCGCAACTCGTCCAGCACGGGGCGCAACTCGGGGAATCGCTCCGCGAGCACGGGGAAGGCGCCGCCGTCCTCGCCGACGTGGTGTCGCTGGAGGGCGGTGCAGAAGGTCAGGCAGTGGGCCCGCAGGTCGCGGGGGCGGGCGCCTCCGGCGAGATAGGCGTCGACGTCCTCGCGGAGGGCGGCGAGCTCCTCGCGGAGCCAGAGGTGTACTTCGATCAACTGGTTGCCGAACGCCGCCAGGCGCTCGTGGGATGTTTCCATGGTCGTCCCATGTTCCGGCGCCTCCATGTCCTCGGCGATCTCCTTGCCGGGTACACCGCGACGCAGGCATGGACTACATCATGATCGCGGCCGCCGGTCAAATCGCCTGAACATGACCGGTCATCCGGTGCCCCGAGCCCGCGCGAGCGGAGCGAGGCCAATGGGCACGACCCGATACCCCGGTTGCGCAGTTGTCATGATTTATCGGGAAATGACCATTACCAGCCTAGGTCTTGTGACCTGACGTGGTCCGTGTTGACATGGGCGTCGTTCCTCAGACGAGATCAGAGAGGCCCTGATGAAGAAGGTCGTTGTTCACAAGCCCGGCACGGTCCAACTTTCCGGCCAGGCCAGCGCCAAGCACCACGCGTGAGCGACGGGCGAGACCGGCCACCGAACGGCATGGTCTCGCCTTCCGGGGTGACGAGGGGAGCCGGTGTGCGTCATCTGTGGGTCCGGGGGCAGCGCTGGAACGGGGAGCGTGACATCCCCCCGCTCGTGGCGCCTCCGATCGTCGTGGACGGCCCGATGGGCGGTCGGACGGGCGATCCGACGGACGGCGGGACTGGCGATCGGGCGGACGGCGGGCCGCACCGCCGGCGGGCCGCGCCGTACACGATCGCGAGCGCACTTCTCCACAGGCTCGTGCCCCAGGCACGACGGGAACTCCTCGAAGCTCACGACATTGAGATCCGCGCGGCGGCTCCCGGGCTGAGGGACATGGTCCCGGCGGTACGGGAGTCGGCCGCGGCGCATCTGCCGAAGGCGGAGCGGATCCTCGTCCCCGCGCCACGCCGTACGCTCCGGCTCTCCAACGGGCTGGTGGAGTTCATCCACGATCACCTGAAGGAGGCCGGGGCCGGCGCGCTCGTCGTGGAGCGCGCCGACGCGGCCGACGAGACGGACCAGGAGTTCCTCGCCGTCCTGCTGCGCAGGATCGATCCCACGCTGCTCACCGTCGTCGTCTGCGCCGAGGCCGGGGATCCCGTCCTGGCCACCGCGCTCAACCGGCACGCGCTCCCCGTCGCCCTTCCCGTCGCGGCCGAACCCCCGGCGTACGGCGCCGCGCAGAGGGAGACCGGCGCGCAAAGCGCCGAGGAGAGCGGCCCCGAAGTCGTGGAACGGTACTTCACCGAGGGCTTCCACCACGCGGCGGCGCGGCACGGCGAGCGGGCGCTCCGCGACGCCGACCCGAAGGCCGACCCGGACGGCTGGTGGTCGCTCGTCCACCGCACGGCGGGCGCGCTCGCGGCCGTCGAACGCGAGGACGACGCGCGGGCACTCCTCGACCGGGCACGGCGGGAGAGCACCGACCCGAAGAACCGCGCGACCGCGGCCTACGCGACCGCGATGCTGCTGGTACGGCACCACGATCCGGCGGCACGCGACGTCGGCGAGGCGCTGTCGTGGGTCAACGAGGCGGTCGCCCTCACCTCGTTGCTGCCCGACAAGAGGGAGCGCGCCTTCCACCTGAGCTTCGACCTGAACGGCAAGGCGCTCGTGGAGATGCGCGCGGGCCGACCGGGCGAGGCGCTCCGGCTGGTGGAGCAGGCGATCCTGCTCGCCGAGCGTGATCTCGACCCCGGCGAGCACCCCATCCACCGGCTGGTCCTGCGCGCGAACCGGGCACAGCTCACCGCGATGCTCGGCGATCCCGAGGCCGCCCTGGCCGACCTGGACGCCGTCATCGCCGCGGATCCCGGATATCCCGACTACTACATCACGCGGGGCAACCTGCTGCACCGGCTCGGCCGTCCGGGAGACGCCGTCGCCGACTACGAGACCGCCATGCGGGTCGGTCCGCCTTTCCCCGAGGCGTACTACAACCGGGCGGAGGTCCGGTTCGAGGCCGGGGACCACACGGGCGCGCTGGCCGACCTGGACTACGCCCTCGACCTCGACCCCGAGTTCGCCGACGCCTACGCCAACCGGGCCGGTCTCTTCGCCGAGTTCGGCGAGTACGGCAAGGCGCGCGCGGACGCGCTCCAGGGCCTCGCCCTCGACCCGCGCAATCCGTACCTGCTGTGCGTGCTCGGGCAGGTGGAGGCGGCCGAGGGCAGGCACGCCGAGGCCAGGAAGGCCTTCGACGCGGGGTTGCGCCATGATCCGGCACTGGCGGCACTCTGGGCGAGCCGGGGGATGCTGGCGTACGAGACGGGCGAGCCGGAGCAGGCGGTGGCCGATCTCACCCGGGCGCTCGAATGCGGGGATGACGCGGCGATCCGGTTCAACCGGTCCGTCGCGCTCCGGGAGCTCGGCCGAGAGGAGGAGGCGCGGGAGGACCTCCTCCGCGCCGCCGAACTCGCCCCGGAGGACGAGGACGTCCGGCGAGCGCTGGAGCTCAGCCCCTGATCGTGGCGCCGACGATCCGGACCACGGAGAGTTCGGTGGACGCTCCGGCTCAGCTTCTGATCGTGGCGCCGCCGATCCTCGGATGACTTACAGCCAGCCGCGTTCCTCGGCGATCAGGGCGGCCTCCATGCGGGTGGCCGCACCGACCTTGCCGATGGCCGCCGACAGGTGGTTGCGCACGGTCCCGTTGGACAGGCTCAGTGCCCTGGCGATCTCCGAGACCGTCCCGCCGCGTCGCGCCGCGCGCAGCACGTCGCGCTCGCGAGCGGTCAGGGGATTGGCCCCGCTGGTCAGCGACTCGGCCGCCAGCGCCGGGTCCACGACCCGCAGGCCCGCGTGCACGCGTCGCACCGTGTCGACCAAGTGTTCGGGCGAGGAGTCCTTCACCACGAAGCCGGACGCACCGGCCCGCATCGCCCTGGCGAAGTAGCCGGGTCGCCCGAACGTGGTGCAGATGACTACCCGGCACGACGGCAGCGCCTGGCGCAGGCGTTCGGTGAGGGCCAGGCCGTCCATGCCGGGCATCTGCACGTCGATCAGCGCCACGTCGGGGCGGGTGCGCACCGCCGCTTCCAGCGCCTCGTCGCCCGTTGCGGCCTGGGCGACCACCTCGATGTCGGGCTCGAGCGCGAGCATCGCGGCGAGTGCGCCTCGTACCAGCGCCTGGTCATCGGCGAGCAGGAGCTTGATCATGTGCGGCTCGCCCGGAGCAGGAAGCCGCCCTGTGGCAGCGGGCCTGCATCCAGCAGGCCGCCCACCACGCGGAGCCGCTCCGCCAGCCCGGCCAGGCCGTTGCCCGGCGGTTGCGCAGCGGCGGTGGCGTGGCCGTCGTCGCGGATCTCCAGGCTGGATTCGCTCAGGGTGACCTCGCAGCGGGTGGCGCCGCTGTGCCGGATGACGTTCGTGACGCCCTCGCGCAGCACGTACGCGAACGGCTCCCTGAGGTCTTCGGACACCTGGTCCACGCTCTCAGGCAGAACGGCGCCGATGCCGGCCGCCTGCAGCGCGGCCCGTACCCCGCTCAGCTCGGCCGTCAGCGACGGCCTGCGGGAGCCCGACACGGTGGCGCGGATCTCGGCGTGCGCCTGCCGGGAGAGCCGTTCCACGTCGCGGAGCTCGGCGAGTGCCTGATCGGGGCCGCCGCCGCGCTCCAGCAGGCGGCGGGCCAGCCCGGCCTTGGCGGTGATCGTGGTGAGGCTGTGGCCGAGCACGTCGTGCAGGTCGCGGGCCAGGCGCTCGCGCTCGGCGGCGGTGGCCAGCGCCTCGATCTCCTTGTTGGCCTGGCTGAGCTGGACGAGCAGGCGGATCAGCAGCAGCACCGCGACCGGGGTCACAATCTGGGTCAGCACGGGCGGGATCAGCTCCCACGACAGGCTGCCCGTCGCGCCGTACAGGGTGAGCAACCGGGTCACCGCCGCCGCTCCGGCCAGCATCAGCGCCCAGGCGGTGGGCAGCAGCCAGGCGGCCGCGCTCAGGGTGAAGCCCAGCAGGGCCAGCGGCTCGCCGCCGTGGGCCAGCGGCACGGCCACGCCGAGTGCGAGCAACCAGGCCAGCAGCGCGACCCGGGTCCTGGGCCGCCAGGTCACGCCGTAGGCCATGGCGGCGATCCAGCTCGCGCCGTACGCCAGCGCCAGCACGACGGCCAGCGCACCGCGCCCCGGTCGGAACGCCTCCCACAGCGGCCAGGCCAGCAACCCGGCCAGCACCGCCAGGCCGCGCGCCCACCGCCACTGGTGGGCCCCACCGCGCTCCGGACGCCACGACGGCCACGCACGTTCCATAGTGTCAGCCTATTGACGATCAGGCGCGGGCGCCGTCGCGCCGGTACCGCACCACCACGGCCCCGCCCAACACCACCGTGTACGCCGCCAGCACCGCCAGCGCCACGCCCAACCGGCCGTTGCCGAACACGGCCCCGTGCCCGATCTCGGCCAGCCAGTAACTCGGGAGCGCCTTGGCCACCGCCGCCAGCACCGGCGGGAAGGAACTGACCGGGATCAGCAGCCCACCGACGAAGCTGAGCAGGAGAAGCACTCCGCCCTGGTAGGTCTGCATGTTCTGCGCCGAGCAGAGCTGCCCAACGAGCAGCCCGAGCAGCGCGAACGGCACCGTGCCCAGCCAGATCCCGAACACCGCCTGCGTCCACGCGACGTCGGCCAGGCGCACGTCGGCGGTGAGCGCGGCCACCAGCGCCACTCCCACGACGGGCGGCAGCGCCACCAGCATCGCCACCGCTCCCTTGGCCACCAGATAGCCCAAGCCGGACAGCGGGGTCAGCCGCAGCTGCCGCTGCCAGCCCGCGCCCCGCTCCACGGCCGTGCGCGCGCCGGTGTCCAGCGCCGCCTTGAACGCCCCGAACGCCGCCAGCCCGCTCATCAGGTACGCGGGCGCGGCGCCCTGGCTCTGGAACAGGTTAGACAGCAGCACGAACAGGCCCACCGGAAGCGCCACGGCGAACACCAGGAACCTGGAGTCCCGCAACGCCCGCCTGACCTCGAACCGCAGGTAGCCGCTCTTCATCGCGCCGCCACCTCCTCGGTGGCGCGGCTCGCGCCGGTCAGCAGCACGAACGCCTCCTCCAGGCTCGCCGAGCGGATCTCGATGTCGCGGGCGTCGGGATGGCGGGCCAGCAACGCGCGCAGCGCGGCATCGGAATCGGAGCACCGCAACGCGACCCGGTGGTCGTCGCCGACCGGCTCCGCGTCCACCACGCCGGGCAATGCCGGCAGCTCCGGCAGCCGGGCTCCAGGGACGACCGCGGTCACCGTCCGGCCGCCCACCCGCGCCATGACCCCACTTACCGGCCCGTCGGCGACGATCGTCCCGTCCCGCATGAGCACGACCCGGTCGGCGTGGGCCTCGGCCTCCTCCAGGTAGTGGGTGGTGAACAGCACGGTCCGGCCCGTGGCGGCGAACTCGCCCATCGCGTGCCAGAACTCGCGCCGCGCCGTCACGTCCATCGCCGCCGTGGGCTCGTCCAGAACCAGCAGGTCGGGGTCGGACACCAGCGCCATGGCCAGCCGCACGCGCTGCTTCTGCCCGCCCGACAGCCTGGCCGCCCGCCGTTCTCCGAGCTCGCCGGTCCCGGCCAGCCGCAACGCCTGCGCCACGGGCATCGGCGCGCGGTGCATCGAAGCGATCATGGCCAGGATCTCGCGTACGGTGGCGTCCTCCAGCAGCGCGACCTCCTGGAGCATCGCGCCCACAACGCCGTCCGCGACCGCCCGGTGCGGGTCCTTGCCGAAGAGGGTGATGTCGCCGGAGTCCGGCGGGGTGAGGCCGAGCATCATGTCGACGGTCGTGGACTTGCCCGCGCCGTTGGGCCCGAGCAGCGCCACGACCTCGCCGGGCGCGATCAGCAGATCGATCCCGGCGACCGCCGTCCGTTCGCCGTAGCTCTTGCGCAGGCCACTGAGGGCCACCGCATGGGGTGATATGCGTTCCATGCCCGCCAGCCTGGCCGCGGCCGGCCTCACGCTCCTGGTCCACCTGTCACGGTTTTGCTGTGACGGGCGCCACACACCACTCCGCGATCACTGGGCCAGGGGGTCGGACGTGAGGAAGCCCCGGAGGTCGTTCAGGTGGGGGTCGATGTCGAGTCCCTGCCGGGTGAGCCACCCGTCGTCGCCGTAGGTGTCCCGGTAGCGCTCGCCGCCGTCGCAGATCAGCGTGACCACGCTGCCCCGCTCGCCCGCGGCCCGCATCTCCTTGATGATCTGCACGGCGGCCGCGACGTTGGTCCCGGTCGACCCGCCCACGTCCAGGCGGGTGACCTCCTTGACCCAGCGCATGGCGGCGATCGACAGCGCGTCGGGCACCTGGGTCATCCGGTCGATCACCGCGGGCATGAACGACGGCTCGACGCGGGGGCGGCCGATGCCCTCGATCCTGGAGCCCGTCCCGACCTGCTCCTCGCGGGCGACCCAGGACGGGTAGAACGCCGAGCCCTCCGGGTCGGCCACGCAGAGCCGGGTCTGGTGACGCCGATAACGGATATATCGCCCGATGGTGGCCGACGTGCCGCCGGTGCCCGCGCTCACCACGATCCACGCGGGCTCCGGATGCCGTTCGAGGGCCATCTGGTTGAAGATGCTCTCCGCGATGTTGTTGTTGCCCCGCCAGTCCGTGGCCCGCTCCGCGTAAGTGAACTGGTCCATGTAGTGGCCGCCGGTCTCCTCGGCCAGCCGCCGGGACTCCGCGTAGATCGCGCGCGGGTCGTCCACGAGGTGGCACTTGCCGCCGTGGAACTCGATGATCTCCCGCTTCTCCGGTGACGTGCTCGCCGGGATCACCGCGATGAACGGCAGGCCGAGCAGCCGGGCGAAGTACGCCTCGCTGACCGCGGTGGAGCCGCTCGACGACTCGATGATCGTGGTTTTGGGCCCGATCCAGCCGTTGGCCAGGCCGTACAGGAAGAGGGAACGGGCGAGCCGGTGCTTGAGTGAACCGGTCGGGTGGACCGACTCGTCTTTGAGGTAGAGGTCGACGCCCCAGTGCGGAGGGAGCGGGAAGACGTGCAGGTGGGTGTCGCAACTGCGGTTCGCGTCGGCCTCCACGGCCTGGATGGCCTCCGCCGCCCAGCGCCGAGTGTCCGGGTCGTGTCGTTCCACGTATTTCATGCCATAACTCTATCTAGTGACCTTTGCCACAATTTCTACAGGATCGAGCAATGAGTGTTATTGTAATGAGACTTACTCGGGCCGCACGTGACTTCGCCGTGCCGGTCCACGTCCGCGGTAACCCTTCTGACCAGGCAAGACCCTTAACGCTTCGCTTACGAGTCCCCTGCAACGATGTCGAGGGACGTAATCGGTCCCGTGCACCCGCATGGGTTCACACCGGAAGGGTAGCGGGGGAGCAGTTCGCGTAGGGGGATGGACATGATCACGATGACCGATGAGCAGCGCCAGGCATGGTTCGAACGCGACGTCGTCCCGGTGACCGGTCAGCTTTACGCATCCGCCATGCGTCTCACCCGTAACCAGGCCGACGCGGAGGACCTGGTCCAGGAGACGGTGGCCAAGGCGTACACCTCCTACCACCAGTTCCGTGAGGGCACGAACCTGAAGGCGTGGCTGCACCGGATCCTGACGAACAACTTCATCAACGACTACCGCAAGAAGCAGCGTTCGCCCAAGCTGTCGGCCGCCGAGGAGATCGAGGACTGGCAGCTCGCCGCGGCGGAGTCGCACATGTCCACCGGCTTGAAGTCCGCGGAGACCGAGGCGCTGGAGCAGCTGCCCGACAGCGCCGTGATGAACGCCCTGCGCGCCCTGCCGGAGGACTTCCGCGTCGCGGTCTATCTCGCCGATGTCGAGGGTTTCGCGTACAAGGAGATCGCCGACCGGATGGGCACCCCCATCGGCACGGTCATGTCCCGGCTGCACCGTGGCCGCCGCCAGCTTCGCGGCATGCTCACCGAGTACGCCCGCGAGGAGGGTGTCGTCCGCGTCCCCGTCGCCGCCTGAACCGGTCCTCCGGCGAGATCGCCTGACCCCGCCCCCCCCCCGCGAGATCACCTGACGACCGGGATCAGGCGGGCAGGGCGATCAGCGCCACGGCGCCGAGCGCGAACCCCACTCCCGCGATCTGGATCCGGTTGAGCCGTTCGTCCAGCACGTACCGCGCGAGCAGCAGCGTGCTCGCGGGATAGAGCGACACCAGCACACCCACCAGGCTCAGCATGCCTCCCCGGGCCGCCAGCAGATAGAGGATGTTGGCGGCCATGTCGAGCACGCCCGCCGCGATCGTCACCGGAAGCGCACCGGGGATCGGCCGCAGCGTCTTGCGTGACGCGAGCGCCAGCAGCACGACGAGCGAGATCGACGCGATGCGCGCGCCGGCGAGCGGCCACAGCCCCGAGCCCGCCGGGGCCAGCTTCAGCAGGACGAAGAACCCGCCGAACCCCGCTCCCGACGCGAGTGCGCTCACGATCGGGCCGACCCGCGAGCCCGAGGCGGCGCCGCCGGATTCACGGCTGACCATGAGCACGGCGAGCAGGCCGAGCACGATCCCGGCCAGGGCGGTGAGCGGCGGGCGCTCGCCGCGCACCAGGCCGAACAGCACGGGTACCGCCATCGAGGTCGTCGCCGTGGTCGGCGCGACCACCGACATCATCCCGGAGGCCAACGCCTGGTAGAAGAGCACGATGCCGGCGGCTCCCGCCACGCCGGAGGCCATCCCCCACAGCAGCGCCGAGGCGCTCGCCGTACCGGGCAGGACGGGCATGAGGGCACAGACCAGCAGCAGGCCGCCGACCTGGGAGATCACGACGACGGCGAGCACCCGTGATCGTCGCGTGGCGAGCCCTCCGAAGAAGTCGGCCGTCCCGAAGATCACCGCACACGCCGTAGCGAGCGCCACTGCCGTCACCGCGCACCTCACTGTTCACTAAATTGCACTGTTCATACAACCTGTTGAGCGCAACACATTGCAAATCAGATTCACTACGCTGTACGTATGCCGGATCTTGAAACGATCAGCGCGGCCATCGCCACGAACGTCCGCGGGCAGCGCGCCCACCGGGGGATGACCCTCGACGAGCTGGCGGCGCGGTCGGGGGTGAGTCGCGGGATGCTCATCCAGATCGAGCAGGGCCGGACCAACCCGAGCATCAACACGCTGAGCAGGATCGCGGAGGCGCTGGGCGTCACGGTCGGCCGGATCGTCGAGGTGTCCGAGACCCCGGTCGTGCGGGTCGTCCACGCCGCCGACGTGGTGACCTTCCGCCACCCGGGCGGGGGCGAGGCGCGGCTGCTGGTCGGCGCGGACGCCCCCGCGATCCTCGAACTCTGGGAATGGCGGCTCGGCCCCGGTGAACATCACGACGGCGACCCCCATCCGGCGGGAACCCGCGAGATGCTCACCGTCCTGGAGGGCGAGCTCACCCTCACGGTGTACGGCAAGAGCCACACCGTGGGGACCGACGAGGCGGTGGTCTTCAGCGGGGATCGCCCGCATCGCTACGCCAACGCCGGGGACGCCCCGCTCCGCTTCGTCATGGTGGTGATCGAGCCCCGCGAGCAGGCCGACTAGCCGGTTCCCGCTCGTGCGGGTGTGGGTCATCCACTGGTTCGGCGGTTTTGTTGTGACGTGGGGAACATGAGGGCTTGTGGGTGTTTGAGGGCCCCATGTCTCTGGGAAGGCATCCAGCGTGCGACTCACGGGTGTCTTCGCGGAGGCGTCCGGAGCAACGGTCAGGCCAATATTCCTGCGCGGTAACGGGCTGGAGCCCCATGATTACTCCATGAGTTCTCCAGGGCTGGCGCAAAAAGTGTTAGACCGCCTTTTCCGTGCCGTTCCATGGCCACGGAGCGTGAGCGATGGCTGAGTCCGCGGACGCGATAGCGAAGCTGCACGCCGAGCTCGCCGCCCTCGGCGTTTCCGACGCGTACGAGATCGGGGACGGCACCACGCTTTCGGTCTGGATCGGGCTAGTGGTCAGCTTCCGCGACGGTTTTTACCGTTGGCAGGAGGCCTCTGTGAAACGTCGCCATGTGGGTAGTGACCCTTCCGGATGTGCCATCCGGGTGGCCCGTAGATACGCCGAGCTCCGAGCGAACGTGCCGCCCTGGTGGGAGGACCTGGCCAGGGTTATACGGGGGGACAAGGCCAGGGGATATCCCTGATCCCCGCGTGCTCGGGGGGAACACATGCGGGTCGGCCTCGCCTGTCTGTCACTGCTACTGGTGGCCGGATGCGGTGTCGCGTCGATCCCTCCAGCGGCTGCTCCCAGCCCCGCGGGCACGCCCGGGGCGCTGGTGACCGCAAGCCCGCCCGGCGGCCAGGCGGGTAAGCCCACCGGCGAGCCGCCCGGCACGCCCCGCCCCATGCCCCGCCCGCGCACGACTCAGCCGATCCCGCCGGAGACGCGGCCGCGCGACGTCGATTGTGCGCACGTCAAATGCGTCGCGCTGACCTTCGACGACGGCCCGGGGAACTACACCTCGACTGTTCTCGACACACTCGCCCGGCATCACGCCCGGGCGACGTTCTTCCTGGTCGGGGAGATGATCCACGAGGACGACCGGCCGGTGCTGCGGCGCATGGTCGCCGAAGGTCACGAGCTCGGCAACCACACCTGGGATCACCGCGATCTCACCTCGCTCAGCGACGCCGGCCTCAGGCACGAGATCATCAAGACGGAGAAGCTCGTCAAAGAGATCACCGGCGTCCGCATGCACGTCATGCGCCCGCCGTACGGCGCGACCGACCGCAGGGTGGCCCAGGAGACGAAGCGGCTCGGGCTCGCGCAGATCCTCTGGGCGATCGACACCCTCGACTGGCGGGACCGGGTGCCCAAGCTGGTCGTACGGCGCAGCACGGCGGCCAAGCCGGGGGAGATCGTCCTGATGCACGACATCCACAAGACCACCGTGGAAGCGCTGCCGCGCCTGCTCAACGTGTTCGACCGGAAGGGATTCACCTACGTGACCGTGTCCGAGCTGTTCGGCGATCTCAAGCCGGGAAAGCGGTATAGCGACCGATGAAGGGCTACGACTTCGAGGGGCCCGCGCTGGAATTGGGCGCGCTGGTGGCGGACGGGCGGGCCGACCCCTCGCAGAAGATCAGGATCCCGCTCGCCATGATGAACCGGCACGGCCTGGTCGCGGGCGCCACCGGCACAGGGAAGACCAAGACGCTCCAGATGATGGCCGAGCAGCTCGCCGCCCAGGGCGTTCCGGTGTTCCTGGCCGACGTGAAGGGCGATCTGTCCGGCCTCGCCTCGCCGGGCGTGGCCTCCGACCGGGTGGCCGCCCGGGCCGCGGAGGTCGGCGAGTCCTGGTCCGGCGCGGCGTCCCCCACCGAGTTCTATTCGCTCGGCGGCCTCGGTGAGGGCATCCCGCTACGGTCCACCATGACGTCGTTCGGGCCCACGCTGCTGGCCAAGGTGCTCGGCCTCAACGAGACCCAGGAGTCGTCACTCGGGCTGATCTTCTACTTCGCCGACAAGCACGGCCTGCCGCTTCTGGACCTGAAGGACCTGGTCGCGGTCATCCAGCACCTCACGGACAATCCAGAGGCGTTGAAGGGGATCGGCGGCCTGTCCCCGCAGACCACCGGGGTGATCCTGCGCGCGCTGATCAACTTCCAGGCGCAGGGGGCGGACGCGTTCTTCGGCGAGCCCGAGTTCGACGCCCGTGACCTGCTCCGGACGACGCCGGACGGCAGGGGTGTGGTCTCCGTCCTGGAGCTGCCCGCCGTGCAGGACCGGCCGCAGCTCTTCTCGACCTTCCTGATGTGGCTGCTCGCGGATCTGTTCGAGGGACTGCCCGAGATCGGCGACCCGGACAAGCCGCGGCTCGTGTTCTTCTTCGACGAGGCGCACCTCTTGTTCGGCGACGCGTCCAAGGCGTTCCTCCAGTCGATCACCCAGACCGTGCGGCTGATCCGCTCGAAGGGCGTCGGCGTCTTCTTCGTCACCCAGACGCCCAAGGACGTCCCGGCCGACGTGCTGGCCCAGCTCGGCTCCCGCGTGCAGCACGCTCTGCGGGCCTTCACACCGCAGGACGCCAAGTCACTGAAGGCGACCGTGTCCACCTTCCCCACGTCGTCGTACGACCTGGAGGAGCTGCTCACCCAGCTCGGCATCGGCGAGGCCGTGGTGACCGTGCTGTCGGAGACGGGCGCCCCCACACCGGTCGCGTGGACCCGCCTGCGCGCGCCGCAGAGCCTGATGGCGCCGTCCGACCCCGCCGTGGTCCGCCAGGTCATCACCGCCTCCCCGCTTCTCGCCAAGTACGGCACGGCGATCGACAGGGAGTCGGCCTACGAGATGCTGAGCGCCCGGCTCACCCCGCCCGCGCCCGCCCCCACGGCACCCGCCGACACGACCGGGCGACCCCGGGAGAGGCGGGAGGAGAGGCGCGAGGAGGCGTGGGAACGGCCGGGCGAGAGGTCGCCCCTGGAAGGCGTGCTCCGCTCGCCCGCGTTCCGATCACTGGCGCGCTCGGCGGCGTCGGTCCTCGGGAAGGAGATCACGCGGTCCATCTTCGGGACCGCGCGCCGCCGCCGTTGACATCCGCGATGTCGCCCGCACCCCCGCGCGAGCCGTACCGGTCTCAGCGGGCGACCAGCAGCACCAGCGCTGCGATGACCATCCAGGCGCCGGCCTGCGCGGCGCACAACATCGTGTAGACGGACCTCATGACGGACTCCCCTTTCACGGAGGCGCCGGACCCCCGTGGCGCTCTCCTGAAGGGATGGTGACCCGGACGTCTTGTCGTCCACTTGGGGGCGGCTTGGGCGTCAGCGGAGGACGCCGCAGGCGATCCGGTTGCCGGTGTCACCGGCCTTCAGCGTGGTCGCGTCGGCGCCCGTCGTCCCCGTCGCGTCCGCCGGGTGGGTGTAGCGGGTGGGGATGTTCCCGTAGTTGTCCGGCAGCGCGTGCACGACGACCGCGCTGCCGTCCGCGTCGGAGAGCTGTGCGACCCGGAACCGGTCGGTGACGAACGAGGCGCGGCCGGTGCCGTTCTGGCCCACGAGCAGCGCGGGGAGGTCCCCGGAGTGGCCGCCGTGGTGCCCGGACGTGTCGAGGTCGAGGTGCCCCCCGGCCGTGGTGAACGGGCTCCCGGTCGCCGGGTCCACGGCCCTGGCGTCGCACGTGCCGGCGCTATGGACGTGGAACCCGTGGAAGCCGGCGGGCAGTCCCCAGACGCTCACGGTGATGCGGGTCGACTGCGGGCCCTCGTCCTCGATCCGCAGCACGCCGACCCGCTTGCCCGCCGCGTCGCGGAGGGTGGCGTCGAGGGGCCGGGCGATGTGACCGGGCGCCGCCTCGGCGGCGGAGGATCCGACGACGGCTCCTCCGAGCGCGAGCGTCACGGCGAGTGCGAGATGTGTTCTGCCGGGCATGGCCGCTCCTGGACTGTGCGTTGAGTTGCGTTCCGATTACCTTCCGTTACGCAGGAAATCATGTCCGGCCCTCGCCAGGGGCGGGAAACGGCCTGCGGAACACCGCAGCGTGACGCGGCCTTGGTGTGCCCCGGTGGATCCCCGTGCGGGTTCGGCGCGCCCCGGCGGCGCACCACGCGAAACCCGGGAACGCGAACGCCCGCCCCGGGAGGGTGGGTCCCGGGGCGGGCGTTCGAACAGGTCAGTCCGTACGGATCAGTACGGGTCAGTGCGTTGGATCAGTTGGCGCGCTTGGCCCGTGCGGCGGCCCGGCCGCGGATGGCGGCGTCCAGGACGACCTTGCGGATGCGGACGGTCTCGGGAGTGATCTCCACGCACTCGTCCTCGCGGATGAACTCCAGAGCCTGCTCCAGCGACAGGACACGCGGCGGGATGACCTTCTCGGTCTCGTCCGCCGTGGAGGAGCGCATGTTGGTGAGCTTCTTCTCCTTGGTGATGTTCACGTCCATGTCGTCGGAACGGGAGTTCTCACCGACGATCATGCCCTCGTACACCTCGGTGGTCGGGGAGACGAACAGCGTGCCCCGCTCCTGCAGGTTCAGCATGGCGAACGCGGTGACCGGGCCGGAGCGGTCGGCGACCAGGGAGCCGTTGTTGCGGGTGCGCAGCTCGCCGAACCACGGCTCGTACGCCTCGAAGACGTGGTGCACCAGGCCGGTGCCGCGCGTCTCGGTGAGGAACTCGGTGCGGAAGCCGATCAGGCCGCGGGCCGGGACCACGAACTCCATCCGGATCCAGCCGGTGCCGTGGTTGGTCATGTGCTCCATGCGGCCCTTCCGCACGGCGAGGAGCTGGGTGACCGATCCGAGGTACTCCTCGGGGCAGTCGACGGTGAGCCGCTCGACCGGCTCGTGCACCTTCCCGTTGATCTGCTTGGTGACGACCTGCGGCTTGCCGACGGTCAGTTCGTAGCCCTCGCGGCGCATCTGCTCGACCAGGATGGCCAGGGCGAGCTCGCCGCGGCCCTGCACCTCCCACGCGTCGGGGCGGTCGGTCGGGAGCACCCGGAGCGAGACGTTGCCGACGAGCTCCTTGTCGAGCCGGTCCTTGACCATGCGGGCGGTGACCTTGGAACCCTTGACCTTGCCGACCAGGGGGCTGGTGTTGGTGCCGATGGTCATGGAGATCGCGGGCTCGTCCACCGTGATCAGCGGCAGCGGGCGCGAGTCGTCGGGGTCGGCCAGCGTCTCGCCGATCATGATGTCGGGGATGCCGGCGATCGCGATGATGTCACCGGGGCCCGCCTCCTCGGCGGGCTTGCGCTCCAGCGCCTCCGTCATCAGGAGCTCGGAGATCTTCACCCGCTGGATGGTGCCGTCGGTGCGGCACCAGGCCACCTGCTGGCCCTTCTTGATCGTTCCCTGGTGGACCCGGCAGAGCGCGATCCGGCCGAGGTAGCTGGACGCGTCGAGGTTGGTGACGTGCGCCTGCAGCGGTGCGGTCGGGTCGTAGACGGGGGCCGGGATCGTGGTCGAGATCGTCTCGAACAGCGGCTCCAGGTCCTCGGAGTCCGGCATGGTGCCGTCCTGGGGCCGGTTCAGGGAGGCGCGGCCGGCCTTGCCGGAGGTGTACACGATCGGGAAGTCGATCTGGTCCTCGGTGGCGTCGAGATCCATGAACAGCTCGTAGACCTCGTCGACGACCTCGGCGATCCGGGCGTCGGGCCGGTCGACCTTGTTGATGCACAGGATGACCGGCATCTTGGCGGAGAGGGCCTTGCGCAGCACGAAACGGGTCTGCGGCAGCGGCCCCTCGGAGGCGTCGACCAGCAGGACCACGCCGTCCACCATGGACAGGCCGCGCTCCACCTCGCCGCCGAAGTCGGCGTGCCCGGGGGTGTCGATGATGTTGAGGGTCATGTCCCCGTGCTTGACCGCGGTGTTCTTGGCGAGAATGGTGATGCCCTTCTCGCGCTCCAGGTCGTTGGAGTCCATGACGCGCTCGTCGACGTCCTGGTTGGCGCGGAACGCCCCGGACTGCCAGAGCATGGCGTCCACCAGCGTGGTCTTGCCGTGGTCGACGTGCGCGATGATCGCAATGTTCCGGAGGTCGTCGCGGCTGTTCAATGGCATAGTGGAGTCTCGCTCTGGTTCGTTGGGGCTGTCCGTCCGCGTCCCGGGAACCGGCTCGTGTCCCGCCGCGAGACGCTCTGGCCGCGAGTGCGACCTTCAGATTTTAGTTGATGCGCGTCACCGCCGCGCGCCATGGTCGCGCGATCCGGTACATTTCAACGCCCGCCGCCGATGGTTTCATCCATGATGGTTTCACGGATGATGGTTTCACGGATGATGGTTTCATCCATGAGCGCATCCAGGAAGCGCGATGATGCGCGGATTCATCGGCCGGCAGCGGCAGCTCGTCCGCTGAACGCCCGATCAGTCGCCGCCGTTAAAGTTGGGTGACATGACCTTCGCTCCGGCCTTCGCGGCGATGCTGCGCACGTCGGACGGCGTGCGGATCGACGCTTCGCACACGCCCAACGGCTCCCTCGACCTCGGCATCGTGTTCGCCCACGGATTCACCGGAACCTGGCGCACCCGGCCCACACGGCGCATCGTGCACGTCCTCTCCGGGTTCGGCGGGGTGCTCTCCTTCGACTTCCGCGGGCACGGGCGCTCCACCGGCGAGTCGACGGTCGGCGACCTGGAGGTGCTCGACCTCGACGCGGCCGTGAAGCACGCCAGGTCGATCGGCTACCGGCGGGTCGTCACCCTCGGCTTCTCGATGGGCGCGGCCGTGGCCGTACGGCACGCGGCCCTGCACCGGGGCGTGGACGCGGTGGTCGCGGTGAGCGGGCCCGCGTGGTGGTACTACCGCGGCACCAGGCCGATGCGCCAGGTGCACTGGGCGATCGAGCGCCCGGAGGGGCGTCTCATGGCGCGGTGGGTCAAGCGGACCCGGATCGCGAGCGGGCAGTGGGACCCCGTGCCGCTGCCGCCGTACGAGGCCGCCGCGCTGATCGCCCCGACTCCGCTGCTGATCGTCCACGGTGACGCAGACCCGTTCTTCCCGCTGGTCCACCCCCATGAGCTCTACGGCAACGCCCGCGACCCGAAGGAGATGTGGATCATTCCCGGGTACGGCCACGCCGAGGCGGCGGCCACTCCGGATCTGGTCCGGAAAATCGGTCACTGGATCTCGCGAACCAAACCCGAATAACGGGCGTCTACCTGAGTTGTGCGGATCAAATCCCCCGGGAGTGGTCCAATCCGCCGATTTGGGGAGATCGGTGCGCACCATCGTGTAGTCATGGTGTGGCCCAGCGTCGCGGGGGCGCGCTGGGCGGCCTCCCGGTCCCGTACGGCCGGCGCGGCGGCGAGGTGATGCCTCATGCGCCGCCGGCCGTACGGGACCGGTGGGGTGTCATCCCCGGCCCGGCGGCCCGCTCAGCCGAGGCGGGCGATCGACTTGTACTCCAGATAGGCCGACAGCCCCTCCGGACCGAGCTCGCGGCCGAGCCCGCTCGACTTGTACCCGCCGAACGGCGAGCACGGCTCCATGGTGTTCATCATGTTGACGCCGTAGGTGCCTGTGCGGACCTGGCGGGCGATGTCCATACCGTGGTCGGTGTCCGCGGTCCACACCGTGCCGGACAGGCCGTAGTCACTGTCGTTGGCGATGCGGACCGCGTCCGCCTCGTCGTCGTACGGGATCACGGTCAGGACCGGGCCGAAGATCTCCTCGCGGGCGATGCGCATGTCGTTGGTGGCCCCGGCGAACACGGTGGGGGCGACGTACCAGCCGCGGTCGAAGGGCCGGTCCAGGCCGCCGACGACCGTCTTGGCGCCCTCCTCGATGCCGATCCTGATGTATCCCTCGACCCGCTCCTGCTGCCGCTTGGCGACCAGCGGGCCGATGCCGGTGGCCGGGTCGCCGGGGTCGCCGACCTGCTGACTCATGACCATGTCGGCCACCGCCTGCACGACCTCGTCGTAGCGGCTCCTGGAGGCGAGGATGCGGGTCTGCGCGACGCACGCCTGGCCGTTGTTCATGAGCGAGGCGATCGACAGGAAGCCCATCGCGGAGGGCAGGTCGCAGTCGTCCAGGACGATCGCGGCGGACTTGCCGCCCAGTTCGAGGCTGCACCGTTTGAGCTGCTCGCCGCAGATCCCGGCGATCCGGCGGCCCGCGGCGGTGGAGCCGGTGAAGGCCACCTTGTCGACGCCGGGGTGGGAGACCAGGTGCTCGCCCGCCTCGCGGCCCGCGGCCACGATGTTGACCACGCCGTCGGGGATCCCGGCTTCCTTGATCATCTCGGCGAGCAGGTAGGAGTCGAGCGGCGTCTCCGGGGCGGGCTTGACGACGAGCGTGCAGCCCGCGACGAGGGCGGGGGCGAGCTTGGTCATGATGACGAACTGCGGCACGTTCCACGGCACGATCGCGGCGACGACGCCGACCGGCTCGCGGCGCACGGTGATGGAGCCGAACATGCCCGGCCGCTCGTCCTCGACGGCGAAGGTCGCGCCCAGTTCGGCGAAGTACTGGAGCATCCCGAGCGGCTGCGGAGCCTGGGCGAGCTGCGAGAAGGTGATCGGGGACCCCATCTCCAGGGTGATCACTTCGGCGATCTCGTTCTGCCGCGCCGCGTAGATCTCGGCCAGTCGCCCGACGACGGCCGCGCGCTCGGCCATGCTCATCCGCGGCCACGGCCCGTTGTCGAACGCCTCGCGCGCCGCGGTGACCGCTCGGTCCATGTCGGCGGCGGTGCCGTCCGGAACGCGCCCGACCACCTCCTCGGTGTGCGGCGACACGACGTCGATGGTCGCGGTGCCCGCGGGGGCCACCCAGTCGCCCCCGATGAAGAGTTTGTCGTGCTGAAGCATGCTGGTCCGCCTCCCGGTCGGGCGTGCCTGATTTGAGCGAATGCTTGGTTGGTGAACAGTGTGTGCGCCACAGCGGCGCGGGACAAGTGCCGACCCGCCATTGGGACCGAATCATGTTCTGTCAGCCCTGGCAAGCTGCTCAATTCCCGACAAACAACGGCAAATGGGAGGAAACGTGTACAGGATCGCCCGTTCAGGTGGCGACCTTCAAGATCACCTTCTATAGTTTCGGACCGTCTGCAGGGGGGGATCACGTGCAACCGGGGCGCTGGGTCGGCCTGGCGGTGATGTTCACCGCGCTCCTCGGCACGCTCGCCGTACCCGGCGCGCAGGCGGCGCCGGGCGAGCAGGACCGCCTCAAGAAGCTCACCCAGGAGGCCGCGGAGCTCACCAAGGCGTACCGCGGGGAGATCCTCAGCCTCGAGGACACCCAGAAGCTCGCGGAGAACTCCTCCGCCCGGCTGAAGAAGCTCAAGCTGTCCCAGGCCGCCGCCGAGCGGCGGCTGGCGACATACGCCCAGACCTCCTACATGGGCGGCGGTTTCGACGACTCCCAGTTACTGATGCCGCAGACCGACCTCGGCGCGTACTCGATCATGACCTACCTCTCCGGCGAGAAGACGCAGCGGCTCAACTCGATCAAGACGTTGATCGCGGAGCAGAAGAAGGCCGCGAAGGACGCCGACGCGAAGATCGCCAAGCTGGAGAAGCACATCAAGGAGCTGAAGGCCAGGCAGCGCGAGGTCGAGCAGATGCTGGCCAAGTTCGGCTTCCAGACCCCCGGCTCCGCGACCGGCCTCACCCAGCGCCTGATCACCTTGCGCGGCGCGGTCATGCAGGGCTTCCCGATGCCGTTCGGCGTGGGCTGCCTGCGTCCGGGTGACCCGGGGGAGCACGGCAAGGGCCGGGCCTGTGACTTCATGATGAGCAACGGCCGCATGCCCGACCCCGTGGCCAAGGCGCGTGGCGACTCCCTGGCGCAGTGGTGCATCGACAACGCCGACAAGTACGGGATCATGTACATCATCTGGCAGCAGCGCTTCTACGACATGCGTACGGGCGCGGGCTGGCGGATGATGTCCAACCGCGGCGGCATCACCGCCAACCACTACGACCACGTCCACGTCTCCGTGCTCTGATCGGCCTGCATCCTGTGACCGTCGGGTGCTGGGCCGTCCTTGCCGGAGGCCGGTGGGCCCGCTACCTGTCGGCCGGGAACGTCAACCGTTGAGCGGGACCGCGCGGACGTCGGCGTTCTCTACAGACGATGACCGTCAGGGCGACGACGGTCATCACGGAGAGCAGACCCCAGACTGGTACGAAGCTGCCGGTCAGGTCCTTGAGCAGGCCGAGAGCGGGCGGCGCCAGGATGACGGCGATCTGGTTGACGGCCATGGCCAGGCCGAGGGCGAATCCCGTCTTGCCCGGTGGAGCTGATTCAGCCACATAGGCGACCCACGGGCCGTACCAGCCGATCCCGAAGAATCCGAGCCAGATGAACAGCAGGCAGGCTGCCGCAGGCGAATGTCCCACGGGAGTCATCAGCGCCGTCATCCCTACGGTCACAGCGCCCATGCAGGTCAGGACACAGGCGTAGCGCCCAGACCTGCTGCGATCGCTCCAGGCCGCCAGACAGATGCGGCCGACGACGCCCGCCCCCTGGGCCGCCACGAGGACGAGGGCCGCTGGGCCTGCCTCGACAGACGTCGCCTCGTGCAGATACAGCACGGTCAGGACGCCTACGCCGCTGTGCACCGAGACCAGGCTCATGCCGGACAAGACGATCTTCATCATGGACGGTTCACGGAGCATCTGCAGCCGCGCGCCAAACCGCGAGGTAAGCGAGGCATGCGACTTGGTGTCGTGAGGGGCGCTGTTCTGAGGAGGGCTTTGGGCGGGCGGCCGACGGTAGAAGCACATGAAAACGACGGCACCCAACAAAGCGACGAGTGCGCCGGCCGTGAGCGTCGCTCGCCAGCCGAGACCGGTGGCGAGGACGGGCAGCACGGCTGCGGCGAGTACGCCGCCCAGCGGCAGACCCGCCTGGCGGATCCCCATCGCCAACCCCCGCTGGGACGCGTCGAACCAGGACGCCACCGATTTGCTGCCGCCGGGCTGAACGGTGCTGTATCCCGCACCGACGATCAGCAGGACAAGGAGCAGAGATCCGTATCCCGGCGCCACGCTTCCCGCACCCAGACTCAGGGCGACAAAACCGGCGCCTATCCCGACGACCCAGCGCTCGTTGTATCGGTCCAGCAGCTCCCCGGCCACCAGCAACCCGACCAAGGGGACCAGGTGGGCCGCCGAGAGCAGGAGACCCAGCTGCGCCGTGCTCAGGCTCAGATCGCGTTGCAGGTGGATGCCCGTCGCCCCGATGCCCTGAACGAAGAAACCGGAGGCGGCCTGGGTGAAGGTGGCGACGCTGAGGATGACCCACCGGTATCGCCGCGTGCGGGGTGTGAGTCCGCCGCCGCTCATCCGATTCTTCGCTTCGGACGACGCGCCGCCGGGAGTCCCGGTCGACGTGGCCGATTGCCCGGTACGCCGAGCATTGGTCACGGGCGCCAGCACAGCGCGGGGTCAGGGTGGTCGAAGAAGCCGAGTTCCCGGTAGAGCGGTTCACCCTCGCGAGAGGCGTACAGGTCCACTCGGACGGCCTCACGTTCCCGGAACCAGTCGAGCAGGCCCTGCATGATCGCGCGGCTGTGGCCACGCCGTCGATACGCCGGATCGGTGACCACGCCGATCACGTGTCCGATCCGGCCGTTCCGCGAGTGCGGGCCGGGAAACCACCGCTCGATGGTGCCGATACCGCAGGCGGCAAGGCCGTTGTCGCCGTCCACGACCAGGATCCGTGCGTCGTCCTGCGTCAGCTTTTCCTTCAGAACCGCGGCAAGAGCGTCCCGCCAGCCGTCGCCCGCTGTTGAGGGGTTGAAGAAGTCGCCGCCGAGGTTCTCGAACAGCAACGTCCGCAGGCGTACGAGTTCCGCGACGTCGTTCTCCGATGCCTGCCGTACATCGGTGTGGTGTGTCATGCGGATCAGCCTGATGTAATGGTCTTATGCATCTCAACCCTTACGGCGAGGATGTCGTGAACCTGGCCGCGGACCTGGCCAACCAGCGCCCGGCGACCCCCGAGGAACTCGCGGGCCGCTGCCGCGCCGCCGGGCTCGTGCTGGAGCACCCGGTCACGCCGCAGGACCTGGACCGCGTCCATGCCGTACTGGAGGCGTGGGAGGAGGTAGTCGACGCCACTGACGAGCATGAGCGCGCCGATCTGGTCAACCGCATGCTGGCGGAGTCCGCCGCCTACCCGCGGCTGACCGACCATGCACGCAACGGCTGGCACCTGCACTACCGCGACGACCGGCAGCCGCTCGGCTCCGTGCTGTTCGCACTCATCTCCGTCGGTACCGCACTACACCTGGTGGGGCGGGGTATGCACCGCCTCCGGCGGTGCGCCGTGACCGAGTGCACCACGATCTTCGCCGACACCTCCCGCACCGGGCGGCAGCGTTACTGCTCCCAGCGGTGCGCCAACCGTGACGCGGTACGCCGGCACCGCGCAAGCCGCGCTGTGAACCGCCCTCCGGCGCCGACGCTCAGGTAGTGCACGCTGGTTCCGCAGGCGCGGCCATTCAGCACAGCTCACTCCGCGATCAGTCGCCTGAGCCAGTGGTAGCTGGCCTTCGGGGTGCGCTCCTGGGTCTCGAAGTCGACGTGGACCAGGCCGAAGCGCTGGTGGTATCCCTCGGCCCACTCGAAGTTGTCGAGCAGCGACCAGACGAAGTAGCCGCGGACGTCCACGCCCTCGGCCTGGGCCTGCCTGACCGCCGTGATGTGGCCGTCGAGGTAGTCGATGCGCTCCTGGTCGTCGATCCCGTCGTACGAGCAGCCGTTCTCGGTGATGTAGATCGGTGGGAGGGCCGTGCCGTACGTCGTCTTGAGGGAGACCAGCAGCTCGCGCAGGCCGTCGGGGACGACGGGCCAGCCGAACGCCGTGGTCGGGTATCCGGTGATGCCCGCGTCGTCGAACGGCAGGGCGTCGGTGGACGGGGCGGCGATCCGCGTGGGGTTGTAGTAGTTGATCCCGAGCCCGTCGAGCGGCTGCGCGATCGTCTCCATGTCTCCGTCGCGGATGAAGTCCATCTTTTCCAGCCCGAACGCTGAAAAATCGGGATAGGAGGCGACGAAGAGCGGGTCGTTGAACAGCCGGTTGTGCAGGGCGTCGTAGGCGGCCGCGGCGGCGAGGTCCTCGGCGGCGTCCGAGGCCGGCCACACCGGCGTGCAGTTGTTCGTGATCAGCACCTGCTCGGCGCCGTTCGCCCGCAGTGCCGCCGTGGCGAGACCGTGCCCGAGAAGCTGGTGGTGGGCCGCGGGGAGGGCGTCGAGGAAGAGCGTCCGGCCCGGCGCGTGGACGCCCAGGGCGTACCCGAATGTCATGTGCACGAACGGCTCGTTGAGCGTGATCCACATCTTGACCCGGTCGGACAGCCGCTCTGCCACTATGGCCGCGTAATCCGCGAAATATGCGGAAGTGTCGCGATTGAGCCAGCCGCCTTCGTCCTCCAGTGCCTGGGGGAGGTCCCAGTGGAACAGCGTCAGTGCGGGGGTGATGCCCTTCTCGCACAGGCCGTCCACCAGCCGGTCGTAGAAGTCGAGCCCCGCCTGGTTGACCTCGCCCCGCCCGGTGGGCTGGATCCGCGGCCACGCGACGGAGAAGCGGTAGGCGTTCAGGCCCGCGTCGGCCATCAGCGCGACGTCCTCCGGCCAGCGATGGTAGTGATCGCAGGCGACGTCGCCGGTGTGCCCGTCCCGGACCCGCCCGGGCTCGTGGGAGAACGTGTCCCAGATCGAGGCCCCGCGTCCGTCCTCGGAGACCGCGCCCTCGATCTGGTAGGAGGCGGTAGCCGTACCCCAGAGGAACATGTGCCACCCTTTCGGATATGAGTGATGCTCATGTTAACGCGCGATCGGGCCATCCGGTAGAGAATGGGCGAATGACGAACGCCGCGGGTGGAACGCTGCGCCGCCGCCCCTCCCAGCGCCGCAGCGTGGAACGGGTCGAGCGGATGCTGGACGAGTGCGCTCTGCTGCTCGACGAGGTCGGCTATGAGCAGCTCACGACCAAGGAGGTCGCCCGCCGGGCCGAGGTACCCATCGGGACCTTCTACCAGTTCTTCCCCGACAAGCAGGGGCTGGTCCGCGCGCTCGCCCTGCGTAACCTCGACGCCTTCCTCGACCGGATGGCCGCCCGGCTGGCCGGGGTCTCCCTGAAGAACTGGACCGAGGCGGTGGACCTGGTCATCGACGAGTTCGTCGAGATGAAGCGGACGATGCCGGGCTTCGGGATCGTCGACTTCGGCGAGATACTGACCACGCCCGGCGGTCCGGCGCTGCCCGAGAGCCGGCGGATGCTCGACCAATCACTGGACAACAACGTCATAGTGGCCGACCGGCTGCGCTCGCTCATCATCGAGTTGCTCGGCGCGCCCAGGAACGAGGGGCTCGGTCGCGCGCTCATCGTCGCGGTGGAGGCGGCCGACGCCGTGCTCAAGCTCGCCTTCCGCGCCCACCCGCAGGGCGACCCGGACCTGATCGCCGAGTGTAAGCGGCTGGTCCGCCGCTACCTGTCCGAGCACCTCTCCGACTCGGCCGTGGACGCCTCCGAGTCCGTCGACCGCGAGTCCGAGGGCCCGGCCGAGCCCTCATAAGGTCAGGCGGGCTTGTCCAGCCGGGCGCGCTCGACCCGCCAGGCCGGCCGGTCACCCGGCCCCGCGGACTCGGGTCCGCGGACACCGCGGCGCTGGCGTACGTCGAGCAGCAGACGAACCCACCCGCCTACTACTCGTGCCGCCTCCGGCAGCCCTGCCGGAGGCGGCGAGGTCACATCACGCGACGGCGGTTCCCTCAAGCTCGACCATCAGGTCGGGGATCGCCAGCCGTGTCACCCCGAGCATCGTGGTGGACGGTGCCACCCCGGCGGCGCCCAACCGCGACGCCAGCACGCCGTAGTGCTCGAAGACCCGATCGACGTCGGTGGTGTAGACGTTGAGCCGGACGAGGTTCGCGAGGGACATGCCGGCCTCGCCGAGCACGGCCTCCAGGTTGTCGAGGCTCAGCGCCAACTGCGCCGCCATGTCACCGGCATGCTGGGGCTTGCCTCCGCCGCTCATCGCGGTCTGCCCGGAGACGTACAGGGTCCGGGTCTGCCCGGAGACGATCTCACCTTGGTTGTACCCCAGCTCCGTCGACCACGCCCACGGGTTGACCGCCGTTCGCTCCATTGCCACATCAGCTCTATTCGATTCATCGAGAGTACGTACGTCCATCGGCTCGGTAGCCGACATCGGTTTGGTTGCGTTGATGAGCCTCCCAACTAATCACGACATCTTTTGTCGTATATTTCGATAAAGTTCTCGTATGCGCGCCGACCGGTTGGTCTCGCTGGTGCTGCTGCTGCGGCAGCACGGTCGGCTGTCCGCGACCGCGCTGGCCCGCGAGCTGGAGGTATCCACCCGCACCGTGCTGCGCGACATCGAGGCGCTGTCCGCAGCCGGCGTCCCGGTCTACGCCGAACGCGGCCGGCACGGCGGTTTCGAGTTGCTGCCCGGTTTCCGGACCGAGCTCACCGGGCTGAACCCCGACGAGGCCCTTGCCCTGCTGGTCGCCGGATCGCGGCGCGGCGCGCAGGCATTCGGCCTCGGCTCAGCGCTCGCTTCGGCGATGCTCAAAGTGGTTGACGCGCTACCCGAGAGCTATCGGGACACCGCAGCCGGCGCGGCCGAGCGATTGCTCATCGACCCGGAGACCGACCTCCTCTCGCGTCGGCTGGTCGATGAGGAGGTGCCTGACGCCATAGCGGCCGAGGTCCTGCGCGCGGTGTTCGCCGGACACAAGCTGCAGATCCACTACGCGGCTGTGGACCAGACCCCGAAGTGGCGCACGGTGGACCCGATCGGCCTGGTCACCATTCGCGACAGGGGCTACTTGTTGGCCATGAGGTCTGGCGCGGACCGCACCTACCGGTTGTCCCGGATCTTGGCCGCCAAGGAACTCCCCGAACCCGCACAGCGTCCAGACCGGGTCGATTTGGACCGGGCCTGGCAGGAACGCAGCACGCAGTTTCGGACCGGCGGCGACCAAGTCACCGTGCTGGTACGGGTGAACCCGGAGCGGCGGGAGGACCTGCTGGGCACCGCGCTGGCTGTCCGCGCCGAGGAACCCGACGCAGACGGCTGGCTGCGGCTGGAGGTGTCCTTCCAAGATTCACGACACGCCAAATGGGCACTGTGGCGGCTCAGCATGGACGCGGAAGCCCTGGCCCCGCAATGGTTGCGCAACTTCCTGCGCAACCGCGCCACCGCGATCGCCACCCGCTACGAAGTCTCATCCTGAGAGTTGCCGCCTTCTGCGGGCGGGCCGCGTTCCTGTCGGGGCCGATCGAGAGGCGGCACTTCGCATGCCCCCAGCACCTGCCCGACCCCGCCAGCGATCCGTTCGGCGGCCAGCACGCCATGACGCCCCTGCTCCTGGACAGCCGGGACCTGGCCGGCGGTGGCATGATCAGCATCGCCGGCGAACTGCACTCATTGGGCCGACCGCCGTGGCGGCCGCGCTCGCGGGCCGAAGTCTGGCCTTCCAACGACTTCTCTCGCACATACTCCCGTCCGGTCGGCTTGACCTGGAGCACGCTCCAGGTGCCACGATCGGAGGCGTGACCGCCTACACACCGGGACAGGCCGCCGAGGAGACCGGGTTCAGCCTGGACACGCTCCGCTATTACGAGCGCATCGGGCTGCTGGAGCCGATCGAGCGCAACGCCGTGGGGCAGCGCCGCTTCAGCGACGACGACATCGGCTGGCTCGGCATGATCCGCTGCCTACGGGACACCGGCATGCCGATCGCCGAGATGCTGCGCTTCGCCGAGCTCACCCGCGAAGGCGCGCACACCATCCGCGACCGGATAGCCCTGCTCGAGGCGCACGACCGGGCGGTCGAGAACCAGATCGCCGCCCTGCGGCAGAAGCAGGGGGCGATCCAGCGCAAGATCCGGTACTACAGAGACGTACTGGCCATCCCCGACGCGCTCTACGCCTGCGAGGGCGAGCGAGCCTCGGCCTCCTGAGTCAGGTGGCGCGGTACGCCTCCGCCTGGAGGTTGTACAGCTCGGCGTAGATGCCCGAGATGGCCATGAGCTCGTCGTGCGTGCCGTGCTCGGCCACCTTTCCGCGGTCGAGCACGTAGATCCGGTCGGCGTAGCGGACGCTGGCCAGCCGGTGGGTGATCAGCAGCACCGTGCGCCCGTTGGAGTGCCGTCTGATCCGGTCGAAGAGCGCGTGCTCGGCCCGGGCGTCGAGCGCGGCGGTGGGCTCGTCGCAGATCAACAGCGGCGCGTCCCGGTGGAAGCCGCGCGCGACGGCGATCCGCTGCCACTGGCCGCCCGACAGCTCGTGGCCCTCCTTGAACCGCTTGTCGAGGAGTGTGCGGTAGCCGTGCGGCAGGCCGGCGACGACCTCGTCTGCGCCGGCGACCTCGGCCGCCCGGCGCAGCGCGTCCTCGCCCTTCTCGGTGCCCATCGTGATGTTGTGTCGCGCGCTCAGCGGCCAGTGGCTGTGGTCCTGGGCGATCACGGCGATCCGCTCGCGCAGCAGGTGCGGGTCCACGTCGCGCAGGTCCGTGGCGTCCCACAGGACCCGGCCGCCGTCCGGGGCGTACAGGCCGGCGAGGATCCGCGAGAGGGTGGTTTTGCCGGAGCCGTTCTCACCGACGAGCGCGACGACCTCGCCCCGGTCGAGCCGGATCGACACGCCGCGCAGGGCCGGGGTCTCGGCCCCCGGATAGCTGAACATGACGTCTTCGGCGGTGATCTGTTCGAACGTCTCAGGCGGCAGGTCGCGCCGCTCGGGCGCTCCCTCCGTCTCCGCGCTCGCGCAGAAGTCGACGAAGTCGGTGAAGTAGAGCCCGTTCTCGTAGAGGCGGTTCACGGCGTACAGCAGGTTGGACAGGGAGGATTGTCCCGAGCGGATCGCCAGCACGGCGGTGCCGGCCACGGCGAGGGGGACCGCGCCGAGCGCGAGCAGCAGCCCGAGCGCGATGTAGACGAGCGCGGTCCCGAGGCCGCCCAGGGCCTCCCCGATGAGCCGGGCGAACGTCTGCCGCCGGGCCAGCGCGATGAGGGCCGCCTGCTGGGTGCGGGCCACCCGGTCGTAGACCCGGAGCAGGAACCCCCGCATGGTGAAGGAGCGCACCTCCGCCGCCGTCGATCGCATGGCGAGCAGCTCGCTGATGATCCACTTGCGGCGGTACGTCGGGATGAGCGACAGCATCGTGGTGTACCGCATGCGGGCGGCGCGCACCGTGGACCACGCGTCCGGCAGGACGGCGACGACGAGCAGCGGCAGCAGCACCGGATGGAGGACGCCGAGCACGCCGGCGGCCGCACCGAGGCCGATCGCGGCGGCCAGCACGTCGATCGCCGACCCGACCACCGCGTCCGACGACTCGACGCCGCGCGTCCGGGCCCGCTGGAGGGTGTCGTGGAAGTCGGAGTCGTCGAAGCGGATCAGCTCGACGTCGCTGGTCACGCCATAGAGCCGTTTCTCGGCAATGCGGCTGACCTGGGGTTCGAGCCGGTTTTGCGCCCAGTTGGCGCCGGCCTGCAGCGTGGCGCGCACGCTCGCCGCCGCGCCGACCGCGAGCAGCGCGGGCAGCGCCGCGCGCACCCGCTCGGGCGTCGGCCCGGCGGCCAGCAGCGCCTGCAGCACGCCCGTGGTCGCCAGCAGCCCGAACGCGGTGAAGACGCCGGCGAGCAGGCTGAGCCCGATCGTGGCCACCGTGTCGCGGCGGCTGGCCTCCCAGGCCATCCGTACGGCCTGCATGATCAGAGCGGGCAGGCGGCGCGCGATGGTGAAGAAGCCGATGTTCCTCATCGTGTCGTCGTGCGTGTGCCACATGTTGGTGGTGAAGCCGGAGAAATCCGGCAGATCGTCCGTCAGGTCGTCCGGCTGATCGTCTGGCGGCGCCTGCCCGCCTGCCTGGCCTTTCGCTGTTTCCGGTGACTCCGGTCCTGATGTGGGGCCTGTCTCCGGGCCCGCCCCTGCACCCGCCCCCCGCGATGTGACAGTCATGGCAGCAGTGTGACGACGGTCACTGACATTTCGCCATCGGCGGCGGGTCTCCAGGTAGACGACTCCGGAGACAGGCGAATCCCTCCCGCGCGCTGGTATCGCGACGCCCGGCGGGTGGTACGCAAGCCGGTCCAGCGCGTACGGCGACGCCCGGGTGGTGGTGAAGCGACCCGGGTGGTGGTGAAGGGGCCGGGTGGTGGTGAAGGGGGTGGTAACGGGAGGTCGCGGCGGGTCGATGGTATGCGGAGACGTTATCCGGGCGTAGCCGCGCATCCCTTGACGCCCGATGGTGCGAGATGGGTTGATAAAGGTTCTTGCTGACAACGTTGTCAGCGCTCGGGGGTAAGGATTTTCGACGACCACACCCCGAAGGGATGTGCGATGAGACGACGGTGGTTGGCGGCCGTGGCGGTCTCGGTGGCCGGTCTGCTCACCCTCACGGCCTGCGGAGGAAGCGGCGACAAGGCGGCTGGAGGCGGGCAGTCCGAGCAGAAGAAGGTGGAGGTCTTCTCCTGGTGGACGGGCCCCGGCGAGGCCGACGGGCTGAAGGCCATGCGGGAGATCTTCGAGAAGGGCAATCCCGGCTTCACGTTCTATGACGCGGCCGTGGCGGGCGGCTCCGGTGACCAGGCCCGGGCGCTGCTGGCCAGCAAGCTCCAGGCCAACCAGCCCCCGGACACCTTCCAGGGGCACGCCGGCGCCGAGCTGCAGGGATACATCAAGGCGGGCAAGCTGGAGCCGCTGAACTTCCTCTATGACGAGCTCAAGCTGAAGGACGTCCTGCCCCAGGAGCTGATCGACCAGATCTCGGTCCAGGGCCAGGTCTACTCGGTGCCGGTGAACATCCACCGGTCCAACGTCCTCTGGTTCAACCCGTCGGTCCTGAAGGACGCCGGGATCTCCGAGGCGCCCAAGACGATCGAGGAGTTCATCGCCGACCTCGGCAAGGTGAAGGAGACCGGGAAGATCCCGCTCTCGATCGGCTCGCAGTGGACCGCCGTCCACCTTCTGGAGAGCGTCCTGCTCGGCTCGCTCGGCACCGACGCGTACAACCAGCTCTGGACGGCGAACGCCGACTGGTCCGGCGCGAACGTGACGAAGGCGCTGGAGAACTTCAAGACCATCCTGTCGTACGCCGGGACGCCGCAGGAGGACTGGCAGCCCGCGGCCAAGCAGGTCGCCGACGGCGAGGCCGCGTTCAACATCATGGGCGACTGGGCCTACGGCTACTTCCACAACCCCGCGCCCGGCGGCCTCGGCAAGACGTCCAAGACCGACTTCGACTGGGCCGCGTCCCCCGGCACGGACGGCACGTTCATGTGGCTGTCGGACAGCTTCACCCTGCCCAAGGGCGCCCCCAACAAGGACGGCGCGGTGGCCTGGCTGAAGGTCGCCGCCAGCAAGGAGGGCCAGGACGCCTTCAACCCCAAGAAGGGCTCCATCCCGGCGCGCAAGGACGCCGACAAGTCGCTCTACCAGGACTACCTCGCCTGGGACCTGGAGCAGTGGTCGAGTGACAAGCTGGCCGGCTCCATCCAGCACGGTGTCGTCGCGAACGATGCCTGGCGCACCGAGATCAACGACGCGGTCGGCCTCTTCCAGCAGGACCAGGACGTGGCCAAGTTCCAGCAGGCGCTGATCGCCGCCGCCAAGAACAGCGGTCAGTGAGTTGACCCCCTTGTACGGCTCACGCCGTGCCGGCCGCACCTCGGGCCGGCCGGCGTGGGCCGTACACGACGTTGAGAGGTGCGACAAGTGACGCGGGTACGCAGGTGGCTGCCCGGACTGCTCCTGGTAACGCCGTCGATCGTCGCCGTCGCGGTCTTCGTGTACGGCCTGCTCGGATGGAACTTCACGGTCGCGATGACCGACCGGCACGACGAGATCTCCCAGGGGAGCTTCGTCGGCCTGGAGAACTTCACCGGCCTCTGGGACCAGGAACGCTGGGGCATCTCGGTCCGGCACGCGATCGTCTTCACGGTCGTCTTCGTCGGCGGGGCGCTCGTCCTCGGCTGGTTCCTGGCCTTCCTGATGGAGAAGGGGGTCCGCGGCGAGAGCGGGTTCCGGGCGATCTACCTGTTCCCCATGGCCGTCTCCTTCATCGCCACCGGCGTGGTCTGGCGGTGGCTGATGAACAGCGGCACGGGGGAGCGCGCGGTCGGCCTGAACAGCCTGTTCCACTATCTGGGGCTGGACGTCCTGCAATGGCAGTGGTTCCGCGACCCGGACTGGGGGATGGCCGCGATGGCGATCCCCGCGATCTGGCAGATGTCCGGATATGTCATGGCGTTGTTCCTCGCGGGCTTCCGTGGCGTACCCGACGACCTGCGCGAGGCCGCCCGGGTCGACGGATGTGGGGAGTGGCAGGTCTACCGGTACATCGTGCTGCCGATGCTGCGCCCGGTGACCCTGTCCGCACTGATCATCCTCGGGCACATCTCGCTGAAGGTCTTCGACCTGATCGTGGCGGTGTCCGGCAAGCAGATCATCACCGACGTGCCGGCCATCTTCATGTGGACGGCCGTCTTCGACTCGCACGACCCGGCCAAGGGGGCCACGATCGCGTCGTACATCGTGCTCTCCGTCGCGGTCTTCGTCATCCCGTATCTGGTGTGGAACGCGCGCAAGGGGAAGCGGTCATGAGCGTGGCGCAGGAGGCCGTACGGCACGCGGCCCCGGCGGATCGGGCCAGGCAGCGGGCCGTCGTCGCCCGGTGGGCGCGGCTCGCGCTGCTGCTGATCTTCGTCGTGGTGTTCCTGATCCCGGTCTACGTGCTGCTGGTGACCAGCTTCAAGCCGCTGTCGGAGGCCGACCCCGGCCAGGCCTGGAACCTGCCGAAGGTCTGGACGGCCGAGGCGTGGACCGTGGCCTGGGAGAAGCTCGAACCCGGCATCGTCAACAGCGTCCTGCTGGCCGTGCCGGGATCGCTGATCTCCGCCGTGCTCGGCTCGATGAACGGGTACGTGTTGTCCAAGTGGCGCTTCCCCGGGGCCGACGTGGTGTTCACCCTGTTCCTGTTCGGGATGTTCATCCCGTACCAGGGGGTGATGATCCCGCTGGTCCAGCTCATGGTGAACCTCGGCGAAGCCCTGAACATCGACCTCTACGGCGGGATCCCGGGGCTGACCCTCGCCCACGTCGTGTACGGCATCCCGATCTGCACGCTGATCTTCCGGAACTACTACGTGACGATCCCGGACGAGCTCATCGAGGCGTCGAGAGTGGACGGCGCGGGCATGCTGCGCACGTTCTGGTCGATCATGCTGCCGGTCTCCGGCCCGGCGTTCGCGGTCGTGATCATCTGGCAGTTCACGTCGATGTGGAACGACTTCCTGTTCGCCGTCTTCCTCACCGCGCCGAGCTCGTGGCCGACCACGGTGATGCTCAACAACATCGCCGGCGCCCAGACCGTGCCGTACAGCCAGCAGATGGCCGCCGCGATCCTGGCGTCCATCCCCACCATGGTCGTGTACGTCCTGCTGGGCCGGTTCTTCATGCGCGGCCTCATGGCCGGAGCCCTGAAGGGCTGACCTCGCGGGCCACCGTGCAGGCCGCAGGCGGTCCGTACGAGTGGCCCGAGTGCCCCGAGTGGCAAGAGTGCCCCCGAGTGCCCCCGAGTGCCTCCGAGTGGCCCGACGAGTGGGCCGTACGGCCCGATCAGGCGGGGGGCAGCTCACCCGAGCCGCGTACGAGGAGGCGGGTGGGCAGCTCCAGCCGCTGCGGCGGGCCGTTCTCGCCGGACAGGCGCCGGAAGAGCAGCTCCGCCGCCGTACGGCCCAGCCGGGCCGGGTCCTGCGCGACCACCGTGATCCCGAGCAGGTCGGCCAGCTGGAAGTCGTCGAACCCGACGATCGCGACCGGCGGCGCGTGGCGATCGGCGGGGCCGCCAGGGACGGCGCGGAGGACCGGAGCGGTGGCGGCGGCGAGGGCGCGCAGGGTGGCGACGGTTGTCTGGCCGTTCCCGGTGAACAGCGCGGTCGGGGGATCGGCGAGCCGGAACAGGCGGTCCAGGTCGGCCAGCGCCCGGGCCCGGTCGGGCGGTCCCATGGCGACCAGCTCCTCGTCGTACGGCAGGCCGGCCGAGGCGAGGGCCTCCCGGTAGCCGCGCAGGCGCTCCGTCGCCGTGAAGATCGACGGCGAGTCGGCGAGGAAGGCGACGCGGCGGTGCCCGTGGGCGAGCAGGTGCTCGGTGCCGGCGCGGGCGCCGCCCGCGTTGTCGCAGACGACCGTGTCCGCGTCGGGGCCCGCGCCGGGCGGCCGGTCGGCGAACACGGCCGCGATCCCGGCGTCGATCTCGGGCGTGAGGTAATCGTGGTCGGTCCCGGCGGGCACGATGATCAGCCCGTCGACGCGGCGCGCGCAGAAGGCGAGCACGAGTTCGCGCTCACGCGAGGGGTCCTCGCCGGAGGATCCGGTGAAGACGAGACAGCCCTCGTCCAGGGCGATGTCCTCGACCGCCCGGCTGAGGCCGGAGTAGAACGGGTCGGCGACGTCTTCGATCACCAGGCCGATGCTGGCCGTACGGCCCCGGCGGAGCGTCCTGGCGCCGTCGTTGCGGCGATAGCCGAGGCTCTCGATGGCGGCGTGGACGCGTTCGGCTGTGGAGGCGTTCACGCCGGGCTCGTTGTTGACGACCCTCGACACGGTCTTGAGCGCGACCCCTGCGACGGCCGCCACGTCGTTCATGGTCGGGCGACCGCGTCTCGTCTCTGCCACATCCCGGATCATCGCGCATTTCACGACATATGACAACGTTGTCAAATCGGGTATACGCCCTCGGAAGGACGCGCCGATCGAGTCGCCCTCGGTCGGCGTGATCGCTTCCGATCACCCGCCGGGGCCGCTGCCCCAAGCGGCCGCCCGTTCTGTACCATTTCGCCGTGAATCGGGGAAATCTTGGCAAGTCGGGTCGGGTGCTGCTGATCGTGGGGTTCGTCCTCGCGGCGCTGAACCTCCGGCCCGCGCTCGCCGGCGTGTCACCGCTGCTCAGCGACATCATGCGAGATCTCGGGCTGAACACGGCGGCGGGCGGCGCCATCACCACCGTCATGGTGGCCTGCCTCGGCCTGCTCGCGCCGCTGGCCCCCGTGCTCGCCGGCCGGATCGGGCTTGACCGCACGCTTCTCGTCGGCCTGCTGATCCTCGCCGTCGGCGTCGCCGTGCGCAGCATGGACGGCCTCGTGGCCCTCTACGGCGGAGCCGCCCTCGCCGGCGCGGCCATCGCGATCATGAATGTCGCCATGCCGGCGATCGTCAAGCAGCACTTCCCGTCACGGGTCGGGGCGTACACCGGCGTCTACGTGTCGTGCCTGGTCGCCGGGGCGGCCGGGGCGTCGGCGGCGATGGTCCCACTGGCGCGCGAGTTCGGCTGGCGGGCCGCGGCCGGATCGGCGGCCGTGCTCGCGGTCGCCGCGGCCGTGATCTGGGCGCCACAGGCGCTCAGCCGACCGCAGCTCCCGAACGGCACGACGGGGCACCGGCCGTACCTGACCTTGCTGCGCAGCCGGATGACCTGGTTCGTCATGGCGTTCATGGGCCTGCAGTCGCTGACGTTCTACGTTGTGCTGGCGTGGCTGCCCACGATCTTCCGGGACGCGGGGCTTCCGGCGGACCAGGCCGGTTACCTGCTCAGCCTGACGAACGTGGCCCAGATCGCGGCGACGCTGACGGTGCCCCTGCACGCCGGGAACGCGCGCTCGCAGGTGCCGCACGTGGTGGGGGCGACGGTTCTCACCATCGCCGGGTATATCGGGGTGCTGCTGGCGCCCACGACGCTTCCCTGGCTGTGGATGATCATCCTTGGCCTGGGCCAGGGCGCCTCCATCGCGCTGGCCCTGCTGATCATCGCGTTGCGGGCTCCGGATCCCGCCTCGGTGACGGCGCTGTCCGCGATCGCGCAGTCCAGCGGCTACGTGCTGGCGGCGATCGGCCCGCTTCTCTTCGGTCTGCTGCACCAGCTTTCCGGGAACTGGACGGTGCCGCTGCTCGCGGGCCTCGCCGCGTGCGGCGTCCAGCTCCTGTTCGGCGGCCTCGCCGGGCGTCCCGTACCGGCCGTCGAGCACGGTTGAGCACGGTTGAGCACGGCACGAGCGCGGGAGATCATCGGCGACGGCCGATGATCTCCGGTGGAGCGTGCTGTCACGCCGGGTCGATCGGGCGCAGCTCGTCGGCGTAGCTCACGGACAGCCGGCGCATCATCCCGTCGTCTCCGATGGAGTACTGCCCCAGACGCCACAGAGGCGGGGAGTAGGCGTGGATCGACACGCTGCCCTGCTCCACTCCGGTCAGCCGGTGGATGTGGTCCGGCCCGAAGGAGAACGACTCGCCCGCTGTGACGGTGCTCTCGAGGTGCAGGCCGCCGATCCGGGGGTTGCACTCCTTGAGAGTGCCGTTCACCACGCGGACCGCGCCGGAGGAGACGTCGTGGTCGTGCCAGCCCGTGTCGTCCTCCGGGCGCCAGCACAGCAGCCACACGTCCACGTACGAGTCGCGATGAAGCGAGGCGTAGTGACGCCCGCCGTCCTCGGCCCCATCGAAGTTGAGGTGCTCCTCCCACAGCTCCGGCCGGGCGGCGAGGTCGTCGACGAGCGCCGCCAGCTCGCGGCGGTCCAGCACGCGGGCCGGCAGCCGCTCGTACGGCGCGTCGCTCCCGGTGACCTGGACTGTGGGCGAGCTCATGACTGCGGCTCCTTTCGCGATGGTGAATGCGACGACGAACGCGGTGGCGAAGGTGGTGTTGCGGGTGACGGTGAGTGCGGCTCGGGGTGCGGGTGCGGGTGCGGGTGCGGGTGCGGCTCCGGGTGCGCGGACGGCTCCGGGGGTCGTGGCCGTGCCGGAACCGGGGTGTGCGGTGACGCACCGAGCAGCCGGACGGCGTTGGCATGGCCGATGGCGTGCCGGGCGGCGTCGCCGAGGTCGAGGGACACGGCCTCGGCGTACGGCTGGTCGGAGCCGCTGACGACGACGTCGATGCCCAGCTCCCGGATCACGGCGTCGACGGCGCGCGGCCCGTACGAGGACGTCTCGACGAACGCGTCGCGATCCACTCGCCCGCGCCCGGGCGCCCCCCTGTTCATGGCGCGTTCGGAGTGGAGGGGCGCCAGCCCGGCGAGCAGCGCGAAGCAGATCTTCAGGCCGGGATGGCGGGGCCGCCCCACGGCCCGGAAGGCGTACCAGGCGGCGTGCATCTGCTGCGCGTACGGTACGACCGCCGCCCACCACGACGGGCTTCCGACAGGGACGGCGGCGGGCCCGGGATGGACGAACAGCGGAAGGCCGCGCTCGGCGAGCACGTCGAGCAGCGGGGCCGTCGCCGCGAAGCCGCCGGCGTCCAGCAGCGCGGTGGCCGGGAGCTGGAGCCCGGCGAAACCCTGGTCGAGGGTGCGCGCCAGCCGTACGGGATCGAGGTCGGTCACCGGAGCGGCGGCCCAGGCGCGGAAGGGGGCCGGCAACTCGGCGGCGTCGGCGTGGTAGGCGTCGATCAACGGCCATGCCTCGTCGGGTGGCAGGTGCTCGATCCCGAGCGGGCTGGACAGGGAGACCAGGGCGAGGTCGAGTCCCGCGGCCCGCGCCGTCCGGAGCGTGAGGTCGTGGTCGTCCGGATCCACCTCGTACGGCGGCTCGCCGTCCAGGAGGAGGGTCCAGCCGTCGAGGCGGGGCGGTCGGGAGCGGCGGCGCAGGGCGTCGAGGAACGACGGCGTCCAGAGATGCTGGTGCACGTCGATGCTCATCGCCACTCCCTGCGGATTATCAGAATTCCCTACTCATAATAAGGGTTATTCAGTGTCCGAGTGCCCGCGCGGGGAGTGAGCGTGGACACGATGCCCGGTGGGGGAGTAGGTCAGGCGGGTGCCGGTCGCGCGGCGCCCGTTCCCTCGCAGGGGAGCCGAAGGCGGGCGGGGAGCAGTGGAGGCGAGACCGCAGCGCCGCCCGGCGACCGAGGTCCGGTCGGGGCGGCGCGGGCAGGCGGGGGTTGGAGGCGAGGTGCTGGGATGTAGAGAGCGGGGTGGCGTCAGTCGTTGACGCGGAGGATCATCTCCAGGACCCAGCTGATCACGGCGATCAGGAGCGCGCCCCAGAAGGCGGCCATGAACCCGTTGACATGGAACGGCAGGTGGAGCTGCTCGGACGTCCAGCTGGTGAGCAGGAGCAGGGCGGCGTTGACGACCAGCGCGAAGAGGCCGAACGTGAGCACGTAGAACGCGCAGCCCACGAACTTGATGACCGGCTTGATGACCGCGTTCACCAGGCCGAAGATCAGCGCGACCGCGAGCAGCGTGCCGATCTGCTTGGAGGTGGTGTCTGCGGTGAGCACGATGCCGTCCACCAGCTTGGTGGACGCCCACAGCGCAGCCGCGACGATCAGAATCTTGATGATGACCTTCACATTACGGAGTCTTCCATGCCAGAGCGCGGTATGGGCATGGTCGGCTTCCGGTAAAAATCCGCCGCCGGTCTCGCTTCGGCGTGCCGGCCACGGCCCTCATGCGTGCGCGCCCCTGCTCGGGAGGGTTGCGCGGGTGAGGGGCGGAGCCGCGTAGGAGTGGGGAGCTGTCGAGGGGATCGTCCGTTTCTCATCGGACATCTTGCATTAATTGCCCCAACTCCGGGGAAATCACATCGATGGGGGTGGGGAGTATGGACGTGGAAGACCTTGAGTTGCTGTCCGCCCGAGAGTTGCACGACCGCGCCGTCCGCTATGCCGTACGGCACGGTGACCTCGGTTTTCTCTGGCGCCTGCTGAAAGTGATCCCCGCGGCCGAGGCCGTCAGCGGAGATCGTGAGGAGAGTGCCAACGATCTCAGCAGGGTGTCCGCGCTGCTCAGTGATGCCATGGCGGCCGGTGAGGGCCATCTCGGGGAGGCGTTGCGCCCGCTCTATATCGACTACCTCGCGAAGCACCCTGACGCCTGACGCCTGACGCGTGAGGCCTGCGGTCGGCGGGCGCGGGGCCGGCAGACGCGGGGCCGGCGGACCTGCGGGGCATCGGGCTCGCAGGTCCAGGGGAGCCTGCCCCGGACATGCCGGTGGCCGCCCCACCGGTGGCCGCCCCAACGGCGACTTTGGCGACCGTACGCGGCAGGCGGCCGGGATCCTACGGTGCGCGGCGGCTCTCGCCGCTGCTGAGCGACTCGGCGGCGATGCCGGCGGGCATCAGACAACGCGGGTTGTCACCTGTTATCGCGAGATATTTCCGGAGTTCAGGACGCTCTCAGCTTTCCCGGTCATGATGGCGTCGTGGCCGAGACACGCGTGCTCGTCGTGGACGACGAACCAGAGGTGCGCAACGCGGTCTCCCGCGCACTGCGTGTGGAGGGGTACCACGTCGCCGGGGCGGCCGACGGGGTGACCGCGCTCGCGTCGATCAGTGGAAGCCCGCCCGACCTGGTCGTACTCGACGTGATGATGCCCCAGATGGACGGTCTGGAGGTCTGCCGCAGGCTTCGCGAGACCGGCGACCGTACGCCGGTGCTCATGTTGACGGCCCTCGGCGGGATCGGCGACCGGGTCACGGGACTGGACGCGGGGGCCGACGACTACCTGGTCAAGCCGTTCGCGCTGGAGGAACTGTTCGCCCGGGTGCGCGCCCTGCTTCGCCGTACGGCACCGGCCGGGCCGGTGACCCGCTACGCGGATCTGGTGCTGCTGCCGGACAGCAGGCAGGCGCGGCGTGGCACGCGGATCATCGACCTGACCAGGACCGAGTTCGCGCTGCTCGACCTGCTCATCTCCAACGGAGGCCAGGTGCTCACCCGCGAGATCATCCTCGAACGGATCTGGGGATACGAGTTCACGCCGGGCTCCAACTCGCTGGAGGTCTACATCCGCTACCTGCGGAGGAAGACCGAGGCGGGCGGAGAGCCGAGACTGATCCGGACGGTTCACGGCCTCGGGTACACGCTCAGGGAGCAGCCGTGAAGATCCGCTGGCGGCTCGCTCTCGCGTCGGCGATAGCCGCCGCGATCAGCGTGATCGTCGTGATCGTCGCCGCGTACTTGATCACGTGCCAGAGGGTCCAGAGCGCGTTCGGGCACTACGAGGCCTTTCCCGACCGGCCGCCGGCCGGTGTGCTGGCCGGCCTGGGAGACGTCGACGATCTCGGCTGGCCGTTCCTCGCGGTCGCCCTCGGCGGGCTCTTCCTGTCCGGGGCGCTGGGCTGGATGGCCGCGTATACGGGACTGCGTCCGGTGGGCATCCTGAAAGACGCGGCGGAGCGGGTCGCCACCACGCGCGACCTCACCACGCGCATCGAGGTCGCCAAGGACGACGAGCTGGGCAGCCTGGCCCGCAGCTTCAACACCATGCTGGACGCGCTGGAACGCTCCGCCCGTGCGCAGAAACAGCTGGTCGCCGACGCGTCGCACGAGTTGCGCACCCCCTTGACCGCACTGCGTACGAACGTCGAGCTGCTGATCAGGGGCGGGCTCGACCAGGAAGACCGCGACGAGGTCAGCCGGGCGGCGACCGCCGGGTTGGAGGAGCTGACCGTGCTGATCACCGACGTGGTCGAGCTGGCCAGGGACGAGGAGCCGGCCGCGCTGGTCGAGGACGTCCGCATCGACGAGATCGTCACGCGGGAGGTGTCACGGGCCTCGGCGCACTGGCCGTCAACGTCGTATCAGGTCTCGGTCGAGCCGGCGGTGGTGCGAGGGGTGTCCGACCGGCTGTCCCGGGCGGTGGCCAACCTGCTGGACAACGCGGGCAAGTACAGCCCGCCCGGAGGGGCGATCGAGGTGCGCCAGGCCGGAGGCGTCGTCACCGTACGCGATCAGGGGCAGGGAATCGCCGCCGAGGACCTGCCGCACGTCTTCGACCGGTTCTACCGCGCGCCCGGCGCGCGATCCATGCCCGGCTCGGGACTGGGGCTGGCCATTGTGCGCCAGGTCGTGGACAGCCACGGAGGCAGTGTCTCAGCGAGCGCCGCACCAGGCGGAGGCACGCTCGTCCGGCTCGACCTGCCGGTTCATGGAGGTACCTCACCGCGGACGGCGACCTGAGCTCGCCCGTCGGCGGGTCGGTGGGCCCGCGAATCCGGCGGCTCTGCGCGCCGGGCGGCGTCGTTTCCGGTTGACGGGGGTTGGTCTTGCCGGTCGTGGTCCAACGCCCCGGACCGAGGCGGAAAGCCCACCGGGACATGACCTGTTCGTGGTGCGGCCCTCGCTACTGTGGAAGCAGGTCAAGGGGGCTGTGGCTCCACATCGAGAGCTTTTGCCGATAAGGACGCGGAGGGGGAACCGTGTCCAGACAGCGGTGACCGCCGGTGCCTTTGGGGAGGGTATCCCTGGCGGACCGCTTTGAGTCGGGGCTGGACAGTTGGGGGACTGTCCGGCCCCGACGCATGTCCGGACATGCCCGGACATGCCCGGACTAAGGACTGAAACGCGCTAGGGCGGATGCGGCGGCCGCACTCGGAGCGAATGCGTTGCGTCCGCCATGATCGCCGGGACCGTTCGATGGCGTGATCCGCCGCTCGCCTCCCTTTTCACATCTCTCACTCCGGTTCGCTTTTCGCACGGTGCTTTATTCGGCTGCGGACACTGCCGGATTCGCTTGATCTGGCGCGCGACGCACGTGCGCGACCAGCGTTCCGTCGCCGATCCGCTCCCGCAGCGCCGTACCTTCCCATCGCGGGCCCCGCGAGTCGCGGGGCGGCTGCGCGCAGCTGATGTGTTTCGCCGTGGGTTTCCCGGCGCTGTACCGGAACGCCACATGGCATGGGTGCGCTATGCACGTCTTTTGCCTGGTCTGGCGCCCATCGTTGGGTCTGGGCTTTGCATTACCCGGTCTGCGCTTTGCCATACGCCGCGCGGCAACCCCCGTGTCCACGGGGCTTTTCGCGTACGGACATGACCCAGGTCAGATCATCTTTAGCCAAAGCGGTAGATCTTTTGCACTCTCTGGGTGATTTCGTTTGCTTTGTCATGTCTTGGTGTGTAGTGTCCGTATTGCTGCCGACCGGTGGCTGGACTTTCCAGGAGAGGAGACCTCGCGGGAGACCCCCGCCTGACCTCCGGATCCGGGTCCTACGGCCCGTACGTCCGATATTGCGCATCGGCCCCCAGTCGATGAGTACAGCGCACTGAATATGCATCTCAGTGGCGATCGACATTTCTCGACCCGCTCCGCGCCCCGTGCCCGGCCCGCCCTTGACCTCGCAGGCCTGATACACGACGCACGCGGCCGTCCCCTGTCGTCTCACGAAAGATCCCAATTCTTCATGAACACGCTGTTTGGCCTGCGTAACAACCGGAAGCTTGCCGCTCTCACCGCCGTCGCCTTCATCGGCGTCTCTGCGCTTGGCGCCACCACGGCGCACGCGGCCTCCGCCCCCGAGGCTGCGGTCAAGACCGTCGCTCAGGCTCCTGAGCTGACGGAGCAGGCGCTCCTGCGTGGCAGCACCAAGGGCTCGTACTTCTGGGACGACGCCTCCGGCCGCCAGGGCGACACCGGTATGCCCGCCATCGGCAAGCCGATGCAGAAGGGCCTCTTCTCCAGCCCCAGCTGGCCTCTCGGTACCGAGGGCTACGTCATCTACAACGGCAAGAAGGCCAAGTTCTTCATCGGTGACCGCGGCCCCGGCACCCCCTCGGATCGCGGCGTCATGCTCGACATCGATGGCAAGACCTTCGCCGAGCTCACCGGCGGCAAGTGGAACACTGACACGCTGACCGTCGAGAACAACGGCGGCCACGGTCACATCGACATCGAATACGTCGTCACCAAGTGGGGTGACGGTCCGGGCACGAAGGGCGCACCCCAGCCTTTCTCCTCCGGCGCCTGGAGGGGCTGAGCGAACCCGGTTCGCCGGCTTCCCCTTGATGTGTGACGCTCCCTGGGCCACGGCCCAGGGAGGCGGAACGAATGTGCGTGACGCCGTAGAGACTGCTAAGGTTACGAGCGTTCGCAGGCGCCGCTAGCTCAGTTGGTTAGAGCAGCTGACTCTTAATCAGCGGGTCCGGGGTTCGAGTCCCTGGCGGCGCACAGAACAAAAGCCCAGGTCAGTACATCTGACTTGGGCTTTCTCTATTTGGTGACCAACTCAATGATGGCCCACCATTGAAAATGATCACAATTGGTTGCTCCGTGGCTGCTCGCCTGTCGTGACCTTGTTCGAGTGATGATCGTCGCGGGCGGGCAGTGAGCCGCGGCGCCCGGCGGATAGGCCCGCCCCGGAGTCGGTCGAAGAGCGTTACAAGCGATTCCGCAGCGCGGGTCAGACAGCGCCGAGTCTTCGGCCCGGCCCGCCACATGGAACCGGCCTCACCTGCATGGCGATTTCTCCCTCACCGAGCAGGGGCGAGGTGACCGGTGGCTGTCAACCGTGTCAGTCGTTATAGATCTCTTGACCTGCTCTTTGCCTCCCTGATACTAATCGCCAACCTTGTCCTCGTCCTCGTGATCCGAACGGCGGGGAAGCCATGCGGACCTCTGTGTCCGCCAGTATCAGGAGGTTCTCCGTGAGGAGTTCGCTCAATCACCCCCCACTCCTCAGACGACTTACCGTCGCCGGCGGCTTGGCGGCTGCGCTGGCATTCGGAACCGTGTCCGCCGCCGTCGGCGGCGTCCAGACTCAGGGGTCGTCCAGCGCGGACGTGTCGGCCGACGTGCTGCCCGCTGCGACGAGCGCACTGCTGAAGGACTATGACCGCGAGATCGTCGACCAGTTCGACTCGGCCAACTCCGTCAACCACATCCGGCACCTCGCCGTGAACATCGGCCCCCGGCTGAACGGCACCCCGCAGGAGCGGGAGGGCGCGGAGTACATCGGCGGCATTCTGAAGTCCTACGGCTTCGAGGTGACCTACCAGCAGTGGGGCCCGGTCTCGACCAAGCAGGTCGCGAAGGTCACGTCCCCGAACGCTGACCTGCCCGGGGGACCGAACTGGCAGATGTACGCCTCGGCCAGCGGCAAGTTCACCGGCAACACCGGCGTGGAGGGGCAGGTCGTCTACGCCAAGACCGGCCAGTCCGTCGCGGACTTCCCCGCCGACACCGCGGGCAAGGTCGTGCTGATGGACTACAACAGCACCGCGTCGATCCGGAACACCGCCGTGGCCAACGCGGTGAACCACGGTGCGATCGCGGTCATCCTGGCCTACCCGACCGGTAACTCCGCGCCGCCGTCGTTCACTCTCACCGCGTCCCAGCCCGAGATCCCGGTGATCGGCGGCGGCAGCGCGCACTACACCTGGATCAGGGATCTCCTGGACAAGGGCCCGTTGACACTGCGGATCGCGACCAACCAGTACGCGAACCCGATGGGCACCAACGTCATCGGCATCCGGCACGCGGTCGGCGACCCGACCGGCACCGCCGCGCCGATCGTCATGGTCGGTGCGCACATCGACACGGTGCTGGGCGCGCCCGGTGCCCACGACGACGCCTCGGGCAACGGCGTCTCCCTGGAGGTCGCCCGGGTGCTCAGTCAGTATCCGCTGGACAAGGAGCTGCGGATCGGCGGCTTCGGCGGTGAGGAGGGCGGCCTGCTCGGCGCGCGGGCGTACGTCAACACGCTGACCGCGGCGGAGAAGGCCCGGTTCGTCGGCGAGTGGCAGATGGACATGGTCGGCACGCCGTACGAGTCGGCCCGGCTGTGGGCGCTGACCCCGAACGGCCAGTCGAACTTCGTGGTCCAGGAGGCGTACAACGCGGCCGCACGCGTCGGGTTCGACGGACTGCGCAACTGCAGGCTCGGGCAGAGCGACCACCAGGCGTTCTACGACGTGGGCATCCCGTCCTCGCTGTTCATCTGGCTCGACTACCGGCCGCCGACCCCGCCCGCTGTCTGCGGTCCGACCGGCGGGACGTACGTCACGGAGCCGCAGTACCACAGGCCGACGGACACGATGGACAACATCAGCCCCGAGCGGCTGCAGATCACCCTTGATGTCGTGGGCGGTGCGGTGGCGCACAACGCGCTGAACGCGGTGACGGTGTCCGCGGCCTCGGACGCCGGTCAGCCGCTGGCCGGGGCGCCGGTACGGGCCGACTGCGGCAACGGCCCGCGCGACCTGGGCACGACCGGGGCTGACGGCCGGCTGCAGGCGGTGCTCCCGCACGCCACCTGCGACTTCACCACCACCGTCGAGGGCCGGGTGGCGACGGAGCGCAACGTGTCGATCGCCGGTGACCGAGCGGTGAAGATGACGGTCGATTTCACCAAGCCGACGATCTCCCTCACCACGCCCACCGATGGCGCGGTCTTCACACTTGGGACGGCCGCGACCGCGTCGTACCGGTGCGATGACAACCTGTCCGGGGTGGCCACCTGCGCCGGCACCGTTCCCGATGGCAGCCCGCTCGACACCTCCACCGTCGGCTTCCACGAGTTCACGGTGAAGGCCGCCGACAACGCCGGCAACTCCGCCGACCAGAAGGCGACCTACCAGGTCGTCTACCCCTGGCACGCCTCCTTCCCCGAGACGATGGACGGCAAGGCCGGCAGCGCCGTACCGATCAAGTTCAGCCTCGGCGGTGACCACGGCACCGGCGTGATCGCCTCCGGCTACCCGGTCTCCCGGCCGGTGACCTGCGACACCGGGAAGGCGACCGGTCCGGCCGAGCCGACCAGCGGCCCCGGGAACTCGAAGCTCGGCTACGAAGACGGCCAGTACAACTACGTGTGGAAGACCGACCGCGGCTGGTCCGACACCTGCCGCCAGTTCGAACTGAAACTCGATGACGGCAGCAGCCACTTCACGACCGTCACGCTGAAGTAACCGAAACGCGACACCCCCGGTGGGGGAGCGGAGTGATCGACCTCCGTTCTCCCATCGGGCGTCTCACCAGGTCCGCTAACCGGCACCGTGAACCGCTGCCCCTTAATCAGCAGGTCCGGGGTTCCAGCCCAAACAGCACGATCAGCGGCAGATCGAACGGGCGGTGCGGGCGCAGAAGTTTCGGCGATTACTACCGGGACCCCGGCTGAGAGGAGTTTGTGAGCGGGATTGTGAGGGCTGTGAGTGAAGAGGCGGGAAGAGTGCGGGGGCGTGAGCTGGTGAGGCGTGGTGGGTTCCTCAACCCCGGTCCGTCGCCAGGCGTCGGCGGGGTGGTGGGCCGCGTGCAGCCGGCCTCCGGAGTGAGGGTGGGGGGCTGATTGAGTGGTGCCACGGGCAAGGCACCTATGTGCGGGAGGCGCGCCGGTCTGGCGCATTCACTCAACAAGCCGATCCTCAATGAAACGTATCCGCTTCAGGATTTTTCCTTCCTCGCTTTTGTCATAAATATCGTATTCTTTTTCGGGTCGGGTATCTGATCGAGTGATCGATGCAATGAGATCGTTTTTATGGTGTTCCAGCCGATCTGTATTCATGTAACCTTCATCAGGCTGCCAGTCCCTTGGCAGGTCGCCGCTTTCCCTGTAGAAAGACAAATGAAGGAATCTGTTCTCGCTTTCGACTGGATGGCCCTTGATGTATCCTTCAACTAAATCCTTCAAGTCTATCAAGTCCCTTGGTGGATTCAGAATCATATAATGCTTCCTGAGTGTCAACACTTCCTCGCCCTTCTTGCCGACAACCTCTTCGGTGTTGGCAATTTCGAAAATCTTTGTTTCCCCGCTTGGCTCCCCGCTCTCTGTGCATCCAGTCAAGGATAATGGAACGAAGAATACGCCCATAATCAACCCTAAAACCTTCGAATTAGCTTTCATTACTCAATCCTCCTTCGAATGGAATGTCCAGACTCCACCTTGATTTCGGAATCCACTGCGGCAACCTTGGCGCGCCACGCGCGTACTTCCGCCAAGGGTTCCGATTCGCGGTCACGGTACAGGCGGCGGCGGATGCCCGGCTCGCCATCGGAGCCGCTGAACATCGTCAGAAGGTAGGCGTTCGCGGCAGCAACGGGGGTCGCCTCGCCCCGGTCCGCTTCGACTGGCTTGACGGCGGCCCACCCAACAGGGGCCACGAGGCAGCCCGCGAGAACGACGACGACAGCCGCTGCGGCGCGGAGTCGCCATGAACGGGGTGGTTCTCCCGGGGCCGGTCCCCGCGGCCCGAGCGGGCGGGGGACCGGCGGAGGGTCAGCTCAGCCGGCGGAGCCCCTGCCCGCAGTGCGGGCAGGGGCTCCACACCATCGTGTGCCGGCTCAGAGGGCGATCTGTACCCCGGCGTAGGCCAGCACGCCGATGAGCAGCCACGACGCGAACCCGAGGGCGAGCGCCCGGAGGCCGGTACGCCGCAGCGAGGCGAGGTGGACGCCGGTGCCGAGGCCGAACATCGCCGCGGCGAGCAGCCACGTGTCGATGGTTTTGATCACCTCTAGCGGTGCCGGAGGAATGAGGCCGGTGCTCCGTACGGCGACCATGGCGAGGAATCCCACCACGAACAGCGGCACGATCGGCGGCCGGGCGGCGCCAGGGACGGCGGTGCCCGCCCGGCGGCGCGCGATGCCGACCCCGGCGAGGAGAGGAGCCAGCAGCGCCACCCGGGTCAGCTTGACGACCACGGCCGCGGCCATGGCGCCGGGAACGGCGGCGGCCGTCGCGACGACCTGCGAGACCTCGTGGATGCTGGCGCCGGCCCACGCGCCGAACATCTCCGGGTCGAGCCCGAGCGGCTCCCTCAGGAGCGGCATCGCGAAGATCGCGAGGGTTCCGCAGATGGTCACCAGGCCGATGCCGGCGGCGACGTCCTCCTCGTCGCTGTCGGACACGCTGTTCATCGCGGCGATCGCCGCCGCGCCGCAGACGGCGGTACCGGTGGCGATGAGCAGCGACTGCCCGGGAGGTACTCCCATCCGCGCGCCCAGCCACCGGGTGCCGAGGAACGTCGCCACGGTGATGATCACGACCGCGCCGAGCATCGGACCGCCCAGCCCGAGCACGTCGGACACCGCGAGTTGGAGGCCGAGGAGGACCACCCCGGCCCGTAGGACCTGTTTGGCCGCGAACCGCGTACCGGCGCGGGCGGAGGGACGAATCAGCCCTGTGTTGGCCGCTGCCACCCCGAGCAGGATGGCGCCGGTGAGCGTTCCGACCGCCGGGACGAGCCGGTTGAGCATGACGGCGAGTACGACGGCGGCCACGGTGAGCGCGAGCCCTGGCAGCAGCGGGACGACCCACGAGCTGAGCGCCCGTGGTGCCGTCCGTTCATCGGTGGTCAACTTTCCTCCGATCTCTGATGTGCTCACCACGGTTTCGCCTCGGATGGCCGCTCGCTAGCCGGAAGATGACGACGAGTCCATAGAATGTTTCTATGAGGTTGAACCGCCTGCCCGACCTGGAGGCGCTCGCCCTGCTGGTCACGGTGAGCGAGCTCGGCGGGGTCGGCCGGGCCGCCCGCCAGCTCGGCATCTCCCAGCCGTCGGCGAGCAGCCGCCTGCGGACCCTCGAACGCCGGCTGGGCGTGCCGGTGCTTCAGCGCCTGCCGGTGGGGTCGCGGCTGACCGCCGAGGGCCAGATGGTGGTCGACTGGGCGCGCGACGTCCTCGGCGCGGCCGACGCCCTGATGGTCGGCGTCACGGCGATGCGGCGCGTGCGCGGCGCCGCGCTCCCGGTGGCGGCCAGCATGACCGTCGCCGAGTACCTGGTTCCGGGGTGGCTCCTCGCCCTGCGGCCGATCGAGCCGGACGTCACCGTCGGTCTCCAGGTCGTGAACTCCGCGCGGGTCGCCGAGCTCGTGCTGGGCGGCGAGGCGGAGATCGGTTTCGTCGAGGGGCCGTCGCTGCCGGTCGGCCTCGCGTCCCTGCTGGTGGGGAGGGACCGGCTGGTGGTCGTGGTCCCTCCCGAGCATCCGTGGGCCCGCCGCCGCACGCCGCTGCGTCCCCACGAGCTGGCGGCCACGCCGCTGATCGTCCGTGAGCCCGGATCGGGGACGCGGATCGCGTTCGAGACTGTGATGGAACGCTACGGCCCGCTCGCCGAGCCGTTGCTCGAACTCGGCTCGACCTCCGCGGTGAAGGTGGCGCTCGCCTCGGGCGCCGGGCCGGCGGTGCTCAGCGAGCTCGCGGTCGGCGACGAGTTGGCCGACGGGCGGCTGCTGGCCGTGGCTCCGGAAGGTGTCGATCTCCAGCGGAGTCTGCGGGCGGTCTGGATCGAGGGGCGGCGGCTGGACGGCCCGGCGCGGTCGCTGCTGACCCTCGCCGTCCGTTCCATGTCGGTGGCGCGGTCCACCACGTCACGGTCCACCGCGTCACAGTCCGCCGCGTCACAGTCAGGCGGCAGGCCAAAGGGAGAGCGCTCTCCATGAGAGTGGCCCCGCAGGCGGCCGCTTGTCAACAGTCGGCGCCCGAACCGGTCGCCGGGCCGCGCTGAGCTGTCCCCGCGCCCGTACCGCGCCCGCACCGCGCCCGCACCGCACCTATGCCGTGCGCTCACCACCTTCAACGGGCCCTCACCGGGGCCCGTCCTCTCTTGTGCGCCTGATCTGGGCGTTTCCCGTACGTGCTCTGTTGAGGGTTGACAGTGCCCTGCGGCGCGGGCAGTCTCGCTTTTGGAGAGCGCTCTCCCTTCCCTCTCATCGCCTGTGTCGCGGCACCCCGGTTCCGGCCAGGGTGCCGCGACACGGCACCCCGAGCCGATCCCTCGTCTCCACAGCCCATCCACCCCCCGAGACCCCGCCCCCCAGAGCCGGGCTCCCGCGGCCAGCAGGCGGAGCCCGACGACCAGCCGGGAAATCAGTGAGGACAACCGTGCGTACACGCAAGCTCGGATTCATGACCGCGGCCATGAGCATGGCCGGGGCGCTCGTGCTCGCCACCTCCGCCTGCGGCGGCGACGACAGCGGATCGGCCGGCTCGGACCGGCCCGTGACGCTCACCTACTGGGCGTCCAACCAGGGGCCCAGCCTGGAAGCCGACAAGCAGGTGCTCCAGCCCGAACTCGACCGGTTCGAGAAGCAGACGGGCATCAAGGTGAACGTCGAGGTGGTCCCCTGGTCGGACCTGCTCAACCGCATCCTCGCCGCCACCACCTCCGGCCAGGGACCGGACGTGCTCAACATCGGCAACACCTGGTCGGCCTCGCTCCAGGCGACCGGAGCGTTCGTCCCCTTCGACGACGCCGCGCTGGCCGCGCTCGGCGGCAAGGAGCGTTTCCTCGGCCCCAGCCTCGCCGCGACCGGCGCAGCGGGCCAGCCACCCACCGCGGTCCCGATCTACGGCATGACGTACGGCCTGTTCTACAACAAGAAGATGTTCGCGGACGCGGGCATCGACGGACCGCCGAAGACCTGGGACGAGCTGATCGCGGACGGCAAGAAGCTCACCCGCGACGGCAAGTGGGGGCTCGCCGTCGAGGGCGCCAGCGTGAGCGAGAACGCCCACCACGCCTTCATCTTCGGCCAGCAGCACGGGGCCGACCTGTTCGACTCCTCGGGGAAGGCGCAGTTCGACTCGCCGCAGCAGGTCGCCGCGGTCAAGCAGTACATCGACCTGATGGCCGTTCGCAAGATCGTTAACCCGGGCAACGCCGAGTACGCCAACGGCACCGAGGCCATCCAGGACTTCGTCACCGGCAAGGCGGCCATGCTGATGTGGCAGTCCATCGCCAGCTCGGTCAAGGCCGCCGGTGTGAGCGAGGACGACTTCGGCCTCGCGCCGATCCCGCTGCCGGACCCGGGGGCCGGCGGCAGGCAGGTCAACGGCATGGTGGCCGGAATCAACCTGGCGGTCTTCAAGCACACCAAGAACAGTGACGCCGCGATGAAGTTCGTCGCCTTCATGACCGGCAAGGAGGCGCAGCAGACGCTCAACAAGGCGTACGGCTCGCTCCCCACGGTCAACGACGCCTACGACGACCCGGCGTTCCAGACCCCGACCATCAAGGCGTTCCAGCAGATCCTCGCCAACACCGCGGCGCCGCTGCCACAGGTGCCCGACGAGAGCCAGTTCGAGACGCTGGTGGGCACCGCGATGAACCAGATGTTCGCGGACGCCGCGGCCGGCAAGCCGATCACCGACGAGTACGTCAAGGCCAAGCTCTCCGACGCCAAGCAGCAGATGACCGGCGGCAACTGAGCCTTCCACCACCATCCCGGTTCAGGGAGCGCGCGGGCGGGTGCACCCCGTCCGCGCGCTCGCGACCGGCCGCGCGAGCCGCGCCGGCCCGCCCGGCGCCGGGCGCGCGGCCCGACCGATCCCAGAGAGGACTTCCATGGTCGTGTCCACCCCGTCACGCTCGGGCGCGTGGCGCGGAGCCGAGCGGGGCGGCGGAGACGGCGGCGGGGGACGAATCACCCGTCTCATCCCGGTACGGCTCCGCCGCGTCGGCCTGCCGTACCTGCTGATCCTTCCCGCGGTGCTGCTGGAGCTGCTGATCCACCTGGTGCCGATGGTGATCGGCGTCGGCATGAGCTTCCTCAAGCTCACCCAGTTCTTCATCAGGAACTGGCTGGCCGCGCCGTTCGCCGGGCTGGGCAACTACCGGGTGGCCGTCGACGTCGACTCCGCCGTGGGCGCCGCGCTGCTCCACTCGTTCCTGGTGACCGTCGCGTTCACCCTGCTCGCGGTCGGCCTGTCGTGGCTGTTCGGCATGTGCGGCGCGGTGCTGATGCAGCGGCCGTTCCGGGGGCGCGGGGTGCTGCGCACCCTGTTCCTCGTGCCGTACGCGCTGCCGATCTACGCGGGGGTGATCACCTGGAGCTTCATGTTCCAGCGGGACTCAGGGATGATCAATCATGTGCTGGTCGAGCAGCTGCATCTCACCGACGAGCACCCGTTCTGGCTCATCGGAGGGAACAGCTTCGCCTCGCTCGTGGTGGTGGCCGTCTGGAGGCTCTGGCCGTTCGCCTTCCTCGTCCTCACCGCCGGGCTGCAAAACATCCCGGAGGACCTGTACGAGGCATCGGCGATCGACGGGGCGAGCTGGTGGCGGCAGGTGCGCACGATCACGCTGCCCCTGCTGCGCCCGGTCAACCAGGTGCTCGTGCTGGTCCTCTTCCTCTGGAACTTCAACGACTTCAACACGCCGTACGTGCTGTTCGGGAAGTCGGCGCCGAGGGAGGCCGACCTGATCTCCATTCACATCTACCAGAGCTCGTTCGTCACCTGGAACTTCGGCTCGGGCGCCGCGATGTCCGTGCTGCTCCTGCTGTTCCTGCTGCTGGTGACCACGGTGTACCTGGCACTGACGACCCGGAGGAGGATCCGTGCGTGAGCCGCGGTGGCTGCCCTGGGCCCGGGTGATCTTCCTCGGGCTGCTCGGTCTCTTCACGCTGACCCCGTTGTACGTGATGGCGACCTCGGCGCTCAAGCCGCTGCGGGACGTGCAGGGCGACTTCAGTTGGATCCCTGTGACGGTCACCCTGCAGCCGTTCTCCGACATGTGGCGCACGGTGCCGCTGGCCCGCTACTTCGTCAACAGCCTGGTGGTGGCCTCGATCTCCGCGGTCGCCTCGGTGGTGGTGGCGGTGTTCGCCGCGTACGCCGTGAGCCGCTACCGGTTCCGCGGCCGTCGGATCTTCTCCGTGGCCGTGCTGTCCACGCAGATGTTCCCCGGCATCCTCTTCCTACTGCCGCTCTTCATGATCTTCGTGAATCTCGGGAACGCCCTCGGCGTCGAGCTCTACGGCAGCAGGCTCGCGCTGATCATCACCTATCTGACCTTCTCCCTGCCGTTCTCGATCTGGATGCTCGTCGGCTACTTCGACTCCGTGCCCACCGCGCTCGACGAGGCGGCGCAGGTGGACGGCAGCGGCCCGATAGGGGCGCTGCTGCGGGTCGTCATCCCCGCCGCGATGCCCGGCATCATCGCGGTCACCATCTACGCCTTCATGACTGCGTGGGGCGAGGTGCTCTTCGCGTCCGTGATGACCGACGAGTCCACCCGCACCCTGGCCGTCGGCCTCCAGGCGTACGCCACCCAGAACGACGTCTACTGGAACCAGGTGATGGCGGCGTCCCTGGTCGTCAGTGTTCCGGTGGTGGCGGGCTTCCTGCTCCTGCAGCGCTATCTCGTGCAGGGGCTCACCGCGGGCGCGGTGAAGTAGCCGTTTCCTCGGCGGCTCGAACCAGAACAGCCAGAACAGCCAGAACAACCGGAAGAACCGGAAGAACCGGAAGAACCAGAAAGGAAGGAGGGAGCGCGGACACCGCTCGGGGGCCGCGCACACCCATGGACATCTCTTCCGCCTTCGGCCCTGACTTCGTCTGGGGCGTCGCCACCTCGGCGTACCAGATCGAGGGAGCCGTCCACGAGGACGGTAGATCGCCCTCGATCTGGGACACCTTCGCGCGCGTCCCCGGCGCCGTCGATGGAGGCGACACCGGTGACGTCGCCTGCGACCACTACCACAGATGGCGCGAGGATCTCGGCCTGATAGGCACGCTCGGCGTGGACGCCTACCGCTTCTCCGTGGCCTGGCCGAGGGTGATCCCCGGCGGATCGGGCCCGGTCAACCCGCGCGGGCTGGCGTTCTACGACCGGCTGGTCGACGCGCTGTTGGAGGCGGGGATCCGCCCCTTCGCCACCCTCTATCACTGGGACCTGCCCCAGCGGCTGCAGGACGAGGGCGGGTGGCCGCTGCGGGACACCGCGTACCGGTTCGCCGACTACACGACCGCGGTCGTGGAGGCGCTCGGCGACCGCGTCACCGACTGGACCACGTTGAACGAGCCGCTCTGCTCCTCCTGGCACGGCCATCTGGAGGGCGTGATGGCTCCGGGCTGGAGGGATCTCACCGCGGCCGTCCGCGCCTCGTACCACCTGCATCTGGGGCACGGCCTGGCCACCCAGGCGATCAGGGCGGCGGCCCGCCGCGCGCCGTCGATCGGGATCGTGAACAACCTGAGCCCGTGCGAGCCCGCCACCGACAGCGAGGAGGACCACGCCGCCGCCGTGCGCGCCGACGGCCACGCCAACCGCTGGTGGCTGGACCCGATCACGGGACGCGGCTACCCGCAGGACATGATCGACCTCTACGGCGTCGACCTGCCGATCCGGCCGGGTGACCTGGAGGCGATCTCGGCGCCGCTGGACTACCACGGGCTGAACTACTACTTCCGCCAGGTCGTCACCGCCGCCCCCGGGGGGTCGGTGCCGTACGCGCGGCAGGTCGAGGTGCCCGGAGCACCCGTCACGGCCATGGGGTGGGAGATCTATCCCGACGGCCTCGAGCAGCTGCTGCTGCGGCTGGCCCGCGAGTACGGCGTCGAGCGGATCTTCGTCACCGAGAGCGGCTCCGCCTGGCCCGACCCGGTCGGCGCGGGCGGGGAGATCGACGACCGCGAGCGGACCGCCCATCTGGAGGGTCACGTCGCGGCCTGCGCCCGCGCGGTCGCGCAGGGCGTGCCGCTGGCCGGGTACTTCGCCTGGTCGCTGCTGGACAACTTCGAGTGGGCGTACGGGTACGACAAGCGGTTCGGGCTGGTCCACGTGGACTACCGCACCCAGGCGCGCACCATCAAGGGGAGCGGTCACCGGTATGCCGCGCTGATCCGCGACGCCAAGGGGGCGCCGGTGGGGTGACCGGCCTCGCCGGCCGAAGGAGGGCGGCACGCGCCGTGCCGCCCTCCGGCGCTCATCCGGCGGGAGGCGGGGCCGGGTCAGGCGGACTCGCGGACGACCAGGGTGGGCTCGAAGATGACCGAGGTCACCCGCCGGTCCGGCTGCTCGATCTGGGCGAGCAGGAGCCGCGCCAACTCGGCCGCCATGTCCTCGACGGGATGGCGGATCGTGGTGAGCGGCGGCCTGCAGGCCAGGGCCGCGCTGCTGTCGTCGAACCCGACCATGGCCACATCGTCGGGGACTCGGCGGCCGTGCCGGCGGAGCGCCTGGAGTGCCCCCTGCGCCATCAGGTCGTTGGCCGAGAAGACGCCGTCGACGTCGGGATGCTCGGCGAGCAGCCGTTCCATCGCCGCCTCGCCGCTGTCGAGCGTGAAGGCGCCCTCGACGCAGGGGATGTACGGGTGGCCGAGCATGGCCATGGCGTCCCGGAAGCCCGCGAGGCGGTCCTGGGCGGCCAGCACGTCGAGGGGGCCGGAGATGGTGGCCACGTGGTGGCAGCCGCGCGCGACCAGGTGGTCGGCGGCCAGCTTGGCGCCCGTCCGGTGCGCGACGTCCACGTAGCTGATCGGGAGCGGTTCCGGGGGCCGGGCGAAGAGCACGGCGGGCAGCCCGCCGTCGACGAGGAGCTTGGGCAGCGGGTCCTCGCCGTGGGTGGAGACCAGGATCGCGCCGTCGGCCTTGCCCTGGCGGAGGTAGTCCACGACCTCGGCGCGGGCGGCGTCGGTCTCGGCGAACAGCAGGACCGGGTGGACGCCGAGCGGGCGGAGGTATCCGACCACGCCGCCGGCGACCCGGCCGAAGAAGGGGTCGGCGAAGACCTGGTTCGGGAACGGGTTCTCCTCGCCCTCGACGCCCGCTCCCGAGACGACCAGGGCGACCGACCCGGTCCGGCGCGTGACGAGCGAGCGGGCGGCCTGGTTGGGGACGTAGCCGGTGGCGGCGATGGCCTGCCGGACCGTTTCCTGGATGGCGGGGTTCACGTTGCGAACGCCGTTGATCACACGGGAGACGGTGGCACGGGACACGCCTGCCGCCCGGGCCACGTCCTCCAAGGTGGGGGATCCCGACACAGGCGGGGGAGCCTCGCTCATACGGTCTTTATAGCATATCGGAGAGCGCTCTCCAGACTGCTCTGAGCGCCGGCGTGGCCGAGGTGCTCGACGGCCCGATAGAGCTGATCACACGGCGTTCCACCGCCCCGCCGCACGGCGGCTGACTCGGGGCGCGGACGGGGTGCGACGGCCCACCGGACCACGTTCGCGCTGGTGCGAGGCGGGCACTCCGAGATATCGTTTGATCCCAAACAATTCTCTCGGGGGTGTCATGCGCGCGCTGTTCGTCCAGCAGGACCACGTCTCACCCACGGGGCCGGTCGGGGAGCGCTTCGAGCAGCGCGGATACGAGCTGGTGGAGTTCCCCGTCGTCCCGGCCGAGCGTTTCCACGCGCCGGACGTCGAGGTCGCCTTCCCCGACCCCCGCGACTACGACGTGATCGTCCCGATGGGCGCGCCCTGGTCGGTATACGACGAGGTGGCGATCGGGGCCTGGGTCGCCGCCGAGCTGGACTTCCTCCGGCGCGCCCATCGATCGGGCGTACCGGTCCTCGGCATCTGCTTCGGCGGCCAGGCGCTGGCCGCCGCGCTCGGAGGCCGGGTCGAGCGCGGCCCCGAGCCCGAGATCGGCTGGTACGCGATCGAGACCGTCGCGCCCGGCCTCATCGAGGCGGGCCCGTGGTTCCAGTGGCACCACGACCGGTGGAGCCCTCCTCCGGAGGCCACGCCCCTCGCCTGGACACCGGTCGCGCCGCAGGCGTTCACCGTCGGGCGCAGCCTCGCAGTGCAGTTCCATCCCGAACTCACGGTCGCCATGCTGGACGGCTGGCTCGGAAACGGCGGCGGAGAGTGGGTGACCGCGCACGGCGGTGACGTCGAGCGCCTCGCCGCGATGACCCGGGCGGAGGAGCCCGCCGCGGTCGTTCGGGCGCACCGGCTGGTCGACAGGTTCCTCGACCAGGTCGCGACGCGTCCCCACCGGCCGGGCGGGTCACCGGCGGCCGGGTGAGTCACACCAAACCGGGCGGGTCCTCCTTGGATCGCTTGAGCCGACGCATGTCCCTTTAAGCCACTGAGACCCCGGGTGTCATCGCCGGGCCGGGTCCGCCGTGGTTCGACGCCGGGTCGCCGGGGTATGCGTGATCAGGCGTGTTGTCCACACGCGGCCTTCCCGCGGAACCCCGTCGCCTTTCGGCGGATCGGTGGCCGATCCATCCAGATCCATCCGGATCCATCCGGGGTTCGTGCGGGCTCAGTCGGTGGTGCTGCGGGGGTGACCGGTTGGCCGGGTCGGCACGGCATGGCACGGCCCAGGAGGGGGCGTTCCGGGCGTGGCTGCTGCACGGCCTCCAGCAGGAGGACCTGCGGGCGCTCGGGCCGCACGGACCCGGTTCCCCGGAGAAGCAGTACTCGTGGTGGCGGGTCATGTGCCTCACCGGTGTGGACTATTTCTCCAGTCTCGGCTACCAGCCCGGGATCGCCGCGCTGGCGGCGGGCAGCGTCTCCCCGTTGGCCACCATCCTGCTCGTGCTGCTGACGCTGTTCGGTGCGCTGCCCGTCTACCGCAGGGTGGCCGTCGAGAGCCCGTATGGCCAGGGCTCCATCGCGATGCTCGAGGGTCTGGCGCCGCGCTGGTGGGGCAAGGTGATCGTGCTCGTCCTGCTGGGGTTCGCGGCCACCGACTTCGTCATCACCATCACCCTGTCCGCGGCCGACGCGACCGCGCACATCCTGGAGAACCCCTTCGTCCCGCGTGCGCTCTCCGGGCAGCAGGTCGCGGTCACGCTGTTTCTGCTGGCCCTGCTCGCCGCGGTGTTCCTGAAGGGGTTCACCGAGGCCATCGGCATCGCCGTACTGCTGGTCGGCGTCTACATGGCCCTGAACGCGGTCGTGGTCGTGACGGCGATCCTGTACCTCCTGAACCATCCCGCGATGATCGTGAGCTGGGAGCGGGTGCTCACCGAGCAGCATGCCAGCCCGCTGGGGTTGCTCGCCGTGTCGCTGCTGGTGATGCCCAAGCTGGCGCTCGGCTTGTCCGGGTTCGAGACGGGCGTGGCGGTGATGCCGCTGATCAAGGGAGATCTGCCGGGACGCATCGCCGGCGCCAAACGGCTGCTGACCGTCGCCGCCCTGACCATGAGCGTGTTCCTGATCTGCAGCAGCTTCGCCACGATCATCCTGATCCCGGAGAAGGAGTTCCAGCCGGGCGGCAAGGCCAGCGGACGGGCGCTGGCCTACCTGGCGCACGCGTATCTCGGCAACGGGTTCGGCACGCTGTACGACGTCAGCACGATCACCATCCTCTGGTTCGCCGGGGCGTCCGCGATGGCCGGACTGATCAATCTCGTCCCGCGCTACCTGCCCAGGTACGGCATGGCGCCCGACTGGACCCGCGCCGTGCGCCCGCTGGTCCTCGTCTTCACCGTCATCGCGGTCGCCATCACGCTCGTCTTCGACGCCAGTGTGGACGCCCAGGGCGGCGCGTACGCCACCGGAGTGCTGGTGCTGTTCCTCTCCGCGGGCGTCGCGGTGACCATAGACGCGTACAAGGCGGGGCGGCGCGGGCGGACCCGCGTCTTCGGCCTGATCACGCTGGTCCTCGCCTACACGCTGGTGGAGAACATCCGCGAACGCCCCGACGGCGTGAAGATCGCGTCGCTGTTCATCCTGGCGATCATCGTGATGTCGCTGATCTCGCGGGCCACGCGGTCCACGGAGCTGCGGGTCTCGTATGTCCATCTCGACGCGCTCGCGCAGGAGTTCATGGCCGAGTCCAGCGGCGAGATCCACCTGATCGCCAGCGATCCGCACCGGCGCGACCAGGCGGAGTACAACGACAAGCTCCGCGAGCAGTGGTACACGCACCGGCTGCGCAGCTCGGAGCCCGTCATGTTCGTCGAGGTCACCGTGCGGGACGCGTCCGAGTTCCGGAGCGAGCTGCGGGTCAGGGGCGACGTGCGGTACGGCCATCAGATCCTCCAGATCGAGAGCGCGACGGTGCCGAACGCGCTGGCCGCGCTCCTGCTGTACATCCGGGACCGCACCGGCGAGGTGCCGAACATCTACTTCCAGTGGGGCGAGGGGAACCCGGTCCTCGCCATGCTGCGCTACCTGGTCTTCGGTGGCGGTGACGTGCCGGCGCTGACCCGCGAGGTGTTGCGCGTGGCCGAGCCCGACCCGACGCGCCGCCCCCACGTCCACGTCGGCTGACTCCGTGTCGTCTCACAGGCCACCGGCGTAGAAAAATCATCAACATTCCGTCTAATGCCGTATATAAAGCATCAAGATCCCTGAAAAGCCACAAATCTCGCGATTTCCTAGTAATTGCGCCGCCGGTCCCGGCGGCCCCTCCGAGGCGTGCGCTACCGCCCGTCCAGCGCCGCCAAGCTGCTCTCCCGCAACCTCTACGTGTACGGCCTGGGTGGCATCGTGGCGCCGTTCATCGGAATCAAACTCATCGACCTGGTCATCCATCTCCTTCCGGGGCTGTCATGAGAGAGCGTCCGCCGGGCCGGCTCCGGCCCCACCTCGCCGGGTGGCACACGCCCGGCCGGGTCCTCGGCTCCCTGGGCGAGCCGGCCGTGAAGCTGCCGCAACTTAACCTGGATCTGAACGGTGTGAGGAGATGAGGCGGATGGCGCACGGGCGGCTCCGGATCTATCTCGGCGCCGCTCCCGGGGTCGGAAAGACCTTCGCGATGCTCTGCGAGGGCCGGAGGGCACTGGAGCGGGGCCGGGACGTCGTCGTGGGGCTCGTCGAGACCCACGGCCGCGCCCGTACGGCCGAGCTGCTCGACGGCATGGAGATCGTGCCCAGAAAGGACCTCGTCTACCGGGGGGTGAACCTCACCGAGCTCGACGTGGACGCCGTCATCGCGCGCTGCCCGCGGGTGGTCCTGATCGACGAGCTCGCGCACACCAACGTGCCGGGCTCACGGCACGCCAAGCGCTGGGAGGACATCGAGGAGATCCTCGACGCCGGGATCGACGTCGTCTCCACCGTCAACATCCAGCACCTGGAGTCGCTCAACGACGTGGTCCAGGAGATCACCGGCGTGCCGCAGCGCGAGACCGTCCCCGACGAGGTCGTACGGCGCGCCGACCAGATCGAGCTGGTCGACATGTCGCCGGAGGCGCTGCGCCGCCGGATGGCGCACGGCAACGTCTACCCGCCGGAGAAGGTCGACGCGGCGCTGTCGAACTACTTCCGCGTCGGCAACCTGACCGCCCTGCGGGAGCTGGCCCTCCTCTGGGTCGCGGGCAAGGTCGACGAGCAGCTCGACCGCTACCGCGCCGAGCACGGCATCGCCGGGACCTGGGAGGCGCGCGAGCGCGTCGTGGTCGCGCTCACCGGCGGCCCCGAGGGCGACACGCTGGTGCGCCGGGCCACGCGCATCGCGGCCAGGAGCAAGGGCGCCGACCTGCTCGCCGTCCACGTCACCAGAGCCGACGGGCTCGCCGGCCAGGACCCGGCGAGCCTGGCCAGGCAGCGCGCCCTGGTCGAGAGCGTCGGCGGCACCTACCACCAGGTGGTCGGCGACGACATCCCGCGCGCCCTGCTCGACTTCGCGCGCGGTGTCAACGCCACCCAGCTCGTGCTGGGCGCGTCCCGGCGCGGCCGGCTGGCCCAGGTGTTCTCGCGCGGCGTCGGCGTCACGACCACGGCCATGTCGGGTTCCATCGACGTCCACATGGTCACCCACGAGGAGATCAGCAAGGGCAGGACCCGCGGCTCCCGGTCGAGGGCCGCGCTCACCCGCAGACGCCGTCTCGCGGGCTGGATGCTCGCAGGGCTCGGCATCCCCGCGCTGAGCGCCGCGCTGATCCCGCTCCGGGAGGCGCTGACCCTGCCGAGCGAGATCCTGCTCTTCCTGCTCATGGTGGTCGTCGTGGCGCTGGTCGGCGGCATGTGGCCGGCCATCACCGCGGCGGTGGTCGGGTTCGCCCTGCTCAACTGGTATTTCACGCCGCCCATCCACACCTGGACCATCTCCAGCCCGGAGAACCTGCTCGCCCTGGCGATCTACGTGCTCGTCGCGGCCATGGTGAGCGCCGTCGTGGACGTCGCGGCCCGCCGTACGAGAGAGGCGGCGAGAGCGAGCGCCGACGCCGAGGTGCTCTCGACGCTCGCGGGGCACGTGCTGCGCGGCGAGGCGGCCCTGACGTCCCTGCTCGGGAGGCTGAGGGAGACCTTCGGCCTGGCCGCGGTCACGCTGCTGGAACGCCGCGCCGACCGACAGCCGGGCCCGGGGGACCAGTCCGATCCGGACGCCTGGCGCATCGTCGCGACCACCGGAGGCCCCCCGTGCACCTGCCCAGGTACGGCCGACACCGACGTGGTGATCGACGACGACCTGGTGCTCGCCGCGCGCGGCCGGCTGCTCGACGCCTCCGACCGGAGGGTTCTGGAGGCGTTCGCGGCGGAGGCGGCCATCGCGTTGCGGCAGGAACGGCTGGAGGAGGAGGCCGAGCAGGCCCGGCCACTGGCCGAGGCGGACAAGATGCGCACCGCCCTGCTCGCGGCCGTCAGCCACGACCTGCGCACCCCGCTCGCCTCGGCCAGGGCCGCGGTCGAGAGCCTGCGCAACACCGAGATCGACTGGAGTGATGAGGACCGCGCCGAGCTGCTGGCCACGGCGGACGAGTCGCTGCTCAAGTTGGACCGGCTGGTGGCGAACCTGCTCGACATGAGCCGCCTCCAGGCCGGGGCGCTCGGGATCGCGTTGCAGCCGACCGCGCTGGAGGACGTCGTCCCTCGGGCGATCGACGATCTCGGGCCGCTCTGGGAGCGCGTCGAAGCGGACATCTCGGTCGAGCTTCCCGAGATCCTCGCCGATCCGGCCCTGCTCGAACGCGTGCTGGCCAACCTGATGGCCAACGCGGTGCGCTACAGCCCTCCGGAGGAGAAGGTGCTGATCACCGCGAGCAGGCACGGTAGCCTCGTGGAGATCCGGGTCGTCGACCGCGGCCCCGGCATCCCCCAGGAGGCGCACGACCGGGTCTTCCTGCCCTTCCAGCGCCTCGGCGACCGCGACAACCACACGGGCGTGGGACTCGGTCTGGCGCTCTCCCGCGGGCTGACCGAGGCCATGGGCGGCACGCTGGTGCCCGAGGAGACGCCCGGAGGAGGGCTCACCATGACCGTCACCCTGCCCATCTCCTGGAGCGCGGTCGCCGAGTACGGCCCGCAGCGTGACGGGGAACGAGTGAAAGGCGGTGCCTCCCCGGCCTCCCACACGGCCTCACACACGGCCTCACACACGGCCTCACACACGGCCTCACATACGGCCTCACCCACGCCCGGCGGCGACGTCTCCGCATCGGAACTGCGATGACCAAGATCCTCATCGTCGACGACGAGCCGCAGATCCTGCGGGCGCTGCGCATCAACTTCGCCGCCCGTCACTATGAGGTGGCGGTCGCGGCCGACGGCGGATCGGCGCTCCGCCAGGCCGCCGACTGGCATCCCGATCTCATCGTCCTCGACCTCGGCCTGCCCGACATCGAGGGGATCGAGGTGATCCACGGACTGCGCGGCTGGAGCCAGGTGCCGATCATCGTGCTCACCGGGCGGGTCGGCAGCGCCGACGCCGTCAGCGCCCTGGACGCGGGGGCCGATGACTACGTCACCAAGCCGTTCGGCCTGGACGAACTGCTCGCCCGGGTCCGCGCCGCCACCCGCCGGGCGGCGGTGCAGCAGACGGAGGCCGCGGTTGTGCGGATCGGCGACCACACCGTGGACCTGGCCGACAAGACGATCTCCGGAGGAGTACGGCTCACGCCGACGGAATGGCACCTGCTGGAGATCCTCCTGCGCAACCCCGAGAAGCTGGTCAGCCAGCGTCAGATGCTCACCGAGGTGTGGGGCGCCACGTACGTGACGGCGACGCACTATCTCCGGCAGTACATGGCCCAACTGCGGCGCAAACTGGAGCGGGATCCCGCCCACCCGGTGCACCTGATCACCGAGCCCGGCATGGGATATCGCTTCCGCCCCTGACCACGCGGTCTCCGGACCGGGGACGTGCCCGTCGGATGCGGGCATCGAGCACGGCGTGCGGCGCGCCCGGCGAAGGTGACACGAGACGTCTCCTGGGGCGGTGACGGCCCGCCGGGCTTCGGGTGGATCTCGCCTCGCGCGCTCGGCTGGATCTCCCCGCGTGCCGCCCGGCGGGGCCGTACGGGCAGGCGGATGTCAGGCGGGGGCCACCTCGACGTCGGCGACGATGACGCTGATGTTGTCTGGGCCGCCCGCCTCGTTGGCCAGCTCGATGAACTGGCGGACCGCCTCCTCCCGGTCGGCCACCGTGGTGAGCACGCGATGCAGGGTCTCCGGCTCGAGCACCCCGGTCAGGCCGTCCGAGCAGAGCAGGTAGCGGTCACCGGGATGTGCTCCGCGGAGGGAGAGATCAGGGTCGGCCAGACCGCTCGTCTCCACCGCGCGCAACAGGAGTGACCGGTTGGGGTGCTTCGCCGCCTGGTCCGGACTCATCCGACCGTCGTCCACCAGCGACTGGACAAGAGTGTGATCGCGTGTGATCTGGTAGAGGGCGCCGTCACGCAGCATGTACGCCCGCGAGTCGCCCACGTGCGCCAGCGCGAAGCGTGCACCGTCCCAGAGCATCGCGGTGATCGTCGTGCCCATCCGCTCAAGGGCGGGGTCGCGGACCGCCAGATCTCGCAACCTGCGGCTGGCCTCTTGCACCGCCTCATCAAGGGCGGCGACGGCGTCCTCGGGAAAGGGCCCCTCCTCCAGGGCGGCCAGGGCGGCGATGGCCGCCGCGCTGGCCACCTCTCCATTACCGTGACCACCCATCCCGTCGGCTATCGCGAGCAGTCGCGCCCCGGTGTGGAACGAGTCCTCGTTCTTCTTCCGGGTACGGCCGACGTCGGTTCCCGAAGCGTAGCGAAGTCGGTTGTGCGTCATGGTTTTGAGTAAAGCACTGGTTGAATGACTTCACAAGCGCAAGCTAAGCTGGCCGTCATGAGCCACGACGCCACAGTGAACGCGGGAGACATCGCCCGCCTAGCCGACGTCGGGAGAGCCGCGGTGAGCAACTGGCGCCGGCGGTACGAGGACTTTCCGCAGCCCGTCGGGGGCACGGCCTCCAGCCCGCTGTTCTCCTTGCCGGAGATCGAGGAGTGGCTGCGCAGGAACGGCAAGTCCTTCGAGGTCTCGCTGGGCGACCGCGTCTGGCAGGGGCTAAGGGCCGCCGTGGACGATCTCCGCCTCGGCGAGCTGGCGGGTTTCGCGGGGGCGTTCCTCCTCTACGTGCGGCGCGATCCCGACGGCTGGCGGCGGCTCGCCGCCGCTCCCGATCTCGCCGCACGGCTTCCGCGCGAGGTCGCGGCGGCGACGGCCGATCTGCCCGTCCGGCCGGGAACCGCCCTGGAGGACGCGCAGCTGATCCGGTGGATCGCCGACCTGTCCGCGTTGCACGGGCCCGCCACCGCGTTCGAGTTCGTCTGCGAGCGCTATGTCGAGGCCCATGCCCGCCGGCTCGCGGTCACGCGTGCCGAGGTGGCGGCGCTGATGGCGCGCCTCGCCCGGCAGGCGTGTCCTCCGGGCGGCACCATCCTCGATCCGGCGGTCGGCGTCGGAACGCTCCTGCTGGCCGGTTCCGATGCCGGGTCCGAAGCTGGGACTGAGGCGGTGGACGCGGATGCCACGCCGCGGGTTCGCCTGTTCGGCCAGGAGGTCAACGAGACCGCCGCGCTGCTCGCCTCGCTGCGCTTGCTGCTGCGGGGCGCCGGCGCGCGGATCGTGGCGGGAGACTCGCTGCGGCACGACGGTTTCGCTGGTGAACGGGCGGATGTCGTCCTGTGCGATCCGCCGTTCAACGAGCGGGCGTGGGGCCATGAGGAGCTGATCGGCGACCCGCGCTGGGACTACGGAGTGCCGCCCCGGGGCGAGCCCGAGCTGGCCTGGGTCCAGCACTGCCTGGCCCATGTGCGTCCCGGCGGCCTGGTGGCGATCCTGATGCCCGCCGCCGCGGCCGCCCGCCGTTCCGGCCGGCGCATCCGGGCGAACCTGCTTCGGGCCGGTGCTCTCCGGGCCGTCGCCACCCTGTCGGCGGCAGGTCCCGATCTCTGGCTGCTTCGCCGCCCAGAGGCGGGGGAGCGCTCGTCGGCGTCGATCCTTCTCGCCGACGCCTCCGACGACCTCTCGATCGTCGAGTCGGCCTGGCGGACCTACCTGGCCGACGCGGGTTATGGCGGTACGAGTCTTACGGCCGGCGAACGTGCCGCCGACACGGACACGGCCGGTCCTGCTGCGCCGGAAGATGCCCGACGCGGGCTGTCCGCCGGTTCGGTGGCCGAAGGTCGGACATACGGTGGCGTTGCGAGGCAGGCCGGGGCGGTGGCCTCGCCGGGCGAGTTGCCACGCTCTGCCCGGATCGTGCGGATCATCGACCTGCTCGATGACGAGGTGGATGTCAGCCCGGCTCGGCACCTCTCGCCGCGCAGCGACCCCCGTCGCTATCCCGCCGCCGGGCGCAGGCTCCGGGATCTCACCGAGGCGATGGCGGAGGCGGCGGAGGCACTGCCCGCTCTGGAGGTGCTGTCCGGGCGGGCCGATCTCCCGACGACGACCATCACCGATCTGGTCAAGGCCGGGATGGTGGCGATCAGGCATTCGGTGCTGAAAGCAGCCGACACGGGTGATTTGAGCGTCCTTACGGCCGACGACCTGGCACGGGGCGGCTCGCCGTCCGGGCGCACCGGCGCGGTGCCCGGCCTCGTCACGGTGGCGGCCGGAGACATCGTGGCTTCCATGACGACCGCGCGAGTGGTCGGCGAGTCAGGTGCGGTCCTCGGGCCGCAGCTTTCGCTCTATCGCGTGGATCGGTCCCGGCTCGACGCCGAGTTCCTCGCCGGCTTCCTGAAATACGCCGCCGTCCGAGTCAATCAGGGGGCCAGCCGCGTCGATGTCCGCCGGGCGCGCATTCCGCGGCTCTCGCTCGCCGAGCAGCAGGCGTACGGCATGGCCTTCCGGCGACTCGCCGTTCTGGAGGACGCCATCAGGGAAGCGGCCGAGGCGGGCGAGGTGCTGATCCGGCTGGGGTTGGAGGGGCTCGTTGACGGCCGTCTACGACCGCGCGCGTGAAGGTGTAGCTTTTCCCGAAAGGTCGACGGGAGGGGCGGATGGTCATCGGCGACCGGTATGAGCTGGACGACCTTCCCCTCGGCCAGGGCGGCATGGGGGCCGTCTACGGCGGTCATGACAGGCGTCTCGACCGCAGGGTGGCGGTGAAGTTCCTCCGCTTCCCCGGCGGTCATGACGAAGAGCTGGAGCGTCGGTTCATCCGTGAGGCGCGCATTCTCGCCCGCCTGGAGCATCCGGGCGCGCCCGTCCTCTACGACTTCGGCACGTACGATCAGCGCCTCTTCCAGGTGATGCAGTTCATCGAGGGCGTCACGGTCGCCGACCTGGTCAGCGAATACGGCCCGCTCCCGGTCCCCTGGGCCGCGGCGATCGCCGCCCAGGCGTGCGCGGTGCTGACCGCGGCGCACGCGCTGTCCATCTGCCACCGCGATCTCAAGCCGACGAACCTGATGCTCTGCCCGGACGGCAGCGTCAAGGTCCTCGATTTCGGCCTGGCCATGCTGCGCGAGTCGGACGGCGCCCAGTTCACCCGTGTCGGGCAGATCCTCGGCACGCCCGCGTACATGTCGCCGGAGCAGATCCAGCGCGGTGTCGCCGGCCCGAAGAGCGATCTTTACGCTCTGGGCTGTGTCCTGCACGAGATGCTGACCGGCAAGCCGCTGTTCACGGGGCCGACCGAGTACGCCGTGTTCGACAAGCAGGTGAAGGAACTCCCACCGTCGGTGCCCGACGTCCCGGTCGAGCTTGACCGGCTGATCGCCGAGCTGCTGGAGAAGCAGCCGGAGAATCGCCCCGCCGACGCCGTCACCCTCTACGAGCGATTGCAGCCTTTCGCCGTCGACCTGCCCATGTTGCCGGGCTTCCTGAACCCGCCGTCGGTGCCGAGCCCCGGCCGTATGTACGCGCGCATGGTGGGCCGCGTTCTCTGACCTCGGCCGACGCGGGCGAGACGGTCGGACTGGTCGGCGAGTCGGGCTGCGGCAAATGTGTGCGCGTATGGTTTGCCACGTCCTCTGACCTCGGCCCTGGTCGGCGTCGGTCCCCGGCCCGGTCGGGACACTCGATCGGTTGGGCGGAATCACGTGGCACGGGTGAGGAACGAGGTCAGGTGCGACGGGCCGGACGCGGGCCGAGATAGGCGAACGCCCAGCGATCCTTTCCGACTCGGTACAACCGATAGCGCTCCGGGTGCCGATAGCGATCACGGTTGTGGAACTGGCAGGTGGGGCCAAGCTTGTCCAGGTCGGTGGCGCCGCCGTCGCTCCAGTTGTCGATGTGGTCGATCTGGCAGAGATGGGCGGGCAGTGAGCAGTCGTCCACCATGCACGAGGTGTACCGGGCGAGGATGGTACGACGTTGCGCCGCGGTGGCCCGCCGGACCTTGCGGCCCATATCCAAGATCTCGCTTTCGGCGTTCATGACGAGACGGGCCAGGCTGGAGGTGCGGGCCAGGCGGTGGATGTCGGAGACGGGAAGGAACTGACCGGTGGCCAGCAGCAACCCGGGCAGCCTGCGGCCGGACATCAGCCCAGCGGGCAGTGCCCATCCTGACATTCGCTCTTTTGACCGGGAGCGATCCCGCTGAGATCCGCTCGGTGGAGATCCGTTCAGGGGCCGTTCACCTCCGGATGGATCGTTCCTGTGCTGTTTCCCGAGTGGTGTCGAGGCGGGCTTCCTCGACGGTGCGTACGCAGCCGACGCCTTGCCCGGTGGTGTCTGGGGCGGTGATGCTTGGAGCGGTGATGCTTGGAGCGGTGATGCTTGGAGCGGTGATGCTTGGAGCGGTGGTGCCTGGGGCGGTGGTGCCTGGAGCGGTGACGGCATCGCCGAATCGTTGGTCGGACGGCGGCCGGAACCTGCCTCGTCGGTTTGTCGGCCGTCGGATGTGACGGTTCCTCGCTGTGAATCACCATGGTTGTCGTGGTCGGCGCTGTCGGTCGTGGGCCCTGCAGCGCTGGGTGAGAAAGCGGCAGGCGAAGTAGGGGGAGCGGTAGCGGAGGAACCGGTGGCGGGAGAAGCCGTTGCGGGCGAGCCGTACCCCTCCGTTGGCTCGGGGGCATCGTGCCCTTCCGTCGGCTGGGGGTTGCCGCACGGTTCCGTTGGCTGAGGGTCGTCGGGCAGGGACGCGGCGTTCACCAGTACGAGGAGTTCGGTGGTGACCTGCTGTTCCAGCAAGGCGATCAGGGCGTCCGCGTTGCGCACCCGTAGCGGCCGGTCGTCGCCCTCGGCCTTGGGCTTGGCAAAGGTGTCCAGCAGTGCCCGCAGCCGGGCGCCTGCCTCGCGCGGGAGGCGGAACTCACCCTCCAGCCCGCCTGACGAGCTCTCCCGGACCAGCAGAAACCGCTGCTGATAGTCGGCATCCGCCTCATCTTCCGCGCTGTCGGGGTTGAGCACCTCGTGCAGATAGCGACCGGCCCGTGCCACTTCGGTGGGGGTCGCCTGATCAGCCAGCGCGACCAAGATCGGCTCGGCCAGTGCGGCCTGTGCGTCGGTCAACCGGCCTGTGGCGGCGCAGATCGCGGTGACCTGCCCCTCCGAGAGGCTCCCCTGGGCGAACCGATCACGCACCGTCGGCAGCCGGTCCAACTCCGTGGCCAGCCCGACCAGCCGCCCGGCGCCGGCGGTCGTCATGCCCGCCGCGCCTCGCAGCCATGTTTTGGTCGAGGCATGGCCGAACGCCTTGGCCTCGCCCGCCGCATGCACTCGCCGTACGCGCGCTGCGATGGCGGAGGTCAGCCGGTCGCGCGCGAACAGAAGGTCCTGAGCTTCGGCAAGGCACACCGCCGCCGACTCCGGCGGCGGCATCGTCGCGAGTGCGGAAGCGGACTCCTGGATCGAGACCACGAACGGCCATGACGCCTGGTGCCCCGCTGTCGTATCGCCGTCGGTCGGGGTGTCGCTTTCGGCGGCACCGCGAGTATGGCTACGGAGATCGTCTCGGGAATCAGCGGTGCGGGCCGTGTCCTCATCCGAGTCCTCGGGGTAGCTGACGTTGCCTGGAGCGCCAGCGTCGTCGGCTGCTCGCAGCGTCGTTCTCGCTGCGCCATCAGCGGCACCGGCGGGTGACTCCGGGATGCCGTCGACGACGCCGGAGACGCCAGGGACGGCCTCGTCGGGGACGCGAGTGAAGAGGTCGTCGAGAGCGTCATCGAGAGCGAGCGCCGAGGTGCCGCGTGCGGCGCGGGCGGCGTGAGCGGTGTGAGCGGCGCTCAGCAAGGCCACGTGAGCCCACCACTCGTCATTACACGGCCCCTCGGGTGTGCGGTGTGACGGCTTTTCGGTCGAGAACTCGAATGACCCGAATGCTCGGTCCATGTTCACCCCCTCGGCTGGCTGTCCGAACTCCTGTACGAATTATTGCAGGGCAGAGCCGAGAAGGTTGCAAGTTATCCACAGGGGTTCGATCACTATATCGGGCCATTTGCCGTTTTTGTTCCGCTGTTTGCTGCTGCGGGCTTCACTGGCCAGGGTGGGCCGACGTAGGCCTCTGATAAATCGGCGTCACTCTGGACTGTTTTTAGTTCGACCGTAATGCCGGAAATCTGAGGAATCGGGGGTCTTTGCAGTTTTTGTCGCCCAGCTCGAAGGGGCCGGGGGACTGGGGGAAGAAGCAGCTGAGGGACAGGCGCAGGGGGAGGGCCGGGCGTGGAAAGGTGCGCAGGCGGCGGGCTGGACGTCGAGTCGGGGGCGAAGAAGGGCGTGGAGGGCCGGGCAAAGAAGCGGAGGGCGAGACGAGGAGAGGAAGCGAAGAGAAGGCGAAGGGGGTTGAAGCGAAGAGAAGGCGAAGGGGGTTGAAGCGAAGAGAAGGCGAAGGGGGTTGAAGCGAAGAGGGGCGCGGAGGGGGTGGGGTGAAGAGGGGGTGGGGTGAAGAGGGGGTGGGGCGCGGACCCTATGTATCAACGGCGCGAACTCCCCAAAAGTGCCCATTATTCGCATTGAATTCATGCTGACTTTTATTACGACTTTACGCCATAATTGCAGTTGTCTCTGGGGGCCGGGATAACGGTGGGAGTCAATGGCGCGGTTCGTCGATGCGGTGCTGGAGTTCCCGGCGGTGCTGTTCAGCTTCATGCTGGTCGTCGTCATCGCGTACTGGGTGCTCGTTCTGCTCGGCGGGCTCGGACTGGAACTCCCCGATGACTTCCTGACCGGTCTCGGACTGCGCGGGGTGCCGGGCACCGTGGCGCTGTCGCTGCTGGTCGTGGTCGCCTGGTTCGTCGGCCTGGTCGGCGTTGTGCTCTTCGAGGGCGCTCCTGCCCGGTCGGCCGTACTCGTGGTCGCGCTGCTCGCCGGATGGCTGTGCGCCCGCCTGGTGGCGCGGGTGAGCCGCGCCCTTTTTCCCGCCGTGGCTCCGCCGTCCCGGACCGATTTCGTCGGCCGGATGTGCGTCATACGCACCGGGCGGGTCGGGCTCGACTTCGGCCAGGCCGAGGTCACCGCCGACGACGGCTCATCGGCCCTCGTCCAGGTGCGCCAGGCCGGAGAAGAGGATCTCCGCGCCGGCAGCCCCGCTCTCATCTTCGACTATGACCCTGAGGGCGAGTTCTTCTGGGTCATGCCGTACGACATGCCGCACGGCCTTCACTAGCAGGGGATCTTCGATGGTGGATGTGATCAGCACCGGGACGGGCGTGCTCCTCGCCGTTCTCCTCCTTGTCGTCATCAGCGCGGTGGTCATCGTCAGCCGCCTGTACCGCAAGGTCGAACAGGGCATGGCATTGATCGTCTCCAAGATGCGGCGGGTCGACGTCACCTTCACAGGCGCCGTCGTGCTGCCCGTTCTGCACAAGGCCGAGGTCATGGACATCTCGGTGAAGACCATCGAGATCACGCGTACGGGGCATGAAGGGCTGATCTGTCAGGACAATATCCGGGCCGACATCCGGATCACGTTCTTCGTACGGGTCAACAAGACGATAGAAGACGTGATCAAGGTCGCGCAGGCGATCGGCACCGTACGCGCGAGCGACGAGGCGACCTTGCAGGAGTTGTTCAACGCCAAGTTCTCCGAGGCGCTCAAGACCGTCGGAAAGCAACTCGACTTCGTCGATCTGTACACCAAGCGCGACGAGTTCCGCGACCAGATCATCCGGGTGATCGGCACCGACCTCAATGGCTACAGCCTGGAGGACGCCGCGATCGACTTCCTGGAGCAGACGCCGCTGGCGCAGCTCGATCCCGCGAACATCCTCGACGCCCAGGGCATCCGTAAGATCACCGAGCTGACGGCGATCGAGCATGTCCGCACCAACGAATACCAGCGTAACGAGGAGAAGGAGATCACCCGTCAGAACGTCGACGCGCGGGAGGCCATCCTCGAACTCGAGCGGCGGCAGGCCGACGCCGAGGCCAAGCAGCGGCGCGAGATCGACACCGTACGGGCACGCGAGGAGGCCGAGACCGCCCGAGTGCAGGCGGAAGAGCGGCTCAAGTTCGAGACGGCCAACATCCGCACCGAGGAGCAGCTTGGCATCCAGCGCCAGAACCGGGAGCGGGAGATCGCGGTGGCGACGAAGAACCGCGAGCGCGTCATCGCCATCGAGAACGAGCGGATCGAGAAGGACCGGCTGCTGGAGGTCATCTCGCGTGAGCGGGAGACCGAGCTGTCACGCATCGCCAAGGACAAGGAACTCGAGGTTGAGAAGCGGTCGATCGCCGAGGTGACGCGGGAGCGGATCGCCGTGGAGAAGACGGTCGCCGAGCAGGAGGAGAGCATCAAGCGCCTGCGCATCGTGGAGGAGGCCGAGCGGACCCGCCAGGCGCTGGTCATCCAGGCCGAGGCCGAGGCACAGGAGAACCTGGTCAAGGACATCAAGGCGGCCGAGGCAGCGGAGCAGGCCGCCGCGTTCAAGGCGCGAGAGGAGCTCGTCCTCGCCGAGGCGCGCCAGCAGGCGGCCGAGCTCGACAGCCAGGCCAAGATCCGTCTCGCCGAGGGACTGAAGGCCGAGGCCGCCGCCGCCGGCCTCGCGGAGGTCCAGGTACGCGAGCGGGACGCCGAGGCCATCGAGAAGGTCGGCCGCGCGGAGGCCGTCGTGGAGCGGGAGAAGGGGCTGGCCGCCGCGCTCGCCGTGGGCGAGAGGCTCAAGGCGGAGGCCGAGGGCGAGCAGGCGAAGGCCCTCGCCGCTGCCGCCGCTGTGGGTGAGAAGTTGAAGGCGGAGGCGGAGGGTCTCAAGGAGAAGGCCGCGGCCATGGCGGCCCTGGACGAGGCGAGCCGGGGTCACGAGGAGTACCGGCTCCGGCTGGAGGCGGAGAAGGAGATCCGGCTCAAGAACATCGACGTCCAGCGGGAGATCGCGGACGCCCAGGCGACCGTGCTGGCGGCCGGGCTGGAGAATGCCGACATCGACATCGTGGGCGGCGACACCGTCTTCTTCGACCGGCTGATGAGCTCGATCACCATGGGCAGGAGCATCGACGGCTTCGTCGAGAACTCGGCCGTGACGCGGGCCTTGGCCGGGCCGTACCTGGACGGTACGGCGAGCCTGCCCGCGGACCTGGCCCGCTTCGTCGGCTCGCTGGACACCGCCGACGTACGGAATCTCACCTTGTCGGCGCTGCTGCTCAAGCTGATCAAGGCGGGTGGTCCGGACACCGGAAAGTTCCAGGACCTGCTGAGCACGGCCCAGAGTCTCGGCGTCGCGGAGCACCCCGTGGCGGCGCTCAACTCGGTCGAACACTGACGCGAGGCGCGTGAGGCGCGGTGGGACGGAACGCTGAGACGAGGCACCGAGGAACCCTGTGACCGACCCCGTTGTGACTGAATCCGTGACCGGACCCGCGACCGACGTGGCGGCCGGGCGTGTGGCATCCGTGGCCGGGCCCGCGGCCGGCCCGGCCGCCGAGGGCGGGGAGGCGCCGCCTGAGCTGGACTCGAGCACGTACGAGGTGCTGCGGGCCAGGCTCTCCGAGCAGGCCAAGGAGCTGCTCCGCGGGGCCGAGGAGCTGAACGCGCGGCGCCTGAAGGTCTTCGGCGGCGCGGACTTCCGCCTGCTGGGCACGGCCCGCGTCCGCACCGAGAACAACTGCGTGCCGCGTGACATCGTGTCGCTGGGCGAGGTCATGTTGTTCGGCTACAACGTGTTCATCGGGCTGAAGTCCGGGACGACCGTCCGCGACGTGTTCTCGTTCCACAGGTTCACCCGCGACGGGGACGTCTTCCGGTTCGACGAGGTCCCGGGGCTGTTCGACGACCCGGCGTTCGAGCGGGACTTCGGCGAGCTGTACCGCTACTACAGCGAGACGAGGCTGCTGCAGCTCCGGCGGCTGGAGGGGCGGCTGCTGGCCGTCTTCCAGACCGGGCCGCAGGACATCCGGGTCCTGAGATGGAGCGTCGGAACCGACGGCACCGTCAGCTATCTGGACAACCGGGGCGAGCGCGACCACGTGTTCCCGCCGTCGTATGACTTCGAATGGATCGAGACCACTCGGGACGATCACGTCCTCGGTCGCCATCCGCACATCTCGATCGCCGACGAGGTGTTCGTCGAGACGGTCGGCGGCGACCTCACCATCAAGATCGAGAACAACACCGAGACCGGTGAGGGCATCTATCGGGAACCCGTCGCGGAGCCGCTGCAGAGCCTCGCCGACGCGGACATCCACTACGCCAGGATCGGGCCGCTGATCCTGCTGCGCGTACGTCCGTACAACGAGAAGGAATGGCGGCACCTGGTGTTCAACACCAGGACGAGGAAGGTGGAACGCCTCGACGGCATCGGGCAGGCCTGCCAGCGACTTCCCGAGGACCAGGGGATCATCTTCCCCGGCGGGTACCACCTCACCACCGGTGTCGTGAAGACCTTCGACCTCGACGTCGCCGACCTGGAGTTCGAGCGCGTCATCCGCTCTCCCAACGGAGAGGACGTGCTGTACGTCTTCCACGCGCGGGCTGAGGGCCGGTGGCTACTCCTGCCGTACAACGTGATCCGCAAGGAGGTGAGCAACCCGATCACGTGTCACGGGTACTCGCTCTTCGAGGACGGCACGCTCGTGTACTTCCGGACGCCCGCGCCGGTCGCGGGCGAGCAGGGCCGGACGGTACGCGAGGAGCCGACCCGGGTCCACCTGATGCAGATCTGGCAGACGCCGTACGTGTCGGACGTCTTCGCCGCGGCCCGGCCGGTGGGTACGGGGCCGCTGGAGCGGATCGGCAACGCCGACCTGGTGCGCGGGATCTCCGACTGCCTGTCCGTCGTCCGGATGGCCGACGCGATGGCACCGTCCGTGCCGGTGTTCGAGGGGCTCATCGCCGCGTGCGTGCGGATCACCGATCAGTATCACTGGCTGGACGAGCAGGATCTGCGCTCCGCCGTCGGAGCCGTACGGGCGACCGCCGAGCAGGTCCTCGACGAGTTCGAGCGGGTCGAGTCGCTCACCGGGCAGGCCGCGGCGGCGCTGGATGAGGCAGCGGAGCGGATCGCCGTCCTCGTACGGCAGGTCCGGGGTGAGGCGCCGCGATCAGCGGGCGAATGGGTCGGGCAGCTCGCCGAGCTGCGGCGTGCGCAGGGCCGCCTCACGACGCTGCGGGATGTCCGCTACATCGACGTCCAGCGGCTGGACGCCCTGGCCGGCGAGTTCGAGGCCGAGATAGGGGAAGCCGCGCGTAGGGCGGTCGTCTTCCTCCAGGGCGCCGACGCGTTCACCGGTTACCACGCCGAGGTGGACCGGATCGTCGCCGACGCCGGGGCGATCCGAACCGTCGCGGAGGCCGGGCCGGTCGCCGAGCACCTCGCCGGGCAGACCGAGGGCCTGGAAGTCCTCACCGAGGTCGTGGGCGGACTCGACATCGCCGACGCGACGGTCCGTACCGGCATCCTGGAACGGGTCGCCGAGGTGCTCGCGGGGATCAACCGGGCGCGGGCGACGCTCGCCGCGCGGCGGCGCGAGCTTCTCGAGGCCGAGGGCAGGGCCGAGTTCGCCGCCGAGTTCGCCCTCCTCGGGCAGGCCGTCACCGCCGCGCTCGCCCTGGCCGACACCCCGGAACGCTGCGACGAGCAGATGGGGAGGCTGCTGCTCCGGCTGGAGGACCTGGAGTCCCGCTTCGGGGACTTCGACGACTTCGTGGCGAAGCTTTCGGCCAGGCGCGGCGACGTCTACGAGGCGTTCTCCTCGCGCAGGCAGACGTTGCTGGACGTGCGAGCCCGCCGCGCGGAACGGCTGGTCACCTCGGCCGGTCGCATCCTGGAGAGCGTGCGCAGGCGGGCGGTGAGCCTGGGATCGATCGACGAGGTGAACACCTACTTCGCCTCCGATCCGATGGTGGCCAAGCTGCGCGCGGTCGCGGAGGAGCTGCGGGCGCTCGGCGACCAGGTACGCGCGGACGAGCTCGACGGGCAGGTCAAGGCGGCCCGCCTCGACGCCGGTCGGGCGCTGCGCGACCGCCTCGACCTGTACGCCGACGGCGGTGAGACGATCCGGCTCGGTCGTCACCGGTTCGCGGTCAACACCCAGCCCACCGATCTCACGCTGGTTCCGATGGAGGGCCGGATGGCGTTCGCCATCACCGGGACCGACTACCGGTCACCGGTGGAGGAGGAGTCGTTCGACCGGACCCGGACCTTCTGGGATCAGGTGCTCGTCTCCGAGTCGCCCGAGGTGTACCGGGCGGAGCATCTGGCCACGTCGATCCTCGACCTGGCGGAATCGTCCTCCGGCGGTGGGCTGACGCTCGACGTGCTTCACGCCTCCCTGGCCGACGGCGGCCTGCTCGACGTCGTGCGCCGCGTGGCGGAGACACGCTACGACGAGGGATACGAGCGCGGTGTCCACGATCACGACGCGGCGGCGATCCTCGGCGCGCTGCTCCCCGTATACGCGGGCGCCGGGCTGCTGCGCTTCCCGCCCGCCGCGCGGGCCGCCGCCCAGCTCTTCTGGACGTTCGGTACGGGCGAGGCCCAGCGCGCGGCGTGGAGCACGCGGGCCCGCTCCCTGGCCAGGGCCCGTTCCCTGTTCGGGTACGGCTCACGCGCGCCGGGCGCGGACGGGGACATCAGTGCGATCGAGGAGCTCCGCGCCGAGCTCGGGTCGGCGACGGCGGAGTTCCTGCGCGACCGGGGGCTGCGCCTGGAGAGCGCCGACCAGGACGCCGACATGGAGGGCGCCGACCTGGCAGGGGACTATCTCTTCGAGGAACTGGCCGAGCCGCATCCGGGGCCCGCGCTCCCCGCGCATGCGCGATCCGGCCCGTGCTTCACGACCGGGCCGCTCGCGCGGCTGGTGATGGAGCGGTTCCGTGCGGCCCTCGGCGATTCGGCCGAGGACTTCGACGGCGAGCTGCGGGCGCTCGGCGACGACCTGGCCGCCAGGCACCAGCTGGTGATGGCGTGGCTGGCCGCCTTCCTCGGGACGTCTCCCGATCTCTCGACCGCCACGCGCACCGCGGCAGACGTGCGGGCGGGGGATCTCGCCGAGGCCGTCGCCGTCGTGCTGTGCGACCTGCCGCGACACGAGCCGTCGGCCTCCCTCACGGTCACCGTCGAAGGGCTGCTCGGCGCGCATCCCCGGCTGGCCGGACGGAGCCTCACGCTGCGCCTCGACGAGGTCCTGGCGCGGACCCGGCGGTTCCGGACCGAGCGGGTGCCCGCCTACCGGGCGTACCAGAAGCAGCGCGGCGAACTGCTCGACCGCGAACGGGCCCGGCTGCGGCTGGACGAGTACCGGCCGAAGGTGATGAGCGCGTTCGTGCGCAACCGGCTCCTCGACGAGGTGTACCTGCCGCTGGTCGGCGACAACCTGGCCAAGCAGATCGGTGCGGCGGGGAAGGGCAGGCGCACCGACCAGATGGGCCTGCTACTGCTCATCTCACCCCCGGGGTACGGCAAGACCACGCTGATGGAATACGTCGCGAGCCGGCTCGGCCTGGTGTTCGTCAAGATCGACGGCCCGGCGCTGGGCCACGCCGTCACCTCGCTCGACCCCGCCGACGCGCCGAACGCCACCGCCCGGCAGGAGATCGAGAAGGTGTCGTTCGCGCTGGAATGCGGGAACAACGTGCTGCTGTACCTCGACGACATCCAGCACACCTCGCCCGAACTGCTCCAGAAGTTCATCTCCCTGTGCGACGCGCAGCGCCGGATGGAGGGCGTCTGGAACGGCGGGGCCCGGACGTACGACCTGCGCGGCAAGCGCTTCGCGGTCTGCATGGCGGGCAACCCGTACACCGAGTCGGGACGGCGCTTCCGCGTCCCGGACATGCTGGCCAACCGGGCCGACGTGTGGAACCTCGGCGACGTGCTGTCGGGCAGGGACGATCTCTTCTCGCTGAGCTACATCGAGAACGCGCTCACCTCCAACCCCGTGCTCGCTCCGCTGTCCACCCGCGACCGGGCCGACGTGGAGCTGCTCGTACGGCTGGCGCGCGGTGACGCGGACGTGCGGGCCGACCAGCTCGCCCACCCGTACCAGAAGGTGGAACTCGACCAGATCGTGGCGGTCCTGCGCCGGTTGTCACGCGTCCAGGAGGTCGTGCTGGCCGCGAACCAGGCGTACATCGCCTCGGCGGCCCAGGCCGACAGCTCCCGCGCGGAACCGCCCTTCCGGCTCCAGGGGTCGTACCGGAACATGAACAAGCTGGCCGAGCGGATCGTCCCCGTCATGAACGACGCCGAGATCGAGGCGTTGATCGACGACCATTACGCGGGCGAGGCCCAGACGCTGACCTCCGAGGCCGAGGCGAACCTGCTCAAGCTGGCCGAGATGCGCGGCACGATGACCGCCGAGCAGAAACGGCGCTGGGCCGAGGTGAAGGCCGGCTATCTCCGGGCGCGGGCTCTGGGCGGTGACGAGGACAACCCGGTGGTCCGGGCGGTGGGCGCCATCGGTCTGCTCGCCGACCGCGTGGGCGGAGTCGAGAAGGCCATCCGGTCACAATGAACACACAGGTATCGCAGGACGGGGTTCTTGTCGCGATATGTGCGTGATCAACACGGGGTTGTGTGTTCATTGTGACGACGGCTTGATTGTCAGTCCCGCCAGCGGCTGAGCACCTGGTCGATGCGGTCGCGGATCCGGTCCCGCGCTTCCTTCCGGGGGACTCCGGCCATCAGCAGGCGGTCGTAATCCGTGTCCAGATGGCGTACGGACGCGATGACGGCCAGGGTGACGGCCCGCTCGTCGAACACGCGGGCGGCCGCCGTCCGGCCCACCCGCCCGCTGCCGCGCAGCCCCGCGTGCAGGGCGATCGCGTCGGCGCGTTCCGGCGGGCAGCCGGGGAACAGCCGCCGGATCTCCTCGGCCAGCGCCGCCTGGAACTCGACGTCCCCCGCCTCGCGCCGCAGCCGGTCCCTCTCGCGGCGGCGGAGCCGTACCTCCTCGTCGGCCAGGCACTGCTCCTCGGCGCGGGCGAGCGCCTCGTCCTCGACGAGGATGCCCTGCCGTTCGAACCGCTTCCGGCGGCGGTTGTACTGGACGACCACCGCCGAAAGGACGCTCTCCTTCTTGGCCCGGCGGCTCAGCGCCGCGTTCCCGGCGGGCAGGAGGACGAGGTGGTCCATGTCCGCGCAGGTGAGGCAGTGCGGCCGGTCGTCCTCCATGATGTGGTGCGGCCCCGTTCCGCCGCAGCCCGCGCAGGACCACGGTTCGAGCGGAACGACGACGGTCAGGTCCGGCGGCCGGGTCTGCCGTTCGGCGAGCTGCCTGCGTCTGGCCTCGCTCAGCTCCGGCGAGAACCAGTGGACCCGGAACACGCGCTCCAGCTCCTCGTCGCCGTCGATCGTGAACCGCAGCGGCCGCCGGTCCCGGCCACCCGACACGTACGCGGACTCACCCGGGACCAGCCCGCGTGCCAGCGCCCACTCGCGGAGGATCGCCACGGCGTCGGCCATCTTCGCCGCGTCCACCGCCGTCACCCGCTCCAGGCTGTCGGTGCGGCCCTGCCGCCAGGTGTCGATGTTCCTGAGGTAGGACCAGCGCAAGCCCGTGATCACGTCGACCGCCGTCACGTGCCCCCGCAGGGTCAGCGCCTCATTCGCCGCGTGGGCCACCCGCCCGGCCAGCCTGCTCCCCGTCACCCCGTCGTTTCCCACCGCTCAAGGGTGCCCCATCCCCGGCCCGTACGGCACGGCGTCCCAGGAAGCGGCAGGCGGCCGGAAGCCGGGACCGGAGGTGTTCCGGTCCCGGCGACGGGGTTCGCGCCGGATCGGCGGACGACGCGCGCGCCGTTCTCAACTGACGCTGCGGTAGAGGTCCCTGGCCAGGGCGGTCAGCCGGGTCGCCGACGAGCCGAAGGACGCGCCCGCCGGTTGGGTGGTCAGCACCACCATGATGAACCGGTCGCCGATCACGCCGGTCGTGTGCAGCACCGGACGGTTGAAGTCCACCGGATTGCCTCGCTTGAGACTCGCCGTGGCGGTCTCCTTTGCGGCGAGGCCGGCGGCGGTGGCCGCCACCGCGGTCGAACGGCCCGCGGAGCCGTCGGCCACGGCGCGGTTCGTGGAGCGGTTCGTGGAGCGGGGCCCGGTTGCGGTGGAGGCGAGGTCCGCCGGGGCGAGCGCGGATGAGGTGGCCGCCTCGCGGACGCACTTCACCGGGGGCACGGAGCCGTATCCCGACCAGCCCTGCTTGACCGCCCAGGGACGCGGAACGCCGCGCGGGATGCCGAAGTACTGGTCGAACCCGTCCGTCGCGCACTGCTGCGCCTGGCGGAGGTGGCCCATGACCACGTCGCGTACGCGGGGCTCGGCCTTGTCCAGGAGGTACCGGTAGACGCGCGCGATGTCGATGGCGCTGATGGCCGTGTAGCCCCAGAAGCCCGGTTTGGCCGCGGGCGGCGGCGCGGTGTCGGTCAGGCCGATCTTCCGGGCCATCCGCTGGACGATCCGCCCCTGACCGCCGCGCCGCCACAGCGCGGTCGCCGCGTCGTCGTCGCTGCCGCGCAGCATGGGCGCGAGCAGCGCGGCGTCGCGGGCCGGGATCGGGTCCTTCTGTCGTTCGAGATAGTCGATCGCGATCAGGATCTTGACGATCGAGGCGGACCTGAACCGGCGGTGGACCTGGTGATTCGCGATCACCCTGCCCGCCTGCCGGTCGAAGACGACGTAGCCCGCCGTCACGCCGGACGGCACCCGCACCGGGCGCGGGGTCACAGTGGAAGCCACGGCGGAAACGGCAGTGGAAGCCACGGTGGAAGGCGCGGTGGAAGCCACAGTGGAAGGCGCGGTGGAAGCGGCAGTGGAAGCCGCGGCGGCGCCCGCCACGAGCTGCGCGGCCACCAGCGGGACGGCCAGGGAAGCGGTGACCGGTGCGAAACGCTTCATCGGCGACCGTCGAGCAGAGGCTGGGAGGGGTCCCAGCGGGTGCCCTCGGCGGCGTCCTTACGGCGACGGGCGATGCCGGACAGCGCTTCGAGCACCACGCGGTTGCCGAGGTAGGCCGTGATGTCCGCGTGGTCGTACGGCGGAGCCACCTCGACGATCTCCACGCCGACGACGGGCAGCTCGTAGCAGGTCCGCCGTACCGCGTCGAGCAGTTGCCGGGCGCTCAGGCCGCCGGGTTCGGGGGTTCCGGTGCCGGGCGCGTGGCCCGGGTCGCACACGTCCACGTCGACCGAGAGATACACGCCGTCACAGTCGTCGAGCGCGATGCCGTACGCCTCGGTGAGGCACGTGTCGAGGCCGCGGTGGACGATCTCGGTCATCTCATACGAGCGCATACGCTGGCCCGCCATCCAGTCGAGGATGTCGGGTCCCGGCCAGTAGCCGCGCAGGCCGATCTGCAGGAACCGGTCGCCCCGGATCGCGCCCGACTCGATCAGCCGCCGCATCGGCTGGCCGTGGCCGTGCAGGTGGCCGAACTCGATGTCCCCGGTGTCGGCGTGCGCGTCGAAGTGCAGCATGGAGATCCGGCCGAAGCCGTGGTGGCGGGCGACGCCGGTCGCGTCCGGGAGCGCGATGGTGTGGTCGCCGCCCAGGACGATCGGGATCGCCCCGGAGGCGGAGATCCGGGCGACCGCGTCCTCGATGGCGCGCAGGCTGCCCTCGATGTCACCGGCGTACGTCTCGACGTCACCGGCGTCGAGAACGCGGATGTCCTGAAGGGCGTCGACGCGCATCGCCAGACTGGGCCGCGAGCCGTCGTGGGGGAGGTAGCAGGTCTGGCGGATGGCGTTGGGGCCGAACCGCGCTCCGGGCCGGTGCGAGGTGCCCCCGTCGAAGGGAGCGCCCAGGATGACCACGTCGGCGTCGGCGTACGAACCGGGGTCGTTCACGTCGCAGCGGTCGACGCCGAGGAAGGTGATGTCGGGGCCGAACATCTGGCCGTAGCGCGTCACAGCGTTCCTTTCAAGTGCGGGTCGTGCTCTTCGGGGACGGCGAGGAACGGATCGAGCAGGCCGGGGATGCCCGCGGTCGCGATGCCGATCGCCTCGCTCATCGCCACGTCCGGGACACGGTAGCCCTGCCGCCCCGCGGCCGTGGTCGCGGTCAGCGTGGCCAGGCCCGCCCGGCGCTGGAAGAACGACCGCGTGACGTTCCAGCCGATGATCCCGTCACATTCCAGGGCGACGCGTCTGCGCCCCAGCGATCCCCATCGGGTGACCAGGTACTCCCGGGTCATCGCGTGCCCGAGGTTGCGGTAACGGTCGGCCGCGAGCAGCGCCGCGAACGGGATGAACGCCAGGGCCGTGATCCAGGTCCAGGCCGGCAGGCCCGCCCATTCCCACAGGGCGAGCAACGCCACCACGGCCACGGCGTTCGCGCCGAGGGCGCGGGTGAACCGGCGGCGCAGCGCGGCGGGGCCGTGCGGGACGAGCGGCCCGACCACGGGCGACGTGCCGTCACCCCCACGGGGGGCGAGCACGCGTTCGGCGAGCGTCTCCACCTCGGCGACCGGGGCGGGCGGCAGGAGCATCGACCCGCCGCGCTGGGCGCCCCGGCCGGAGTGCAGGCCGGTGGTCACCGCGATCAGCCGCGCCCCTCGCACGGCACGCAGCAGCAGCGGCTCGCTGACCTCGACGCCACGCAGCCGGCGCTCCTCGATGGTGGTCGCCCGGGTCGTGATGAGCCCTCGGGTGACGTGCAGCGTCCCGCCGGAGTGCCGGGTGAGCCGGAACCCCCAGAACGACAGGACGTAGCCCAACGTGGAGGCGACCGCCACGAAGACGATCAGGGCGATGACCACCCCCGCGACCGCGCTCCATACGGGGACGCCGGTGAACCACTTCCAGCCGTCGCGGAGCGCACCGATCTGGCGGAGATCCACGCCGCCCTCGTTGGTCAGCCGCGACACGAATCCGGCGATGACGCCGACCGCGACGACGCCCGACAGCGTGAACGGCGCGTACCTGATCCAGCTGAGCTGAAGCCGGGCGAGCTCGGTCTCCTTTTCCCGCCCGAAGGTCCCCGCGACCGGGGCGGTCGGCACGTCGCCGACGCCGGCGACGGTCGGGATGCCCGCGACTCCGGTCGGGATGGCCGCGACTCCGGTCGGGATGGCCGCGGCGCCGGGCCCCCGCGCGTGATCGCCGGCTGCCGCTCCCGCTCCGGCTCCCGTGCCGGCCGGAACGCCTGCGGACGCCCGGACTCCCGCCGTGTCCAGGCGGTGCAGCAGCTCCTCGCGCAGGTGGGCGGCCTCGGCGGTGCCGAGGGCGTCGAGCTTCAACGCGCCGTCGCCCTTCTGGTCCGAGCGGCCGGTGCCGATCTCGACCCGGGCCAGGCCGAGGACGCGATGGAGGAGGTGCGAGGTGACGTCCACGGTGCGGACCCGGTCACGGGGGACCGTCATCACCTGCTTGCGGAAGAGGCCCTTGCGCACCTGGATGTGCTCGTCCGTGATCCGGAAGGTCGTGGTGACCCACCGGAACACGCCGATCACGATCATCAGCGCCAGGATGCCGAGGCTGAAGAGGTGGCCCGGGAAGCCCTTGTTCGACCCGGCCACCAGCAGTCCGAGCAGGGCGGGCACGGCGCGCACGGCCACGTGGAACGGGTGGACGAACAGCATCCGGGTGCTGAGCCGCCGCCACTCCTCGGTCCGGGGCACGTCGGCCGTACGGCTCGCGTCGATTGTGCCGGCGGCGTCAGCTGTGCCGGGGGCGTCGGTTGTGCCGTTCGTTGTGCCGTCGGTAGTGCCGTTCGTTTCCGCTGGGCCGCTCACGTGGCGTCACCGACGGTGGCCTGCGCGCTCGCGGTGAGCTCGTGCACGATCCGGTCGGCCGTCTCGCGGGCGAGGCCGCTGATCGTGATGGGCCCGGCCGCGGAGGCGGTGGTCACGGTGACGTTGGCCAGCCCGAAGAGCTGCTCCAGCGGGCCGCGCTCGCTGTCCACGGTTTGGATCCGCGAGACGGGCGCGATACGCCATTCCTGCTTGAACCACCCCGACAGGGTGTACACGGCCTCCGGCGTGGTCTCCCAGCGATGCACCCGGTACCGCCACCGGGGCATGACGATCAGATGTGCGGCGGCCAGCACGGCGGTGACGGCCAGCGCCGGGATCCGGATGGCGTCGTGGTCGCCGTCGGCGACCACCATCCAGGCGACCTGGGCGCCGATGACGACCAGCCAGCCGAGGGCCGCGCGGATGGTCCAGTACCAGATCGCGGTACGGCTCACGCGATGCAGAGGAGGGCGCAGGGCGGCGGTTTGCACGTCCATTACTTTGCCAGATCAGCCCAAGTGCCCAGCGGTGCTACTGATCCTCGCTTTTCCGGGACAAACGTCACGCCCGTGGCGGCAGCGTCGGCGTGATCGGGCGGGGGCGGTCGGCCGGGTTCGCGTTGTGCGGCGGCGACACGGCGAGGCGTTCGAGCGCGACGTCGATGGCCGCGTCGAGCTGGCTGTCCACGCCCAGCGCGTACTCCTGCGGTGTGATGTCCACCTCGATGTCCGGGTCCGTGCCGTAGTTCTCGATCCGCCAGCCGACATCGTCGAACGCGAAGGAGAACTCCGGCTGCGTGGTCACCGTGCCGTCCGCGAGATGGTGCCGCGGCCAGATGCCGACGACGCCGCCCCACGTCCGCTTGCCGACCAGCGTCCCGAGCTTGAGCAGCTTGAACGTGTGGCAGAAGATGTCGCCGTCCGATCCCGCCCACTCGTTCGTCACCGCGACCAGCGGCCCGCGGGGCGACTCCGGCGGGTACGGCTCGGGCACGCCCCAGCGCGGGAAGTCGTAGCCGAGCCGCTTGCGGGAGAGCTTCTCCAGCAGCAGTGCCGAGACGTTGCCGCCGCCGTTGAAGCGGACGTCGACGATCAGGCCCTCGCGGTCGTACTCGGCGAGGTATCCCCGGTGGAACTCGGCGAATCCGTGCGGGCCCATGTCCGGGATGTGCAGGTAGCCGACCCTGCCCTTGGTCCGCTCGTGCACCAGCCGCCGGTTGGCCGTGACCCAGTCGCGGTAGCGGCCGGGCGTCTCGTCCGCGAGAGCACGGACGATCACGCTGCGGGTCTCGCCGTCGCGCTCGACGGTCAGCTCCACCTCCTCGTCGGCGAGGTTGACCAGGAGCTGGTTCGGGGTGGTCCGCACGCCGAGCGGCTGCCCGTTGATCGCGATGACCGCGTCGCCCGGCCGTACGTCGACTCCGGGGCGATTGAGCGGCGAGGTCGCGTCGGGGTCCCAGCGGTCGCCGCAGACGATCCGGGCGACGACGTAGCGGCCGTCGCGGTAGGACCAGTCGACGCCGAGCTGCCCCTGCCAGTAATGCGGCCGCTCGCGGTACTCGCCGCCGGTCTCGTACGCGTGCGAGGTGCCGAGCTCGCCGAGCAGCTCCCACAGCAGGTCGGAGAACTCGCCCCGCGTGGTCACCCGGTCCACCAGGGGGAGATAGCGGTCGTAGACCGCCTCCCAGTCGATTCCGGCCATGTCCTCGTCCCAGAAGTGCTCCCGCTGCAACCGCCACGCCTCGCGGAACATCTGCCGCCATTCGGCGTCCGGCGCCACCGAGACCTTGACCCGGTTGAGGTCGATCCACCCGCTCGTACGGCTCGGCGTGTCGTCGTCCGGCGGCTCCTCGCCCGCCTTGACGACCCGCAGCCGGTCGCCCGCCCGGTAGAGCAGCGTGCCGCGGTCGCGGCCGAGCTGGAAGTCGGTCAGACCTGTGGCGAGCACCTCCGCCTTCTGCTTGGCGAAGTCGTAGCAGCGCAGCGCGGCGGGGCCGCCGAGCACGGGGAACGTCGTGTAGACCACCTTGCCGTCGAGCCCGGCGATCCGGCCGTACCGGCCCTCGGGAACCGGGAAGGCGACGATCCGGTCGGTCAGGCCCGCGGTCTCGATGACCACCGGCCCCGCGGTCTCCTCGGACGTGCCCCCGGTCTTCTCGGACGTGCCCCCGGTCTTCTCGGACGTGCCCCCGGTCTTCTCGGACGCGCGCTCGGTCTTCTCGGACGCGCGCTCGGTCTCCTCGGACGTGCCCCCGGTCTTCTCGGACGCGCGCCCGGTCTCCTCGGACACGCCCTCTGTCGGGGAGTCCGAGAGCGGGCGGGGCTCCGGCACGAAGGGTGAGCGCACGTCCGGCCGCAGCGTGATCGCGTACGGACGGGTGCCCAGCGGGAAGCCGAGATCGAACTGGACCTGGTCGTAGACGGGGCTGAACGCCCGCTGCCCGATGAAGTAGAGGTAGCGCCCTCCGGGGTCGAACGAGGGCCGGTGGTCGACGAGCAGGGGCAGCGTCGCCATGAACGTCTCACCGGTCTCGACGTGGAACAGCTTGATCGCGGTGGCCTGGGGGGAGGTCGGGCAGGCGTAGGCCAGCCAGGAGCCGTCGGGCGACCACTCCGGATCCTCGATCCGCCCGAACAGGCTGGCCTCCACTTCGGTCACGCGGACCTCGCGGCCGTCGCCGAGCGGGGAGAGATCGACGACGAGCAGCTCGTTGCGGTGGTTGGTGACCGCCACCCGGTCGCCCGCGGGGCAGACGACGAGCCCGTTCACCCGTCCGGTGTCGGCGGAGTCGAGCCGGATCGGCTCCGTCTCGCCGTCGGCGGTCAGGATGACCAGCACCTCGCGGTCGCCGTCGTCGCTGGCCGCCGCGATCAGCCGCCGGTTGTCGTTCAGCCAGGTCAGGAAGCGGTACCGGACGCCGTCCTGCTCGCCGTGCCGGCGGACCGGGCCCTCCCAGTTCGCGAAGGAGAACGCCTTGCCCCGCGCGGTGACGGCGAGCCCGCTGCCGTCAGGGCTGAGCGTGGCGGTGTCGAGGTACTCGGACGCCGGGACGAACCTGCGGTTGCGCTGGGTCCGCGAGCTGCCGAGCCGCACGTCGACCTCGTGGGACTCGCCGGTGGCGGGATCGAGCAGGTAGACGGCGGCGTGGGCGTGGTAGACCAGGCGATGCCCGTCGGAGGACAGGTTGCGCGCGTAGTAGTCGCCGTGATCGGTGTGCCGCCGCAGGTCCTCGCCCTGGGGAGTGCAGGAGTAGACGTTGCCGATCCCCTCGTGGTCGGAGAGGAAATAGATCCGGTCGCCGACCCAGCAGGGGGACGCGAGGTTCCCCGGAAGCAGGATGAGCCGCTGGAACGCTCCCCTCCCGGACATGTCCACCCACAGGTCGCCGACCGTCCCGCCCCGGTACCGCTTCCAACGGGCGGGATCGGCCGTGTTGCGGCCCAGAACCATGCCGTACCGCGCCTGCCCGGGCACGGTCCCGTACGAGATCGTCCCGGCCGGGCCGTAGGGCAGCCGCTCGGGGACGTCGCCGGGGTGGACGCGATGCAGCCACCGGTAGCCGTCGAACGGCTGGCGCTCGTCGCTCGCGTAGACGATCGCGCCCGCCGGGTCCCAGCCGGTCACGACGGACGAGGCGCCGTGGAAGGTGACCCGTTGCGTCGCGCCGCCGTCCGCGGGCATGACGTAGACCTCTTCCGGCCCCTCCTCGCGTCCGACGAAGGCGATCCTGGTCCCGTCGGGGGAGAACCGGGGATACGTCGCCTCCGCCACGCCCGCCGTGAGCCGGAAGGCTCGGCCGCCGTCCGCGTGCACCATCCACAGATCGTCCTCGCACGCGAAGACGATCACGTCGCGGAAGATCGTAGGAAAGCGGAAATATCCAGACATGCCGCCTCGCCGGGTGTCCTCCGGGGTCACGCCGGGACCCCTGCGGCATGAGGTCCGGGGCGGGCGAGCTCGTCCCGGGGCCGTCGGCGCCGGGATGTCCGTGGCGTGGCGTCCGGGGCCGGGCCCGGATCACGTGCCCGGCCCTTCGGTGAGCTATTCGTTCTCGGTCGTCGGCCGCTGCTCCATGGAGCCGGTCGATCCCGACGACTTCTTGGACTGCTTGGCGGAGCGGGCCTGCTTGATGGCCGACTTCTTGGCCTTGCCCGTCGACTTCGCGGCCTTCTTCTTGGGTGCTTCAGCCATAATTCCCCCGTTTGAGCGACGATGCGAGCACATGTCCGCATCAATGCGGTTGATACCCAATCCGGTTATTTGTCACCCGGTGTGGGGGTTTGCTGTGAAAGCTTGCCCAGCATGATCGATGAGACGGCCCGCCGGGAGGCGTGAACCGCGCTGCGGGCCGCTGACGGGTGGGGACATGCCCCGCCGGCGTGCGCATGGTTTCCGCAAAGTCGGGCAGAGGAGCGGCATGCGACGCGAAAACGACCGTGTGCGCGACCGCGAGAGCGGCGTCGGATCCGGCGCCGGATATGACGCCGAGATCGAGTACGAGCCCGACTTCGCCGAGGAGCACACCCCGTCCGAATCCGATCCACCCAACGCCCGGGCCTCCGACGGCATGCCCGACGAGCGCTGGGACAAGCCCACCGAGGTCTGAGGGAGCTGTGATGACGACCGGAATGATGGGGGTCGCCCCCCGGGACCTCGACGACGACGATCTCCTCCGGGAGATGCGCCACTGCCACGAAACGAGGAACGACGCCCTGCTGCACGGATCCGACGACGCGCTGGCGCGCCACACGTCCCGCACCAGAGAACTCGAAGAGGAATACCTCAAGCGGTATCCCGAACGGGACATCGACCCCATGCGCCTGCGCAGCGGAGCCCGCCAGAGGTGACCCGCCATGAGAAAGACCGCCGCAAGCAGGACGCCACGTGAGCTCGCCGGTGACGTCTCCGGCGAGGGCGCGGCGGGTACCAGGCCGCTGGCGGACGTCCAGAGCGTGTGCGACGACGACATGCGCGTGTACGAGACGGTCTGCGCGCTGAACGTCGACCGGCGCACGGCCACCGTCGCCGACGTCGCACGGCTCGCCGACCTTCCCGAGGAGTTCGTACGGCACAGCCTGGATGTCCTCGTCGCCGACGGGTGGCTGCTGCGCAGGCGAGGCGGCTACGTGGTCGGCCCGCACGACTGGGGCCTGGAGTACTGATCGGCGAACGGCGAAGCCGCCGCGCCATGGGGCGCGGCGGCTTCTCGGGCTGGGGAACCCCCGACGTCCGGAACAGACGTCGGGAGTAGACGTCCCGTCGGGAGTAGACGTCAGGAGCAGGCGGTGCCGAACGCGGCGCCGGCCTCCGAGACCTTCTGGGCGAACTCGGTGACCTTGGTCGCCGCGGAGGAGTCCGACGGGTCGATCTTGAGGTCGGCGAAGGAGTCGCCGAACTTCGTCAGCGCGCTCTGGAGATCGCCGTCGGCCTTGCCCCCGAGATCCTTGAGCTTGGCGGCGAAGTCCGCGGTGGCCTTGTTGAGCCCCTCGAAGTTCGCGCCGGCCGCGGCCGCCGCGGTCTGGTAGTCCGTCATCGCCTTGGTCGCCTCCGTGCAGAGGGCGACCTTGTCGGCGCCGCCTCCGCAGGCCGAGGTCAGGGCGAGAACGGCGGACGCCGCGACGACGGCGAGGGAGTTCCGGACGATGCTCATTACGTGCCTTCCTAGTGATCATTGACGAGGGGCGACATTAAAAACGCCCCCTTGCGAATCCCTTTCAACGCGCTTGCAAACGCGAAGATCGTAAAGTACTGGCATTGCCGGTCCTATGCTTGCGCCCATGACGCGACGACTTGCCGAAGTTGCCAAAAAAGTGGGGGTGAGCGAGGCGACGGTAAGTCGCGTGCTCAACGGCAAGGCGGGCGTTTCGGACGCGACGCGGGAGGCGGTGCTCACCGCGCTTGACGTGCTCGGATACGAGCGACCCACGCAGCTCCGCGGGGAGCGGGGCCGACTGGTCGGTCTGGTGCTCCCGGAGCTGCAGAACCCGATCTTCCCGGCGTTCGCCGAAGTGGTCGGCGGCTCGCTCGCCCAGCAGGGGTTCACGCCCGTGCTCTGCACCCGTACCGTCGGCGGCATCTCGGAGGCGGACTACGTCGACCTCCTGCTGCAGCAGCAGGTGTCCGGCGTGGTCTTCGCGGGCGGCCTGTACACGCAGGCGGGGGTGGTGCACGAGCACTACCTCAGGTTGATCGACCGGCGGCTGCCGACGGTCCTCGTGAACGCGGCCGCCGACCACTGGGAGTTCCCCCGCGTGTCGTGTGACGACTCGATCGCCGTCGAGCAGGCCGTGGGCCACCTGCGGTCGCTCGGGCACGAGCGCGTCGGCCTCGTTGTCGGCCCGCCCGACCACATGCCGTCCGCACGCAAGCTGGAGGCCTTCCGGGCGTCCGGCGGCGAGCTGGTCGAGCACACCATGCACTCGCTGGAGGGCGGCCACGCGGCGGCGGCCAAGCTGCTCGCCCGGGATGTGACGGGCATCGTCTGCGGCAGCGATCCGCTCGCGCTCGGGGTGATCCGGGCCGCCCGCCGACAGGGGTTGCGGGTGCCCCAGGACGTGTCCGTCGTCGGTTACGACGACTCCCCGCTGATGACGTGCGTGGATCCGCCGCTGACGACGATCCGGCAGCCGATCGAGGCGATGGGCCGGGCCGTGGTCGAGCTGCTGGTCAACCAGATCGACGGGACCGCGGTCGCGACCGGCGAGCTGCTCTTCGAGCCCGAGCTGGTGGTGCGCGCCTCCACGGCCCGCCCCCGCGCCGCCGCCGGTTAACCGCCGCCCGTCTGACTCGCCGCCCGCCAGGCACATGAGGTGGACGACACGGGGCGTGCGGTGTGAGCATCGTCGTCGTGGCATTGCACGCCCTCGTGGGACGAGACGCCGAACTGCGGAATCTGCTGGCCCTCGTGGACGGCCTGAAGGAGGGCGGCGGGGCCCTCGTGCTGAGCGGCGCGGCGGGCGTCGGCAAGTCGGCGCTGCTCGGGGCCGCCACGGGCGAGGCCGCCGCCAGGGGCGCGCGCGTCCTGACCGCGACCGGCGTGCCCGCCGAAGGCCAGGTCCCGTACGAGGGGCTGCGCAGGCTGCTGGCGGGGACCGGGCTCGCGCCCGGCGACCTTGACGGCGGGCCGCTGCGCGGCGCGATGTCCGTGCTGCACCGGCTGTCCGCGCTGGCGAGCGACACGCCCGTGGTGCTCGCCCTCGAGGACGCGCACTGGCTGGACGAGCCGAGCTGGGAGGCGCTCGCGTTCGTCGGCCGACGGCTGCGTTCGGACGCCGTGGTGCTGCTGGCGACCCTGCGCGACGACGCCGACTCTCAGACCAGGCTCGTCACGTCGGGGCTGCCCGCGCTGACCGTGCCGCCGCTGATCGACCAGGCGGCGGCGGAGCTGCTGGCGAGGGTCGCGCCCGACCTGGGCGTCGCGTTGCGCGCCCGCGTGCTGGCCGAGGCGGCGGGCAACCCGCTCGCACTGATGGAGTTCGCCGCGATGGCCTCCCGGCAGGACCAGGAGATGCTCGCGTCGAGCAGGCTGCCGTTGACGGAGCGGCTGGAGCGCGCGTTCGCCCAGGCGCTCGCCGTGCTGCCCGCCGACACCAGGACCCTCGCGCTCGTCGCCGCGGTCAACGAGGACGACGCGATCGAGGAGAACACGCGGGCCGCGTCCCTGCTGGCGGGCGCGCCGATCGAGGCGGCCGCGCTGGCCCCGGCGACCCGGGCGGGGCTGGTCGTGGCCGACGCCGCGCGCGTCAGGTTCCGGCACCCGCTGATCAGGTCGGCGATCGTCCAGGCGGCCGGGGCCGATCGATTACGCGCGGCGCACGCCGCGCTTGCCGCCACCCTGGCCGATGACGACGACCGCGGGATCTGGCACCGGGCGGCCGCCGCGACGTCCCACGACGACGACGTCGCCGCCGGGCTCGCCGCCGCCGCGATGCGCGCCGAAATCAGGGGCGCGGCGGGGCGTGCGCTGGAGGCGCAGGAGCGCGCCGCCTACCTCACCGCGGACCCGGCCCTCCGGGGCGCGCGGCTGGTCGACGCGGCCGTCATGGCCTTCGACCTCGGCGACCGTGCCGCCATGGAACGCCTCGTCGGCCGGGCGGAGGACGCAGACCTCGCTCCGATCGACCGGTCCAGGCTCACGTACTTTCGCGACCTCGTCCTGCATTTCGTGTGGACCGGCGTGGACCGGCTGTCCGACCTGGGCGAGTTCCTCGACCAGATGCGCGCACGTGACGGCTCGGAGTTCGCGCTGCGCTGGCTGGCTGGGGTCAGCATGCGCTGGTACTTCTCCAACCCCACGCGGGAGAGCCGCATGCCGGTGCTCGCGGCGATCGAGCGGCTCGCCGTACCCAAAGACGACCCGCAGCTCGTCTCGTCGCTAGCGATGATCTCTCCTGTCGAGCGTGGCAGGCAGATACTCGTCCAGCTCGACGCGCTGAGCAGGGCGAGCTGGGTCAGCCCGCACAACCTGCAATTGCTGGGCGCGGCGGCGAACGCGCTCGGCGCGTTCCCGCTGGGCGCCCGGCTGTACGCGGAGGCAAGCGCGGGGATGCGGACGCGGGGGCCGTTCGGGACGCTGGCGCATTCGCTCGTCGGGCAGGCGACGTCGGCGGCGCGGCTCGGCGACACCCGGCTCGGAGTCATTGCCGCCGCCGAGGCCAGGGCGCTGGCCGTGGAGACCCGGCAGCCGCAGTGGGTGCTCACCGCGGACGCCGCAGCCGCGGAGATCCACGCGCTGCGCGGCGCGACGAACGTGGCGCGCGATCTCGCCGCGCAGGTGGAACGGGCGTTCCTGTCCGCGGGCGCGTACCCGATGCTGGCTCTTGTGCAGCTCGCGCGAGGGGCCGCCGAGCTGGCCGACGGAGCCTTCGGCGCGGCCTGGGACGCGTTGCGCCCCATCTTCGACCCGAGCGAGGTCAGCTTCCACCAGTACATCCGGTTGTGGGCGCTGCCACACCTGGCGGAGGCGGCGCTGCTCAGCGGACGGCAGGCGGAGCTGCGCGCGGTCGCCGACGAACTGACCCCGGTGATCGAGGAGAGCGGGTCACCGGTCGGGCGCGTCGCGCTCGCGTACATCAGAGCCGTCACCGCCCCCGACGAGGCCGCCGAGGGGCTGTTCGCGCAGGCGCTTCGCGAGGACCTGGTCGGCTGGCCGTTCGAACGGGCGCGGCTGCGGTACGCCTGGGGCGCGTGGCTGCGCCGCCAACGTCGCGCCGCCGAGGCCAGGGCGCCGTTACGCGCGGCGGCCGAGGCGTTCGACGCCCTCGGCGCCGTGCCCTGGTCGGAACGCGCGCTACGCGAGCTGCGCGCGAGCGGCGAGCGGCTCCGCCGCAAGCACGACGCCCGCGACCGGCTCACCCCCCAGGAGCTCCAAATCGCGCAGCTCGTCGCGGAGGGCCTGACCAACCGCGAGATCGGCCGGCGGCTGTTCGTCTCGCCCCGCACGGTCAGCACGCACCTGTCGCGCATCTTCCCGAAACTCGGCATCACCACCCGGGGCGAGCTGAGCCGTCTCATGACCGCGCGGGACGGCGATTACATCATTTGACGTACGCGAGGGGAGCCGCCCGGTTCCTACCGTGGGACGCGTTCCCACTCCTTCTCCCTCGCAGAGGAGCGCCATGATCCGCAACATCGTGCTCGTCCATGGCGGCTTCGTCGACGGCTCCGGCTGGCAGGCCGTCTACGACCTGCTCGTCGCCGACGGCTACCGCGTGTCGATCGTGCAGAACCCGACCCTGTCCCTGGCCGGGGACGTCGCCGCCACCCACCAGGTCGTGGACGCCCTGGACGGCCCGTGCGTCCTGGTCGGCCACTCCTACGGCGGCGTCGTGATCACTGAGGCGGGCGGCCACCCGGGCGTCGCGGCGCTGGTGTACATCGCCGCCTTCGCGCCGGACAAGGGCGAGTCGGTCAACACGCTCATCGCCGACCCGCCGCCCGGCGCGCCCGTCCCGCCGATCCTGCCCCCGGTGGACGGATTCCTCTTCCTCGACCGCGACAAGTTCGCCGCCTCCTTCGCCGGGGACCTGCCCGCCGACCAGGCGGCGTTCATGGCCGACTCGCAGGTGCCGTGGGGCGTGGACGCCCTCGGCGGCGCGGTCACCGAACCCGCGTGGCGGGCCAAGCCGTCCTGGTACCTGGTGGCGACCGACGACCGGATGATCCCGCCGCCCGCGCAGCGCGCCATGGCGCAGCGTGCCGGGGCGACCGTCGCCGAGACGCCGGGCAGCCACTCGGTCTACCTGTCCCAGCCCGCCGCGGTGGCCGCCCTCATCCGGCAGGCCGCCGCCTGACCAGGGCCGTCATCGGCGTCCCGGCAAAGAGACCACTCTGATTCACCCTGCGCCGCTGGTCGGCTCGGCCGGGGCGACCTTGGCGGTCGCCCCGGCCGGACGCGTGCGCTGCGCAAGCGAGCGCAAATTCTTACGCGAATTGTCGTATGCTTGCGTTCGTGACACGACGGCTTGCGGAAGTGGCCAAGAAGGTGGGCGTGAGCGAGGCGACGGTCAGCCGCGTCCTCAACGGCAAGCCCGGCGTGTCCGACGCGACCAGAGAGGCCGTGCTCACCGCCCTCGACGTGCTCGGATACGAGCGGCCCTCGCGGCTGCGCGGGGAGCGGGGCCGACTGGTCGGCCTGGTGCTCCCGGAGCTGCAGAACCCGATCTTCCCGGCGTTCGCCGAGGTCGTGGGCGGCGCGCTGGCCCAGCGCGGATTCACCTCCGTCCTGTGCACCCGTACGGTCGGGGGCGTCTCGGAGGCCGGCTACGTCGATCTGCTCCTCCAGCAGCACGTGTCCGGCATCGTCTTCGCTGGCGGCCTGTACGCCCAGGGCAACGCCTCGCACACGCACTACGAGCGGGTGCGGGAGCGGGGGCTCCCCATCGTGCTGGTCAACGCCGCCGTCGAGCACCTGCGCTTCCCGCAGGTCTCCTGCGACGACGTGGCCGCCGCCGAGATGGCGCTCGCCCATCTGCTGACCCTCGGCCACCGTCGCGTCGGCATCCTGCTCGGCTCGCCCGACCACGTGCCGTCCCGGCGCAAGCTCGCCGCGTTCCGGGCGCTCGCGGAGGAGAAGGGGCTGGAACTGGCCCCCGAGCAGGTCGAGCACGCGTTGTTCTCGATCGAGGGCGGCCACGCCGCGGCGGCCCGGCTGGTGCGGCGCGGTGTCACCGGCATCGCCTGCGCCAGCGACGTTCTGGCACTCGGCGCGATCCGCGCCGCCCGCCGCGCCGGGCTGTCGGTCCCGGGGGACGTCTCCGTCGTCGGCTACGACGACTCGGCGCTGATGAACTGCGCCGATCCGCCGCTGACGACCGTGCGCCAGCCCATCGAGGCGATGGGGCGGGCCGCCGTCGAGCTGCTCGTCTCGCAGATCCGTGCGGGCGCCGTCCCGAGTGACGAGCTGCTGTTCGAGCCCGAGCTGGTCGTGCGCTCCTCCACGGGACCCGCGCCGGTCGATCCCGCCTGAGCCTGGTTTTCTCTTCTCTCCGGGGGTCTTCTCCCGAATATGACCCCAGCCCCAAAGTAGCTCTGGGGTAGATCACGGTTGCGGTTCGTGATCGTCATGAGTCGGGCATGCCGTCCGGCAGCAGCGTGGACGTTGCTGGATGACGACTGGGAGTTGGTGTCGAACAAGTCGGGCGCGGCGCGGCTGGGCTTCGGCCTGATGCTGAAGTTCTTCGAACTGGAGGCCCGTTTTCCTCGGCATGGCGGGGAGTTCCCCAAGGCCGCAGTGGACTACGTGGCTGGACAGGTGAAGGTCGAGCCGGGCCTGTTGGCCGATTACCAATGGACAGGTAGCACGATCGAGTACCACCGCTCCCAGATCCGCAAGGCGCTGGGGTTTCGCGAGTCGACCCGGGCCGATGAGGACGCGCTGATCGACTAGCTGGCCAAAGACATCTGTCCGATGGTGCTGACGGATGAGGGGATTCGGGCGGCGATGCTGTCGCGTTGCCGGAACCTCAAGATCGAGCCGCCCGGCCGGATCGAGCGCATCGTGCGCGGCTGCCGGGCCCGGTTCGAGCGGGCGTTCTGTGAGCGGGTGAGCTCGCCTACGACGCCTGCGTGTCGCCCCCGACGTTGTCGATCATCCGTTGCAGCACTTTGAGCGTAGTCACGTAGTCGGCCTCGTTGATGCCCTGGTGGATGCGGGCCCGGATGGCCGGCGCGTGCTGCTTGAGACTGGCACGAGCCTCGTCCCCCGATTCAGTGATCCACAGTCGTCCCTCGCCATCACGAGTGAGCCAGCCGCGCTCCAGCAGGACTTCCGCCTCTGCCTTCAGGTCATCTTCGGGCCTGATGTAAGAGCTCATGGCCTTCTGGAGTTCGGGGATGGTCATGCCGTGGCCATCGGGTGAGATGTCGTTCTTCGACAGGTTGCGCAGAAGCCAGAACTGAGGCTGGGTGAAGCCCAGTTCGGCCTGCTGGGCTCGGGTGAACGAGATGATGGCCTCGTAGGCCACCCCGGTCCAGTATCCGGCCGGCTGTGCCGCCAGTTCGGCGTCGGTGTTCTGCATGACCTCGTCCTTTCGTCGTCGTTGGGTACGACGCTAGAAGGACAGGGAACCGGGCCGAATCCGTAGCTTCACGGTAGTCACCACTGGAAGCCGGCGAGCTCGCTTCGGGAACCGATGCCAAGCTTGGGATAGGCCTTGTAGAGGTGATATTCGACAGTTCGGTGGCTGAGGAACAGTTGTGCGGCGATGTCGCGGTTGCTGAGGCCCCCGGCGGCGAGCCTGACGATCTGCAACTCCTGCGGAGTCAGACGGCCGAGCACGTCTCCCCCGCCGGCGCCGGCCGGTGCGACGTCACCCGAGGCTCGCAGCTCAGCCCGGGCGCGCTCCGCCCACGGTATGGCCCCCAACCGCTCGAAGATCGTCAAGGCGGAACGCAACGGCACCCGCGCGTCCGCCCGGCGACGGCCCCGGCGCAGCCATTCCCCGTACAACAGTTCGGTGCGGGCGCGCTGGAAGGGCCGCCCTCCCCTCTCGTGCAGGCGCACGGCCTGCGCGTACACCTCGCCGGCCTCCTCGGCGGGGCCGAGCAGAGCGTGGCAACGCAGCGCGACAGCCGATGCCCACGGCCTGCTTCCCGCCTGGGCCCACGCCAGGAACCGGGCAAACGGCTGCCGAGCCCGTTCCGGCACACCGGCACGTACGGCGGCCTCGACCAGATCGGTGATGGCGAAAAGGGCGGCGGCCGTGTGAGAGGCGGGTCCGCTGACGGTTTCCTCCAGCCTGCGCAACGCCTGCTCGTACCGGCCCAAACCCAGGTCGAGCAGACCCAACGCGCAGTTCGCGGATGCCGCCACCTCCGCGACACCGCCGAAGGCCCCGATGCCGTCGGCCAGGCTCGCTCCCGCGTCCCTGGCTGACGCATGGCAGCGGTCCTCATCGCCGTGAACGGCCGCGATCTGGGCCGTGATCACGGCGAGCCCGCCGGTTCGGTGACTTTGACCGGTATCCCGGGCGAAGGTGAGAGCCTCCGCGACCGTGGCGCCGGCGTCATGCTGCAGGCCGGCCACGACCTGTGCTTGCGCCAAGACCTGCAAGGTCGCGGGCAAGGCCCCCGCCTGCCCACGTCTACGGCTGCGGGCCGCATCGGCGGCGGCCAGGTCCAGCGCTGCATCATCGTCGCCGAGCAGCAGGGCGAGGTTGCCCGCGAAGAGGCGGACGTAAAGACTTCCGGCAGGCTGAGCGCGTATCGTCGTGACGAAATCATCAAGTACGGGCAGCGCCCGCGCGTAGTCACCGTCGACGAGGGATCCGAGCACGGCGACCGCCTCTGCGGTCCGTGCGTCACCGACGTCGGGAGCCAGGCCGGTGGCAAGCTCTGTCACCTGGCGCAATTCGGCGTACTCGCCGGTAGACCAGGCGCTATCGGCCGCGATGACCAGTAGAGACAGCGCCAGCCCCGGATCTTCGCCCACGATGGGTGCGGCGTTGTCAATCAGAAGCTGTGCGGCACCTCGTGGGGTGGCACGCTGCGACTCCACGCTTGCCCGGACCATAGCCAGCCGGGCGCGCAAGAACCGGTCCTCGCTCAGCTCGACAGCACGCTCGGCCAGCGCGGCCGCCTGCTCGATCCGGCCTGCCGTGATCGCCGACTGCGCGGCGAGGGTCATCCGCCTGGCCCGCTCGGCCCGGTCAGGGCTGAGCCGGGCAGCCTGCTCATAGGCGGGGACCGCCGCCGCGGGCGCCCCACGCTCCCGTGCGCGCTCGGCGGCGTGCTCCAGTTCGATCGCGACGCTCTCGTCGGGTGCCGCGGCGGCCGCGGCGAGGTGCCACACTCTCCGGTCCCCGTCTACGACGCCCGCAAGCGCCTCGTGAACGGCCAGCCGGGTGGTGAGGGGTACACACTGGTAGGCCGTCGAGCGGATCAGCGGATGGCGGAAGGTGATCACGTCCCCGGTGACCCGCAGCAGGCCGGCTTCTCCGGCGGCGTCGAGATCCTCAGCCGATCCGCCCAAGATCCGTGCCGCCCGCAGCACCGTACCGAGATCGCCCGTTCCCTCGGCGGCGGCGATCGTCAGCACGAGCCGAGACGTGTGAGGCAAGCGGTCGATTTGACCGCCGAACGCGGCGAGGACGCGCTCGGTGACCGGCAGCGCGGGCGGCGGCTCCGCCCGCCCGGCTCGCTGATCGGCGTTGAGTCCGGCCGCCAACTCGATCAACGCGAGAGGATTGCCAGCCGATTCCTCGATGATCCGCTCCCGTAGGGCCGGGGACAGATCAGGATCCCGCTCGGTGAGAAGACCGGCGGCGACCTCGCGTTCCAGCACACTGAGCGTCAGCTCGGGCAGTCCGGGGGCCTCGAACCCGTCCCGGGCCGTGAACACCATGGAGACGCCCTCGGCCTCGACTCGCCGCGCGACGAACAGCAGAGCCTGGGCCGAGGCCGCATCGAGCCAGTGGGCATCGTCGATCAAGCACAACACCGGCTGCTCCTCGGCCAGGTGGGACATCAGGGTGAGCACGGCAAGCCCAACGAGGAAGTGCTCTCTTTCCCCTACTTCGGACATGCCCAGCGCGCCACGCAGCGCCGAGCCTTGCACACCTGGCACCTCATCCAGCCGGTCCACAACAGGACGCAGCAGCCTCTGCACAGCGGCGAACGGCAGCGCCGTCTCGGCCTCCACGCCCGTGACCCTGAGCACCCGCAACCCGGCGGCATCGCGCACCACCTGGTCGAGCAGGGCAGTCTTTCCGAGGCCGGCCACGCCACGCAACACCAGAATCTCGCTGCGGCCCGACCGCGCCCGCGTCGTCAACCGCGCGATCTCGGCCCGCTCGGCGTCGCGCCCCCACAGCCTGTCCCCGGCCGACGGCCAGACCATCAGCAGGACACCCCGCAGCGACGATCGGGCATGGTATTCACAGGGAAGATCGGCGACACCAGCCCAGGCTACTTGCCCTGATGACGCGCCTCCGCCACGACCGGCGGCGTCAGAAACCGCCGCTCACGCCCCGAGCTGCGACGCCCGGCCGCAGGTGTTCGCGCAAGACTCCACCAGTATGACGAACCCAAGGATCAGGCTCGCTAACGCCACTGGCCGCTCCGTTGTTGCTCAATCGCGCGTCTCGCCTGAGGCCCTGGCCCGCTGGCTAGAAGAGCGGGATCCGGCTGCCCGGCGTCGGTGACCTCCACCCGCTCGATCGCGCAGTGTCACAGAGATTACCTAGAGCTACTTTGGGGCTGGGGTCATGTTCGGGAGAAGACACCCCATTCACGTGGCCCGCGCGCGTGGTCCGGTCCCGCATGGTCCGGTCACGTCGGCCGATCCCGCCTGGGCCTGACTGTCCCGCCCGAGTAACCCCTGATCCGAGGCCGACACCGCCCCTCCTCGTGCCGCCGATGATCGGCGGGTGCTGCCGTCGAGATTCATATTGCTGTCACTTTTTTGCATCGAGCACACCAGAGTCTTGCTCTCATCTGTGTCGCTTTGTATGTTTCTGGCAAATGTCCGGCTCGTGGCCGTTCGACGAGACGGTGGGCGAGCGGGGGCGCCTAGACGGGTCGTGGTGTGCCGTTCCAGGAGGGAACAAGATGAAATCCCGCAACCTCTCGATACTGCTGGCGGCAGGCATCACTTTCAGCGTCGCCGCGTGTGGATCCGATGCCGGCGACACCCCGCAGGCCACGTCGTCGCAGGGCTCCGCGGCCGCCGACGCCCCGGTGACGATCACGGTCGGCTGTCAGCCGCCGAAGAGCAATCCGAAGGAGCGCGCTCAGTGGGACGCCGACGTCGCCGCGTTCCAGAAGCTCCACTCGAACATCACGATCGAGAGCAAGGACTCGTTCCCCTGCATCGTCCCGGAGACGTTCCAGGCCAAGCTGGCCGGAGGGGAGATGGAGGACCTCTTCTACGTCTACTACACCGACGTCCAGAAGATCATCGCTGCCGGTCAGGCGGCCGACATCACGCCGTACATCGACACGGTCACCACGCTGAAGGACATGCGCCCGGACGTGCTCAGCGTCTTCAAGAACGGTGACAAGACCTATGGCCTGCCCAGGACCAACTACTCGACGGGCCTGGTCTACAACCGAAAGCTCTTCACCCAGGCAGGTCTCGACCCGGACAACCCGCCCAAGACCTGGACCGAGGTGCAGGAGGCGGCCAAGAAGATCGCCGCGCTGGGCCCCGGCTACGTCGGGTACGGCGAGTACAGCGCCGGTAACACCGGCGGTTGGCACTTCACCTCCGAGCTTTACGGCCGGGGTGGCGAGATGGTCAGCGCCGACGGCAAGCAGGCCGCCTTCAACAGCCCCGAGGGCAAGGCCGTGCTGGAGAACCTCAAGCAGATGCGCTGGACCGACAACAGCATGGGCACCAAGCAGCTGCTCCGCTGGGAGGACCTCATGCGCATGATGGGCAGCGGCAAACTCGGCATGATGGTCGGTGCCCCCGACGTCGTGAAGGCCGTCAACAACGACTTCAAGGGCAAGTTCGACGACTACGGAGTGACCTCGCTGCCGGAGGCCACGTACTCGCTCAGCGGCGGCGACGGCTACATGTTCAACCCCAAGGCCACGCCCGAGCAGATCAAGGCCGGCCTGCAGTGGCTGGAGTACAAGTTCCTGACCCCCGGCCAGGGCCAGTTCAACTACGAGCGCGCCAAGGCCGACGGTCTGCCGGTCGGCCTGCCGGAGACCGACCTGTATGGCGCGACCGAGCCGGGCACCAAGATCAATGAGCTGCGCACGCAGTTCGCGACGGTTCCGGTGGATCACTTCCAGCCCTACGTCGACGGCTCGGCCAACGTCCAGTTCAAGCTGGAGCCGCCGAAGGCCCAGGAGATCTACGCGGTGCTGGACACGGCGATGTCCGCAGTGCTGACCAGGCAGGACGCCGACATCGACCAGCTCCTCTCGGACGCCGAGAAGAAGGTCAACAACATCCTCGCGAAGTCCAGCTGACCTTGGGTCGTGTCCCGTGGACCCTCGCCCGCGGCGGGGATCCACGGGATACCCCCGGTTTCGGGGTGCCGGACCAGGTGGTCGGCACCCCTCCGGTCACGTCGAGATCAGGAGTCCAACCGATGACCGCAATGACCGTGAGGGGATCACGGCGCCGCACGCCTGGGGCCGTGCGGCGTGGCGTGCGCCGCAACCTGACGGCGTACGGGTTCCTCTGCGGGGCGCTGATCTGCTTCGCGTTCTTCTCCTGGTACCCGATGGTCCGGGAGTTCCTGCTCAGCTTCCAGAAGACGAACTTCGTCGGCCCGCCGGAGTGGGTCGGGCTGGACAACTTCCGAACCGTGGCGGAGGACTCGGCGTTCGGTCCGGCCTGGGCCAACACCGCGATGTTCACCCTGCTGGCGCTGATCGTCGGGTACGCCGTTCCGTTCGTGACGGCCATCGTCCTCAACGAACTGCGGCACGCGAAGGCGTACCTCAGGTTCGTCGTCTACCTGCCAGTGATGCTGCCTCCGGCCGTCGCGGTGCTGCTGTTCAAGTGGTTCTACGACCCGGGCCCCGGCCTGTTCAACCAGGTCCTGGACCTGGTGCACCTGCCCGGGCTGAGCTGGCTGGACTCCACCGACACCGCGCTGATCTCCCTGGTCATCGTCTCCACCTGGATGAACCTCGGCACCGGAACGCTGATCTATCTCGCGGCGCTGCAGAGCATCCCCAGTGATCTGTACGAGGCGGCGGAGCTGGACGGCGCCGGGCTGTTCCGGCGGGTGTGGCACGTCACGATCCCCCAGACCAAGTTGATCCTGCTGGTGATGCTGCTGCTCCAGATCGTCGCGACCATGCAGGTCTTCATCGAGCCGTACCTGCTCACCGGAGGCGGGCCGGAGAACGCGACGGTCACCGTCGCCTACCTCATGTACCAGTACGCCTTCAGCTTCGGAAACTTCGGCGGCGGCGGCGCACTGGGACTCATGCTCATGATCGTGTTGATGATCTTCTCGGCCGTCTACCTGCGCGTCTCGCGGGACAACTAGGAGGGAGTGGCACCGATGTCGAACAGCACAGGTCAGTCGTCAGGCACTGGTGTCCGGCCGAGCCGCTCGGCTCGGCCCGTCCCGCCGCCGGCATCCGGACCGGGGAAGGCCCAGGGAGCGGTCGTACGCCGGTTCCGCGGGCCGGGCAGGAAGGCGGGCGAGAACACCGGGCGCGAGTTCCGCGGCCTGGTCTCCCCGCACACGCTGAACACCACGCGCGGGCGAGTGATCTACTGGGCCGTCCTCGTCACCGTTGTGGTGAGCTTCACGGTGATCTTCGTGTTCCCGTTGTACTGGATGGTCACCGGGGCGCTGAAGTCACCCGAGGATCTCGCCCAGATGCCGCCGTCGCTCTTCCCCGAGTCGCTCAACTTCGACGTGTACAAGGAGGCGTGGGACCAGCTCGACCTGGGCCTGTTCCTTCGTAACACGGTCGTCTACGCGGCCGGCGCCTGGCTGTTCACGCTGGCCGTCGACGTCTCTGCGGCCTACGCTCTGTCGAAGCTGCGGCCGGTGCTCGGTAAGGCGGTGCTCGGCCTCATGCTCTCCACGCTGATGATCCCGCCGATGGTGATCCTGCTGCCGGCCTACCTGACGGTCAAGGATCTTCCGATCTTCGGCTGGAACCTGCTGAACACGCCCTGGGCGATCTGGCTGCCCGCCGCCGCGAACGGGTTCTTCATCTTCCTGCTCAAGCGGTTCTTCGATTCGATCCCCAGGGAGCTGCTGGAGGCCGCCGAGATGGACGGCGCCACTCCCGCACGGATCCTGTGGTCGATCGTGCTGCCGGTGTCCCGGCCGATCCTCGGCGTGGTGTCCATCCTGTCGGTGATGAACGTCTGGAAGGACTTCGTCTGGCCGCTGCTCGTTCAGCCGGATACGGACAAGATGCCGATCAGCGTCGGCATCTCCTCCCTTTCGGCGCAGATGCCGCAGAACGTGCTCATGGCCGCGCTCGTCATCGCGAGCATCCCGGCCATCGTGATCTTCCTCTTCTTCCAGCGCAGCATCATGGCCGGTCTCACCGCCGGAAGCCTCAAGGGCTGACGCGCCCTCGCGCGTCGGCCAGGTAACTCTCTGTGTGAGGAGTTGTATTCAGCATGTCCGGCAGTGCCTCTCGGGGGACGACTCCACAAGCCGAAGAATGGTGGCGTGGCGCCGCGATCTACCAGGTCTACCTGCGCAGTTTCGCCGACGGGAACGGCGACGGCACGGGTGACCTGGCCGGACTGCGGGGACGCCTGCCGTACCTCGCCGATCTCGGCGTGAACGCGATCTGGCTCAACCCCTGGTATCCCTCACCGATGGCGGACGGCGGGTACGACGTCGCCGACTATCGCAACATCGAACCGGTCTTCGGGACGCTGGCCGAGGCGGAGAAGCTGATCGAGGAGGCCCACGCCCTGGGCATCCGGATCATCGTCGACGTGGTGCCGAACCACGGCTCCGACCATCACGTCTGGTTCCAGGAGGCGCTGGCCGCCGGTCCCGGTTCGGAGGCCCGGGAGCGGTTCTGGTTCCGCCGGGGTGACGGCGACGCTCCGCCCAACGACTGGCAGTCGATCTTCGGCGGTCCGGCGTGGACCCGGGTCCCCGACGGGGAGTGGTATCTGCACCTCTTCGCGCCGGAGCAGCCCGACTTCAACTGGACCAGCCCCGCCGTACGAGAGGAGTTCCTCGACGTCCTGCGCTTCTGGTTCGACCGGGGCGTGGACGGCATCCGCATCGACTCGGCCGCCGTGCTCATCAAGGACCTCGACAGCGTCGAGGAGTCGTACACCGACCACGACGGGGTGCACGAGATCTACCGGGAATGGCGCCGGGTCTGCGACACCTACCCGGCGCGGATCCTGATCGGGGAGGTGTGGCTTCCCGACCAGGAGCGCTTCGCGAGGTACCTGCGGCCCGACGAGTTGCACACCGCCTTCAACTTCGACTTCATGTCCTCCGCGTGGGAGGTCGGCGCGCTGCGCCGCGCGATCGACATGACCCTCGCCACGCACGTGCCGCTGGGCGCGCCCGCGACCTGGGTGCTGTCCAACCATGACGTCGCCCGCCCGGTCACGCGGTACGGCAGGGCCGACACCTCGTGGGACAACGGCGATCGCAAGGACGGCGCGCCGTCCGACCTCGAACTCGGCCGGCGCAGGGCGCGGGCGGCGGCGCTGCTCGCCATGGCGCTGCCCGGCGGTGTCTACGTCTACCAGGGCGAGGAGCTGGGGCTGCCCGAGGTCGAGGACATCCCCGGCGAGCTGCGCGAGGACCCGATGTGGCGCCGCTCGGGGCACACCGTTCCCGGCCGGGACGGCTGCCGGGTCCCGTTGCCGTGGTCGGGCGCCGAGCCGCCGTTCGGCTACAGCACCGGCGAGCCGTGGCTGCCGCAACCCGCCGGATGGAAGGACCTCACGGTCGAGGCGCAGCAGGCCGATCCCGGGTCGATGCTGTCCCTCTATCGGGCCGCGCTGCGTGTCCGCCGCGAGCGACTGGGCGACGGCACGCTGACGTGGCTTCCGTCGAACGACGGCGTGCTGGCCTTCACCCGCGACTCGGGCGTGATCTGTGTCGTCAACCTCGGCCCCGATCCCGTACGGCTGCCGCCGTACGAGTCGGTCCTGCTCGCCAGCGGCCCGCTCGACGGCGACCTGCTCCCCACCGACACGACGGCCTGGCTGATCTGACGCGGAGCTGGGACCCGCCGGCGTGACCAGCGCGCTCAGGACTCGATGCGGCTCATGTCCGGATAGCGCGCGCCGTGCACCGCGTCGGCGGGTACGGCCGACTCCAGCGCGGCCAGCTGCTCCGGCGCCAGCGTGATGCCGGCGGCCGCGGCGTTCTCCTCCAGGTAGCTCAGCCGCTTGGTGCCCGGGATCGGCACGATGTCCTCGCCCTTCGCGAGCAGCCAGGCCAGGGACAGCTGGGCCGGGGTGATCCCGGCCGCTTCGGCGATCTTCCTGACCTCGGCGACCAGGGCGGCGTTGTGCGCGGCGTTCTCGCCCTGGTTGCGCGGCGTCCACTTGCGGAAGTCGTCGTCGGGAAGCTGCTCGGCCGGTGGGACCGTGCCGGTGAGGATGCCGCGGCTGATCGGGGAGTAGGCGACCAGCCCGATGCCCAGCTCGCGGGCGGTGGGCAGGATCTCCGCCTCCAGCCCCCGGGTGAACAGCGAATACTCGCTCTGCAGGGCGGCGATCGGGTGGATGCCGTTCGCCGTGCGCAGGGTCTGCGCGCTCACCTCCGACAGGCCGAGGTGCCTGACCTTGCCCTGCCGTACGAGCTCGGACATCGCGCCGACGGACTCCTCGATCGGCACGTCGGAGTTGCGGCGGTGCATGTAGTACAGGTCGATGTGGTCGACGCCGAGCCGCTGGAGGGAGGCGTCGCAGGCGGCCCTGATGTACTCCGGGGTGTTGTCGATGGAGCGGACGCCTTCCTCGCGCCTGATGCCGAACTTGGTGGCCAGCACGACCTCGTCCCTGCGGTCCTTGACGGCCCGGCCGACGAGCCGCTCGTTGTGCCCGCTGCCGTACATGTCGGCCGTGTCCAGGAAGTTCATGCCCAGATCGAGTGCGCGGTGGATGACCGCGATCGACTCCTTTTCATCGGCCGGGCCGTAGAACTCCGACATGCCCATGCAGCCGAGGCCGAGGGCCGAGACCTCCAGGCCGCCGCTTCCGAGCGTGCGCTTGATCATGCCATCTCCCGATAAACCTTGATCTTGTAGTCCAGGACCGACAGGTCCTGGGTGAGCTCGACGATCCTGGCCGCGACCTTCTCGCGATGCCGTTCCAGCGTGTGCGCGCTCAACCCCGACCTGCGTGCGGCCTCCTGGATCGTCATGTCTCCAGGGTCGCCCTTAGAGTGCACTCCACGTCAAACCCGACACGGCCCACGGCCCACGGCCCACCGGACGGAGGGGCCTCACGGTCGAAGCACGGTATCAGCCCGATCCCGCTCGCCAACGGCCCGATCGTCGACGATCTCTCCCGCGGCCGTACGGGAGGTCAGGCGGAGGCGACAAATTTGGGCCTTGACTGCGAACGGCCCCCGCTGTTCCTATAGCAATCAAAGTTAGGAAGCTTTCCTAACCTTTGCGTCCTGTCGTCCTGTCACGACCAGCTGGAGCCGCGCCCCGCTCGGGGAAGCGTGGGCGCCTGATCCGGCGAGAGAGGGCCGTCACGGTGTTCCCCCGCAGTCTCCGTCGTCCGTTGATCCTCTTGGCCTCGCTGGCCACCCTGGCCGGCTTCCAACTCGTCGTCTCGTGGCCCGCTTCGGCGGCGACCCGCTATGAGGCGGAGAACGCCACGATCTACCAGGGAGTCGTGGAGTCCAACCACGCGGGCTTCTCCGGCACGGGGTTCGTCAACGGCGACAACGTCGCAGGTAGCTACACGCAGTTCACGTTCAACGCGCCGAACGCCGGCAGCGCCACGCTGGTATTGCGCTACTCCAACGGGACCGGCGCCGCCCGTACGGCGGACGTCGCGCTGAACGGCACCGTGATCTCGGCCAACCGGTCGTTCGGCGCGACCACGAACTGGGACACCTGGGCGAACTCGACTTTGACGGCGACCGTGAACGCCGGTTCCAACACGCTCCGGGTGACCGCGACGGGCGCGGGCGGCAACCCCAACCTGGACTACCTGGACGTGACCGTCGCCGCTCCGGCGCCGGTGGCGTACCAGGCCGAGGACGCGATGCTGTCGCAGGCCACGATTGCGACCAACCACACCGGCTACACCGGCACCGGGTTCGTCGACTACGTCAACACCATCGGCGGCTACATCCAGTGGAACGTCAACGCGGCCACCGCGGGCGCGGCGTCGCTGACGCTGCGCTACGCGAACGGCACGACCGTGGACCGTCCTCTGGACATCACGGTCAACGGCGTCTCGGTCGGCTCACGGTCCTACCCGGCCACGGGGAACTGGGACACCTGGGCGGACGACACCTTCACGGCGAACCTGAACGCGGGCGCGAACACGATCCGGGCCACGGCCACCACCGTCAACGGCGGCCCGAACGTGGACAAGCTCACCGTCTCGCCCGCCTCGGGCGGCGACACCCAGCCGCCCACCACGCCCGGCACCCCGTCGTGCACCGACATCGCGACCGACGCGCTGACCCTGAACTGGGGTTCCTCCACCGACAACGTCGGGGTGGTCGCGTATGACATCTACAACGACGGCAACAAGCTGGCCGAGGCGCCGGGCAGCCAGACCTCCACGCGGCTGACCGGTCTCACGCCGAACACGCAGTACCGCCTGTCCGTGTTCGGGCGGGACGCGGCGGGCAACGTGTCCATCGGCAGTCAGACCGTGGCCTGCACCACGCGGGCGAGCACCGACACGGAGGCGCCGTCCGGGCCCTCCGCGCTGGCCCAGTCGAATATCACCGCCAACAGCGTCGATCTCACCTGGACCGGGTCGACGGACAACGTGGGCGTCACCTCGTACGAGGTGCGCAGCGGCACGTCGGCGTACAAGACGGTCACCGGGAACCCGCCGGCCACCTCGACCACGGTCACCGGACTGGCCTGCGACACTCCGTACACCCTGGCGGTGGTCGCGCTCGACGCGGCGGGCAACGTCTCCGCGGCGAGCAACCCTGTGAGCTTCAGGACTCTGGCCTGTGGCGCCGCGGACGGCGGCGTGCCGTCGAGCATCACGACGATCTCCTCCGGCTGGACCATCCCGTGGGGTCTCTACTGGATGCCCGACGGCCAGACCGCGCTCGCCACCGAGCGGGACGACAAGGTGACCTCCGGCCAGTTCAAGGTCTTCAAGGTCACCCTGGCCGGAGCCAGGACCCAGGTCGGCACCGTGCCGAACGTGCAGACGACCGGCGGTGAGGGCGGTCTCCTCGGCGTGGCGGTCGATCCGAACTGGGCCACCAACCACTACGTGTACTTCTTTCACACCGCCTCCGAGGGCAACCGGATCGTCCGGATGACCTACAACGGCACCTCGCTGAGCGGCTACACGGTCCTGGTCCAGGGGATCAAGAAGAACAAGTACCACAACGGCGGCCGGCTGGCCTTCGGCCCCGACGGCTACCTCTACGCGAGCACCGGTGACGCGCAGACGTCGAGCCTCGCCCAGGACAAGACCTCCCTCAACGGCAAGATTCTGCGGATGAAGCCCGACGGCACGCCCGCCCCGGGCAACCCGTTCGGGACGCTCGTTTACAGCTACGGCCACCGCAACCCGCAGGGCCTGGCCTTCGACCGCAACGGCAGGCTGTGGGAGGCCGAGTTCGGCGACAGCACGTACGACGAGCTCAACCTGATCAAGCCGGGCAACAACTACGGCTGGCCGACCTGTGAGGGCACCTGCAGCGTCTCCGGCATGACCAACCCGAAGAAGACCTGGTCGGTGAGCACCGCGTCGCCGAGCGGCATCGCGATCGTCCGCAACGTCATCTACATGGCGGCGCTGCGCGGCGAGCGGCTCTGGCGGATCCCGATCACCGGTGACACGGAGAACGTCGGCACCGCGACCGCCTACTACGTCGGCGCCTACGGCCGGCTGCGCACCGTGGTCAAGGTCCCCGGAGCCGACCAACTCTGGCTGACGACCACCAACGCCGACAACAACGGCGGCGCCGCGGGCGGCGCGGACCAGATCTTCCGGGTCACCATCAACTGACACCCGCCCCCCGGTCCCGTACGGCCCGAGTACGGGATCGGATCACCCCCCAACCAGCAGGAGTGTCACGTGCGCAAGTTACTCAGATGCGTCCTCGGCGTCGCCCTGGCCGGGACCCTCGGATCGGTGGCGTCGCCCGCGCAGGCGGCGTCGACCGTCTACCAGGCGGAGAACGCGACGATGTCGCAGGCGTCGGTGGCAACCAACCACACCGGTTACACCGGCACCGGGTTCGTCGACTACGTCAACACCACCGGCGGTTACATCCAGTGGACGGTCAACGCGGCGTCCGCCGGGCCGGCGACGCTGACGTTCCGGTACGCCAACGGCACGGCCGCCGACCGGCCGATGGACATCGCGGTCAACGGGACCTCGGTGGGATCGACGTCGTATCCGGCCACGGCGAACTGGGACACCTGGGCGGACGCCTCCGTCCCGGTCACTCTCAACGCCGGTACCAACACGATCCGGGCCACCGCCACCACGGCGACTGGTGGCCCGAACGTCGACAAGCTCACCGTCGTCACCTCGGACACGGGCGGCGGCCCCTCCATGGCGGTCGCGCCGTACGAGTACCTCGGCTGGGGCAACCCGCAGACGCCGACCAGCGTGATGTCGGCGACCGGCGTCAAATGGTTCACGCTCGCTTTCATGCTCTCCGACGGCACCTGCAACCCCAAGTGGGACGGCAGCCGCGCGCTCACCGGAGGGGCCGATCAGGCGGCGATCAACTCCATCCGCGCGGCCGGCGGTGACGTCGTCATCTCCTTCGGCGGCTGGAGCGGCAACAAGCTCGGGGAGAAGTGCTCCAGCGCGTCCGCCCTCGCGGGCGCGTACCAGAAGGTGATCAACGCCTACAACCTGAAGGTCATCGACATCGACATCGAGGCCACCGAGTTCTCCAACGCGACCGTCCGGCAGCGGGTGGTCGACGCTCTGAAGATCGTCAAAACGAACAACCCCGGCATCAAGACGATCATCACGATGGGCACCACGCCGAGCGGACCCGACGCGACCGGAACGGACCTCATCAACCGCGGCTCGGCGGCCGGGCTGGACAACGACGTCTGGACGATCATGCCGTTCGACTTCGGCGGCCACACCGGCACGATGGGCGCCGCCACGGTCAGCGCCATGGAGGGCCTGAAGGCCAAGGTCAAGAGCGCGTACGGCTACAGCGACGCGGTCGCCTACACCCGCATCGGGCTCTCCTCGATGAACGGAAAGACCGACGAGGCCGACGAGATCGTCACCACGACCGACTTCCAGACCATGCTGTCGTACGCGCAGCAGCACCACATCGGCCGCCTCACGTTCTGGTCCATCAACCGGGACCGGCAGTGCGGCTCCGGCTCCGACGCCGATTCCTGCAGCGGCGTCTCGCAGTCGGCATACGCCTACACCAAGATCTTCGTCCAGTACACAGGGTGAGATGACATGCGCATGAGATCACTGATCATTGCCGCGGGATTGCTGCTGCCCCTGGCCGCGACACTCCCGGCCCACGCGGCCACGACCGTCTACCAGGCCGAGGACGCGACGCTGTCGCAGGCGTCGGTGGCGACCAACCACACCGGTTACACTGGGACAGGGTTCGTGGACTACGTCAACACGACCGGAAGCTACGTGCAGTGGTCGGTCTCCGCCGCGGCGGCGGGATCGGCGACGCTGACGTTCCGGTACGCCAACGGCACGACCGCCGACCGGCCGATGGACATCGCGGTCAACGGGACCACGGTGTCGAGCGGCAAGGCGTTCAACGCCACCGGAAACTGGGACACCTGGGCCGACACCTCGGTCACGGTCAACCTCAACGCGGGTGCCAACACGATCCGGGCCACCGCCACCACCGCGGGCGGCGGGCCCAACGTCGACAAGCTCACCATGGTCAGCCAGGACGGCACCGGCGGCGGCCCGGCCGTGCCGTTCGGCAGCCACCAGTTCGCGTACGCCTCCGGGATGCTGCGGCCCACGGGTTCCCAGGCGACGCTCGACCAGAAGGTGATCGACTACTACAACAAGTGGAAGGCCGCCTTCGTCAAGCAGAACTGCGGAAACGGCTGGTACGAGGTGATCTCACCCGACGCCGACCATCCGTACGTCGCGGAGGCGCAGGGATACGGCATGGTCATCGTCGCCACCATGGCCGGAGCCGACCCGAACGCGAAGACCATCTTCGACGGGATGGTCAAGTACATGCTCGCCCACCCCTCGGTGAACAACGCCAACCTCCTCGCCGCCGAACAGGACGCCTCCTGCAAGAGCGTCAACGGCTCCGACTCGGCCACGGACGGGGACCTCGACGTCGCCCTCGGCCTGCTGCTGGCCGACAAGCAGTGGGGCAGCACCGGGACCTACAACTACAAGGACCTGGCGGTCAAGCACATCAACGCGATCAAGACGAGCGAGGTGAACCCGACGACCAAGCTGATGCTGCTCGGCGACTGGAGCAGCCCGGGCGACTCGCTGTACTACACCTCGCGCTCGTCCGACTGGCTGATCGACCACTTCCGCGCGTTCAAGAAGGCCACCGGCGACAGCGCGTGGGACACGATCAGAACGGCCCACCAGAACCTGATCACTTCACAGCAGGCGAACTACGCGTCGAGCACCGGCCTGCTCGCCGACTTCGTGGTCACCACCAACACCACGCCCAAGCCGGCGCCCGGCAAGGTGCTGGAGGACGCGAACGACGGCAAGTACTGGTGGAACGCCTGCCGTGACCCGTGGCGCATCGGCACCGACGCCGTGACCAGCGGCGACAGCGCGTCCCTCGCCTCGGCGCGGAAGATCAATTCGTGGATCAAGAGCAAGACCGGCGGCAACGCGAACAACGTCGCCGTCGGATACTCGCTCAGCGGTTCGCAGATCAGCAGCGGCAGCGAGCCCGCCTTCTTCGCGCCGTTCGCCGTGGCAGCCATGACCGACTCCGGCAGCCAGGCCTGGCTCGACGCCCTCTGGACGAAGATGCTCAACACGTCGTTCACGTCGACCGACTACTACTCGACCAGCATCCAGCTCCAGGTGATGATCGTCGTCACCGGCAACTACTGGCTGCCCTGATCCTGCTCTTTTGTCCCGCCTTCGGCAGGACGGGCGAGGGGCGCCCTTGAGGCGATGACCTTCGGCGTCGCTCGGGACTCGTCCCTCGCCCACTCGCTCCTACTCAGGTCACCGCCGCGCCCTGGGGAGATCGGCCATTCCGGTCTCCTCGGGCCGAAGCGTCACGGCGTGGGAGCGCTCCCGGCGGAACGTATCACTTTTCGTGCGCGTCAACAGAGGTTTCATCGGTATGAAACCTTTCGGAGTATTCTGCACGGGTTCGGTATGGCCGGAGGTTAGCTGGCGATGATGGTTAATCGGGGTTTTGTCGCTTAGAAGGCGCACGTTTTCCGGCAAATCTCGAGGCCGGAGCGGGTTAACTGGCGATTTGACAGCCGTGATCGAACTGAGTGACGAAGTGGTGGGCGCTCATCGCGGTAGGGTCCTTGACAAAGGGATCACGGACGGGCACATGCCCATCTTTCGGTCCTCCACATACAGGCCTTGCCGAGAAAGGTTCCTCCTGAGTGACCAGCTTTAGCCGGATCGTCCTGCCTGTAGCCACGGGAACAGTCGTGCTGACCTTGCTCGCCGGGTGCTCCTCCTCCGGCACGGATGCCGCGGCCCCGTCGTCCTCGGCCTCCGTGACCGCGTCCACCGCTGAGTCCACCCCCGTGTCCACCCCTGAATCCACCCCTGCGCCCGAGGCCCCCTCGGAGACGCCCGCCCCGAGTGACGAACCGTCCGCCTCCCCGGATTCCACCGATACGGCTGGGCACAACGACGCCGACATCTCCTTCGCGAAGATGATGATTCCCCACCACATCCAGGCCATCGACATGGTGACGCTCGCGCAGACCCGGGCCGGCGACCAGTGGATCAGGGACTTCGCCGCGAAGATCACCGAGACGCGGGACCCGGAGATCCGGACCATCAAGGGGTGGCTGGACGGCTGGGGCGAGGAGCCCCACCCGAGGGACCACAAGATGCCGGGAATGCTGCCCAAGGCCGAGATCGCCAAGCTCGCCAAGGCCGACGGTTCCGCGTTCGACCGCCTCTTCGTCACGATGATGATCAAGCACCACCAGGGCGCGATCAAGATGGCCGAGGAGGAGGCCGCGTCGGGCGCGTACGCGGAGGCCAAGGCGATGGCCGACACGATCGTCACCACGCAGAGGGCCGAGCTCAAGGAGCTGAAGCAGTACCTCGCCAAGCTCAAGTGACCGGTGGGCGCCAGCCGCGCCCGGCCTGGAACGGTGATGCGGCACGGGGCAGGGTGTCGGCGATGCTCACATGGGTGGCGGCCGTCGCAAGGAACACACAAGGCCGCTGATCACGTGTATTTCTCGATAAAAGCCGCGCCTTCTCACCCTTGTGCATTCATTGCGGGAGCGGATTTCTCGGCGGGAGTTCAATATGACCCGGTCAGGGATGACCCGGTCAGGGATGGCCCGGTCAGGGATGGCCCGGTCAGGGCGTATTTCACGGTGTCGCTTGCGTCGGAATGCCGGCCGATTGTGCCCTCTCAGGAAAATGAACCACCCTCCGGCCGGACGGGACGAGGGAGTGCCCCGGCGGCGGTCCCGGCGGAAGGCCGGTACGGCGAAGGCCGCAGGGTGGCTGATAGCGGGACGGCCCGGCGCAATTCACGGGCGAGACCTTGGGAGTACGCCGACAGCCAAGGTGCCGGAGCCCCCCCACCGATCTTGATGAGGCCACACAGGACACATACGCCACGAGCCGGGCCCCGCGACCGTTGAAGGTCAGGGTCCCGGCTCGTGGGGGTGATGCGTTCAGGCGAGAACGATGTTCTCGGCCTGCGGGCCCTTCTGGCCCTGCGTGATGTCGAAGGACACCCGCTGGCCCTCCTGCAGCTCGCGGTAGCCCTGAGCGGCGATGTTGGAGTAGTGAGCGAAGACGTCGGGGCCGCCGCCGTCCTGCTCGATGAAGCCGAAGCCCTTTTCCGCGTTGAACCACTTCACGGTTCCAGTAGCCATGTCGATCCCCTCGATAGGTGGAGGGCCGGACCGCACTGTGCGGACCCGGCATCGCTGTGATGAACCCATCCGGAGATGCCCAGTAAAACAAAATGCACCTGAAGGTCACATCCCGTCAGGTGCACACAAAGTTAATGGGTACCACAACTGCAACGATCCCAAGCTAGCACATGGATGTGCCGGGCATGAGGGTATGGCCCGAACACTTGCGTACGTGGGTGCCCGGGTAGATCTCATCGTGCCGACTGATGCCCGGCCCGACATGTCGGATGCAGGGACTCCGTCGGTGGTTTCGCTCGCTGCGGCGGCCCGATCATTCAGGGCGGGACCTGCACACGTCCAGCTCTGTTCACGGTAGTGCGCAGGAGACCCAGCGGGGTGCTCGTGCCCTTCTCGCGGGCGTTGCTCACCAGCTGCTTGGACAGTCCTCGACGCCTGGTCAGGTCCACGATGACGAGGCACCCGGCGATCGTTACGAAGAGCAGCGGCGCAAGCCATGGTCCGTCCGGTTGCTCGTGGCCGTGGTGAACACCGCCCGCGAATCCGCTTCCGCGGATGGGGGTGAGCCTCAGCGGCGCGTGCGGGTTTCGTAGCCGCGGCTGGGATGCCAGCTCTCGATCACCAGGTGGTCGTTGCTCTCGGCGACCCGGACCAACGCCACCTCGGTGATCTCGATCCGGAAGCAGTGGGACTCCTTCAGCTGCACCGGATCACCCAGTTCGTGAGCGATCCCGGCGATCTTGACATCTCCCGGATATGCGCTCGGATTCTCCTCGGGCATGTCGGTCATAGGGCCGTGCAGCGCCAAGCGCGGATCGCGGCGGAGGTCGAGTGCCTTCAGTGAGCCGGGCATGCTGCCCAGTCGCAGGTCGCCGTCGGAGAAATCCACCTCGGTGCCGCTGACCCGAGGAGAGCCGTCCTTGCGCAGCGTCGCCAGCGTGCAGTGCTTCGCGGTCTCGAAACGCGTGCGCACCCGCGCGGCGAACTCGGGCGCTTCGCTCTCAAAGTCCTGCCACCACGTCATGCGTTCATCATGACGGTCAGGTCCGACAGAACGACGATGCCGAGAGCGTGCCCCGGTTCCTGACGAGGCATCTCCGGCTTGGGCGTGTCCTGCTGCGCATGGCCGCTGGGCCGCCGCCGACCACCAAATGTGCCGTGGTCCGGCACCTTCGGGCCGCGCTCGACCTGGTCGCCAAGTCGGGCGCCGCGCTGTACGAGACACCTGTACGCGCCATGCTCGCCCGGGTGCGCTGACCCGCGCCCGAGGTCGTGGCGCTCGACATCACCGCCATCACGGCGGCGCGGAAGGCAAGAATGGTGATGTCCGCCGAGGGCGGGCTCGTGGAAGTCGAGGTGAGCATGGCCGATTTCGAGCCCCGCTCCTGGGTGCGGGGTGTCGTGGTCTCGTGGGACGACGAACAAGGGGTGGGCGTCGTCAGGTCCGACGACGTGCCCGGGGACGTGTTCGTCCACTTTTCGATGATCTCCCAGCCGGGCTCTGGATACCGATCCCTCACTCCGGGCGAGACCGTTCGTTTCACCTGGGAGGCTTTCCCACAGGACGGTTTCGGGTTCCGTGCCGTCGAGGTGCGTCGTGCCGGGTACGACCCGGATCGTCCCCGCGCCGGGGAGGCCGCGACCGATGACGGCGCGTACGTCAGCCGGCTGCTCGTCGAGCTCGACGAGGACGACCCGGCCCAACCCGAGGACCACCCCGGCAGACCTTGAGCAGTGATCCCGCACACGTGTCTTTGACGTCGCGGAACTGCCAGAGTCGGCCGAGTGTGGGAACGATGGCGTGAGTGAACGAGCGCAGGGAGATTTGGCCGGGTGACCCCTACCCGCTAGGGGCCACGTACGACGGTGCGGGCACGAATTTCGCACTGTTCACCGAGGTCGCGGACAGGGTCGAGCTGTGCCTGTTCGACGAGGGCGACACCGAAGAACGGGTGCTGCTCACCGAGGTCGAGGGCTTCGTGTGGCACTGCTACCTGCCGGGCGTCGGCCCCGGACAGCGGTACGGCTACCGCGTGCACGGGCCGTACGACCCGGCGCGAGGGCAGCGGTGCAACCCGGCCAAGCTGCTGATCGATCCCTACGCGAAGGCCGTCCAGGGCGCCGTCCGCTGGGACCAGGCGGTGTACGGCTACCGATTCGGCGAGCCGGACAGCCGGGACGACAGCGACTCGGCGCCGTACATGCCGCGAGCTGTCGTGACGAACCCGTTCTTCGGGTGGGGACACGACCGGCCGCCGGCCACGCCGTACCACGACACGGTGATCTACGAGGCGCACGTGCGCGGCCTGACGATCGGCCATCCGGGGATCCCGGAACGGATCAGGGGGACCTACGCCGCGCTCGGGCATCCCGAGATCATCGACCACCTGACCGGGCTCGGGGTCACCGCGATCGAGCTGATGCCGGTCCACCAGTTCGTCACCGACCACGTGCTGGAGAAACGCGGCCTGACCAACTACTGGGGTTACAACACCATCGGGTTCTTCGCGCCGCACAACGAGTACTCCAGTTCCGGCCAGCGCGGCGAGCAGGTGCTGGAGTTCAAGGCGATGGTGAAGGCCCTGCACGAGGCCGACATCGAGGTGATCCTCGACGTCGTCTACAACCACACCGCCGAGGGCAACCACCTCGGGCCGACGCTGTCGATGCGGGGGATCGACAACGCCAACTACTACCGGCTGGTGGAGGACCACCCCGCCTACTACATGGACACCACGGGCACCGGCAACAGCCTGCTCATGCGGAGCCCGCACGCGCTGCAGCTCATCATGGACTCCCTGAGGTACTGGGTGAGCGACATGCACGTGGACGGCTTCCGCTTCGACCTCGCCTCCTCGCTGGCCAGGGAGTTGCACGCGGTGGACCGGCTGAGCGTCTTCTTCGACCTCGTCCAGCAGGACCCGGTCCTGTCACAGGTCAAGCTCATCGCCGAGCCGTGGGACGTCGGGCCGGGCGGCTACCAGGTGGGCAACTTCCCGGCCCGATGGACCGAGTGGAACGGCCGCTACCGCGACACGATCCGCGACCTGTGGCGGGGCGAGCCGGCGGCGCTGCCCGAGTTCGCCTCGCGGCTGACCGGGTCGAGCGACCTCTACCAGGACGACAGCCGTCGCCCGGCCGCCTCGATCAACTTCGTCACCTGCCACGACGGGTTCACCCTTCAGGACCTGGTGTCGTACAACGTCAAGCACAACGAGGCCAACGGCGAGGACGGCAGGGACGGCGCGGACGACAACCGCTCCTGGAACTGCGGGGTCGAGGGACCGGCGAGCGGGCCGGTCGCGCGGCTCAGGGAGCGGCAGAAGCGCAACCTCCTCGCCACGCTGTTCCTCTCCCAGGGCGTGCCGATGCTGTCCCACGGTGACGAGATCGGCCGGACGCAGGGCGGCAACAACAACGCCTACTGCCAGGACAACGAGACGAGCTGGGTGGACTGGTCGGACACCCGGGAGAACCGGCTGCTCCTGGACTTCACCCGGCGGCTCTCGCGCCTGCGCCGCGACCACCCCGTCTTCCGGCGCCGCCGCTTCTTCTACGGCAGGCCGGAGCGCGGCTCGCGCGACGAGCTGAGCGACATCGCCTGGCTGACCCCGTCCGGCACGGAGATGACGGACCAGGACTGGCGGAACGGCTACGCCCGCGCGCTCGCGGTCTTCCTCAACGGCGACGCCATCACCGAGCCGGACCGGCGCGGCCGGAGGATCACCGACGACTCCTTCCTGCTGCTGTTCAACGCCCACCATGACGTCATCAGGTTCACCGTCCCGACCGGCTTCGGCGAGATGTGGACGACCGCGCTCGACACGGCGCGGCCGGTCACGACGGACGCGCGCGTCTGCCGGGCCGGTGAGGAGGTGCCGGTGTCCGGCCGTTCGGTCCGGGTTCTGCGCCGCGCCTAGCGACACGACCTAGCGACACTCCCTAGCGGTGATGTGTTCACGCCGTCACTATGAGACGGGAACCGTAGCTCCGGAAGATCCGCCGAAGGATGGCGCCGTGACCTCGACCTACCGAGTGCAGCTGACCCCCGATCTCGGCTTCGCGGACGTGGCCGAGCTGACCGGCTACCTCCGGGAGCTCGGGGTCGGGGCCGTCTACCTCTCGCCGATCCTGCAGTCCGTGCCGGAGTCCGGGCACGGATACGACGTCACCGACCACACCGCCGTGCGGGCCGAGTTCGGCGGGCTCCCGGCCCTGCGCGACCTCGCGGCGCGCGGCCTTCCGCTGATCGCCGACGTCGTGCCCAACCACATGACCGTTCCGGTTCCCGAGTCGCGGAACGCCCCGCTCTGGGCGGCGCTGTGGGACGGCCCGGCCTCGCCGTACGCGCGCTGGTTCGACCTGGAGTGGCCGGTCGCGCTCCCGGTGCTCGGCGACGAGGTGAGCGGCGTGCGCACCGAGCGTGGGAGCGACCCGGGTGACGAGTCCGGGGCGGGGTCCGATGGGTTCTCCGATGGGTTCTCCGTGGACGGCGACGTGCTGCGCTATCACGAGCACGAGTTCCCGATCAGGCCGGGAACCGAGGGGCTCCCGCTGCCCGAGCTGCTCCGCGCCCAGCACTACCGGTTGGTCAACTGGCGCGACAGCCCCGGGTACCGGCGGTTCTTCGACGTCTCGTCGCTGATCGGCCTGCGGGTGGAGGACCCGGAGGTGTACGACGCCACCCACGCGGTGATCCTCTCCCTCATCGAGGAGGGCGTCCTCCACGGCCTGAGGGTGGACCACCCCGACGGTCTGTCCGATCCGCACGGCTACCTCCGGCGGCTACGTCCCCGCGTCCCCGGACCGCTGTGGGTCGAGAAGATCCTGATCGACGGCGAGCGGCTGCCGGAGCGCTGGCCGTGCGACGGCACGACCGGGTACGACACGCTCAACATGGTGACCCGCCTGTTCGTGGATCCGGCGTCCCAGGAGCAGCTCGTCAAGACGTTCGCCCGCCACACCGGCGTCTCCGAGGACTACGACACGGTGCGATACGAGGCGAAGAGGCACGTCATCGAGCTGTTCTTCCGCGGCGAGACCGACCGGCTCATCGCGGCCATGTCCGCGCGCGGCGCCGAGGCCGGGAGCGGGGGTGTCGGGGGCGTGGGTGCCGGGGGCAGGGTCGAGCGGGGCGTCGCGGGCGGAGTCGAGCGGGGCGTCGGGGCTGGGGGCGTGGGCAAGGGCGGGGTCGAGGGCGGGCTGCGCGAGGCGGTGGTCGAGCTGCTCGCCGCGATGCCGGTCTACCGGGCGTACGTCGATCCGGGTGAGCCGCCGTCGACCGGGACGATCCGCACCGTCCGGCGAGCTGCCCGGCGGGCGGCCGCGCACGCCGATCCCGCCGCCGTCGCCAGGGCCGCCGACCTGGTCCTGTACGGCCCGGCGGAGGCGGTGACGCGGTTCCAGCAGACCTGCGGCCCGGTGATGGCCAAGGGCGTCGAGGACACCGCCCTCTACCGCTGGTATCCCCTGGCCGCGCTGAACGAGGTCGGCGGCGAGCCGGACCGGTTCGGGGTGTCCGTCGCGGAGTTCCACGAGTTCTGCGCGGGACTGCCGCCGCGGACCATGACCACCCTGTCCACGCATGACACGAAACGCTCCGAGGACGTACGGGCCCGGCTGGCCGTGCTGTCCGAGATGCCCGACGAGTGGGCGCTCGCGGTGGACGCCTGGGCGGCCCAGGTGGCGTTCGACCCCCGGCTCGACTATCTCGGCTGGCAGACCCTGATGGCGTCCTGGCCGATCACCCCGGAGCGTTTCACGAAATATCTGCTCAAGGCGGCGCGAGAGGCCAAGACCTCGATCTCCTGGCAGAACCGCGAGCCCGGCTACGAAAGCGGCGTCAGGAGGTTCGCCCAGGAGGCGATCGACGTCTGTGGCGCCTCGGTCGCCGCGTTCACCGCGGTCGTGGACCGGTACGCCCGGGTCAACTCCCTCGGTCAGAAGGCCGTCCAGCTGATGATGCCGGGTGTCCCCGACGTCTACCAGGGCAACGAGATCACCGACTTCTCCCTGGTCGATCCGGACAACCGGCGGCCGGTCGACTTCCGTACGCGCAGGGCACTGCTGGCCGAGGTCCTCGCCCCGGGCGCCCGCCCCGGCACCTGGGACGGCCAGAAACTGCTCGTCACCGCCACCGCCCTGCGGCTCAGGAGCCGGATCGACCCGGCGGCGCCGTACGCGCCGGTGGAGGCGGGCGAGCACGCGATCGCGTTCGCGCGCGGCGACGAGGCGCTGGTGGTGGCGACCCGACTGCCGGTGGCGCTCGAACGGCGCGGCGGCTGGGGAGGCGAGACCCTCATGCTGCCCCCGGGCCGGTGGCGCGACCTGCTGGCCGGATACGAGCACACCGGACGCGTCCCCATGGGTCACCTTCTGTCCCGCTATCCGGTAGCGATTCTCGGACGGTGACACGTGTACGGCGACGGCGAACACAACGACGCCAAACACAACTACGCCAAACACAACGACGCCAAACACAACGACGGGAGTGGCATGTTCGAGGTCTGGGCGCCCGAAGCGGAACGCGTGGAGGTCGAGTCGGGGGGCGTCCGGCGGGACATGAGGGCCGGACCGGGCGGCTGGTGGTACGCCTCCGGAGACGAGCACGGCACCGACTACGCCTTCCACGTCGACGGCGAGGGTCCTTTCCCCGACCCCAGGACCCGGCGCCAGCCGTACGGCGTGGAGGGGCCGAGCCGCGTCTACGACCACGACCGGTACACCTGGAGCGACCAGCGGTGGCGCGGCCGTGACCTGCGCGGGGCGGTCATCTACGAGCTGCACGTCGGCACGTTCACCCCGGAGGGCACCTTCGCCGCCGCCGCGGGGCGGCTGCGCCACCTGATGGACCTCGGCGTCGACTTCGTCGAGCTCATGCCGGTGGCGCCGGTCCCCGGGCGGCGCAACTGGGGCTACGACGGCGTCGACCTCTACGCCGTCTACGAGGAGTACGGCGGGCCCGACGGCCTGAAGGACCTCGTCGACGCGTGCCACCGGGCCGGGATGGGCGTGATCCTCGACGTCGTCTACAACCATCTGGGGCCCTCGGGGAACTACCTCGCGAAGTTCGGGCCGTACCTCCACGGCTTCAAGGGGTCGTACTGGGGCGACGCGATCAACCTGGACGGCCCCGGCTCAGACGAGGTCCGGCGATACTTCATCGGCAACGCGTTGCAGTGGCTGCGCGACTACCACATCGACGGCCTGCGGCTGGACGCCGTGCACGCGCTGCACGACAAGCGCGCCGTGCACTTCCTGGAGGAGTTGTCGGCCGAGGTGGAGGCGCTGTCCACGAACCTCGGCCGCCCGCTCACCCTGATCGCCGAGTCCGACCTGAACGACCCGCGCGTGGTCACCTCGCGCGAGGCGGGCGGGCTCGGGATGCACGCGGCCTGGAACGACGACGTCCACCACGCCATCCATTCGGCGGTTACGGGGGAGCGGCACGCCTACTACGCGGACTTCGCCTCGCTCTCCGCCCTGGCGAAGGTGCTCACATCCGGATATTTCCATGACGGCACCTATTCGTCGTTCCGTGGGCGCAGTCATGGCAGGCCGGCGAACGGTGTCCCCGGTTACCGGTTCGTCTGCTGCGTCCAGAACCATGACCAGATCGGTAACCGGCCGCTCGGCGACCGAATGGAGCCCGAGCAGCTCTGGATCGCCGCCGGCCTGCTGCTGACCTCGCCGTTCACGCCCATGCTGTTCATGGGAGAGGAGTGGGGAGCCGGGACGCCCTTCTACTTCTTCACCGACCACCACGACCCGGCGCTCGCCGATGGCGAGGCCGAGCGGCGCAGGCGCGAGTTCGAGGGCTTCGGCTACGACTGGAAGGCCCCCGATCCGCAGGACGAGGCCACGTTCCTGCGTTCCAAGCTCGACTGGAGCGAGATCTCCGAGGACGGCGCGATGTCGCTGCTCGGCTGGTACCGCGACCTCATCGCGCTGCGCAAGACGCATCCCGACCTCGCCGATCCGCGCCTCGACCGGGTCCAGGTCCGCTTCGACGAGCGGCGGCACTTCCTGGTGATGGAGCGCGGTTCTCTCCGCGTCGTGGCCAATTTCGGCGCCTTCCCCACCCCGGTACGGCTCTCGCCGGGCGCGAGGCGCGTGCTGCTCGCCTCCGACGAGGCTGTCCGGGCCATGGACGGAGACCTCTACCTCCCCGCCCAGTCCCTCGCCATCGTCCAGGTGTGATGGCCCGGCCCGCACCCAGCCCGTCATCGCCGCGGGAGACGACGGATCGCCGCGAGGGCCGGGCGTCGGACGTGAGAGGTGCTCACTAGTATCCCGGGCATGGACGAGTCACCGAATGCTGTTCTGTCAGGTCGCGTAAGCGGCGCTCCGGCGAGGCTCGCCGGGCCGTTGTTGATCGCCTTCTGGGCGTGCTCGGTGGTCCACCTGGTCGCGCTGCTCACCGGACCGGGCGTGCTCGACCCGGTGAGCAAGGCCCTGCTGATGCCCCTTCTCGCGCTCTGGGTGCTCGCCCGCCGCGGCCCGAAGATCATCGTGGCGGCCCTCCTTGCTTCGGCGGCGGGGGACATCGCGCTGGAGATCGACGGGATGTTCATCCCCGGCATGGCGTTCTTCGCCGTCGCGCATGTCTGCTACATCACGTTCTTCGTACGGGAGCGGCCCGGGTTCCGGACCTCCGCCGCATCCGATTCGGTGGGCGTCGGCGGAACGTCTGGGCGCCGACCAGTCCGGTGGTGGATGTCGGTGGCGGCCTACGCGGTGGTGTGGGCGGCCTTGGTCGCGTTCCTCTGGCCCGGACTCGGTGCGCTCCAGATCCCGGTCGCCGCGTACTCCCTCCTGCTCACCACCACCGCGATCACGTCGTCGTGGTACGGCCTGCGGGCCGCGGTGGGCGGTGGGCTGTTCCTCCTGTCGGACACCCTTATCGCGTTGGAAATCGCCGACCTCGATTTTCCGTACCGGGGATTCCTCGTCATGGTCACCTACATCGTGAGTCAGTATCTGCTCGCCTCCGCGATCGTGCGCCGGAGAAGCCCGCTCACCCGCACCTGAGAAGCCGTTCTCACCAGCGCCGGGAGCCGAGCGGATCGACTGCTCCAACCGCCGCCGTGCCCGCGGAGCGGGAAACCGGATGGCCGACCGGCCGGACGATCGACGAGTGCGGAGTCGGCGTGCCTCAATGGCGTGAGCTGCTGATGCGTGGCCGGTGGCCAAGGGGGAATCCCGCACCGGGAGAGCGAACCCCGCGGCTTCGACTGTGAGAGATAATCACGTCTCTTGCGCGATTCAACCGGGCGGGATTGATTTCGTGGCATGCGCACTCGTTTGAGCAAGCTCATTCGTTCGGCCCGTCCCGCTGACGGCTCCCTGGTGCGAAATCGCGAGTTCCGCCTGCTGTGGCTCAGCTTCACGATGTCGGTGGCGGCCGACCAGATCTTCCCCGTAGCGGTGACGATCGCGGCTCTCAACGCGGGCGGGACCGCCTCGACCGTGGGTGCGATCTTCACCGGACGATGGATCGCGTTGATCTTGCTCGCGCTGCTCGGCGGACTGTGGGCGGACCGGTTGCCCCGCCGGACCGTCATGATCGTCTCCTTGGCCTTCCAGTGCTGCGTCGTCGCCACGGGGTTGCGTGGCGGCTCTTCCCCGTGGTTTCTCGCGTTCCTGGTCTTCCTCGTCGGGGCGGCGGAGGCGTTTCACCGGCCCGCGTACCAGGCTTGTCTGTCGTCGGTCCTCACGCCCGGCCAGCGATCGGCGGGTGTCGCCCTGGGCGCGGTCTCCTGGCGGATCGGCGCCGTCATCGGACCGGGCCTCGGCGCGTACGTGGCGACGGTCTGGTCGCCCCGGATCGGCTTCCTCGCCGTGCTGACGGCCTACGTGCTCGGCCTCGTCCTGCTTCTGCCCCTGCGCGAACCGGCAGCCGCGCCGGCGCAGCGGACGTCGGCGGTACAGGAGATCGCGGACGGTCTGTCCGAAGTCTGGCGGCGGCCGTGGGTGCTGGGTGTGATCATCGCCGTCGCGCTCCAGCTGATGTTCACGGTGGCGCCGGCGCAGGTCCTGCTGCCTCTCGTCTCCCGCGGCACCTTCGGCGGCGACGCCGTGTACGGAACCGCCCTGGCCCTGCTGTCGGTCGGCGGCCTGGTGGGCGGAGTGGTCAGCATGAGGTGGAAGCCCGGCCGGCCTGGTCTGACCGCCATCATCGGGCTCGCGCTGTACGGGGCCGTGCCACTGGCGCTCACCTGGCCGTTCTCCTCGGGATTCCTGTACGCCTGCTACATCGTCGCCGGTCTCGGGCTGGAGATCTTCGCCGTCCAGTGGGTGGTGAACCTCCAGCGAGAGATCCCGCCGGAACGTCTGGCCCGGGTCACGTCCGTGGACTGGCTGGCCTCCTCGGTCATGATGCCCCTCGGGCTCGCCCTCACCGGGCCGGTCAGTACGGCGATCGGCCGGTCGTCGCTGCTGGTGATCTCGACGATCGCCGGATTCGCCGTGCCGATCGCGGCCCTCGTTTTCCGTGGAATGACGCGTTTCCACAGCGGTATCACGCCGGTCGCCCGGGATCAGGCCTCCGAGGCGACGCCCACGTCACTCAAAGCGCCGTGACAGAAGGGCCGGAAATCAGGAGAAAGTCAGACCTTTCACTCTCGTTGGAAATGATCTACTCTGACTTTCGCGACGGCCGTCCATTTACCGGCAATGTCAACCGAGCGCATCGACGAGAAGAGGAAACTCATGAGCGATCTCAGTGACCTCGACGAGAACAAGCCCGCGGAAAAGAACGGCGCCGACGGGACGGTCAAGATCGAGATTCGCAGGCTGGACCGGCTCGAGACCACCGAGCGGCTGAGCAACTCCACCGGAAACTGACTCGGAACTCCCGCGGAGCAACGACCGGGGGCCTTTTCGGCGCCCGATCGCGGCTCCGCGAGTTTCCGCTCCGGACGTCCGGCGACGTCGGAGCCGGCATTCGAACCCATGCCGGGACCGGCATCCGAACCGGCATCGGAGCCGGCAGCGGGAGTCGAGAGCGGAGTCCACGCCTTCACCGGGAGGCCGCGTTGCGGTTGCCGAGAATAAAGTCCGAGCACGCGGCCTACCGGCTGGACGACGGCCGGATACGCATCGGCGGCGACATCTACGGGCTCGCCCATGAGATCCAAGACCCGCATGGCTGGGTGTGGACGGCGCTTGAGGCGATGAACGGCACGCGGACCTGCGCCGACATCGCCGCGCTGATGCGATCGGGGTTTCCGGAACTGACCCGGAACGACGCGATCGCTATAGTCGCCCAGCTCGTGGCGACCGGCCATGTCGAGGACGCGGGAGCGACGGACGCGCCCGAACTCAGCGCCCGCGAGCGCGACCGCTACAGTCGCGGCCACGATTTCTTCCGCTGGGCGGACATCACTCCGCGGGAGCACGGCTGGGACGCCCAGCTCAGGTTGCGTAGATCGCGCGTCCTGATGATCGGCGTCGGCGGCGCGGGAGCCTGCGCCGCACTCGCCCTGGCGGCGTCCGGAGTGGGAGTTCTGCACCTGGTCGACGATGACCGCGTCGAACTTTCCAATCTGAACCGACAACTCATCTTCACCGAGGGCGATATAGGCCGCGAAAAAGTGAAGGTCGCCGTCGACAGGTTGAAAAAGCTGAACTCCGATATCGAGATTTCGGGCGCGTATTCACGTATTCGGTGCGAGCGAGATCTGGCGAATATGCTGCCCGGATTCGATGTGGTGGCTTTGTGCGCCGACGAGCCCAAAGGAGCCGACGGCATCCGGGTGTGGGCCAATCGGGCCTGTTTCGCCGCCGGGATTCCGTGGGTGGGCGGCGGCTACAGCGGCCCGCTCGTCACGACGGGCGTCTTCGTGCCGGGCCGCGGGGCCTGCTACGAGTGCATGCAGCGGATCGAGGACCGCAAGCGGACCCCGCCCGGCGTCGGTCCTCCCGGGGGCGCGGGCCGTCCCGTCAACCTCGGCGGGCCGGGGGCGATCGCCACGTCGGCGGGGATTTGCGGAAACCTGGTCGCGCATGGGGTTCTCCGCGTCATCACCGGAGTCCCCCCGGTCACGGCCGGCTTCATCCAGGGCACCAACCTGATCGCCCCGCACCAGTCGATCTTCGCCGAGTTCCCGAAGGGGGAAGCGGGGTGCGCCACGTGCCGGCCGTGACCGGAACGTCGAGAGTGCGGATGCACCGGCTCCGGATGCGCCGCGACGGCACGGACTGGATCGTGGGACGGGTCGAGACCGGAGAGTTCGTCTCCTTCCCGGACATCGGCAAGAGAGTGATCGAGCTGCTGTCCGACGGCGGGCGGATCGACGCCGTCGCGGCACGCGTCAGCGCCGAAACCGGGACGGCCGTCGATGTGGCCGACTTCGTGACGGCGCTGAAGGACGTGGGATTCGTCGCGGAAATCGACGGCCGGCCGGTCGACGACACCCGGCCGCACAGGCCATCGCTTCCCTGGCTGAGACCGCGCCACGTGCGATGGACACTGCGCCCGCCGGTTCACGCGGGACTGGTCGCGCTCATTCTCTGCGGGCTGATCGCCGTCGCCGTACGACCGGAGATCATCCCCAGTCCGAGCATCATGGCCTGGAGCGAGTTCGGCACCGTTTCCCTGACCACCCAGCTCGCCATCACGTGGGCGCTCGTCATGCTGCACGAGCTCGCCCACCTGTGTACGGCCCGCGCCGCCGGCGTGCCCGGAAGGATAGCCCTGGGATCGCGCCTGCAGTTCCTCGTGGTGCAGACCGACGTCTCCGGAGTCTGGGGCGAGGAGAAACGCGTCCGGATGACCGTCTACCTCGCGGGCATGGCGCTGGACGCGGCCATCATGGCGGCCGGACTCGTCGCGCTGACCGTCGTCACGCCGGAAGAGGGCGTCTACACCGCCCTCTCGATCGTCGTGCTGACCCAGATCGACGCGATGAGCTTCCAACTCCTGATCTTCATGCGGACCGATCTCTACTTCGTCGCCCAGGACCTCGCCGGATGCAGGAACCTGTACGGCGACGGCGTGGCGTACGGGCGGTTTCTCATCGGCCGCGTGTTCGGCAGGGGAGGAGCGAACCCGCTCGCGGGCTTCTCCCGCCGCGAGCGTTCAGCTGTGCGCCTGTACACGCTGCTGCTCGTGCTGGGCACCGCGGTGTGCCTGACCGTGGCCGTGATGATCGTGCTCCCCGCTCTCGCCGCCATCGCGATGCCCGCCCTCGGCACCCTGCTGAACGGCGGTGACGGGCTCGCGCTCCTCGACGCCGCGACGGTGGTCGCGGTGCTGGTCGGCGTCCAGGGACTCTGGGCCCGGACGTGGTGGCGCAGGCACGGGCCGAAGATCAGGCGGTGGTTCGCGTCGGCCGCCGCGGTCCTGGTGGCTCCCCGGCCGGACAGGTGAAGGACGCTCTCCTGTGGATAACCGGGGTTTTCCACAGAGGACCGTTCGGTTGAGCGAAGCGTCCAGACGCGACCGCAAGCTGGGCTCTCCAGGACCGACAGGGAGAACCCATGAAGATCACCTATCCCGTTCCGGCCGAGACCACTTCGGTGTTCGTCGTCGCGACCGACCGCCGGCCGGTCGAGCTGGACTCGGTTGTTCCGTGGCGGATGAGCGGGTCACACAGGAGGGCCGCCGCCCAGGCGCTCGGCACGTCGCGGCTGGACCTGCAGGTGTTCCAGGCCGCGCAGTCGCCGTGGCCGCGGATGAGCGTCGGCGATGAGGGACGCGACGCCGTGCGCAGGGCCCGCCATCACGTCGTGGTCACCAGCACCGCGCCGGTCGCCGAGCAGCCCGAGGTCGCGCAGGCCGCGAGGGCGGTGGCTCGCGGTGTCGCCGACGCTTATGGCGGCGTCATCGTCGATCTCGTGACCGGCGTGATCGTTCCGCACCGCACGGGGTGCGAGGGGGAGCCGCACGAGTTCCGGCTCGGGGATGACTGGCTCGGCTGGACCACCGAGGTCGGCGTCGACAGCTCCTGCCCGCCGTGGGACCCCGCGGCGACCGATGCCTGCACCTGTCTCACGATCTCGACGCGCGGCCTCCGGAGGTTCGGCCTGCCGGAGGTCATGTTGGAGGGGGCCGCCTGCGCGCACAGTCTGTGCACCGTCTCCGTGCTCCGCACCGTCGCGCGACACCTGCTCGCCGGGCATCTCGCGTGGACGGCCGGAAGTCCGGATGCCAGGTGCCGCACGATCGGCGAGCACCTGTGGCTCGGCGACGCCGAGCCCGTGGTCGTCTCCGGCGCCCCGCATCTCGATCGCGAACCGTTCCGCGTCCGGCTCGGCAGCCGCACGGCCGACGCCACTTGTCTCAGCGTCGGCCCGCCGTCCGGCTTCACCGGCACTGTGAACGACTGGCTCTGCAGCACCCCGGGATTACTCGCCGCCTGAGAGCCGTGTTCCGGAGGTGCGGCCTGAAGGGGCGGTCTGAAGGGGCGATCTGAAGCGGCCGGGTCGTGAACGGCCAGGGGAACGCCGTGCGTCGATCGTTCGTCTTGTGAAGTATGACCTCTTTTGATGCTCTTGACGAAGAGATCCGTGATGCCAGGGAGCGGACGCGTCGTCGCGAGCGGCTGTCCCGGCAGCGCGTCACTCTCACCGGGCAGATCGACGAGGTCAGAGGGCTTCTCGCCGAGCTGGAGCGGCAGCTGGCCAAGGAGGATCACGACGTCGTCAAGCTGGAGCAGGGCGGATTCTTCGCCTCCCTCTTCGGCACCAAGGAGGAGCGGCTCGCCCGTGAGCGCGCGGAGGCGGAGGCCGTGCGGCAACGCGTCCACGGCCAGCGCGCCCGGCTGGAGTGGCTGACGGAGGACCTGCGCTCGACCGACACGAGCCTGGCCGAGGTGGGGACCGCCGCCGACGAGCTCAACGCGCTGCTGGCCCGCAAGGAGCGGCTGCTGGTCGACTCCGACGATCCGCGAGGACGGGAGCTCGCCGACATCGCCGCGGGACTCGCGAACGTCGAGGCCGACCTGCGCGAGCACGGAGAGGCCCGGCAGGCCGGGATGGCGGCGGGCCGTGCCGTCGGACAGGTCCTGCGATTCCTCGACGGCGCGCGCGGGGCGTCCACCTGGGACGTGTTCGGTGGCGGCGGGATCGCCGACTTCATCGAGCACGGCCAACTCAGAGACGCCGACCAGGCGGCGTGGCAGGCGCAGCGGGCGCTCGACGCGTTCTCGCGTGAGCTGGCCGACGTCGGTGTCGCCGCGAGCCCTCGGCTTCCCAAGGTGGACACCCGCTGGTTCGCCGACATGTTCTTCGACAATGTCATCTTCGACATGTACAAGCACCAGAAGATCATGCGTACCGGCCAGGAGGTCCAGGAGGTGGCGCGCTGGGTCCACGGCGTGCTCAACCACCTCGCCGCCCGATGCGACGAACTGGCTCGGCAGCGGGACGCCCTGACCGGCCGTCGAGCAAACCTGCTGGAGGCGTGACCGCCCCTCTCGGCGGATGGCGCGTGACCGCCTCTCACGGCGGATGGCGCGTGACCGCCTCTCACGGCGGATGGCTCGAACCTCCGCTGGGAGCGGCTCGGGCGACGCGCCGTCGGGGGCATACGGAAGCCCCGGCTGGGATGGCCGGGGCCCGTGCTCAGCGTGCGTTGTCAGCGCGGGATTTCAGCGCTGCCCGCGTGCACTACGGCGTGTTTGTCAGCGTATCTGCCAGCGTGGTTATCAGTGGGCGTGGTCGTGGTGGTCGTGGTCGTGCTCGTCCTCGTCTTCGAGGATGCCGTCCGACGGCTCGACGCCGAGCATCGCCTCGCGGGGCTCCACCTCACTGACGTGCTCGACCAGGCCGAGCACGTGGTCGGGCTCGATCAGCCACTGGAGGGCCGCAGCGCCGGTGTCGTCCTCGTTGACCAGCTCGATCTGCTCCTGGCGCTCGTCGTCGTCCAGCTCGGCGTCCGGATGGCGGATCTCCGCCAGGGCCGCCGCCTGCAACGCCTTCACATCCTGGACCTCGACCACCAGGTCGACCGTCAGGCGGAGGTAGCGTCCGGTATCCGTTACATCGCTCATGGTGGTTGATCCTAGTGCCCCGCACGTCAATCTTTGCCCCGTCGCGTCGCCCAGGGCGGCACCTCGCCGCGTTGTCGCCCCACCCACGAAAACTCCTCGCAGGCTCGGACTTTCCGCGGGGCCCGGGAATGTCGGCCGTAGGCTCCGCTACGACCTCCTCCTCCGCCTTGCGATGCACCACCCTGGACACCGCTCCTTCCGGGCAAACCTTGCCGGTCGGGGCATTAGTGGCACTGGTTCATGGGAGCTTCCACTCGAGCGGGGCGGCGCCCTGCTGGACGAGGAGCTCGTTGGCGCGGCTGAAGGGGCGGGAGCCGAAGAATCCGCTCCGGGCCGACAGGGGGCTCGGGTGGGCCGACTCGATGCACGGCACCTGGCCGAGCATGGGCCGCAGGTTCCGGGCGTCGCGCCCCCACAGGATGGCCACCAGCGGGCCGCCCCGCTCGACGAGGGCGGTGATGGCGCGCTCGGTGACCTGCTCCCAGCCCTTGCCCCGGTGTGAGGCGGGCTTGCCCGGCATCACGGTCAGCACCCTGTTGAGGAGCAGCACGCCCTGCTCGGTCCATGGCGTGAGGTCGCCGTTGCTCGGCTGCGGGAGACCGAGGTCGGCCATGTACTCCTTGTAGATGTTCACCAGGCTGCCGGGCAGCGGGCGGACATCGGCGGCGACGGAGAAGCTCAGGCCGATCGGGTGGCCGGGCGTCGGATAGGGATCCTGGCCGACGATCAGCACGCGGACCTCGTCGAGGGGCTGCTGGAACGCGCGGAGCACGTTGGTCCCGGAGGGGAGATACTGCCGTCCGGCGGCGATCTCCTGCCGGAGGAAGTCGCCCATCGCGGAGATCTGCTCGGCGACGGGTTCGAGGGCCGCGGCCCATCCGGCTTCCATGACTTCGTTTAAGGGACGCCCTGCCATGGTCGCGAAGCCTATCGGTTTTTCGGGATCAAGGATGAAGTGTCGGGACAACGCGCGGGCGGGCCCGGCCGCGTGCCCTCCCCCGAGGGGCGCGCGGCCGGGCGTCGTACGCCGACCGAGGTGCTATTTCACCGACCCCGCGAGCAGGCCCTGGACGAAATACCGCTGGAAGGCGAAGAAGAGCGCCAGCGGGATGATCAGTGACAGGAAGGCGCCGGGCGCGAGGATGTCGATATTGGTGCCGAACTGCCGCATCTGGGACTGCAGGGCCTTGGTCATCGGCTGGTTGGCGGTGTCGGCGAACACCAGGGCCACCAGCAGGTCGTTCCACACCCACAGGAACTGGAAGATCCCGAGTGATGCGATCGCCGGCTTGGCCAGCGGGAACACCACCGTCGCGAAGATCCGCCACTCCGGCGCGCCGTCCATCCGCGCCGCCTCCAGGAGCTCGCGGGGGATGCCCACGAAGAAGTTGCGGAGCAGGAAGATCGCGAACGGCAGGCCGAACGCCACATGGAACAGCACCACGCCGGCGATCGAGCCGAAGATGTCCAGGGCGCCGTACATCTTGGCGATGGGGATCAGGGCGATCTGGATCGGCACCACCAGCAGGGCGATGACCACGAGGAAGACGGCGTCCCTGCCGGGGAACTCGATCCAGGCGAACGCGTACGCCGCCATGGCCGAGATGCCGATCACCAGCAGCGTCGCGGGCACGGTGATCAGCACCGTGTTCCAGAACGACGAGGTGAACCCGGAGGCCAGCAGGTTGCCGTAGTTCTCCAAGGTGACCTGCGCGGGCTTGGTGAAGAGCGTCCACCAGCCGCTGGAGTTGTTCTCCTTCTCGCCCCGCAGCGAGACGACCAGCAGGCCGAGCGTCGGGACCAGCCAGAACACCGCGATGAGGACCAGGGCCACCTGGACCAGGCCCCCGCCGACCCGGTCGACGAGGCGCCCGAGGAGGCCGCGCTCGATCGCGCGCGCGTGCCTCGCCTCGGTCAGGGTTGTCATCGCTCGTCCCTCCTGAACCGCCGGATGTTGAAGATCATGAACGGCAGCACCAGGACCAGCAGGAAGATGGCCAGGGCGCTACCCATGCCCTGGTTGCCGCCGCCGCCGAACGACACGCGCCACATCTCCAGCGCGATCACGTTCGCCTGCGGTTGCACCGAACCCGGCGCGATGATGAACACCAGGTCGAAGACCTTCAGCACGTTGATGACCATCGTGACGAAGACCACCAGCAGGACCGGGGAGAGCAGCGGCACGGTGATCCGCCGGAACACCTGCCACTCGGTGGCCCCGTCGATGCGCGCGGCCTCCAGCGCGTCGCGCGGGATCGCCGAGAGCCCGGCCGCGATCAGCACCATCGCGAAGCCCGCCCAGACCCAGATGTACGCGCCGATGATCGCCAGAGTGATCAGGGTCGGGCCGAGCCAGGTGATGCCGTTGAACGCCGCCTCGAAGTTCGACTGCGGAAGCCGTACGTCGTAGGAGCCCGCGGACAGGCCGGAGAAGTAGAAGGTGCCGTCGGCGGCGGTCTCGGTGGTGGCCTTGACCTGGCCGCCCGCCACCGCCTCGACCGTGATCCCGGCGAGACCCTTCTCTGTGCCGTCGATCTGGTTGACCGTGCCGCCGCCTCCGCGTACGACATCGAGCCAGACGGTGCCGCTGAGGCCGCCCGCGCCGGCGGCCTTGGCCGGCGTGGCCTTCTCGACGGCGTCCGGCTTGAGGCCGACGAGCGGGATCAGGACCTGCTGGCCGGGCTGGACCGGCTGCCGGGTGACGACGTCGCCGTTCTTCAGCACCACAGGGGCCTGGTCGTTCTCGCGGGGACGGGCCCCGGGATAGCCCTGGCTGCTGCTGAACGTGTCGTGCACCGTGGTGATCACGGCGTTGGCGACACCCTTGTCCGGGTCCTGCTCGTAGACGAGCCGGAAGATGACGCCGGCGGCGAGCAGCGAGACCGCCATCGGCATGAACAGGATGAGCTTGAACGCGGTCGCCCAGCGGATGCGTTCGGTCATCACCGCGAAGATCAGACCGAGCACGGTCACGATCAGCGGGGCCATCGCGACCCAGATGGCGTTGTGCCACAGCGTGGCGAGCATGCTTGGGTCGCTGATGATCGCGGCGTAGTTCTTAAGGCCCACGAAGCGGTCGCCCGCCGCGTCGAACAGGCTCCGGAAGATCGAGTAGATGATGGGGTAGATCACCCAGGCGGCCAGCAGCAGGAGCGCCGGGAGCAGGAAGAACACCGCGATCTTGGGCGACGGGCTGAGCCGCGTCGCGGCCGTGTGGCCGGTGGCGGGTCGGGGAGCCGTCGCGGTGCCGGTGGCGCCAGGGCGAGGGTCCGTCGCGATGGCGGTGCCCGTGTCGGTGTCGGTGGGGTCCGTCGCGGTGTCGGCGTCGGTGTCGGTGGAGGTGTCGGTGTTGGTGTCGGTGGCCGGGGGCCGCGCGACGTCGGGTTCAGTCTCTGCCGGTCCGGGGGAGGCCCCGGCGGCGAGCTCGTCGCCGCCGGGAGCCTGCGGGCCGTCCAACCGTTCGGTCACGGCCTTCTCCCCTTACTTCTTGTAGGCCTTGGCGGCGTCCGCTTCCAGCTTCTGCTGGATGCCCTTGATGTCGGAGGGGTTGCGCAGGAAGTCCTGCAGGTGCTTCCACTCGCCCTTGCCGTCCGTGCCGCCGAAGGCGCTCGGCGCGAGGTCGGACATGTCGTACCGGACCGCCTCACCCGCGGAGATGATCGTCTCGGCGAGCTGCTTGGTCAGCTCGTTCGGGTAGTTCTCGGGCGAGACGTTGCGGTTGGGGGAGAGGTAACCCGGCTGCTTGGCCCAGACCTCGCCGCCCTCCTTGGAGGCCAGGAACTCCAGCAGCGCCTGCGCGCCCGTGGAGTCCTTCATCACCACGCCGACGTCGCCGCCGAGCACGACCGGAGCGGTGTCCCCGGCCTTCGGGAACGGCATGATCTTCGCCTCTTCGCCGACCTGGGCGCCCGACTGGCCCACGGAGGCGGCGACGAAGTCGGCCTCGATGACCATCGCGGCCTTCTTCTGGCCGTAGACCTGGGTGACGCAGGTCGGGAAGTCGGTCTGCAGCGCGCCGGACGACCCGCCGAGCATGAAGTCCTTCTTGCCGAAGATCTGGGCCATCTTCTCCAGTGCGGCGGTGACCGACGGGTCGGTCCACGGGATCTCGTGTTTGGCCAGCTTGTCGTAGTTCTCCGGGCCCGCCGAGGAGAGGTAGACGTTCTCGAACAGGTCGGTGAGCGTCCACCCGGAGGCGGCGCAGAGCGCGAACGGGGCGGTGCCGGAGTCGGCCAGCGTCTGCGCGGTCTTGCCGATCAGGTCGTCCCAGGTCGTGGCCTCCTGGGCGCCCGCGTCGTCGAAGGCCGACTGGCGGTACCAGATCAGGGACTTGTGCGCCGCCTTCACGAGCACGCCGTACACCTGGCCGCCCGCGGAGCCGAGCTCCTTCCAGTACGGCGTGTAGTTCTGGTCGATCTGCGCCAGGACTTCGGAGGAGAGCGGCTTGAGCGCGTTCTGGTCGGCGTACTGCTGCACCAGGCCGGGCTGCGGCAGGATCGCCACGTCCGGCGGGTTGCCGCCCTGGATGCGCGGGCCGAGGTAGGCGCCGGTGTCCTCACCCGTGGAGGCGTACGTGACCTTGGCGCCGGTCTTCTCCTCGAACGCCTTGAGGACCTTCTCGAAGCTGGCCTGCTCGTCACCCGTCCACTTCGCCGCGACCTCGATGCTGACGCCGGCGAGGGGCTTGGCCTCCGCCGCGGGGGCGCTGCCCTTGGTGGTGGGCTCTGAAGCGGAGTTGTTGCTGCACGCGGCCGCCGCGAGGGCGAGGACGGCGACCACACCGATCTGAAGCGGGGGGAGTTTCCGCATTGTCTATCCTCCAGTCTGGATGACCTCGCCGAGTTGCAGTTTCAGCTCGGTGACGGTCTCATCGACGGGTTTGCCGAGGTTGAGCGCGCTGGAAACGGCGCTGGAGATGACCAGGCTGACCTGGTTGTAGTTGGCGGTGACCGGCCTCGGCCGCGCGGAGAGGATCGCCTCCTTGAGCGCGGGGAGGTACGGGAACCGCTTGATCAGTGCCGGATCGTCGTACAGGTCGGCCCACACCGGGGGGAAGGACCCCTCGGTGAGGACGAGCCGCTCGTTCTCCGGTCCGGTGAAGTAGCGGATGAAGTCGAGGGCCGACTTCTGCCGCTTCGAATAGGCGCTGATGGCGAGGTTCTGCCCGCCCAGCGTGCTGGACCCCGGCCCGTTCAGCCCGGGCAGCCGGGTCACCTGGAACTTGCCGGCCACCGCGGAGTGCGTGGCCGGGCCGTACGCGTGCGGCCAGTTGCGGGCGAACAGCAGGTCGCCCTCCTGGAAGGCGAGCCGGGACTCCTCCTCCTTGTAGGCGAGCGCCTCCTGGGGGATCCAGCCCTCCTTGACGCCGCCGACCAGGAAGCCGAGCGCGGTCCGGGTGGTGTCGGGGTTCATCGTCACGGTCCGCGCGTCCGGGGAGAGGATCGTGCCGCCGGCCGAGTGGACCGCCTCCGTGAAGTTCACGGTCAGCCCCTCGTACGGGAGGAACTGGCCCCCATATCCGCCTATGTCATATTTCTTGCCCAGGCGAAGCGCCTGGTCGCGTAGCTCCGCCCAGGTCGTGGGCGGCTTGAGGTGCTCCTTCTTGAGGATGTCGGACCGGTAGTACAGCAACCCGGCGTTGCTCGTGAACGGCACGGCCCACAGCCGGTCCCGGTAGACCGCGGTGTCCAGGACCGGAGGCAGCAGCTTGTCCAGGGGGAACAGGCCGCGGTCCAGCGGGACGATCCACCCGGCGTCGGCGAACTCCGCCGTCCAGACCACGTCCAGCCCGAGCACGTCGTAGCGGTCGCTGTGCGCCTGCAGGTTGGCCACCATCTGGGCGCGCTGCTCGTCGGCCGCCTCCGGCAGTTCGAGCAGCGTCACCCGTTCGGCGGGGTGGGTCCGGTTCCACCGGTCGAGCAACGGGCGAAGGTACGCCGTCGTGTCCCGGCCGATGACGAGCGTGATCGGACCGGTCCCGCCGGGCGCGCCGCCCGGCTCCCGGCCGGGGTCGCCGCCGAATCCGGAACAACCCGCCAGCAGCAGGGTGGCCAGGAGAAGGCAGCCTCGGCGGACCACGTGACCTCCGTATCAAGTCCAAATTACATACGTGTTAGGTACGTGCATGCATGTTATGCATAGCGATAATGTGGGCGTCAACGGGTGTATCCAGTCCGCTCGGTAACGTTCCGGTCACTACGCTCTGGGAGGTGTGCGCGTGCGGCTGCCGCTGCTGGCGCTCCTCGCGAAGGAACCTGCCCACGGCTACGAACTGAAGCATGCTCTCGAGAAGACGTTCGGAGGCGCGTACCCGTCGCCGAACATCGGACAGATCTACGTCACGCTCGGACGCCTGGAGAAGGACGGATTCGTCCGCGCGGTGGACGTCGAGCAGTCCAACCGGCCGAACAAGAAGGTCTACTACCTCACGGCCACCGGCCGCGAGGCGTTGGAGAACTGGGTCGACGAGCCCACGGAGGGGCCGCGGGTCCGGGACGAGTTCTTCATGAAGCTCGTGCTCGCCCCGCTGACCGGCGTCGCCGACCGGATGGCGCTGGTGAACCGCCAGCGCCGTCACTACCTCTCGCTGATGCGGGATCTCAACGAACTCGCCGAGCACACCGATCCGGGGAATCGGGTGGCTCTGCTGCTGATCGAGGGCGCCATGCTCCATCTGCAGGCCGACCTCGACTGGCTGGAACGCTGCCAGGAGGAACTTCCCTGATGCCCCCCACACCCCCCACGCTCCGAACCCACCGCGCACCGCGTACGCCTGAGAGGGGTCGGTCGTGACCGGCGTCCCCACGGTCAAGGCGATCAACCTCGTGAAGATCTACCAGTCCGGGGGAGTGCCGGTTCCGGCGGTGCGCGGGATCGACATGCGGGTCGACAGCGGGGAGTTCGTCGCCATCATGGGCCCGTCGGGCTCGGGCAAGTCGACCCTCGTCCACATGCTCGGCGGGCTGGACGTCCGCACGAGCGGGGAGATCTGGATCGACGGCACCCGCGCCGACACGCTCTCGGAGAGCGGATGGGCCCTGCTCAGGCGGCAGAAGGTCGGCTTCGTCTTCCAGTTCTTCAACCTGGTCGCCAACATGACCGTCGCCGACAACGTGGAGCTGCCCGCGCTGCTGAGCGGGGCGTCTCCCCGGCAGGCCCGGGAGCGGCGCGAGTACCTGCTCGGTGAACTGGGGCTCACCGAGCGGGCCGCGGCCGCCCCCGCGCAGCTCTCCGGCGGCGAGCAGCAGCGGGTCGCGCTGGCCCGCGCGCTGGCCAACCAGCCGCGCCTCCTCCTCGCGGACGAGCCCACCGGCAACCTCGACAGCCGCAACACCAAGGACGTGCTGCGCCTGCTGTCCGACGTGCACAGGAAGGGCCAGACGATCGTCATCGTCACCCACGACGCGCGGGTGGCGAGCATGGCGGACCGGGTCGTCAGCCTCCTCGACGGTGAGATCGTCGACGACGGAGCCCTGCCCCGTGCCCGCCGCCGCCCGGCGGGCACGGGGGGCACGGTCGGCGACGTCGTCGAGCTGCGGGGCTGATCCGTGCGGGCCGAGCTGCGATGGATCCGCGCCGACCTGCGGGCGCGCCGGGGGCAGGCGCTGCTCACGATCCTCACGGTCGCCGGGATCGTCACCGCGCTCGTCACCGCGGCCACCCTGCTCGAAGACGGCACGAACCCCTGGCGCGGCCTGTTCACCCGAGGGCACGGCGCCCACATCTGGATCCACACCAAGGACACCCCCGACGTCGTGTCCCTGCGAGGGCTGGACGGCGTCACCGATCTCGCCGGGCCGTACCGCAGCGCGCCGGCGACCCTGGCCGGGCGCGGCCGCAAGGTGCCCATCGCCCTGCAGGAGACGCCCGCCGCGTTCCAGGCCGTCGCGCGCCCGCTGCTGCGCGAGGGGCGCTGGCTCGACGTGCGCGACCCGGACGCCGTCGTGGTCGAGCGGTCGTTCGCGCGGGCGCTCGGGCTGCGGCCGGGCAGCCCGTTCCCCGTCACCGGCCTGAACGGCGCCTCTCACGCGCTGGTGGTGGCCGGCCTGGCCGAGAGCGGCGACCAGGGCTTCTATCCCGACTGGGCCCCCGGTCTCGTCTGGACGCTGGCCCAGACGCTCAACGTTGTCGAGCCGGCCGCGGGCCGCACCGAGACCGTCGTCGGGCTGCGGCTCGCCGATCCCGACGACACCGACCTCGTCGTGCAGCGGGCCGTCACCGCGCTCGACAACCAGGTGCAGCGGGTGTCCACCTGGCGCGAGGTGCGGGCCTCCATGGAACTCGACAACCGGCTGCTCGGCCTGCTCCTCGCGCTGTTCGGCGTGGCGGGACTGGTCGCCGCGGCCCTCGCGCTCGCCAACGCCACCGGCGGCCGCGTGCTCAGCCAGCTCCGCGACATCGCCACGCTCAAGTCGCTCGGGTTCACCCGGAGCCAGGTGACCCGGACGCTGGTCGCGGAACACGGGGTCCTCGGCCTCCTCGGGATCGTGCTCGGCCTGGCCGCCGGGCGGTTGATCACCGCGTACGCGCTGCCGGACACCGTGGTCGTCCCGCTCTCTCCCGGGCCGTTCGCCGCGATCGCGCTCGGCACCGGCCTGGTGGTCCTCGGCTCGGTCTGGCTGCCCGCGTGGCGCGGCGGCCGGACGCCGCCGATCCCCGCCGCGCCGGCCGCCCCGCCGCGCGGCCACCTGTCCCGGCTGGCCAGGGTCGCCCTGCTCGTACGGCTGCCGCCCGCGCTGGTGCTGGGCGCGAGGGACGCGTTCACCCGCAAGACGCCCGCGCTGCTCACGGTGTCCGGGGTGGCCATCCCGATGATGATGATCTCCATCGGGCTCGGCTGCTGGGCGACGCTGGACGACTTCATCCGCCATCCGGAGCGGGTCGGCCAGGCGGCGGCGTTGACCGTACGCCCGGGAGAGCTGACGGCGGATGAGGCGCTCCGGCGGGCCGCGGCCGACTCGGACGTGGCGGCGGTCTATCCCGGTGCCGAGCTGGATGCGCTCGTGCCGTGGCAGACCAGGACGGTTCGTACCCGCGCGCTCGGCCGGTCAGCCGCCCCCTATCCGTTCCACGTGGTGGAGGGCAGGATCTTCCGGGACCGCGGCGAGGCGGTGGCCGGCCAGGGCCTGCTCGACCTGCTCGGCGTCCGCATCGGAGACCGGGTGCGGATGACGATCGGCGGCACCCCACTGATCGTCAGGATCGTCGGCAGGGTCGTGGAGCCCGAGCATGACGGCGAGGTGCTGTCGTTCGGTGTGGACAGCCTGGCGGCCAAGGACGCGGTGCCGCCGCAGTTCTACAGCCTCGTGCTGCGGCCGGGGGCGGACGCCGCGCGGGTGCGGGCCCGTCTGCACGACAAGGCGCTGGAGGTCTCCCAGGTGGTGAACCCGGCCGACCGGCTGTCGATCATCCGGGTGATCATCGTCGCGCTGGTCGTCGTGCTGGCCCTGATCGGCCTGGCGAACCTGCTGACCGCGAGCGCGCTCGGCCTGCGCGACCACGCGCCCGACCTGGCGGTGCTGAAGGCGATGGGGCTCACCCCGCGCCAGGTCATGGCGACGCTGGTGACCGGCACCGGCCTGCTCGCGGTCTCCGGGGTGATCATCGGCACGGTCGCGGGGGCGTCCCTCTCGACGGCCCTGATCGATCTGGAGGGCAGGGGGAGCGGGGTCGGGGCGGGGATCGGCCGCGCCCCGACCCCGGGGATGCTCGTCGCCTCCGTGCTGGTCGCGGTAGGCGCGTCCCTGCTTGTCACGCTGATCCCGGCACGCCGGGCGGCGCGCGCCCGGGTGCCGCACAGCGCCCGCTGACACTCCGTACGGCCCGGTGGAGGCGTCGCGGAAGGCGACGATCAAGAGGGCCAGGGAGGCAGGCGCAGCCAGGACCGCGAAGGAGTTCCGGCTGCGCCTCACGTCCGTCCGGGGACGGCTGTCAGGGGCGGATCGAGAACCAGTAGAACCCGTGGCCCGGCAGGGTCAGCAGGTACGGCAGCTCGCCGATCACGGGGAACGGGACGCCGCCCCGGCATTCGATCGGCGTCATGCCGGTGAACCTGCGCAGGTCGAGCTGGACCGGCTGGGGATGCCTGGACAGGTTGTTGACGCACAGCATCCGGTCGTCGCCCTCCTCGCGGAGGAAGGCCAGCACGCTGGCGTTCGTCGACCACAGCTCGATGTAGTCGCCGGTGCCGAACACCGGGTGCTCCCGCCTGATCTGCAGCATGCGGCGGGTGAAGTGGAGCAGCGATGACTCGCTCTTGAGTTGCGCCTCCACGTTGACCGACTGGTACCCGTAGATCGGGTCCATCACGACGGGGAGGTACAGCCGGCCCGGGTCCGCCTGGGAGAACCCGGCGTTGCGATCCGGGTTCCACTGCATCGGCGTGCGGACCGAGTCCCGGTCCTCCAGCCAGATGTTGTCGCCCATGCCGATCTCGTCGCCGTAGTACATGACGGGCGAGCCCGGCATGCTGAGCAGCAGCGCGGTGAACAGCTCGATCTGGTCCCGGTCGTTCTCCAGGAGGGGGGCGAGGCGCCGCCGGATGCCGAGGTAGGCCCGCATCCGCGGGTCCTTGGCGTACTCGGCGTGCATGTAGTCGCGCTCTTCCTCGCTGACCGTCTCCAGCGTCAGCTCGTCGTGGTTCCGGAGGAAGATGCCCCACTGCGCGCTGTCGGGCAGCTTCGGGGTGCGCGACATGATCTCCGAGATGGGCTCCCGGTTCTCCCTGCGCACGGCCATGAAGATGCGCGGCATGAGCGGGAAGTGGAAGGCCATGTGGCACTCGTCGCCACCGACCGTGGGGTCGCCGAAGTATTCGACCACGTCCTCCGGCCAGCCGTTCGCCTCGGCCAGCAGCACTCGGTCGGGGTAGAGCCGGTCCACCTCGGCGCGGACCCGCTTGAGGTACGCGTGCGTCTCCGGCAGGCCGGAGCAGGGGGTGCCGTCGCGCTCGAAGAGGTACGGCACCGCGTCCAGCCGGAACCCGTCCACGCCGAGGTCGAGCCAGAAGCGCAGGACCTCCAGCATGGCCTCCTGCACGGCTGGGTTGTCGTAGTTGAGGTCCGGTTGGTGGTGGAAGAACCGGTGCCAGTAGTACTGCCCGCGGACCGGGTCGTAGGTCCAGTTGGACTCCTCGGCGCCGATGAAGATGATCGGCGCGTCGGGGTACCGCGTCGGGTCGTCGGACCAGACGTAGAAGTCGCCGAAGGGGCCCTCGGGGTCGTGCCGGGACGCCTGGAACCACGGGTGCTTGTCGCTGGTGTGGTTCATGACGAGGTCGGTGATGACGCGAAGGCCGCGCTCGTGGGCCGCCTCGATCATCTGGATGAAGTCACTGAGATCGCCGAACTCCGGAAGGATCTTCAGGTAGTCGGAGATGTCGTACCCGCCGTCACGCAGCGGGGACTCGTACAGCGGCAGCAGCCAGAGGCAGTCGACGCCCAGCCACTTGAGGTAGTCCATCTGCTCGATGAGCCCGCGCAGATCGCCGGTGCCGTCGCCGTTCGAGTCTTTGAAACCGCGGACCAGCACCTCGTAGAAAACGGCCCGTTTGTACCACTGGGGGTCCTGGGTGGTGAACTCCGTGATCTCGGGGGTCGGCATGAGGGTGCCATGACCGCCGTGACTGCTCGTCTCACGCGCCGGCATGGCGGCGCCGTGACCCGTGCTCTCAGCAGCCGGCTCTGCAGCCGGGATGAGGTTGCTGGGCGCCGTGACCTGCGAGGGGAGGTCTCCGGCAGCCTCGGAAACAGGTTCCGGGCATGGCGAAGCAGCGTTCATCTGGTCTCGCTTGATGAGGGAGATTTATGGGGGAATGGGGTGGCCTGGTCACACTCCGTAGCTGCATGCCAGCTCATGCCACATACATAACAAGAAACTACCATCGGCCCGGGTCTGACAAGGATTCGTTACCTCGTCCTGACACGTGCTTTTCGTCTGTTGCCGCACCGTCGCACACAGCTATCTCGCCGTCGCCCCGGCCGAGTCGTGCACGGGCGCCGGCGAACGGGTCTCCCGGGAGTCCGGAGGACGGCGCAGAGATCCGCGCGGAGATCGTCGCGGCGGTCAGCCCCGGCCTCCGGACCAGGGCGGAGTGAGATCGCCGAGAACATCCTCGTAGTCGGTCAGCCACGCGCCGAACAGCACCAGGCCGCGCAGCCAGAACCGGGAGTTCCACGAGCCGAACGATGCCAGCGCGTCGGGTCCCTGAGCGACGACCTCCAGCATCTGGGGTGACATCAGTCCGGGAACGGTCGCGGCCCGTAGCAGCATCCGGTGGTTCCATTCGCGGGCGACCGGGCCGTTCGACCGCAGCGGCACCCGGCGGTGCGGGAGCGCGCCGTTGGTGGAGGGCAGCGCCGCCACCTTGGGGTTGGCCGCCTTCAGGATCTCCCGGTAGAACTTCCCGCCCTCCTTGCGGGCCACGGGCACCGAGAGCGCCGCGTCGAAGAACTCCGGGTGCAGGAACGGGAACACCGGCGTGGCCTCCGGGCCCACCAGGTTGACCGGGGAGCGGGCGATGCCCCGGGCGGTGCGCGTGTGCAGCACGCTGAGCGGCAGCTCGGAGCGGTGGCCGTGCAACATCGAGGTCGCCCGGGTGAAGGCCGCACGGACCCGGCCGTCCATCCAGCCGAGCGCGGCGTCGCCGAGGACGGGCATGTGGGGCTCGCCGGTCGCCAGCGCGGCCAGGAGCGCCTCGCGGCGGGAGGCGCCGGTCCCGGCGTCCACGGCGTCGGCGGTGATGAGGAAGTTCTTCATCAGCGGGCCGCCGGCCAGGCCGTCCACCACCGGCCGTCCGGCGGCGTGGACCTCACGGGCGAACGGGGAGTACCAGGCGTGGTGGCTGGTCAGATACTCCAGCCGCCGCGCCGCCCATAGCGCCTCTTCCGGGTATTTTTCGGGATATTGCGGGACGATTCGGTGCGGCAGGCCGAGTTCCCGGGTGATGTACCGGGCGAAGTCGATGTCGTTGTCCAGCCCGTCGTCCGGGCTGGTCGTCCACGACTCGACGTCCATCTTCCTGTCCACCGCGATGCTCGCCAGCAGCCGCGAGTCGTACCCGCCGCTCACCGGGACCAGGACGCGGTCGTACGGCTCGAGCGCGTCGTGTAGCAGCGCGACCAGGTCGCCGCCCGTCACGCCCCGGTCGAACGGCTCCTCGCGCACCCAGCGCGGCGCCCGCCGGTCAACCCGCACGCGCCGGTCGACGCGCGACCAGATCAGCGCGGAGGAGCCGGGCAGCCGCTTGATCTGCCGGTACGGAGTGTCCTCAAGCAGCGGAAAGGTCAGCTTGAGTATGGCGGCCCAGGCGTCCCAGTTCACCTCATGCGGCGTGCGCGCCAGGGCGAGCAGCGGTTCGATCAGGCCCGCGAAATAGATCGCGTCCCCGTCTGCCAGGTAGTAGACGTCATCCAGGCCGAACGCCCCGGTGTGCAGGATCACGTCGTCCGGCTCGTCGATGAGGCCGGGCGTCTCGTAGGTCTCGGCGACGGTCAGCCACCCCGGCCGCGCACCCGTCCCGGTCGGCACGCCCGCGACCGATCCCGATCCCGATCCTGATCCCGTCCCGGACGCGGGCCCCAGGGCGACGGCCTGGAGGCGGCCTCCCCACGCGAAGGCCGCCGGTCCGGAGCCGCCCGCGGGCCCGCGTTCCCGGCTGCCTTCCGTGCGGTCTTGCGGGCCCGCCGTTGGCGCGGCGGTGCCGTACGGCGGGATGGGGGCGGAGCCGAGGAGGGCCGCGTCCTGGGCGCGGTGCACGAGCCGCACGGCGGGGCCGGAGCGGGCCAGCACGTCGAGGCGGGCCGGATCGAAGGGCCCGATGGCACCACACACGTACGGCCTGGCCTGGTATCGCGGCCATTCACCTTTGCGCACCGTTTGCCCTCCTTCTACCTCGACCGGAGAGTCTACGGATCCGCGCCGCCAACACATGACGCGCGGAACCCGCGGTCGCCGTCCACGTCCCACGTGACCGGCGATCTTCCATGGGAAACTCGCCGGAATCGCGGCCTCCGCTTTCCCGCGTGCCCTCAGGAAGGCGTGGCCTGCCGACCGGCTCCGCTCAGGGCCGGTTCCAGAGCAGCGCCGCGTGATCTCGCGCCGCCCGATGGTAGGGAGGCAGCTCGTCTCCGGTCCAGAACACCTCGACCTGCGGAGCTTCCACGTCCATCTGGACCAGTTCGCGTTGGGCGTCCAGGGTCAGCTCCCATGCCCGGACGCCCGGTTCCACCTCGGCGAGGTACACCCTCTGTCCTCCGTCCGGCGGCCCCGCCGGTCCGAATCGCCAGGTACGCCAGATCGCCACGACGCCCGCGTGCTCGGAGAGCGCGTCGACGACGAGGTCGTCCGTGAGATCGGTCAGCTCGTCCCTCAGGTCGTCGAGGTCGTCGAGGTCGTCGAGGTTGTCGAGGTCGGCCCCCGGCTCGCCGGTCAGGTCCAGGCTGGCCGGGATGCGCGCCCCGGCCGACGCCAGCACCGCGGGCGGCGCGGGGGCGAAACGGTGATCGGTCGCCGGGACCACCTCGGAGAGCGGCACCTGGTCCGCCCCACTCGGCGGCTCTCCTCCGTCTCCCAGCGCCTCCACCACGTGGCGGAGGAGGTCCACCTCGGCCGGCGCCATGGACACCCCGAGCCCCACCGCCGCACCCGTCACCGTGTCGGGGAGGTACGCCAGGTCGCCCTGCCCCAGCATCGCGCGGGCGTGACTCAGCAGCTCGTCGGGGAACCGCCCGGCCAGGCGCAGGAGCAGCCGGTGGAGACCGCCGAAGATCCGCCAGGCCTCTTCGTCCAGCTCCGCCCACTCGGTCGCCATATCAGCCTTCCTCCATCACGATGATTTCATAGCCGCCCGGGACCTTCGGCAGCACGCCGCGGCGCACCATGTCCGCCGCTGCTCTCTCCACATCCGCGCGGACCCGTTCCGCCAACTCGGGATTCTGGACGCGTCTCATGCGTGAATGGGGCGGGAAGACCGCCTCCTGGTCCGCCGCGAAGGAGGAGAAGACCGATATGTCGCGGGCCTGGCCGCCGGTGAGGTGGTAGACGACCAGCACCTTCCGATCACTTGCCGGGTTCTCCGCCATGAACCGCACGGCCACCTCCAGCAGCCGGCTCACGCTCAGGAACTCCCGCGCCGTTCCGTGCGGGAACAGTTTCGACCCGTAAATGGGTGAGTGAACCGGCGTGATCCAGTCACCGCGGTACGCGAGCACCGGATGGTCGGGACTGCCGAGCGCGGGCAGCTGCATCATGGCGTCGTGCACCATGTCCGCGTGCCAGCGCATCTCCTCGAACAGGCGTGGTGTCGCGGTGTCGAGCAGCTCACGGATCTCGCGCCAGGCGGCGCGCTGCGCCTTGCGGGCCTCCCTCACTTCCGACTCGGCCTGCCGCGCCTCCGCCGTTCTGCCGGCAGCCCGGTGCTCCTGGCTTCGGTGCTTCGCGTCTTCGGCCTGATGTGCCGCGTCGATCCAGCTCTGGGCGTGCGGGCTGAGCGGTGAGCGCGAGTCCAGGTGGCCTTCTCCCACATGCAGGAGCGGACGCAGCGCCAGCGGGAGCGGCAGGGCCTTTTCGCCTGTCGCGAGGTTGCCCAGATAGTTCGTCGCGAGATCCTGGACCTTCTGCACCATCCTCGTTCGTACGGCCGCCTCGGACACGCCGCCGGTCCACAGCTGTGTCCGCGTGACGTTGTTGATCAAGTAGTGGCTGTGCCGGGTGTAGACGGTCAGCGCCGTCACGTGTGCCGGCGACAACCGCTCGCCCAGCTCCCGCACCCTGGCCGTGTCCATCGGGTCGATCCCGTTGCGGTGCAGCCACTCGGCGAGGTGGGGGTCGGTCACCCGTCCGCTCTCCAGTTGCGGCCACAGCCGTTCGGTGGCCTCCCGCACCTTGTGGTGCTGTGTTTCGGAGAAGCCGCCGGGGTCGGTGGCATGGTGGAGGTACTGCGCCTCGTGGGGGAACAGCCCGTCAGGGAGGATCTCGGTCCGCAGGGTGCCGAGGTCCAGGTCGGGGAGGCTCCGGTACAGGTCCACGGCACTGGGCCGAGCGCCCGGTTCGAAGTCCGGCCGTCCGAAGCCGGCGATCTGCGCGCCCCGGATGATCTCGAACAGCGAATGGTCGCGGCCGGGCAGCATCCAGCCCATCAGCGCGCCGACGAAGTGCTCGGTCGTCCCCCGGCCGAGATCGAGGAACTTGACCGCCGCCAGCATGCGGGTGGTCGTCGCCGACACTCCGTCGACCACGGGGAAGCCGTCACCGGCCACCTGCCTGGCCCACCGGCTCGACGTGGTCTCGTGCGCGGTCACCCCCTCCCTCCAGGGCAGTGGGGTATCCGGGCGCAGGGGGCCGTCGGTGATCGATTCGATGAAGGCCCGCTCGAACCGGCCAAGGGGCGTGTTCAGGCCCTCGTAATGGGCCGGAGTCGTGATGAGGCCGAGCCGCTGCTGCTCCTCGGGGGTGCGGTCGTGCCGGCTCGCCTGGCTCTTGATCACGTCGGCCAGATCCCTCACGCCGCGCTCCGACAGCATGATCACGTTGCCGGTTCCGAACGGGTCGCGGGCGAACCGGAACTCGCCGGGAGTGAACCTCTCCTCAAGACGGCCCAGGATCGCGCGGTTCGCGCTCTCGTCGAGTTGCCGCCGCATGCGCGTGAGTTCGTCGCGGTCCACGCCGGCGGCCCGGGCCTCCTCCCATCTCTTGCCGTCGATGACGTCGAGAATCGTCTTCGCGAGGGTCTGCGGATTGTCGCGGTTGAAGTACGCGGCGTTGTAGAAGGCCGTCATCACCTCACGGAGGTTCCCCTTGCGGAGCAGGTCGTCGACCGTCAGCCCGGTCCCCACCTGCCCCGCGCTGCTGTGGGCGTCCTTGTCGTCGCGGAAGAACGCGCTCTCGACCCGCCGTGCGAAGGCGGCCGGGCTCTCGTCCGCTCCGCGGGGAGTGAGCGCCATGAGGACATCCCGCAGTTTTCCCAGCGCCGTGCGGGCCGCGTCGATGTTCTGCGGGTTGTTGAAGTAGTGGGCACCGAGGCGCTGCTCGAACCTGGTGGCCTCCGCGGCCCAGCGGGGATCGTTGTAGAACCTCTCGAAGTCGAACGGCACCCGGGTCTGGCCGCGTCCGGCGTCCGCCGGATCCGCTGGCGGCACGGGCGGCGCGGGGGCGTCGGCCACCCGCCGGTCGTGTGCCGAGGCCGGTGTGGCCGTGTCGGTGTGCGGAGAACCGTCGGGGAGCGTCGACTCCGTTCGTGTGGGCTCGCCTCCCGGTCGCGTTTCGTCGCCTCCCGGTCGCGGACCGACATCCGACGTTCGCGGCTCGGGGCCGTCCGCCGCGTGCGCGCCGGAGGACCGCCCGCCGGTCGTCTCCGGCTCGGCGCTGTGGTTGAGAAGCTTCTCGATCCGGCCGGTCGGGGCTTCCGAAACTGACGTTGTCTGCTGGGACGTCCGCTGGGATGCCGGTGGAGCGCCGCCGTCGGCCCGTTCCGCCGTGTTGCGGGCGACGGGCGCACTGCTCTCCGCCGTACGGGGCGCCGGCCTTTGGGTTGCATCCGCGGCCGGGGCACGGCCCTGCTCCTTCGGCCGCGACGGCTGTTCGGTTCCGGTGCCCCGCTCGGTGGTGCCCCGCTCGGCGGGACGCCGTCCGCCGTCGGCGGGCGCGCCGTCGGGTGCCGGACGCGTCGGCATCCCCGTGGCGAGCGAACCGTCCTGACCGGCATGGGGGGAGCGGGCCGATCCGCCGTCACGTGCGGGGATGTGAGGCGCCGTCCCGGTCGTGGTGTCGGCGGCCTGAGCGAGCGTGGTGCTGTGGCCGGGGCCGGTCGTGGTGTCGGCGGCCCGGGCGAGGGTGGAGTCGTGGCCGGGGCCGGCCGGGGGATCGGCGCCCGGGACATGGGACGTGGGATGGGGTGCCGACGTGCTGTGGTGAGGGACGGATGTGGTCAGGTGCTGACCGTCGGCGCCCAGCGCGCTCGACGTGATGCCTTTGGCGAGCATGTCCCAGCTGAAGTCGCCTTCAATGACCATGCTGCCGGCGGTGGTGATGCCGCCGGTCAGCGCGTACTGGGCGGCCTGACCGTAGATGGACGAGCTGGCGGAGGCCAGGAGCTTCTCCGCGGTCGACATCTCCGCCCGGGACAGGCCCGCCCGTAGGGCCGGGGTCGCCATGCGGGACAGCCCGCCCGACAGCAGCCCCATGAGTCCTCCCATCGCGCCGCCGGTCAGCGCGGAGACCACGAGCTGCCGTCCGTCCAGGTCGTCCCTGCGGCCCTGTCCCATCTGCAGGAGCTGAACGCCGGCGTCCATGCCGGCGACTATGCCGGCGAACAGCATGATGTTGGTCAGGGTTCGTTTGGCGATCTGCGCGACTGTCAGGCGAGCGAGCTGCACGCGCGCGGGGATGAGTGCCAGGCTCGAGCCGCCGCTCGGTACGGCGATGGCGAGCAGGTAACCGAGCTGCACGATCAGAAGCCACACGGTGGCCTCGATCATGTACTTGGCGTACTGGATCTGCACGCCGACGTTGTTGAGGGCGATGGCGGCGTCGATGAGCCGCTTGACCAGGTCCGCCACCTGCTTGCCGGAGACTTTGGACACGTGCTCGGCGAAGGCCAGGTGGGCCTCGCCGTCCCACGCCTGGCCGATCTTGGTCGCGCTCTCGGGCTGGTCGGCCCTGGTCCCCGCGACGACCTCGTGGGCGGCGGTCACGCAGGCGTCGGCGAGCCGGAAGCAGCCCGTCTCATCGCCTTCGGGCCAGTCCATCCCGACCACCCAGCCGACATAGGGTTTGGCCCAGTCAGGGACCAGAATTCCATCGAATCCCACGAGCGATCACGTGCCGATCTCGTTGGCGTGTTCGGCCTGCTCGTATGTCATGGAGCCGGTGCGGAGCCCGGTGGCGATGCGGTCCAGCTCGTCGATGTGTTTCTGGAATGCCGTGAAGATCCCCTCAGTGATCGCGGGCATCTTCTTCTCCAGCTCGGCTCCGTACTGATCGCTGCCGAGGGCCCGTCCGTCCCGGTCGAAGGCCGCGCGCAGCCGATCCCGTGCCGAGACCGCGTTTCTCCTGAGCTCGTCGACGACCACGGCCTCGCGGCGCAGCGCCGACCATTTCACGTAGAAGCCGGATCCCGTCACTCTGGCCGGTCCGATCCCTCGCGGAGTTCGACGGGCTGCGGCAGGAACGCGTCGAGGTTCACGTTCTCGCCGAAGATCTCCTCGTACGGCAGGTCGGCGGGCATGAACGGTTCCATGAGCTCCTTGGCCTGCTGGGAGACGACCGCGGTGGCCCGGCCGATCTGCTCCATGATCGATTGGGCGAGTTCCGAAGGGGACAGTTTGCGGTACACGCGCGGATTCAGCTCGATCGCGCGTACCTGTCCGTGTGGCCCTACGGTGACGCCGACCAGGCCGTCAGGTGACCATGCCTCGGACGCGAGCTCGTTGCGCCGGCCGTACATCTCACGAACGTGGCGGATCTGCTCGTTGTACTGCGCGGCCAGGTCTTCGATCGTCGCCCCGAACGCATCAGTCACATTCGCCCCCTTTGTGTGACACGACTCCTGTTCATCGCAGATTATCTTTTGTTTCTCACCTGTTAACGAAACGGACATACTCGGTGAACGGCATGGGCGGTGTCACGGCGTAGAGGACGCCGCAGAGCGGCGGATAGGTCGCGACCCTCGCGGACAGCTCGTCGGTGATGACGGTGTGAGAGAACGGCGAGGGGGCGGTGAGGGAGCTTCGACTGCTCCGGTGCGCTTCGGCGGGCGGAGATTGATCCGAGTGATCTGCGAATATTGTGACTCCCGCCTTTTCGGACTACCGCGGAGTGACCCATGAGCGAGACGAGCGACCTCGAGAGCGTCAAACGCGCACTGGCGCAGGCCGTCGAGGAGGCCGCCGGAGCGGCGGAGCTGGCCCGGCTGCTCACCGACTACCAGCGGCGGCTCGACGACGCGGCGCGCTCGGAGGCCGACGCTCTGACGCGGATGCGGGAGGCGGAGGCCCGGGCGAGGACGGCCGAACGGCAGAACACGCAGCTCGGCAAGCAGTTGGCCGAGCAGCGCTACCAGACCGAGGTCGCCAACTGGAAGCTCGCGTCGGTGCAGGAGAGCCGCTGGCTCAAGCTTGGGGACGCCCTGCACACCAAGAACCCCGGAACGGTCGCCAAGACCCTGAAGGAGCCGGTGAAGAAGCCGCCCGCGCCCAAGCGCTCGGACTTCGGGCCGGAGCCTTCCGCGGTCCCCGAGACCCCGGCGGCCGTCGCTCCCGATCCGAGGGCGCCCCAGGCGTCGGCTCCCATGGCCGACGGCTTCGAGGTGCCCAAGGGGCCGCTGGCCAGGCCGTACCTCACCGTCGCCGCGATCGTGGACCGGCAGACCGAGGCGATGCTGCGCTACGAGTGGCGGCAGGTGACCAACTTCGGCCCGGAGAACTGGGCCGCGATGCTCGACCAGCACCAGCCGCACCTGCTCTTCGTCGAGTCCGTACAGCCCGGCCCCCGGCAGGGCAACGGCGGGCGCTGGCTGGAGGCTCTGGCCGGGGAGACGCGGGCGCTGCGCGACCTCGTGGAGGCGTGCCGCAAGCGCGGCGTCAAGACCGTCTTCTGGCACTCCGGCGGGTCCGTCTCGCGGGCGGTCCTCGCGGCCGAGCACTTCGAGTACGTCCTGACGACGACCGAGGCACGCGTCCGGGAATGGCGGGCCGCCCTGCGCCACGACCGCGTGGGTGTCCTCCCGCTGGCCGTGCAGCCGCGCGTCCACAACCCGATTCCGGCCGTCGGCGGCCGTACGTCCGATGTCTTCACGCTGGGCGCGGTGGTTCTCCCCGCGCCCGCGCGGCCGTCCGACGCGGCCGCCGCGGAGCCGGACCAGGATCAGACCCAGGTTCCGGCGGGGGCCGCCCCTAAGAACGGTGCTGCGAACGGTGCTGCGGACGGGGCGCCCCGGCCGCAGGGGGCGGACTCCTCCCACGGCGGACGCGGCTGGCAGCCACTGCCGGGTCAGGACGACGACAAGACGTCCTATGACGACGTGCTGACCGCGTACCGGCGGGCCGGGCTGGTGGTCGCCGTGGCCGATGTCGACGCGCGGGTCGTCGCCGAGATCGCCGCCTGCGCCACGCCCGTGCTGAGGCTGGCCGCGGGCGTCAAACCGGAGGTGACCGTCGCGCAGGCCGAGGCGCTGCTCTCGGACGCCGGCGGCCTCGACCGCGAGGCCCATCTCGGCTGGCGTCGGACCGTTCCCGTCACGTCGCTGCTCGACCCGGTGTTCGACGTGGTCGGGCTGCCGAACGTCCGCAACACGGGCACCGTCTCGGTCATCGCGGCCGTCAACGGAGCGGCCGAGTTGGAGCACCTCCTGGACCAGATCGCGCGCCAGATCCATGTGCCGGGGCAGCTCGTCATCGTCGCCGAGGGCGTGGACGCCGTGCTGGTCGAGAAGAGCGCCCGTCAGATCCTCACTCCGCTCCAGACGGTCGCGGCCGTCCTCCAGGACATCGTCGTACGGGTGGCCGACGTCCCGATGACGCGCGGTGCGGCGCTCGACCGGGCGCTGCGGCTCGCGGAGGGCGACTACGTCGCCGTCTTCGACCCCCGTGACGTGTACGGGCAGCACTATCTGTCCGACCTCGTCCGCTACTTCGGCTCGAGCGACGCCGAGATCGTCGGCAAGGCGTCGTTCTACGCGTACCTGCCCGAGGCGGGGGCCACGCTGCTCCGCCAGCCGGGCGCCGAGCACAGGTTCCTGCCGGAAATCGGGGGAGGAACCCTGCTCGGCCGCCGCCAGGCGCTCACCGACCTGGGCTTCGCCGACGTCTCCGACGAATGGGACGAGGTGCTGATGCGCCAGTGCCGGGCCGACGGCGTCCGGGTGTACTCCGGCGACCGATACTCCTATATCTGCGTGCGCGAGTCGGCGGTCGGCCGCCTGCTCGGCTCCGCCCGGCTCCAGGGCTACTTCCCCGCGGAGCCCGTCGCCCTGATCTGACCGGTCCTTCGCACGCCTCCGTCGCGCCCGGCCGGTCGGCGCGGGTGAATCGGCGCGGGTGAGTCGGTGCGGGTGAGTCGGCCGTCGGCGCGGGGGCATGCGGAGTGGCGTCCACGGTGAACCGGTGGAGCCGGGGCGGCCTTACGCTGCCTGGGTGACCCCTGACCAGCTTGCCGGGCTCATCGGCGCGCTGCCCGTTCCTTGGGGCTCGTGGGCGCGGGAGGCGGTCTACGGCTCGCCGGTCGCCCTCCGCGTCGCGTCCGGCCGCCCGCCGCGCGAGGTCGCCGAGGAGATCGCGGTACGGCTTCGCCGCCGCGACGGGATCGACGACGTCCGGGTCCGGCCCGACGGGTTCCTCCTGATCGCGGTCAGCCGGCCGGGTGAGGTCGCCGGTGAGATCGTGCGGAAGGGACCGCCCGAGATCCGCGAACGCGCCGCGCTCGCTCCGGATTTCCCGCGTACGTGGGACAACCCCGGGTTCGTCGTCCGGTACGCGCACGCGCGGGCGGCGGCCGTACAGCGGTGGGCGCGTGATCTCGGCGTTCCCGAGGAGGGATTCCGGCCCGAGCCGCTGGACGATCCCCACGATCGGGCGGTGCTCCGGCTGCTCGCCGAGCTGCCGACCCGTGCGGCCAGTCGTGATCCGGCCTGGGAGGCGTACGCCGGCCAGCTCGCGCTCGCCTACCACGACGCGCACGAGCACGCCCCGGCCGTCCCGGTGGGCGATCAGCCGGTGAACGACGTCCACACCGCGAGGCTCTGGCTGGCGACGGCCGTACGAACCGTCCTGGCCGCCCTTTTCGCCGTCCCCTTGCCCGACCGGTTGTGACGGCGACGACCGACTGCGACGACCGATGGCGACGACCGGCGACCGCGGCGGGGGCCGGGAGATCCGCGGGGGAGGGGCGCCCCGGGGCGCGGCAAAGGAGGTCCGTTATCTTCGAGGCTGTGCAACGAATTTTTCGTTGAAATCATGAAATAGCCGCATTTCCTATGGTCACGCGTCTCGCCAATTGGTCATCCGTCTCGCAATGGCGGTGGGGTCGGATAGCCTCGTTCGGGTGAGCCGATTCGCCCATTCCGCCGGTGACGGGCACGCCGAAGCGCTGCCCGAGGAACGTCCACCGCTCGCCCCCGCTGATCTGAACGCCCTCGAACCGGCGATCTGGACGCGAACGTCCGGCCGGATCGACGGCGCGATCACCGTCGGCGGTGTGGACGTGCGCGACCTGGCCGCGCAGTACGGCACGCCGCTCTACGTCATCGACGAGGAGGACTTCCGCTCCCGCTGCCGCGAATATCGCGCGGCGTTCGACGACGGCGAGGTCCACTACGCGGGCAAGGCGTTCCTGTGCAGGGAGATCGCCCGCTGGATCCAGCAGGAGGACCTCGGTCTCGACGTGTGCAGCGCGGGCGAGCTCGCGGTCGCGCTCAGCGTGGGCTTCCCCCCTGAGCGCATCACCATGCACGGCAACAACAAGTCGCTCGCCGAGCTGGAGCGGGCCGTCGAGGTCGGCGTCGGCCACATCGTCGTCGACTCCTACGAGGAGATCGCCCGGCTCGGGTTCCTCGCGGACAAGTACGGCGCGCGACCCAAGGTCATGATCCGCGTCACCGTGGGCGTCGAGGCCCACACGCACGAGTTCATCGCCACGGCGCACGACGACCAGAAGTTCGGCCTGTCGCTGAGCAGCGGCGCGGCGGCGGAGGCCGTCCGGCGCATCCTCGCCCTGCCCCAGCTCGAACTGGTCGGCCTGCACTCCCACATCGGGTCGCAGATCACCGACACCGCCGGGTTCGAGGTCGCGGCGCGTCGTCTCGCCGCGCTGCTCGTGGAGGTCAAGGAGGAGCACGGCGTCGTCCTGCCCGAGCTGGACCTCGGCGGCGGCTACGGCATCCCGTACGTCCACGGCGACGACGTCCTTGACGTCAAGGTCCTCGCGGACGGCCTGCGGGACATCGTGACCAAGATGTGCGAGTCGGCGGGCCTGCCCATGCCCCGGCTGACCGTCGAGCCGGGCCGGTCCATCGCCGGCCTCTCCGGAGTCACGCTCTACGAAGTCGGCACCGTCAAGGACGTGGAGGGCCTGCGCAGCTACGTCAGCGTCGACGGCGGCATGAGCGACAACATCCGCACCGCGCTGTACGGCGCCGACTACACGGCCGTGCTCGCCTCGCGCGAGAGCGAGGCGGAGCCGATGCTCTCCCGTCTCGTCGGCAAGCACTGCGAGAGCGGTGACATGATCGTGCGCGACCTGTGGTTCCCGGCCGACCTCACGCCCGGCGACCTGGTCGCCGTGGCCGGGACGGGGGCCTACTGCCGCTCGCTCGCCAACAACTACAACTACCTGCCCAAGCCGGCCGTCGTGGCGGTGTCCCACGGCCAGTCGCGCGTCATCGTGCGCCGGGAGACCGAGGACGACCTCCTGAGGGGACAACTGTGACCAAACCTCTGAAAATCGCGTTGCTCGGCTGCGGGGTCGTCGGCTCGCAGGTCGTCCGGCTCCTGCGCGAGCAGGAGAACGACCTCGCCGCCCGCGTGGGCGCCCCCCTGGAGCTCGTCGGCGTGGCGGTGCGCAAGCCGGGCCGCAAGCGGGACGCCGACATCGACCCGGCGCTCCTCACCACGGACGCCGAGAGCCTGGTGACCCGCGACGACGTCGACATCGTGGTCGAGGTGATCGGCGGGATCGAGCCGGCCAGGTCGCTGATCCTTTCGGCGATGGCCTCGGGCAAGTCCGTGGTCACCGCGAACAAGGCGCTGCTGGCCGAGGACGGCGCGACCATCCACCGCGCCGCGCGCGAGAACAACGCCGACCTCTACTTCGAGGCCAGTGTCGCGGGGGCGATCCCGCTGCTGCGCCCGCTGCGGGAGTCGATGGCCGGTGACCGCGTGCAGCGGGTGCTCGGCATCGTCAACGGCACCACCAACTACATCCTCGACAAGATGGACTCCACCGGCGCCTCGTTCACCGACGCGCTGGAGGAGGCCCAGGCGCTCGGCTACGCCGAGGCGGACCCGACCGCCGACGTCGAGGGCTTCGACGCGGCGGCCAAGGCGGCGATCCTCGCGGGGATCGCCTTCCACAGCCGGGTGACCGCCGCCGACGTGCACCGCGAGGGCATCACCGAGATCACCGCCGCCGACGTCGCCTCGGCGAAGGCCATGGGATACGTCATCAAGCTGCTCGCCATCTGCGCGCGGTCGGACGACGGTCGTTCCGTGGGCGTCCGGGTCCACCCCGCCATGATCCCGAGGTCGCACCCCCTGGCCGGTGTCCGCGAGGCGTACAACGCCGTGTTCGTGGAGGCCGAGTCGGCCGGGCGTCTGATGTTCTACGGCGCGGGCGCGGGCGGCGCGCCCACCGCGTCGGCGGTGCTCGGCGACATCGTCGCCGTGGCGCGCAACCGCATCGCGAACACCCGCGGCCCGGAGGAGTCCACCTACGCCGACCTGCGGGTCCACCCGATGGGCGAGAGTGTCACGCGTTGCCACGTCTCCCTGGACGTGGCCGACAAGCCGGGCGTCCTCGCCAGGGTGGCCGAGATCTTCGCCAAGCACGACGTGTCGATCCAGACCGTCCGCCAGGAGGGCAGGGGTGACGACGCCCAACTCGTCCTCGTCACCCACCGGGCCAGCGACGCCGCGCTCTCGGCCACCATCGAGAGCCTGCGCGAGATGGACATCGTTCGCGCGGTCGCCGGTGTGATGCGCGTCGAAGGCGACGAGACCCCCTGACGGGCTGACTCCGGCTTCCGGAGACTCTGCGGTGCGCTGTCGGCTCCCCTGACAGGCGAACCCGGCCGCCCTTAAGGTCGGCCGGGTGGATCTTATGGGGAAGTACGGGGTCGGTTCCACGACGCCGCGCGCGCTTGCCAGGCGAAGGACCAGATCGTTTCGGCAACAGACTGCTATGGTCCGCAGATGGCCAATCTGACGCAGATTGCCGCAAGTGCCACAAATAGCGAAGAACGGGGACGGACGGGGTCGTGGAGGATGCCCGTCGCGGCGGGTGCCGTGGCGACCTGCGTCGCGATCCTCGGATCCGGCGGACCTTCGCTTTCCGGGGACGAGATGGCCACCTATGGTGCCGCGGGCCGTTCGCTTTCTGGATTGTGGACGCTTGCGCAGAACATTGATGGACATTTCCTGCCGTACTACACCTTCATGCATTTTTGGGGGATGGCAGGCGACTCGGAGTGGTGGCTGAGGCTGCCGTCCGCCGTCGCGATCGGTGTCGCCGCGGCCTTCCTGCTCGATCTCGGGCGGCGCCTGCACAGCTCGCGGGCGGGCCTCGCCGCCGCCGGGCTCTTCGCGGTGCTGCCCGCCGTGTCCTACCACGGGGCCAACGCCCGGCCGTACGCGTTCGCCGCCGCGGCGGCGGTGATCTCGTTCTGGGCACTGCACCGGGCCGTCACGCGACCGACCGGGCGGCGGCTGGCGCTGTACGGCGCTTCGGTGGCGCTGCTGGGGTGTACGCATCTGTTCGCCATGCTGGTCGTCCCCGCGCAACTCGTGATCGCGTTGTGGGCGCTGCCCCCGCGTATGACGGTCCGTCACCTGCTGCCCGCGGTCGCCCTCGGATGCCTGCCCGCCGCGGCTTTCGCCGCCATCGGGTTCGGCGAGCGCCATGCGATCAGCTGGATCCCGCTCAAGGACCCGTCGATCCTGCTCAAGTTCCCCAAGATGGCCACCGGCGATCAGGTCGCCGGGACGCTGCTGCTGATCGCGGCGTTCGCCGGGGCCGCTGTGCTGTGGCTACGGTCCCGGCGACCCGTGCGCGACCGGTCGGGCGCCGCCTGGGCCGTCGGGGCGGCGTTCTGGTTCGTCCTCCCACCGCTGTTGATGCTCGTGATCTCGTACGCCGTGATGCCGGTCTACGTGGACCGCTACCTCTTCGTGACGGTTCCGGGCCTGGCCCTGCTCGGAGGCATCGGCCTGGCGGCGGTCCCCTGGGCGTCGCTCCCTGGACTCTCACGGCGGCCGGGGCTCTCCACCGCTGTGACCGTGCTGCCCAGTCTGGTGCTCGCCCTGATCGCACTCCCCGTGCAGATCGCCTACCGCTCCGACAACGGTCACTACGAGGATTTCCGAGGCGCGAGCCGCGTCATCGAGGCCGCGCTCCAGCCAGGTGACGCGATTCTGTACGGCCAGAGTTGGCTGCGCACCGGGTTCCGCTACTACGGAGGCGACCGCCTCCCCGAAGACGTCGCAGGGATCGGCACCGCGCCCGATCCCCGTGGTCTCGGCTATCCAGAGCGGGCTGATCTCGACACGGTGCTGAAGGGACGGGATCGGGTCTGGATCGTGTGGCGCGGCACCAAGCAGGCCGGCCTCGACGGCGACAGATTCCCCCAAGTCGCCGCCGCACGCCGCGCCGGGCTGGAGGCCGAGTTCTCCTGGCACTCCGCCGAACTGCCCGGCCTCACGGTCGCCCTGTTCACCCGCTAGTGCCGTGACCGGCAAGGTTTGCCCGGAAGGAGCGGTGTCCAGGGTGGTGCATCGCAAGGCGGAGGAGGAGGTCGTAGCGGAGCCTACGGCCGACGACGACAACGCAGCGAGGTGCCGTCCTGGGCGACGCGACGGGGCAAAGATTGACGGGAGGGGCATTAGCGTCCTGCGCCGGGAACTCGGCGGCGATATCGGGCGAACCGCACCGCGCTGGACTGGGGCCGCGCCGCGACCGGCAGGTGTCGCGGCGCCGCGTCAGCGCATCCCCCGAAGGCGGTCCAGCAAGCCGGAGCGCCGCGCCGGCGCGGCCGGTTTCGCCGACGCCGAGACAGGTGCCGCATCGGCCGCAGTATCGGCCCTGGTATCGGCTGCGGTATCGGCCGTAGTATCGGCGGCTGGCTTGGGCGCCGGCCGCGCTCCCGCCGTCTCGTCGCGCCCTGTCCGGTGCGGATGGTGCTGCGCGGTCGTCCGCGCGCTGCGGTCCGCCGCGTCCGCGTCCCAGAATTGGGCCGGCTCGGCGTGCCGTACGCCGTGGGTGAGGTCGACCACGGACTCCAGAGGCTCGCCGGGGCTCGCGAGGAGGCGGGCACGGTTCACGGCCTCGGTCCGGCTGAGCGTCGCCGTGCCGCCGTCCGGGAACGTCACGACCAGCATGCCGAGCCGCTCCTCGGTCATCGCCTTCGTCATGCGCTCAAGCGTGTCCGGCGCGAGCGGGTGGCCGAGCGGTCCTGTGAACCGGAACGGCGTCGGCGCCGCCGACGGCGGAATCTCCTCGACGAGCCGTACCCGAGGGTCTCGCTCGAAGCCCTCACGCAACAGGACCAGGTCGAACAGGGGATCGCCCACACGGACATCGCCGAGCCGCGACCACGGCCCCACCAGGCTGATCCGCACATCGGACACCGTCCCGCCGAGCGCGGCCGAGATCGCCGCCCGCGCCGCCTGGGCCGTCCCCGGCGGGACGGCACCCGGGCCCGCCGACACGTCGAGGACGATCTCCACGTACGGCACGGCCCACCCGCGCCCCCACTCCTTGCGCAGGTCGCGGCGGAGCGGGACCTGATGCGCCAGATAGGTCTCCACCAGCCGCACGATCGCCTCCCTGTGCTCGCCCCGCTGGGCGGGCAGCCCGAGGTGGACCGCCCTGGCCGAGAAGTCGGGGACGAACACCGCGCCCTCCTGGGCCAACCGGTACGCGAACTCCGTGTCCTGCCCGCGTACCACCGCCGGATCGAACCCGCGGACCTTGTCGAGGAGGGTGCGGCGCAGCGAGACGGTCGGCCCCGTGCAGGTCTGGTACGGGTTCCGGCTGGCGCGTAGCCCGTCGAGGCGGCGGACCGTCTCCTCCGTCGAGCTGGACACCAGCTCAGAATCGGCGAACAGGGACTCCAGCTCACCCTTTCCGACCGCCTCGAACACCTCGCCGGGCCGCAGTGGTGGCTCGGTCACGAACTTCTTGCCGCCGAAGGTCACCAGGTAGTCGGTCAGGTGCTGCCAGCGCAGCAGGGCCTCCAGGTGCTCACGGTGGATGACCATGTCGGCGTCGAGCCGTTGGACGACCTCGCCCTCGGCGACGGCGATCCCGGCGTTCATGGCGTGGCCCGCGCCCCGCCCGTCCGGCGGGGACTGGATCAACCGCGTGTTCTCCGGCCGGATCTCCGGCAGCCGGAGAGGCGGACTGCTGCCGTCGTCCACCACGATGACCTCGGTGAGCGGGGCCGGGTAGCTCTGCGCCGCGAGGGAGGCGAGGACGAGGTCGAGCCGGTGCTGGCCGCCGTGCGCGGGAATGATCACGCTGACCGGCAGTTCGGGGTTCCAGCGGCCGATCGGCGCGGGGGTCACAGGAGAATAGTCGTTGTGCCGAATCCTCGGCCGGGCCTCGTCGCCCGTCACGATGCCCCTCCTCGCTTGTCGTTGATCGAGTCAAGTCAGAAACGACCCTATTGCCCCTCCCGTCAATCTTTGCCCCGTCGCGTCGCCCAGGGCGGCACGGGGCGCTGGCGAAGCGACCTTCTCGTTCGCTCATAGCTGGAAACTGCACCAGCACCCGTATATCGACAGCATGTCCGTAAATATGTCCATAAGGTGGATGGTGGATCCCGCAGGTAGAGCGGTTGGCCGTAAACTCGAGGGCCAATACCGCAGGTGGGCCCGTGTGACGAGGCCCGCGTAGGAGGAGCGATCATGACCAGGGCTTGGCGTGGCCTCATCGAGGAGTACCGTGACCGGCTTCCGGTGACCACTACGACGCCCGTGGTCACCCTGCTCGAAGGCGGCACGCCGCTCGTGCCCGCCAAGCGCGTCTCCGAGATGACCGGCTGTGACGTCTACCTCAAGGTCGAGGGTCTCAACCCGACCGGCAGCTTCAAGGACCGTGGCATGACCATGGCCATCAGCAAGGCCGTGGAGGACGGCGCCCAGGCGGTGATCTGCGCCTCCACCGGCAACACCAGCGCCTCCGCCGCCGCCTACGCCGTACGCGCCGGACTGACCTGCGCGGTGCTCGTGCCGCGCGGCAAGATCGCCATGGGCAAGCTGGCCCAGGCGCTCGTCCACGGAGCCCGGCTGCTCCAGGTCGAGGGGTCCTTCGACGACTGCCTCGAGATGACCAGGAAGCTCGCGGAGAACTACCCCATCGCCCTGGTCAACTCCGTCAACCCGTACCGCCTGCAGGGCCAGAAGACGGCCGCGTTCGAGATCGTCGACACTCTCGGCGACGCCCCCGACGTGCACTGCATCCCCGTCGGCAACGCCGGCAACATCTCGGCGTACTGGATGGGCTACAAGGAGTACGCCGCGGACGGCATCGCCACGAAGACGCCGCGAATGCTCGGCTTCCAGGCGAGCGGCGCCGCGCCCATCGTCAACGGCGCCCCGGTCACCCACCCGCACACCATCGCGACCGCGATCAGGATCGGCAACCCAGCCTCCTGGAAGCTCGCCGAGGCCGCGCGTGACGAGTCCGGCGGCGACATCCAGGCGGTGACCGACCGCCAGATCGCCTCCGCGTACAAGCTGCTCGCGCAGAGCGAGGGCGTCTTCGTCGAGCTCGCGTCGGCGGCGAGCGTCGCGGGCCTGCTGCAGGCACACGAGCAGGGGCTGCTCTCCCCGGGCCAGCGCGTCGTCTGCACGGTGACCGGCAACGGCCTCAAGGACCCCGACTGGGCGATCTCCGGCGCTCCCGCCCCGGTGACGATCCCCGTCGACGCGTACGCCGCGGCCTCCGCGCTCGAACTCGCCTGACCCGCACGACCGCGAGAACGGCGCCGGCCTTCCGGCCCGCGCCGTTCCCGATCGCGCACGAGGCGCCGGTGCGGTAACCCGATCGGTGCCGATCCTGTCCTGATCATGTAGTGGATCTGGTGATGAATGACCGGTAGCAACAGCGTGGTCGTCCGGGTTCCGGCGACGAGCGCCAACCTCGGGCCCGGATTCGACAGCCTCGGCCTCGCACTCGACCTGTACGACGAGATCGAGGCCGAACTCTCCGGCGACAGCGTGACCATCGAAGTCGAGGGGCAGGGCGCGGGAGAGCTGGACGCGGGCGAGGGCCATCTGATCGTCAAAACCATGCGGGCCACGTTCGACCGCATCGGCGTTCCGCAACCCTCCGGCATCACGCTTCGCTGCCGCAACCGCATCCCGCACGCGCGCGGGCTCGGCTCGTCCTCCGCCGCCATCTGCGCCGGCATCCTCGCCGCGCGGGCGCTCGCCACCGCCGCCGCCGGTACGGGCGAGCCGCTGGACCTGTCGGACGATGAGGCGTTCGCGCTGGCCACGGAGCTGGAAGGCCATCCCGACAACGTGGCGCCCTGCCTGGCCGGAGGGCTGACCATCGCGTGGACCGAGCAGTCCGGCACGCCGCGTATGGTGAAGCTCGTCCCGCACGACGACATCCGGCCGGTCGCGTTGATCCCGGCCTTCCGGTTGTCCACGGAGGAGGCGCGCGGACTTCTGCCGAAGGACGTGCCGCATTCCGACGCCGCCGTCAACGCGGGGCGGGCGGCGCTGCTCATCGCGGCGCTGACCCGGATGCCGGAATCCGGCCTGCTTCTCGCCGCCACCGAAGACCGCCTGCACCAGGACTACCGCGCGCCCGCCATGCCGCGGACCGCTGACCTGGTACGACGGCTGCGCGCCGCGGGGATTGCCGCGATCGTCTCGGGAGCGGGTCCGACGGTCCTTGCCTTTTCGACATCGGACACCGAGGATTTGATCGCATCAGAAGTGGGTACGGACTGGCTCATCCAGCCCTTGAACGTCGACCTGAATGGTGCGGGCGTTCAGTTTCCCGAGACACGCTGATGCCTCTTCGACCTCCAGGGAATAGCTGTGTGCGCTGGTGATGTTAGGCTGATAGCCGCACCAGGTGCCCCCGTGTTGGGTGCGTGCTTGTCATTCGCACATCGCTGCACTTCGCTCCGCGTCCTTCGACGCGGGCAGGGCGATTTTCCCGAAACCGTTTCCTCCCGTTACCCCGTTCGGCGTGACGAGGGGTGGGGTTCTCGGAGGCATGCGCGTTCGAACCACTTCGACATCTGGCAGCTCGCGAGTCCGGAGCGTCATCAACACCTGAGATTCGCGAAGCCCGACCCGGTCTGTCTCGCCGGGTCGCACCACCGGGACACCAGGACGCACGAGTCCGGTGCCCGACCCCTGGGAAGGACCCTTTAGTTGAGCGACACCACCGAACTCCTCTCCGACGGCCAGTCCGCCGGCGACACCCCCACCACTGCCCCGGCTCGACCGCGTCGTCGCTCCGGCACCGGCCTGGCCGGCATGGTGCTGCCCGAGCTGCAGGCCATGGCCACCGGTCTCGGCATCAGCGGGATCGGGCGGATGCGCAAGAGCCAGCTCATCGCGGCCATCCAGGAGAAGCAGGGGGCGGCGGGAGAGGCGCAGGCGGAGCAGAAGCCGGCCGCGGAAGCGCCGGCCGCCGTCGCCGAACGCCCCGCTCGCGGTCGCAGGGATCGTTCCCGCGCCGCCGCGTCCGCGCCCGCCACGCCCGCCGAGCCCGTGGCCGAGACCCGCGAGGAGCAGCCCGCCGCCGAGCGCGTGGACAGCGCTCCCGCCGCCGCTGCTCCCACCGTCACTTCCACCGGCTCTTCCACCACCGCCGATGTCCTCGCCACCGCCGAGACCCAGGGCGACGCCCAGACGGACACGCGTGGCGACAGCCGTGGCGAGCGGTCCGACCGCCGCGAGCGTCGTGGCCGCGGCGAGCGGCGCGAGCGCTCCGGCGACCGCGACCGCTCGGGTGACCGCTCTGGTGACCGCGACAGCCGTACGGACCAGCGGGCCGCGGACGCGGGCGACAGTCAGTCGCGCGGCCGCGACCAGCAGGGCCGCGATGGACGCGACGGACGCGACGGCCGTGACGGCCGTGACGGCCGGAGCGACAGCCGTGGCGACCGTGGTGACAGCCGCGGTGAGCGTGGAGACAGCCGTGGCGACCGTGGAGACAGCCGCGGTGACCAGGGCGACGACGCGCGCGGCCGTCGCGGCAGGTTCCGCGAGCGCAACCGCCGTGGCCGCGACCGCTTCGACAGCAACGAGCCCGTGATCAGCGAGGACGATGTCCTCATCCCGATCGCCGGCATCCTGGACATCCTCGACAACTACGCGTTCGTGCGCACCAGCGGCTACCTGCCCGGCTCCAACGACGTGTACGTGTCGCTGGCGCAGATCCGCCGCAACGGCCTGCGCAAGGGCGACGTCGTCACCGGCGCCGTCCGGCAGCCGCGCGACGGTGAGCGGCGCGAGAAGTTCAATGCGCTCGTCCGCCTCGACACGGTCAACGGCATGGAGCCGGAGCAGGCCCGTCAGCGGCCCGACTTCAACAAGCTCACGCCGCTCTACCCGCAGGAGCGCCTGCGTCTGGAGACCGAGCCGAACGTCCTCACCACGCGGATCATCGACCTGGTCTCGCCGATCGGCAAGGGCCAGCGCGGCCTGATCGTCTCGCCGCCGAAGGCCGGTAAGACGATGGTGCTGCAGTCGATCGCCAACGCGATCACGCGCAACAACCCTGAGTGCCACCTGATGGTCGTCCTCGTGGACGAGCGTCCGGAAGAGGTCACCGACATGCAGCGGTCGGTCAAGGGCGAGGTCATCCACTCGACCTTCGACCGTCCCGCCGAGGACCACACCACGGTCGCCGAGCTCGCCATCGAGCGGGCCAAGCGCCTGGTGGAGCTCGGCCACGACGTGGTCGTGCTGCTGGACTCGATCACCCGCCTCGGCCGCGCCTACAACCTGGCCGCGCCCGCGTCGGGCCGCATCCTGTCCGGTGGTGTGGACTCCACCGCGCTCTACCCGCCGAAGCGCTTCTTCGGCGCCGCCCGCAACATCGAGAACGGCGGCTCCCTGACGATCCTCGCCACGGCGCTGGTCGAGACCGGCTCCAAGATGGACGAGGTCATCTTCGAGGAGTTCAAGGGCACCGGAAACATGGAGCTCAAGCTCAACCGGTCCCTCGCCGACAAGCGGATCTTCCCCGCGGTGGACGTCGACGCGTCCGGCACCCGCAAGGAAGAGATCCTCATGTCGAAGGACGAGCTCCAGATCGTCTGGAAGCTGCGGCGCGTGCTGCACGCCCTCGACATGCAGCAGGCTCTCGAGCTCCTCCTGGAGAAGATGCGGGAGACCAAGTCCAACGCCGAGTTCCTGCTCCAGGTGCAGAAGACGACGGTCAGCAACGACCGCGACTGAGTTCCTGTACGGCGAAACGCCCCGGGTGGTGAACCACCCGGGGCGTTTTCCTGTCCCGGCGATGTCCTGGCGTCAGAAGGCGTCTGGTGAAGGGTGATTTCGTCACCGGAGCCGTGGCCGATGCGTCCGGCCACGGCGTACGTGACGTCCTCCTCCTGGGCGTGCTCCCGCGCAGGAGGATCCTGGGATTGTTATGAGAGGCACGGCTCCGGACATGGAAAAGGCCCGCACGGTGTGAACCATGCGGGCCTTTCCTGTGCTGTACGGCTTGCGCCAGGGGTTGGTGACGCGAGGCGTGCAGGTACCGCGCGCTACTTCACCGACACCAGCTTGTTGTTGGAGTAGGAGCCGTAGGTCGTGCTGGTACCGGTGGCCGCCAGACGCCAGTAACCGGTGTACTTCGGCTTGACCGTCTTGCTGAACTTACCGGTCGAGGTGGCGCCGACGTAGCCGACGAAGCCCCACTTCGAGCTGCCCTTCTTCTTGAAGTACAGCTTCATGATCTTCTTGCCCCAGCCGTTGGAGCCGCGGTAGACCTTGCCGGACAGCTTGGTCGTCTTGCCCTTCTTCACCGAGGACGGCGAGGCGGACAGCGTGATCTTCGACTTGCTCTTCGACGAGCCGGTCTTCGAGACTTCGAAGCCCTTGACGAAGCTGTAGGTCTTCGAGCCACGGGAGACCGTGATCTTCAGCTGCCAGGCGCCCGTCGAGGTGCTGTAGTCGAAGGAGGTCGAGTTGTGGAACGACTTGCCGTCCGACTCCATGCCGGTGCCGAGCGAGTAGTAGTCGTCGTAGCTCTTGCTCTCGAGACGGACGTCGGTGACCTTCTCGTCACCGGACTTCTCCAGCTCGAACGACACGAAGACGTCGACTTCCTTGCCCGACTTCAGTCTGACGGGGTTCGGAGAAACGCTCGCCCCGTTGACCCGGGTAGCGGCCTTGACGTCGAGGTCGAGCGACTTCCAACCGTCAGTCGGCGCGGTGGTCACGTCGGCATTCGTCTGGGCAACCTGGATCTGCCACTTGTCCCCCGGCTTGTCGCTGGAGGAAAGGGAGATCGAACCGGTCATCTTGATCTGGCCGGTGGGGATCGGGCTGGCCGTCGATTTGGTGAGCTGGGTGACGTCGCCGTTCTTCCAGGCCACCGGGTTGGCCGACTTGTCCGTGGTGTACCGGACCCAGGCCTTGTACTTCACCTCGCCCTTCTTGTCACCATCTGTGACGTAAGGGTCTTCGATGTTGAAGCTGAAGCCGATCTTGTCGCTACCGGTCGGCGGGATGAACAGATCGCCGGTGTGCGCCAGGTCGGAGATGTCGCCGTCCGCTCGAAGAGCAACGGCGGATACAGCGTTCGCGGGGGAGGCTACGGTGATGGCCGCACCGGTAGCGAAGAGTGCTGCCCCCGTCGCGGCCGCTACTGCGAGCCGCAGGCTCTTCCTCATGGATACCCCTAACATTGGTAAAATTGAGGGAAAAGTCGGGTTTGAACACCGGAGCCTAGTGGGGCCTGTGTGGCTCGTCCACCCGGATGGTGAGGTAGCTCCCTATTTACGGAACGCTTTCCGCGATGTTCCACAATGTTGGGATATAGGGCACTACCTGGGAACTCCGGTGTTATCCACATCCCGGGACAGCCCGGAGCGGCATTCCGGCAACCGCGCGAGAAACCGATCTTCGGCGGTGAAGAGTGTGGCCTAGGACACACATTCGGGCCCTCTGTCGAGGGGCCTGGGTTCCGCCGGCCGTCGGGCCGCGTGACACGCTGAAGGAGGCCGAAGGCGCGACACGCCGACGTCCTCGTAGACGGCGCGCGTATGCGCCGGGAATAGCCGGCGGCGTGGAGGGGTTTCTCGATCTGGCACACTGGTAGCCGAACCGCAGCGGTACCGGCTCCCGCGCGCGCGTCCGTGTGTGCCTGACGCGCGTAAGCCTGCACGGGCGTTCCTGCACGGCGAACAAGCGACCCGGCGACCGCGCCTAGCGTTAGGACTGAACAATGAAGCCCGAGATCCACCCGGACTACGTCGTCACCCAGGTGACCTGCACCTGCGGGAACAGCTTCACCACCCGCAGCACCGCCAAGAACGGCGTCATCCACGCCGACGTCTGCTCCGCCTGCCACCCGTTCTACACGGGCAAGCAGAAGATCCTCGACACCGGCGGCCGGGTGGCGCGCTTCGAGGCGCGCTTCGGGAAGAAGGCCCAGAGCAAGTAGCTCTACACGGACGCCGGCTCGGATCCGTCTCTTTCGATCCATCTCGAATTCGACAGAGGCGCGCCCGGGTCGGCGTTCTTCGTGATGGAGGCCATGTCCCGAGAGTCGTTCCCAAGGAAAGGATCGCGCGGTGAATCTCGACGAGATCATCAGTGAGTACGCGGATCTCGAGTTGAAGCTCGCCGATCCCTCCGTGCACGCCGACCAGGCCAAGGCGCGGACGTACGGCAAGCGCTACGCGGCGCTCACGCCCATCGTCACGACGTACCGCGAGCTGGAGGGTGTCCGGGAGGACCTCGCGGCGGCGCGGGAACTGGCGTCGGAGGACCCGGCGTTCGCCGACGAGGCCATGGAGCTGGAAGGCCGCATCCCAGTCCTTGAGGAGCGACTGACGCACCTCCTGGTCCCGCGCGACCCGAACGACGACAAGGACATCATCATGGAGATCAAGGCGGGCGAGGGCGGCCAGGAGTCGGCCCTGTTCGCCGGTGACCTCCTCCGGATGTACCTGCGATACGCCGAGCGCGCCGGATACAAGACCGAGATCATCGACTCCCAGAACTCCGACCTCGGCGGCTACAAGGACGTCACGGTCGCGATCAAGGGCAGGGAGGGCGTCTGGGCCCGCCTCAAGTTCGAGGGCGGCGTGCACCGCGTCCAGCGCGTCCCGGTGACCGAGTCCCAGGGCCGCATCCACACCTCGGCGGCCGGTGTGCTCGTCTACCCCGAGGCCGAAGACGTGGACGTCCAGATCGACCCGAACGACCTGCGGATCGACGTGTTCCGGTCCAGCGGCCCCGGCGGTCAGAGCGTCAACACGACCGACTCCGCCGTCCGCATCACCCACGTCCCGACCGGCGTGGTCGTCTCCTGCCAGAACGAGAAGAGCCAGCTCCAGAACAAGGAGTCGGCGATGCGCATCCTGCGGGCCCGGCTGCTCGCGATGGCCCAGGAGGAGGCCGAGGCGGCGGCCATGGCCGAGCGGAAGTCCCAGGTGCGTACGGTCGACCGTTCCGAGCGGGTCCGCACGTACAACTTCCCTGAGAATCGCATTTCCGACCATCGGGTGGGCTTCAAGGCCTATAACCTCGACCAAGTCCTGGACGGGGATCTGGACGCGGTGATACAGGCATTGCTTGACGCCGAACTGGCGGAAAAGCTCGCTGCCCATTCGTAAGTGGACCCATGACCTTCCTGCTTGACGAGATCGCACTCGCCACCGCCCGGCTCGCCGAGGCGGGCGTGCCGTCACCGCGTACCGACGCCGAGGAGATCGCGGCCTTCGTGCACGGCGTGCCGCGCGGCAAGCTGCACACCATCAAGGACGCGGACTTCGACGCCCTCTTCTGGGAGGGCATCGCGCGCAGGGAGGCCCGGGAGCCGCTGCAGCACATCACCGGCCGGGCCTACTTCCGTTATCTCTCCCTCGAAGTGGGCCCCGGAGTGTTCGTGCCGCGCCCGGAGACCGAGGTCGTGGCCGGCTGGGCGATCGACCGGCTGCGCGAGATGGATGTCGCCTCTCCCGTCGTCGTCGACCTCGGCACCGGATCGGGCGCCATCGCGCTGTCGATCGCGCAGGAGGTGGCGCTCGCCCAGGTGCACGCCGTCGAGATCGACCCCGTGGCGTACGGCTGGGCCAAGCGGAACATCCTGGAGCACGGTCAGGGCCGGACCATGCTGCACCCCGAGGACCTCACCGACTGCCTGCAGGAGCTGAACGGCAAGGTGGACCTGGTCATCTCCAACCCGCCGTACATCCCGCCGGGGGCGATCCCGCGCGACCCCGAGGTACGCGACTACGACCCCTCCCGCGCCCTGTACGGTTCCGGACAGGACGGTCTCGACGAGGTGAGAGCGGTCGAGCGTACGGCACGGCGGCTGCTGCGTCCGGGCGGTTTCGTGGCCGTGGAACACGCCGACCAGCAGGGAAACCCGGTGTACTGGCTGTTCTCCGAGGACAACGGCTGGCGTGACGTGCGGCTGCGCCAGGACCTCACGGGACGGGACCGCTTCGTGACCGCGCGCCTCGGACAGGATTGAGCGCGGCCAAGACCGACAGCCGTGCCGCACGTGTAAAGGAGATGGGACGCATGGGCAGGCGCTATGACTGCGCGAACCAGGACGAGCGCACCTCGGGACTGACCGACGCGGCATCGGCCATACGGCGAGGCGAGCTGGTGGTGTTGCCGACCGACACGGTGTACGGCATCGGCGCCGACGCCTTCACCCCCTCGGCTGTGACGGCGCTGCTGGAGGCCAAGGGACGCGGCCGCGACATGCCGGTCCCGGTGCTCGTCGGCACCGTCCGCGCGGCGACCGCGCTGGTGGAGGAGTTCGGCCCGTACGGCCTGGACCTCGTGGACGCCTTCTGGCCCGGGCCGCTGACGCTGATCTGCCGGGCCAACCGGTCGCTGTCGTGGGATCTCGGCGACACCAAGGGCACCGTCGCCGTCCGGATGCCGCTGCACGCGGTCGCGCTGGACCTGCTCAAGGAGACCGGCCCCATGGCGGTGTCGAGCGCCAACCGCTCCGGCGCCGCGCCCGCCACGACCGCCGCGGAGGCCGAGGAGCAGCTCGGCGACTCCATCGCCGTCTACCTCGACGGTGGCAAGTGCGCCGACGACGTGCCCTCCACGATCGTGGACCTGACCAGCGCGGTGCCCCGGGTGCTGCGCAAGGGCGCGATCCCCGCCGAGAAGCTGCGCGGTGTCGTGAGCTACATCGCCACCGGAGACTGATTCAACGCCAGCAAAACGGGTCAATCATGCCGTCTGGCTATCGTCGCCGCGTCGGGCTAACGTCGCGGTTACGGTAAGTGCGCCGATGTCTTCGTGGAGGCGTGCCCATGGCCAAGCTGGACGGGATGGATCCGAAGCTGGTCCGCGAACTGCTTGCCCACGTCAGGCAGGCCGCGAAGCAGATGGACACCATCGAGGCCCAGATCACCCGGCTCACCCGCGCCGCCGGCGTCGCCGTACAGACGACGCACCGGCCCGCCCAGGTGGCGGACGACTGCGGGACGATGGTGAAGGACGTGACGGCCCGCCTCGCTCTCCTGGAGAAGAAGGAGAAGCAGCCGGCCGGGGCGGGCAAGCCGCCGTCGTCATCGCCCTCAAGCGGTGAGCTCGACACCACCAGGCCGGCCGACGACCCGAAGGACGACACGTCCAAGGCGTCAGGTTCGGGCAAGGACTCGCATTCCGGCAAGGGATCGGATTCGGGGAAGGGCGCGCACGGCGCGTCCAACGATTCCGCGCACGATTCCGCGCACAGGGACAATTCGGAGCACAAGGCTTCGGAGCACAAGAAGGCCAAGACCGCCGATCACCACGGCTCCAAGGGCACCGGCGTCGAACCGGACATCACGAAACCGGCCGACGACCCGAAGGACGGCACGTCCAAGGGATCAGGCAAGGCGCCCGGTGACGGATCGAGCGTCAAGGAGACGGACGGCAGAGGAAGCGCCGACAATCCCGGCAAGGACGACGCGAAGCACAAGGAGCACGCGCCGAAAACCGGCTCTTCCGGCGACGGCACGGGGAGCGGAGGCAAGGCCGACGACGGGCCGATCCGGGTGGACCCGGCGTCCAAGCACATGACCCCCCACACCTCGGCGGGTGCGGCGGCGATGTCGGCGGTCGACAACCCGCATCCCGCCGCGGTCTACGGCACATTGGACGACGCTCACAGAGGCCACGCCTCCACCGGCACATCCCACGACACATCCCACGACATATCCAGCGGCGCATCCGCCGGCGGATCCGGTAGCGCTTCCACCGGTCCCGCCGCAGGCGCCACCGTCGGCGAAACCGGGTCCACCGGCACGGCTGGCGGCGCGTCGGCCGGAACGACCGTCCCAACGGGTACTGGTCCGGATGCCGTCACCACAGGAGCTTCCGGCGGCACGCCTGCTGGTTCGGGTCATACGGCCACCGGTGACGGGGGCGCTTCCACCACCGTCGCGTTCAACGAGACCTCCGGTGACACGTCCACCGGCGCGAACGGCACATCAGCCACCACGTTCACAGGCACATCCGGTGACCCCGGCAATATCGGAGCATCCGGCGTGAATGCCGGAGCGCCCGGTGGCACGTCGGGTGACGCATGGGGGAGTTCGATCACCCCGACCGGTGACGCTTCGGCTGCCATGCCCAACGGCACGACCGGTGACGCGTCGGCCGGTACGTCTATCTCTCACGGCACAACCGGTGATGTGGCGCCTGGCGCCTATGCCGGGACAGCCGGTCATGCCGAGGGTGGCTCATCTACTGGCACACCTGGTGTTGCCACAGGTGCGACCGCGACCACTACGGGTGCTTCCGGCGGGATACCCGTCGGCACAGGGCACGCGTCCACGGGGGATGCCTCCGGTAATCCGCCCTCCGGGACAGCGGGCGACGGGGCTCCAGGCGTGAGCGATGTGAGCCTTCCGAAGGACGATTCCCAGATCATCGACACGCCCTGGAAGGACCACCCCGACGACATCGATCAGACGGTCGGACGGCAGGTGATCGTGGTGGACGGGGTGAAGGTGGTCTCCACCCCGATGAACCATGTCGCCGACGCGTCCCTCACCTCGGTTGACGGAAGCGCCGCGCAGGTCCATCCCGCCGCCACCACGCATGCCACGGTCGGCACCGGCACGGGCGGTGCCGGCACCCCGCACGCCACAGGAGGGACCGCAGGCACGGGTGCCGCGAGCACAGGCAGTAGTACAGCCGGAACATCCGGCGCTTGGGGGGCCACCGGAGGCGTCGGAGGAGCGGGGGTTCACGGTGCGGCCGGCACGCCACCGGGGCCGCATCCCGATGGACCGCCCGGGTTCGTCGAGCCGCTGGAGCCAATCAGGCACACCGCCCGCCAGGAGGGGCTCGCTCCCGGAGATCCTTTCGGCGACTACGTGGGAACGGCGGAGGACAACGTCACGGAGGACCCGTTCGCCACGGGCGGCGGCGACGCCGTCCCCGGTACGCCGGAGTCCATACGCACGGCGAGTGACGTGACCAAGGGAGGCAAGACGTGATCTATGGAGATCCGCCCGCGCCGGTTCCGCTCCAGCCGGGCGAGACGCCGCCCGCACCGTCGAGCACGGACCTGCTCGCGCCCGGCGGACAGCAGACCACGTGGGTGTTCAACCCCGAATATCAGCGGCTCGTCGATCTCTGGCTCCAGGTCCTGCCGCTGATGGAACAGCTCGCTCGATCGCTGGAGAAGCCGTACCAGATGGCGCGGAGCAACGACGTCTGGGACGCGCCGGTGGCGAAGCGCTACGTGGGCGACGTCGCCGAGTGGCGCAACCGGCTGGCGATGTACCGCCAGGCGGTGCTGACCGCGATCAGTGACCAGGCCGCCGACACGCCACGGTGGATACCAGGGGGCGTCGGCGCGCCCCGCGCCTTCTCCTGAGCCAGCGGACCCGCAGGTGAAACCGGGAGGCCCGCCCGCGAAGGACCACATTCAGCGGGAGTCCGATGGCGAGCGCCGGCGGCAGCGCTGCCCTCTCTTGAGAGCGCCTTCTTGTGAGATCCGGTTTCCGCTGCGAGGGCGCGACAACGCGGGTGATCTCACTTCTCAGGTCATCCGTATTACTTCACGCCGATGTGATCGTTTTCAAGTTGACATCGGAACTGTGGTCATCGTGGTCTGCCGACCGAATCGGGCGCGGTGATCTCGTGATCGAGCGGATCGTGACCGTCCGAAGCAGGGTGTCAGGCAGGTGGCGATCGCGATCCTCATGCTCGTCTAGACATTCTTCGCCGTTATTCCGGCGGATCGCTCAGGCGAAAGCCTTCTGGGGCGCCGCATGGCGTAGAGAAATGAAATGGCAAGTGTAAAACAATCCCCTTGTCGGCGGAGTGGCCGCGGCTTTCGGAGGTGTCGCGCCGTCCGCTCCGTCCTCGCTCGGAACGTTTTCCGGCTCGATCTGGGAGCGTTCCCGCTGGTCCTCGCGGCGGTCGCCGGCAAACGGATCACCCCGGAGCGGCAGTCATGATCGGCGCTCGGGAATGGTCGATCGCGCGCCACCAAACGTCCTCCACGCGAGAATCCCCCGGTGCTCCGCCGACATTTCCCTGGTATTCGGTAGAGCTTGGGTAAAGCCCGTTGGGGGTCCTCGCGGCGCGCATTGCCGGGCTTACATTGGGAGGACGGTCGTCCCTGGGATGTGAGCCCGGTTTATGCATAAGACCCAACCGTTCTACGGACCCGACTTCTCCCAACTGGCGCGGCAGGATCCGGAGGTCGCCCAGTTGCTCCTGGACGAGGTCGCCCGGCTGCGCGGCGGGCTCCAGCTCATCGCGGGCGAGAACTTCACCTCGCCCGCCGTGATGGCGGCGCTCGGCTCGACGCTCACCAACAAGTACGCCGAGGGCTATCCCGGCCACAGGTACTACGGCGGCTGCGAGGTGGTCGACCAGGCCGAGCGGCTCGCGATCGACCGGGCGAAGAAGCTGTTCCGCGCCGACCACGTCAACGTCCAGCCGCACACCGGGGCATCGGCGAACTTCGCGGCCTACGCCGCGCTGCTCCAGCCGGGCGACACCGTCCTCGCGATGGCCCTGCAGCACGGCGGCCACCTGACGCACGGTTCCAAGGTCAACTTCTCCGGCAGGTGGTTCGACGTCGTCGCCTACGGCGTGCGCCGGGACAACGAGCTGATCGACTACGACGAGGTGCGCGACCTCGCGCTGCGCCACCGGCCCAAGATGATCATCTGTGGCGCTGCGACCTACTCCCGGCTGATCGACTACGCCGCCTTCCGCGGGATCGCCGACGAGACCGGCGCCTGGCTGCTCGTGGACGCCGCCCACACGATCGGACTGATGGCGGGGGAGGCCGTCCCGTCGGCCGTGCCGTACGCCGACGTCGTCACGTTCACCACGCACAAGACGCTGCGCGGGCCGCGCGGGGGCGCGATCCTGTGCGCCGCGGAGCTGGCCCCGCGGATCGACCGCGCGGTGTTCCCGTTCTCGCAGAGCGGCCCGCTGATGCACTCGGTGGCGGCGAAGGCGGTCGCGTTCGGCGAGGCGTTGCGGCCGGAGTTCCGCACGTACGCCGCGGCCATGGTGGAGAACGCGGCGGCTTTCGCCGAGGCGGTCGCGTCCGAGGGGCTGCGCCCCGTGTCGGGCGGCACGGACACCCACCTGGTGCTGCTCGACGTCCGCGGGGCGGGCGTCACCGGCGCGGAGGCGGAGGGGCGCTGCGAGGAGGCGGCGATCACGCTCAACCGCAGCGCCATCCCGTATGACCCGGAACCACCCACGATCACTTCGGGCATCAGGGTGGGCACCGCGTGCGTGACGACCCAGGGCATGGGGCCCGCGGAGATGAAAGAGATCGCTTCCGCCGTCGTGCAGGCCGTATGCAACCCTGGTGCTATAACGTCAGTGATCGAACGGGTAAGGACGCTGACCGCCACGCATCCGGCGTATCCCGACGAATGAGGCGATTCGCGGGCTTTTCCCGTCACAACTGGTCCGCCCACACGAGAAACTAGGTCCGTGAGCGAATATCTGCTCCTGACGCTCGTCACGGCCGCGGTCACCTTCCTGCTGGTGCCTCCGGTCCGGGTGTTCGCACTGCGCATCGGCGCGGCACCCGAAGTGCGGGACAGGGACGTGCACAAGGTGCCGATCCCGAGGCTGGGCGGCCTCGCGATGTTCGGGGGGATGGCCGCCGGGCTGTTACTCGCGACGCACCTGCCCTACGTCGGGGGCGCGCTATCCAGCGGCCAGGCCGGGCAGACGGTGAAGGCCCTGCTCGTCGCGGGCGGCGTGATCGTGCTGACCGGCTTCCTGGACGACTGGCTCGGCATGGACGCGCTGGTCAAGCTCGGCGGGCAGATCGCGGCGGGCGGCCTGCTGGTCTACTTCGGGATGGCCCTGCCCTGGCTGCCGCTGCCCAAGGACATGGGCGGCTCGACCGGCCTCGACCCCAACCTGAGCACGATCATCACGATCATGATCGTGGTGGTCGTGATCAACGCGGTGAACTTCGTGGACGGGCTGGACGGCCTGGCCGCGGGCATCGTGGGCATCGCCGCGCTCGCGACCTTCGCCTACTCGATCGCGCTCTCCCAGAACAGCAGCGGGTCCCGCATCAACGTCACGGCGGCCATCGCGGCCATCTTGATCGGGATGTGCCTCGGCTTCCTGCCGCACAACTTCAACCCCGCCAAGATCTTCATGGGCGACACCGGGGCGATGCTGATCGGGATGCTGCTCGCCACGTCGCTGATCACCATCATCTCGTCGGTCGACTCCGGCGCCATCGACCGGATGAACAAGTTCCCCGTGGTGCTGCCGCTCGTGCTGCCGATCGCGGTCATGGTGTTACCGCTCCTGGACCTCGTCATGGCAGTGATCCGCCGGACGTCCGCCGGCCAGTCGCCGTTCGCTCCCGACCGCGGCCACCTGCACCACCGGCTGCTCGACATCGGCCACTCGCACCGCCGCAGCGTCCTGATCATGTACGGCTGGACGTTCCTGTTCTCCTTCACTATGGTCGGCCTGTCGATCGGCGGCGTTCCGCTGATCGTGTTCCCGCTGACCATCGCGCTGGCCGTGGCCGTGCTCATGCTGATGGCGTCGCCGCGATGGAGGTCCAGCAAGGATGGGCCGCGCGGCCGGCGGTCGCGCGGCAAGGACGAGCCGGGACCGGGTGGCGAGCACATTCCGGGGGCTCACCCCTCCGTCTTCGGGGCCTCGGATCCGTCCGATCCGAGTGCCGTCGCCGGCGGCGCGACACACGCGCGGACCACCGACACCGCGATCGCCCGTCCACGAACCGGCAGGTAAAGGCAGCCCCCGCTGAGCTTGTGATAGCTTTCACTAGCAGGGGTTCCATATGCTGGAACACCTCAGGAAGCAATCGCTCGCTTGATAACCGGTTCATGGAGTTCCGATGCAGGCCAACGACGTGCGCGTTCTCAAGGGCGCCGCGATCCCCACCCTCGCGGTGGGCCTGGTCGCCGTGGTCGTCGCGGTGATCTTCGCCGGTGTTCAGGGCGCGCTCGGCGCGGCCATCGGCATCGCCCTGGTCGCGGTCTTCTTCACCGTCGGTCTGGTCGCGGTCTCCTGGGCCGGCCGGATCTCGCCGCAGATGATGATGCTGGCCGCGATCGCGAGCTACGCCGTGAAGGTGCTGCTCATCATGGCCCTGCTGAAGGCCTTCGAAACCGCCACCGCCTTCAGCCCGCGCGCGTTCGCGCTGACAGTCGTCGCGTGTACCGTCGCCTGGACGGTGGGCGAGATGCGCGGTTTCATGAAGTTGAAGGTGCTTTACGTCGAGCCCAAGGCCGGGATCTCCGGGCAGGGACACCCGTGACCGGGCTCATGGTGCAGTCCGATATGACTAGTCAGCTCCCCGCCTGCTATCGTCGTGCCCGCGATGAGCGAAATGGAGCGCAGCCCGGAGCAGGACGGTCGCGACTTCGCCAACGCCGCCTGGTCGATTCCCAGCTACCTCATCTCGGGAATGATTATCTGGGGCGGCTCCGGCTGGTTGCTGAGCCGTTGGACGGGCGTGCACGCCTTCATTCCCATCGGCATCCTCATCGGGGTAGTGCTCGCGATCTACCTCGTCTATCTGAAGTACGGTCGCTGAGCTCAGCTGACGGTCACCCCTCTGGGCAAGCCATCCTGATCCATCTCCACGTTGAAGGGAACGCCGCGTGAGCGCGCTGACGGTTCTCGCCGCCGACGAGTTCAAGGCCCCGGGGCTTGAACTGTTCGACTTCCCCCCGCTCTGGGACGGGGCGCCCTTCTGGCTGACGAAGCCGGTGCTGCTCGCTCTGCTGAGCTCGGTGGTCGTCGTCGTCTTCTGCTGGTCCGCGTTCGGCAACCCCAAGCTGGTGCCCAGGGGCGTCCAGAACGTGGGCGAGATGGGCTACATGTTCGTGCGGGACCAGGTGGCCCGGCCGTTCCTGGGCAAGGACGCCGACCGCTACATGGGCCTGCTGCTCAGCCTCTTCTTCCTCGTCTGGATCTGGAACCTGATGGGTGTCATCCCCGTCCTGCAGTTCCCGGTCGCCTCGCACATCGCCTTCCCTGCCGTCCTGGCGCTGTCGGTCTACGGGATGAAGATCTACCTCGGCATGAAGCACCAGGGCGCTCTCGGCTACTTCAAGAACATGATGTTCCCCCCGGGGCTGCCCAAGCCGATCTACTTCCTGCTGGCTCCGATCGAGTTTCTCTCGAACATGATCGTCGCCCCCTTCACGCACGCGGTGCGACTGTTCGCGAACATGTTCGCCGGTCACATCATCCTCGCGTTCTTCAGCATGGTCGGCTTCTGGTTCCTCTTCGAGAAGCTGACCCCGCTCGGAGCGCCGGTGGGAGTGCTGGGTGTTCTCTTCACGATCGCCATGACCGGCTTCGAGCTGTTCATCCAGTTCCTGCAGGCCTTCCTGTTCGCGCTGCTCGCCGCCATGTACATCGGCGGCTCCCTGCACGCCGAGCACTAAGACCCCTTCCCGCCTAGTCCAGACCGGTGACACCCTGCACCGGCCGTCCAGTAAAGGAAATGCAATGAGCGTTCTCGCTGAGGTCTCCGGCAACATCGGTGCCATCGGTTACGGCCTGGCCACCCTTGGCCCCGGCATCGGCGTCGGCCTCATCTTCGGCAACGGCCTTCAGGCCATCGCGCGCCAGCCCGAGGCGTACGGCCTGATCCGCCAGAACATGCTCCTCGGCTTCGTTCTCGTCGAGGCCCTCGCTCTGATCGGTCTCGTTGCGCCGTTCATCTACGGCTGACGAAAGACCCCTGACGGAAGGCTGCATCCATGACAGCGGCAGCTACGCTTCTCGCGGCTGAGGGCAACAGCCCGATCATGCCGCACATGTACGAGCTCGTCGTCGGCGTCTTCGCGTTCCTCTTCGTCCTGATCGTCGTCGGCAAGATCCTGACGCCGCGCATCCAGAAGACGCTGACAGAGCGCACGGAGGCGATCGAAGGCGGCATCAAGAAGGCCGAGGACGCTCAGGCCGAGGCTCAGCGGACGCTGGAGCAGTACCGCGCCCAGCTCGCCGAGGCTCGCCAGGACGCGGCCCGGCTGCGGGAAGAGGCGCGCGAGCAGGGCGCCCAGATCAAGGCCGAGCTGCGCGAGGAGGCCCAGGCGGAGGCACGTCGCCTCATCCAGGCCGCCCACGCCCAGATCGAGGCCGACCGGCAGCAGGCATTCGCCCAGCTGCGCGGCGAGATCGGCCGCCTCTCCACCGACCTCGCCGGTCGCATCGTGGGCGAGTCCCTCGAGGACGAGGCCCGCCAGCGGCGCATCGTCGACAGGTTCCTTGAGGAGCTCGAGGGAACGTCGCAGGCGGTCCGCTGATGTCGGAGCGAATCGGACGCGCTGAGCGCGGCGAACGAGGAGCGGTGAGCCGATGAGGGGTTTGAGCAGGACTTCGCTGGCCGAGGTCGAAGAGCGGTTCAACAGCGTGGCCGGGTCCGCCGACCTGGGCACGCTGGCCGACGAGCTCAGCGCTGTGGCCGACCTGCTCGACCGCGAGCACGGACTGCGCCGCGGCTTCTCCGACGCTTCGCGACCCGCCGAGCAGAAGGCGCAGACCGTTCGGGCCCTGCTGGCCGGCAAGGTGAGCGAGCCCGCGCTGGAGACCACGGTCGCCGCGGTCGAGGCCAAGTGGTCGCGAGCCGGTGACCTGGCCGACGCGCTCGAGCGGCTCTCGGTGGTGGCTTCCTCGGCCGAGGCCGAGAGCCAGGGCAGGCTCGACGACGTCGAGGACGAGCTGTTCCGGTTCAGCCGCATTCTCGCGGCGAACCCGGAGCTGCGGCGCGTGCTGAGCGACGCCGCCGTCCCGGCGGAGCGCAAGCGCGAGCTGCTCGCCGGTCTGCTGGGTGGAAAGGTCGCGCCCTCCACCCTGCGCCTGGTCACGCAGCTTTCCGCACACCCGCGAGGACGTAGCCTGGAGACAGGCCTCGACGAGTACGGCTGGATCGTCGCGCAGCAGCGGCAGCGTCTGGTCGGGCTGGTGCGCACCGCCGTACCGCTCGAAGAGGGCCAGAAGCAGCGCCTCGCCGCCTGGTTGCGCGCCACGTACGGCCGTGACGTCCACCTGAACGTCGAGGTGGACCCCAAGGTGCTCGGTGGGTTCTCGATCAGGATCGGCGACGATCTGATCGACAACACCATCGCTGGACGAATCGAAGAAGTCCGCCGCCGGTTGGCCGGCTAGGCGAATAGGGAGACAGAAGAGAGATGGCGGAGCTTACGATCCGGCCGGACGAGATCCGGGACGCGCTTGAGCGCTTCGTCCAGGCGTACGAGCCGGAAGGTGCCGCGCGCGAGGAGATCGGGACCGTCGTCGACTGTGGCGACGGCATCGCCCATGTCTCCGGCCTGCCCTCGACGATGGCGAACGAGCTGCTCGAGTTCGAGGACGGCACGCGTGGCCTGGCGCTGAACCTGGACGTCCGGGAGATCGGTGTCGTCGTCCTGGGCGACTTCAGCAAGATCGAGGAAGGACAGCAGGTTCGCCGCACCGGCGAGGTCCTGTCCGTCCCCGTCGGTGACAACTTCCTCGGCCGCGTGGTCGACCCGCTGGGCAACCCGCTGGACGGCAAGGGTGCGATCGAGGCCGAGGGTGTCCGCGCCCTCGAACTGCAGGCCCCCTCGGTCGTGCAGCGGCAGCCGGTGAAGGAGCCCCTCGCCACCGGCATCAAGGCGATCGACGCGATGACCGCGATCGGCCGTGGCCAGCGCCAGCTGATCATCGGTGACCGTGGCACCGGCAAGACCGCGATCGCCGTGGACACCATCCTGAACCAGAAGGAGAACTGGCTCTCCGGCGACCCGAGCCGGCAGGTCCGGTGCGTCTACGTCGCCGTCGGCCAGAAGGGCTCCACGATCGCCCAGGTCAAGGGTCGCCTCGAGGAGGCGGGCGCGATGGAGTACACCACCATCGTCGCCGCTCCGGCGTCCGACCCGGCCGGTTACAAGTACATCGCCCCCTACACCGGTTCGGCCATCGGCCAGCACTGGATGTACCAGGGCAAGCACGTCCTGATCGTCTTCGACGACCTGACCAAGCAGGCCGACGCCTACCGCGCCGTGTCGCTGCTGCTGCGCCGTCCGCCGGGCCGTGAGGCGTACCCCGGTGACGTCTTCTACCTGCACTCGCGTCTGCTGGAGCGCTGCGCCAAGCTCTCCGACGACATGGGCGCCGGGTCGATGACCGGCCTGCCGGTCATCGAGACCAAGGGCAACGACGTCTCCGCGTTCATCCCGACCAACGTCATCTCCATCACCGACGGCCAGGTCTTCCTCGAGACCGACCTGTTCAACTCCGGTGTCCGCCCCGCCATCAACGTCGGTGTGTCGGTCTCCCGAGTCGGTGGCTCGGCGCAGACCAAGGCGATGAAGAAGGTCGCCGGCACGCTCCGTCTGGCGCTCTCCCAGTACCGCGACCTGGAGGCCTTCGCGGCCTTCGCGTCCGACCTCGACGCCGCGTCCAAGGCGCAGCTCGAGCGCGGCCAGCGTCTGGTCGAGCTGCTCAAGCAGCCGCAGTACAGCCCCTTCCCGGTCGAGAAGGAGGTCGTCTCCATCTGGGCCGGCACCACCGGTGAGCTGGACGACGTCCCGGTCGAGGACATCCGCCGCTTCGAGGGCGAGTTCCTGGACTACCTGTCCAGCCAGGCCAAGGGCGTGTTTGACAGCATCCGCGAGACCAGGGACCTCTCGGACGACACGATCACCGTCCTCAAGGACGCGATCACGGAGTTCAAGAAGGGCTTCACCACCTCGTCCGGCGAGCTGCTGGTCAGGGACGTCCCGGTCGAGGCTCTGGAGGCCGGCGAGGTCGGCCAGGAGAAGATCGTCAAGCACGTCCGCAAGACCGAGAAGAAGTAGCCCATGGGTGCCCAGCTGAGATTGCTGCGGCGGCGGATCAAGTCGGTCAAGTCCACGGCGAAGATCACCCGCGCGCAGGAGCTGATCGCGTCGTCGCGCATCGTCAAGGCGCAGCAGCGCATGCAGGCGGCGGTGCCGTACGAGCAGGAGATCACGCGGGCGGTGTCCGGCGTCGTCAGCAACACGGCGAGCGTCGATCACCCGCTGACCGTCGAGAAGGAGAAGCCGACCACCGCGGGCGTGCTGATCGTCACCAGCGACAGCGGGTTCTGCGGCGGCTTCAACGCCAACATCCTCCGTGAGGCGGAGGCCCTGCGCGGCCTCCTGGAGGAGCGCGGCATCCGCGCCGTGCCGTTCGTCGTCGGCCGCAAGGGTGTCACCTGGCACACCTTCCGCAGCCGCACGATGGGCGGCCGCTGGGAGGGCTTCTCGCGCAGGCCGTCGTACGCCGATGCCAAGACGATCGCCGACACGCTGATCGAGTCGTTCAAGGAGGAGAACGGGATCGACGAGATCCACATCGTCTCCACCGAGTTCGTCTCGATGCTCACGCAGAACGTCGTGGTCAAGCGGGTCCTGCCGCTGGAGGTCGTGGAGTCGGAGGCCGAGTCCTCCGACACGATCCCGCCGTACTTCGAGTTCGAGCCGAACGCCGCAGAGGTGCTCGACTCGCTGCTGCCGCGCTACGTGGAGTCGCGCATCTTCAACGCGCTGCTCCAGTCCGCGGCCTCGGAAGAGGCCTCGCGTCGCCGGGCGATGAAGTCGGCGACCGACAACGCCAACGAGCTCATCCGCGTGTTCACCATGCAGATGAACCAGGCTCGGCAGGCCGAGATCACCCAGGAAATCAGCGAGATCGTCGGTGGCGCCAACGCGCTCGCTGACGCCGCAGCGGGGAAAGAGTGAGTAACCACAATGACTGTTGAGACCGCCGTGGCCACCGTTGGTCGCGTGGCGAGCGTCAAGGGTCCCGTCGTCGACGTGGAGTTCTCCGTCGAGGCGATGCCGGACATCTACAACGCGCTGAACGTCGACGTCACCGTCGGTGGCGAGACCAAGACCCTGACCATGGAAGTCGCCCAGCACCTGGGTGACAACCTGGTCCGGGCCGTATCCATGCAGCCCACCGACGGCCTCGTTCGCGGGGCCGCGGTGACCGACTCCGGCGCGCCGATCTCGGTGCCGGTCGGCGACGTCGTCAAGGGCCACGTCTGGAACGCCCTCGGTGAGGCGCTGGACGTGCCGACCGCTTCGCTCCAGATCACCGAGAAGTGGGGCATCCACCGTCCGTCCCCGGCGTTCGACCAGCTCGAGTCGCGCACCGAGATGCTGCCCACCGGCATCAAGGTCATCGACCTGCTCACGCCGTACGTGAAGGGCGGCAAGATCGGTCTGTTCGGCGGCGCGGGCGTCGGCAAGACCGTTCTGATCCAGGAGATGATCCGCCGCGTCGCGCTGAAGTTCTCGGGCACCTCGGTGTTCGCGGGCGTCGGCGAGCGCACCCGTGAGGGCAACGACCTCTGGCTGGAGATGGAGGAGGCCAACGTCCTCAAGGACACGGCGCTCGTCTTCGGCCAGATGGACGAGCCGCCGGGCACCCGTCTGCGGGTCGCGCTGTCCGCTCTGACCATGGCGGAGTACTTCCGCGACGTGCAGAAGCAGGACGTGCTGCTGTTCATCGACAACATCTTCCGGTTCACCCAGGCCGGTTCCGAGGTGTCCACCCTGCTCGGCCGTATGCCGTCCGCGGTGGGTTACCAGCCGACCCTGGCCGACGAGATGGGCGTTCTCCAGGAGCGCATCACCTCGACCCGTGGTCACTCGATCACCTCGATGCAGGCGATCTACGTGCCCGCGGACGACATCACCGACCCGGCGCCGCACAACGCGTTCGCGCACCTCGACGCCCAGACGGTGCTCTCCCGTCCGATCTCGGAGAAGGGCATCTACCCCGCGGTGGACCCGCTCGACTCCACCTCGCGGATCCTCGACCCGCAGGTCGTCGGCGACGAGCACTACGCGGTGGCCCAGGAGACGAAGCGAATCCTGCAGAAGTACAAGGAACTGCAGGACATCATCGCCATCCTCGGCATCGACGAGCTCTCCGAAGAAGACCGGGTCACGGTCAACCGCGCCCGCCGCATCGAGCGGTTCCTCTCCCACCCGATGTACGCCGCCGAGGCGTTCACCGGCCAGCCGGGCGAGTTCGTTCCGCTGGACGAGACCATCGCCTCCTTCAAGGGCCTCTGCGCGGGTGAGTACGACCACCTGCCGGAGCAGGCGTTCTTCATGGTGGGCGGCATCGACCAGGCCATCGCGAAGGCGAAGGAACTCGAGCGCTAAGACGCCTCCGACGCCTGTACGGCTCCGCTTGAGCCGTACAGGCGTCTATCGAAAGGGAGCCCTGAAGTGGCAAAGCTTCGCGTTGGCGTCGTGTCGCCGGAACGTGAGATCTGGTCGGGCGAGGCCGACATGGTGATTGCGAAGACCGTGGACGGCGAGATCGGTATTATGCCGGAACACGCTCCCGTACTCGGGGTCCTCGTCGAGGGCGGTGTTCTTCGCGTCAAGCGCGGTGGCGAGAGCGATCTCGTCGCCGCGGTTCACGGCGGGTTCATCTCCGTCGCGAACAACGATGTGTCGATCCTGGCCGAGGCGGCCGAGCTCGGCTCCGAGGTCGACGTGGCCGCCGCGAGGGACGCGCTCCAGCGGGCGCAGTCCTCGATCGAGGCCGGCCAGGAGGACGCGGACATCCGTCTGGCGGCCAAGCGTGCCAGGGCCCGGCTGCGCGCAGCCGGGGAAGAGGTTTGATTCTTTTCTGAAGGAGGGCGGCGATGGTGGCGCTCGACGTTTTCGCCGGCGTTTCCCTTGTCGCTGCCCTCCTCGTCGTACGCGGTATCGCCCTGGCTCTGAGCCGGGGCACCGTTGTTTGTCGGGTACGCACGGGAAACCAGGGCTGGAAAGCCGGAGTAGCCCGCTACGCCGGGGGAGAGCTGCACTGGATCCCGTTCTTCGGACTCCGCCTGAGGCCGCGCCACGCAATCGCGAGGCGCGGCCTCACGGTTTCCCGGCGCAGAAGGCTCGGCACCGGTGAGGGGCCCGAGGGCTATTGGACCGTCGAGTGCTCCGCCGAGCGGGGTCCGCTCGCCCTCGCCATGAGCGAGGACGCCCTCACCGGCTTCCTCGCCTGGCTCGAATCCGCTCCACCCAGCGCCTATCTAGATGCTGCTTAGGGTTTGTACTCACTTCGCTCGTGCGGGCTCGGTGCCGTAACGGTTGATGGTGCTCGTGCGGGCTCGGGGCGGCTGAACATCCACCACATCCACACCTGGGCGGCCACCAGCAGTGGCGTGAGCACCAGCAGCGCGGGGGTGAGCAGGGCCAGCGTCGCGGGGTCCGCCGTGGACTGAGCGAGCGGCAACCGCAGCCCGGCGAAGACGCACAGCAGGGCCATTCCACCTGAGGTGAGCGCGAACGTCACGCCCGCCCCCGAGGTTCCGGACAGCCCTCGGGCACGGGACCGCAGGCGTCCGCGCAGCCGCAGCGCCGCGAAGGCCAGCCCGTGTGTGGCGAAGAGCACGACGATGGCCGGGATCCCCAGCAGCGCGACGGGCTCCGTGAGGGGACGGTCGACGACCCCGGAGAGGAAACCGGCGAACATCCACCCCCAGCTGAGCACCACCGTCCAGCTCCCGGCCACCACGGCGGTGTCGCACATGGCGCGCCAGGCGGCCCGGTCGACCCGGCCGCGTGTCCACAGCCCGACGTCCCGGACGATCCAGCCGATCAGCAGCGCGACGACGACGGGGTACAGCCCGCTGAGCAGTCTCCCTTCGAGGAGGGGGAAGGCGCCCGTGAGGACGCCCGCCACGGCCACCAGCCAGACCTCGTTGCCGAGGAAGAGCGGCGTGATCGTGGAGAGGACCCGGCGGCGCTCGTCCGCGGTGCGCCCGAGGTAGGGAAGCAGCATTCCGACGCCGATGTCCGCGCCGCCGAGGACGAAGTAGCCGACGGCGTAGAAGGCGAGAAGAAGGATTTCCATGTCTGTGCTCCGTATCGATGACCGGACGAGCCTCAGAAGGCGATGACGGGCGCCGGTTCCGCCGGCAGAGAGGTACGGCCGATCGCGACGGCGTCCGGCCCACGGCGGGCGTGGCGGGCGAGCAGCCAGGTGTTGAGCACGATGAGCACGCCGAACAGCGCGCCGAACGCGATCAGCGACAACCGCACCGCCGCCGGGGACACGTCCGACAGCGCCTGCTCCGTGGTCAGCAGCCCGTACACCACCCACGGCTGCCGGCCCACCTCGCGGAAGACCCAGCCGGCGAGCATGGAGACGAAGGGCAGCGGAATCATCGCGGTCAGCAGCACGTGCCACAGCCGGAACCGGCGCACCGCAGCGGGAACCATCATGAGCAGGATGTTCGCTATCGACGTGAACAGCAGCACGGCGAAGACCAGAAGCATCACGATGGCGGCGCCCATGACCAGCCCGGTGGGCGGGATGTAGTCACCCGGGCCGTGCGTCGCCGTCATCTCGGCCTGCAGCCGCGTCATCAGCTGGGTGTCGCCCTGGTACGCGGCCAGCTTCGTCGGCTGGAGGAGGCCGAACTGGAGGCCTCCGAACGAGGCGGTCGCCACCACCGCGGGCAGTGTCACGGACACGCCGATCCGCAGCGACTTGCGGAAGAACTCCTGCTCACCGGTCCGCCTGCGCAGGTGGTAGGCGCTCACCCCGGCCATGAAACACGCGGCCACCACCAGCGAACCGCAGAGGATGTGCAGGAAGGCCCTGACGGCGGCAGGGTTGGTGAGCACGGCGGAAGCGTCGGTGAGCCGCAGCACGCCGTCCACGACCCGGTAGCCGACGGGGTTCTGCAGGAACCCGTTGGACACCAAAATCCAGTACGCCGAGGCGTAGGCGGTGATCGTGACCACCCAGAGCGCCGCCAGGTGGACCCACCGGTTGAGCCGGTTCCAGCCGAAGATCCAGATCGCGAGGAACGTGGACTCGACGAAGAACGCCATGAGCGTCTCCATCGCCAGGGCCCCGCCGAACACGTTGCCCGCGAAGTGGGTGAGGCCGCTCCAGGTCAGGCCGATCTGGAACTCCATCACCAGGCCGGTGACGATGCCCATCGCGTAGTTGATGACGTACAACTGTCCCCAGAACCGCGTCATCCTCTCGTGCACGGGGCTGCGGGTCAGGGTGGCCCAGGTCTGGACGACGGCCACCAGCGTGGCCAGGCCGATCGTCAGCGCGACGAAGAGGAAGTGGGATCCTGCCGTCAGGGCGAACTGCAGGCGGGCGAGGTCGAGCGTGTCCATGAGCACAGGCTTCTGGTACGGCTCGCCGCCGCGCGTCCCGCCCGAGTTGGCAACGGCCGTACTCCGGAAGTCGCATGCCGCCGCGAGCCGTACTCCCCGGGTTGCGGCCGGGCACCGGTCAGCCGGCGAGCCACCTCGGGGTGACCATGCCCGCCTCGTACGCGAGCACCACGAGCTGGGCGCGGTCGCGGATGTTCAGCTTCGTCATGATGCGGCTCACGTGGGTCTTGGCGGTGGCTGGGCTCAGCACCAGTTCGGCGGCGATCTCGTCGTTGGACAGCCCCGCGGCGACCAAGGACATCACCTCACGCTCACGCTCGGTCAGGCTGTTGAGCTCGGGACCGGGTTCGGGGCGTCCCACCCGGCCGGCGAACTCGGAGATCAGGCGCCGGGTGATCGATGGGGCGATCAAGGCGTCGCCCCTGGCCACGACCCGTACCGCGTGGATGAGCTCGATCGGCTCGGTGTCCTTGACCAGGAAGCCACTCGCGCCCGCGCGGAGCGCGCCGTACACGTAGTCGTCGAGGTCGAAGGTGGTCAGGATGATGACCTTCACCTCGGCCAGGCGCGGGTCGGCGGCGATCCGCCTGGTGGCCTCCAGACCGTCGAGCTCGGGCATACGGATGTCCATCAGCACGACGTGCGGGCTCGTCTCGCGGGCGAGCCGCACCGCCTGCGCGCCGTCGGCGGCTTCGGCGACGACCTCGATGTCGTCCTCGCCGCCGAGGATGGACCGGAAGCCGGCCCGTACCAGGGTCTGGTCGTCGGCGAGCAACACGCGTATCACGGGGGGTTCCTTTCAGGAGGACACGGGGCGGGTCGGGATGCGGGCCGAGACGCGGAAGCCGCCGCCGGGACGGGGTCCGGCCTCGAACGATCCGCCGAGGGCCGTGACGCGCTCCCGCATCCCCTTGATGCCGAAGCCGCCGGGCTCCTGCCCGGCGGGCGCCTCCGCGTCGTGCGCCGTCGCGTCGTCGGACATGCCGTTGTCGATCTGTACGGTCACATCCTCATCGCCATAGCGGATGGCGACCCGGGCGGCGGTGCCACCGGAGTGGCGGGAGACGTTGGTGAGCGCTTCCTGCACGATGCGGACCGCCGCGAGGTCGACCTCGGCGGGCAGGTCACGCGCCTCACCCTCCAGCTCGGTCCGCACGGTGAGACCGGTCCGCTCGATCAGCTCGTGTACGCGGGCGAGGCTCGGCGCCGGAGCGACCGGGGACTCCTCGTCGACCTGGCGGAGCACGCCGAGTGTCGCGCGCAGTTCCCGGAGCGCCTCCTTGCTGGTCTCCTTGATGGCGGCCAGCGCGGGCTCGGCCTGTTCGGGCCGCTCCTTGATCCGGTGGAGGGCGGCGCCCGCCTGCACGTTGATCAGGGAGAGGTTGTGGCCGATCACGTCGTGCAGTTCCCTGGCGATCCTCAGCCGCTCCTCGACGGCCCGGCGCAGCGCCTCCTCCTCCCTGGTCCGCTCGGCCTCGGCCATCCGCCTCCGGGCCTCCTCCATGTAGGCGTGGCGGTTGCGCGTCACCCCGCCTATGGCCACGCTCGCCACCATCCAGCCCGCGAGCAGGAGGAACTCGCTGTCGTCCAGGTGGCGGTTCGGGCCGCTGACCTCGCCGTAGCCCATCATGAGCAGCCCGACCGCGGCCACGGTGATCGCCGCGTTGAGATGTCCCAGGTCGGCGGCCGTGTACAGGGCGACCAGGACGGCCAGGAAGAGCGGGCCGTCCAGCGCCGCGAACGGGTAGTACAGGCCGCACGCCGCGGTCACCGCGACAAGGACCGGCACCGGGTGGCGTCGGCGGAACAGCAGCGCGGCGCAGGCGACGAGCGGAAGGAGCACATCGGCGAGGCGCGGCGTCACGTCCTGTTGGACGATCCAGGTGACAGCTGTTCCGGCGAGGACGCCAGCGCTCACCAGGACGGTGCCGATGGTGCTCGCCGTTATCCCCCGAAGCCCTGAAATCACCACGAACGCACCCTAGAGCATCGCTCATGGAACGCCCACGGGGTCTGCGGTCGCCTGCTCGGACGCGTGAAAGGCACGTTCGGGGCGTGGCGGTGAAGGAACGAGGAACGCCCGAAGCGAGGGACGAGCGAGGACGTGACGAGGGCACGAGCCCGGCTTCGGGCGCCCCGAACCCGCGTGAGCGGAGCGAGCGCGATTCAGCGCCGCGTGCCGCCCGGGGTCCAGAGGATCTCGTCGCCGCCGGCGGCGATCCGGCACAGGATGAACATCAGGTCCGACAACCGGTTGAGGTACTTCACCGCCAGCGGGTTCATGTCGTCGTGGACCTCCATCGCGGCCCAGGTGGACCGCTCGGCCCGGCGTACCGTCGTACGGGCGAGGTGCAGGAGCGCGAGTCCGGGGGGCCCGCCGGGCAGGATGAAGCTTCGGAGCGGCTTCAGGCCCTCGTTGAACAGGTCACACTGCTCCTCCAGCCAGGCGATGTAGGACTCCTCCACCCGCAGCGGGGGGAACTCGGGGTTCTCCGTGACCGGGGTGCAGAGATCCGCGCCCAGGTCGAAGAGCTCGTTCTGCACTCGGGTCAGTGTGGCGGTGATGTCCTCGGAGAACGGGCCGAACGCCAGCGAGGCCCCAATGGCGGCATTGGCCTCCTCGACGTCGGCGTAGGCGGCCAGCCGAGGGTCGGTCTTGGCGGTACGGCTCATGTCCCCGAGGGCGGTGGTCCCGTCGTCACCGGTCTTCGTGTAGATCTTCGAGAGGACGACCGGCTTGTCGTTGTCAGCGCGCGTCATACGGCCCAGGTTACCGAGATGACAGATGTCATCCCGAAGGGCTGATATCGGCGTCTTCTGGGCGGCTGCCGTACGCGACATCATCGGTCACATGTTGGAGACAGAGGAGCTGCGCAAGACCTTCGGGACGGGCAAGGTGGCCCTGGACCGGGTGAGCTTCGCCGTACGGCCGGGCGAGATGTTCGGGTTCGTCGGCGCGAACGGCGCGGGGAAGACCACCACGATGCGGATCGTGATGGGCGTCCTCGAGGCCGACTCGGGGGAGGTCCGCTGGAAGGGCGGCCCGCTGGGCTTCGCCGAGCGGCGCCGGTTCGGTTACATGCCCGAGGAACGTGGCCTGTACCAGAAGATGAAGGTCGCCGAGCAGATCGACTACTTCGGGCGGCTGCACGGGCTGTCGCCGGCGGCCTCCAAGAAGGCGACCGCAGAGTTGGTCGAGCGACTCGGGCTCACCGAGCGTACGAAGGACGCGGTCGAGGCGCTTTCCCTGGGCAACCAGCAGCGGGTGCAGCTGGCCGTCGCGCTGGTCCACGACCCCGACGTCCTCATCCTGGACGAGCCGTTCTCCGGGCTGGACCCGATCGCGGTGGACGCCCTGGCTGAGGCGCTGCGGGAGCGGGCCAGGGGCGGTGTACCGGTGATCTTCTCCAGCCACCAGCTCGATCTGGTGGAGCGGTTGTGCGACTCCGTCGGGATCATCTCCGCCGGACGGATGGTCGCGAGCGGCACGGTGGACGAACTGCGGGGGGCCGAGGGACGGAAGCTCCGGGTGATCGTCGCCGACCCGAAGCCGGGGTGGGCGGACGGCCTGTCCGGCGAGCTCACCGTCGAGGGCGGCCGGGAGGTGCTGGTCACGGAGGAGGACGACGACCAGCGGGTCCTGCGCGCGGCGATGTCCGCGGGGCGGGTCGAGCACTTCGGCGTGGAGCGCCCGACGCTCACCGAGATCTTCAAGGAGGCCGTGGCGTGAACGGACTGTTGTTGGTGGCCGGACGCGAGATCCGGACCCAGGTGCGGTCGAAGGCATTCGTCGTCGGCCTCGTCATCATGGTGCTGCTGGTCGGGGCGATCTCGTTCGCGCCCAAGGTCCTGGGCGGTCCGGACTCGTACAAGGTGGGCCTGGTGGCCTCCGAGCGGTTGCCGGTCTGGGGAGACACGAAGATCGAGTGGAAGGACTACGCCGACGAGGCCGGTGCTCAACGAGCGGTGCTCGACGGTGACGTGGACGCCGCGCTCGTCGGCGGGACCAGGGTGCTGACCGACGGCGCGATCGACGACCAGCTCGGCCTGCTGCTGCAGAGCGCCCACCGCGAGGCCCAGATCGGCTCGTCCGGCGTGAAGATCACCCCACTCTCCATGGAGTCGGTCGGCGCGGACACGCGGTACCAGAAGACCCGCTCCGGCATCGCGGTCGTGCTGGTGATCGTGCTCTTCATGCTGATCATCGGTACACCCATGATGGTCGCGATGGGCGTGGTCGAGGAGAAGGGCAGCCGGATCGTCGAGATCCTTCTCACGTCGGTACGCCCCTGGCAGCTGCTCGGAGGCAAGATCCTCGGCCTGGGAGCGGTCGGCATGATCAACCTGGTCGCGATCCTCGTGGCGGGTCTGGGCGGCGCGCTGGCCTCTGGGTTGGCGGTCGACTTCCCGCCGGGGATGGCCGGGATCGTGGTCGGCGTGTGCGTGTGGTTCGTGCTCGGCTACGTCTTCTTCGCCGCGCTCGCCGCCGCGCTCGGGTCGCTCGTCTCCCGGCAGGAGGAGGTCGGCAACGTGCTGACCCCGATGACCATGACGATGATGGCGTCGTACGGCGTGGCCTTCTACTCCGTCAAGGAGCCCACGAGCCTGGTGGCCACGATCGTCTCGTACATCCCGCCGTTCTCGTCGATGGTGATGCCGGTGCGGTCGGCGGCCGCGGAGGTCCCGCTGTGGCAGGTCCTGATCTCGGCCGGCCTGATGGTCGCGGGCGTCGTCGTCGTCGTGCTGCTGGCGGCCCGGATCTACGAGCGGGCCGTGCTGCGCACCGGCGCGCGGGTCCGGCTCCGTGACGTGGTCACGTCTCGATAAAGTGGAGTAAATGGTGGCTGATGGGCTAGGACGCGCGCGCAAGGTCGTTCGATGGACGTTGATCGGGACGCTGATCGTCGCCTGGTTTCTCGTGGTCCTGATGACCATCGGTGGGCTGGGCACGGAGGTCAGCAAGTGGTATCGCGTCCTGCCCGCCCTCGCCGGGCTGGTGGTGTTCAGCTGGCTCTTCGTCCGCATGACCGGCGCGATCCTGTCCCATCGGCCGTTCCGGCGCGAGATCGTGGTCTCGGGTGTCCTGTCGGTGGCTCTCATGGTCGTGGGCGGCGCCCAGATGACCGGATGGGGGTTCGTGCCACTGGCGTGGCTGTCGATCGCCGCGGTCGGGGTGTCGCGGAAGGTCGCGGTGCTGCTCGGGGCCGGCACGGCCGTGGTGGTGACCCCGCTCGCCGTCGTCGCGACGCTGGCCGGTAACGACCCCGCTTTCCCGGGCGACACGTCGACCACCGGCCTGGTGGTGGGGGTGACCGTCTACTACGTGGCGATGTGCGCCCTGTTCCCCTGGACCAACCGGCTCTGGGTGTGGATTTGGCGGCTCGCCGAGGAGGCGCACGCGGGACGCGAGGCGCAGGCGCGGCTGGCCGTGGCCGAGGAGCGGCTGCGGTTCGCCCGCGACCTGCACGACCTGGTCGGCCACCAGCTCTCGGCCATCGCGGTCAAGAGCGAGCTCGCCGTACGGCTGTCCGACGCCGACGCCGCCGCGGCCAAGGACGAGATGGCGGAGGTCCGCGGCCTGGCCCGTACGGCGCTGCGCGAGCTGCGGGAGACGGTCCGCGGCTACCGGCGGCTCGACCTCAACGCCGAGTTGGCGGCGGTGCGCGGGGTGCTGGAGGCGGCGGGGGTGAGCTGCCGCCTCCACCTGCCCTACAGGGAGGTGCCGGAGGACGTGGCCCCTGTTTTCGCCTGGGTGGTCCGCGAGGCGGCGACAAACGTGCTGCGGCACAGCTCGGCGTCGCGGTGCGACATCACCGTGCGCCATTCGGAGGAGGCGGCGGTGCTCGAGGTGCGCAACGACGGGGTCACGCGGCGGGCGGTCGAGGACATCGGAAGCGGCCTGGCCGGGATGGGAGAGCGCCTGGCGGCCGTCGGAGGCACGCTGACAGCCCGGCCCACGGGGTCGGGCGAGTTCGTCCTGCGAGCGGTCGCCCCGCTTCCGGTGGAGGTGGGCGCGTGATCCGCGTTCTGCTCGCCGACGACGAGCGGCTCATCCGGCAGGCGATCGCCATGCTGCTCGGCCTTGAGGCCGACATCGAGGTCGTCGCCCAGGTCGGCAGAGGCGATCTGGTGGCCCAGGCCGTACGCGACCACGAGCCGGACGTGCTCGTGCTGGACGTCGAGATGCCGGGGATGGACGGGCTCTCCGTGGCGGAGAGCCTGCCCGGCCGGGCGATGCTGATCCTGACCAGCTTCGGGCGGCCCGGGTACCTGCGGCGCGCGCTCGCGGCCGGGGTACGCGGGTTCGTGCCCAAGGACGCGTCGGCGGAGGAGCTGGCAGGCGCCATCCGCAAGGTGCACGCGGGCGGCCGCTATCTCGATCCGGAGATGGCGGCCGCCGCGATGACCGCGGGGGAGAGCCCGCTGACCGAGCGGGAGCGCGACGCCCTCGCCCTGGCGGCGAAGGGGGCGTCGGTGGCGCAGATCGCCGCATCGCTGCGCCTCACCGAGGGGACCGTCCGTAACTACCTGTCCAACGCCATCAGCAAGCTGGGGGCCGGAAACCGCATCACCGCGATCCGCGCCGCCCAGGACATGGGATGGATCTGAAAGCCGTTCCGCGCTCCACCGGCAGGGCGGTGGTCAGGCCAGGAACGAGCTGCGGAAGATGTGGATGGCCGTGGCGACCAGCCGGTCCACGGACGGCGCCGGGTCGGTCAGCGTCCATTCGATGAGCAGCTCCGTGATGGCCCCGATCAGGCCGAGCGAGAGCAGGTGCGGCTCCAGCGGGGGCCGGTGCCGTACGTCGTCGGTGGCGTGCTCGATCACCTTGGTGAACTCCAGCACCGAGCGCTGCCGCGCGCTGCTGAGCACGTCTCCCGCGCGGCGGACCTCCACGTGCATCACGCGGGCCCGCCGCACGTCCTTGGTCACGAACCGGACGTACTCCCCGATGCCCGCCACGATTCGGTCGTCCAGTGTGGGCGGCGCCTGCTCGATGGCCGCCGACACGGACGCGAGCGTCTCCTCCACGCACCGGTCGTAGACCGCCCGCATGAGGTCGTCCCGGCCGGAGAAACACTCGTAGAACGCCCGGTTCGAGATGCGGGCGGTCGCGCATAACCGCTCGATCGTCGTGCCATGAAAGCCCGGATTGGCGAACAACGTGTATGCGGCAGTGATCAACCGCTCTCTTCGATCGGCCAGTCGCTGCTCGGCCGACATCCCCCGGTATTCCCGTCCCACCACTACTTCACCTCGCGCCGTCAATAGCCCCCAGGAGAAACCATTATGGACGCAAGATCCTTTATGCGAAAGTATCTATAAATTAGCGCTTTCGGGCGTCCGAAAGGAAGATCTGTGTCTTGACAAGGCCGTCAAGTCAACCCTCTATTCGATCTTGGTTTGCTGTTTCGCGTACGTTCTGACGGGCTCAGAGCAGACCGCGGCCGAGCGCGGTGGTGACGGCCGCGGTGCGGTCGGACACGCCGAGTTTCGCGAAGACGCGGAGCAGATGGGTCTTCACCGTCGCCTCGCTGATGAAGAGCGCCGTCCCGATCTCCGCGTTTGTCAGCCCCCGTGCGACGAGCGAGAGCACCTCGGTCTCGCGCCTGGAGAGGGACTCGGCGACGGGCGCGCGCATGCGCGTGACGAGCTTGGTGGCGACGGACGGCGCCAGCACGGTCTCGCCCCGCAACGCCGACGCGATGGCGGCGAGCAGGTCGGCGCGTGAGATGTCCTTGAGCAGGTATCCGGCCGCCCCTGCCTCGACCGCGCGCACGATGTCCTGATCCGTCTCGTACGTGGTCAGGACGATCACCCGGCTCTCCGGGCGCTCCGCCAGGATCCGCGTGGTCGCGCTGACGCCGTCGCCCGACGGCATGCGTAGGTCCATCAGGATGACGTCGGGGCGCAGCTCGCGGGCGCGGGTCACCGCCTCGTCGCCCGATCCGGCCTCGCCGACGACGTCGACGCCGGGATCGGACTCCAGCATGCCGCGCAACCCCTCGCGCACGACGGGGTGATCATCCACGATCATCAGGCGAACCACGGGAAGATCACTCTCCATCTCGGGAGCTGGGCGCCGGCGGCGTCGCGGGCAGGGTGACGGTCACGGTCGTGCCGGTCGCGGGCTGTCGCGCGGTCGCCGTGCCGGCTCCGCCGGCCGCATCGATTGCGGTCGTCGCATCATCTGCGGTCGTCGCATTGGTGACGAACGTCACGTCGGTGACGGTCAATGTGCCGCCTTCCTGCTCGACGCGGGTGCGCATGGTGCGCAGGCCGTACCCCGGGCGTGGGCTCCGGCCGAGTCCCCGGCCGTTGTCGCGGACGACCAGCGTCACGCCGGTCGCGCCGTACTCGACGCGAACCTGGACGGCCGACGCGGCGGCGTGCTTGCGGACGTTGGCCAGGGCCTCCTGCGCCGCCCTGACCAGCACCACCTCGGTGTTCGCGGGCAGCGCGCGGGAGGCGCCCTCGACCGCGAACGTCGTGTGGATGCCCAGTTCCTCGCCGAGCCTGGCGGTGAGCCGCCGGAGCGCCTCGTCCAGCGTGGAGCCGTCCAGGGGCGCCGGGCTGAGCGCCGCGACGAGGGCGCGGGCCTCCGCCAGGTTCTCCCTGGCGGTCTGTACGGCGAGGGCCAGGTGGCGCGATCCCGGTTGCGTCCCCGGCTGCGCCTCGGCCGCCTGGACGAGCATGATGATGCTGGTGAACCCCTGTGCGAGCGTGTCGTGGATCTCCCGGGCCAGCCGTTCGCGCTCGGTCAGCGCGCCGCGCTCGGCGGACAGCCGGGCGATCTCGGCGCGGCTCGCGGACAGTTCCTCGATGAGCTGCGCGCGCTCGGCACTCTGTTGGATGATCCGCCTGATCCACGGCCCGAGGACTGCGGCGAACGTGACGCCGATCAGCATCATGGCGGCGAAGGCGAGCATCCCGCCCCCGTCTGGGGCCGCGACGAACCTGACGGCGGGCGCCGCGTTCAGGACCAGCACCACTCCAAGGGCGTATCGGTTGCGCAGGAGCATGAACGCCTGCGGGCAGAGCCCGAACAGCGCGAAGGACGACGAGGGCGCGATGATCGTGGCCGGGACGAAGGATGCGATCAGCAGCCCCACGTACGACAGGCCGCGGCGGCTGTCGTCGTCGTCCTCCATGATCGCCGGTCGGCCGAGGAGGAGGTAGCCGGCCACGCAGATGCCGTACAGCGCCAGCGTGACCATCCTGGTCGTCGTGGACAGGTCCTCGTCCACGAACAGGAACGCGATCGCGACGCCCAGCGTCAGGGCGTACAGCGTCTCCCAGCCGCGGAGGGTCTCCCAGGCATGGAGGCCCTCGCCACCGGGCTTCCCGAAGAACGCCCTGACCCTGAACAGCGCGGCGGCCCGCCCCCACAGGGGCCTCCGCGCCTGGGCCGCGCCCGTGCTCATCCGTCGCGGCGGCCCTTCCACCGGAAGGTCGTCAGGCACAGAACCAGGCCTCCGATCACCCAAGCGCCAAGGACCAGGGCCACCCGGTCCAGTTCGTACGACTTCGTCAGCTCCAGCATGGCGCCGCCGTCACCGAGGAAGACGGCGCGGAACCCCTGGCACATCCACTTCAGCGGGAACACCGAGGCGATGTTGATCAGCCACTCGGGCATCTGGGTGAACGGGATGAAGACCCCCGAGATGAACTGCAGCACCACGAACGGCATGCTGATGACCGCGGCGGCGCTCTTCGCCGAGCGGGGCAGGCTGCTCACCGCCGTGCCCAGCAGTGCCGCGGCGGTGACCCCGAGCACGAACACCCAGGCGAAGGTCACCCAGCTCGACACCTGGCCGGGCAGGTCCAGGTCGTACATCAGGACCCCGATGGCCAGCAGGATCACGACCTCCAGGAACGCGATCACCAGCACGTTGATGATTTTGCCGATGAAGTAGGCGCTGCGCGGCATGGGCGTTCCGGCCAGCCGCTTCAGCGTGCCGTCGTCGCGGTCGCCCGCGATGCCGATGCCGAGGCTCTGGAAGCCGGCGCCCATTACGCCGGCCCCGATCAGCCCCGCCGTGTAGAGCTGCGACACGGTGACCCCGGATCCCTCCAGGGGGCCGGCGAAGATCGACCCGAACAGCATGAGCAGGATGATCGGGAAGGCGAAGGTGAACACGACGGCGTCCTTCTCACGGAAGAACATCTTCGTCTCCACCATGCCCCGGGACAGGCCCAGCTTCAGGGCGGAGGGCATCGCGCGCGTGGCGGTCGTACGGCTGGGGGCGGTGCCGGTGGCGGTGTCAGTCACGGGGGGCCTCGATCAGCTTCAGATAGATGTCTTCGAGCGTGGGACGGGTGACGGCTAAGCCGGGGACCTCCCCGTCGTAGCGGCGGCTGAGTTCCAGGACCGTCTTGGTCGGCGTGTCCGTCTCGACCGAGCCCTCGTCCCAGATCACGTGGGCCTTCGCGGTAGCCCGGCCGCCCAGTGTCGCGGGCTCGCCCTCCGCGACGATCTGGCCGCCCGCGATGACCGCGACCCGGTTGGCCAGCGCCTCGGCCTCGTCCAGATAGTGGGTGGTCAGCACGATCGTGCTGCCCGTGTGCGCCAGCCCCTCGATCAGCTCCCAGAACTGCCGCCGGGCCTCGGGGTCGAAACCGGTGGTGGGCTCGTCCAGGAAGATCAGCTCCGGGTTGCCCAGGACGCCGAGGGCGACGTCCACCCGCCGCCGCTGCCCGCCGGAGAGCTGGCGGACCCGCTTGTTCGCGCTCTCCGTCAGCCCCACGGCGGCGATCGCCTCGTCGGGGTCCCTCGGGTTCGGGTAGTAGCCCGCGAAGTGGCGCACCGTCTCCCGCACGCTCAGCTCGGCGGCGTCGTTCGCGGTCTGCAGGACGATGCCGATGCGGGAGCGCCATTCCCGGGTCGGCCGGCCCGGGTCGACGCCGAGCACCGAGACCTCGCCCGCGTCCCGCTTGCGGTACCCCTCCAGGATCTCCACGGTCGTCGACTTGCCCGCCCCGTTGGGACCGAGGAAGGCGAAGACCTCGCCCCTCCTGATGTCGAGGTCGATGCCCTTGACCGCCTGTACGTCCCCGTACCGCTTGGTCAGTCCACGGACCTGAATGGCATTTGTCATGCCATAAGGATCTATCTGCGATTTGCCATGGGACACCCCTGGACGGATGAATCCGCGTGTCCACCGTTCGGTGGACACGCGCGGCTCTTGGAGGGCGACGGGGCTCTGTGGCCCTCCAGGAAGGAGCCATTCCCCGGAGCCGCTCCAGGAGAGGCTCGCCAGAGCTCGCGAGAAGCCAGAACTCGCTAGAAGAGCGTCGGGTTCTCCGGCTCGATGCCGCGCAGCGTGTCGTAGTCGAGGGTGACGCAGTCGATGCCGCGGTCGGCGGCCAGCACCCGGGCCTGGGGCTTGATCTCCTGAGCCGCGAAGACGCCCTTGACCGGGGTGAGCAGCGGGTCGCGGTTGAGCAGCTCCAAGTAGCGGGTGAGCTGCTCGACGCCGTCGATCTCCCCGCGCCGCTTGATCTCCACGGCGACCGTGCCGCCGAGATGGTCCCGGCACAGGATGTCCACCGGGCCGATGGCCGTCATGTATTCGCGGCGGATCAGCGTCCAGCCGTCGCCGAGCGTGGTGATGTGCTCGGCGAGCAGCTCCTGGAGATGCGCCTCCACGCCGTCTTTCTGGAGACCGGGGTCGACGCCCAGCTCATGGCTGGAGTCGTGCAGCACGTCCTCGATCGTGAGAATGAGCTTCTCGCCGGTCTTGCCGTGCGTCACGGTCCAGGTGCCGTCGTCCTCGCGCAGTTTGCACGGGGGGTTCATCCAGTTGAGCGGCTTGAACGCCCGATCGTCGGCGTGGATGCTGACGCTGCCGTCCGCCTTGATCAGAATGAGGCGGGGCGCCATGGGCAGATGGGCCGTCAGCCTCCCCACGTAATCCACGCTGCACCGCGCGATGACCAGCCGCATAGCCGCCAACCCTACCGGTCGGGCCGCCTGACCTCTGCCGGATCGGACCCCTCTGCGAGGCTGACGCCATGGCGCAGACGTTTGCGACTGTCGGTGTGGTGGGACTCGGCACGATGGGCGCGCGCCGCCATGAAGCGGGGCGTCGGCCTGCCGATGGGACCGTTCACACTGCTTGACCTGATCGGCCTGGACACCTCCTACGAGGTGTGCGAGGTGCTGTTCCGCGAGACCCACAGGTCACAGTGGGCGTTGCTGCTGCTCGATGTACTGCTTGACTGCCGTGAGCGGTGCACCGCCGACTGATCCGGCGAAATAGGACCCCGACCAGAAGTGTCCACCCCACAGATACTTGCCG
>NZ_BSSE01000014.1:163139-202723 GCF_030268965.1 Microtetraspora sp. NBRC 16547 | reverse complement strand
GTAGCCAGCTGATCACGGCGACGAAGCACCCTCCGCAGCATCTGATCTGCAAACTTCTCAAGCCGCGGGCGTACCAGCGCCATCTCGTCAGGTGTCACGACAGCATGATCCCGAAGTAACTCATCAAGATGATCACGTTAAGTGATCATTGATCTAACGACTAGGTGGTTGGAGTTTTTGATCTATCTCGCGCTGCCCACCGTCCCGATTGGCTGTCGACCCGCCCCTGACGCCGCGGAGCGGGGCGCGCCGATCAGTCGGCGTCGCGGACGAGGAGTGCGACCTGCACTCGGTTGGCCAGCCCCAGCTTGGCCATGGAACGGCTGACGTGGACCTTGACCGTGGGCTCGCTCACGCCGAGCTCGCGGGCGATCTCCGCGTTCGACAGCCCGCGGGCGACCGCCTGGACGACCTGCTGCTCGCGGCCGGTGAGCACGGCCAGGCGTTGCCGGGCGTCATGGGCATCGCGGAAGTGTCGGCCGGTGAAGGCGTCGATGACGCGCTTGGTCACCGTGGGCGAGAGCGTGGCGCTGCCCTCGGCCACCGCGCGCACGGCGCCGATCAGGTCGCGGGGGGCGGTGTCCTTCAGCAGGAATCCCATTGCTCCGGCGCGCAGGGCGCCGTAGACGTACTCGTCCCGGTCGAAGGTGGTGAGCATGACGACCTTGGGCGGGTTCGGGGACCGGTTGATCTCCCTGAGGGCGGTCACGCCGTCCATGCGGGGCATCCGCACGTCCATGAGCACGACGTGCGGCCAGTGGCGCGCGACGGCGTCCACCGCCTCCGCCCCGGTCTCCGCCTCCGCGACCACCTCGACGTCGTCGGCGGCCTGCAGGATCATGCGCAGGCCCGCGCGGACCAGCTCTTCGTCGTCGGCGACGAGCACCCGGATCATGTGGGCAGCCTCGCGGAGACCAGGAACCCGCCGTCCGGCTCGGGCCCGGCGGTGAACCGGCCGCCGAGCACCTCGACGCGTTCTCTCAGCCCGATGAGGCCAAGCCCGCTGCCGGGCACGGCCGGCGTCGCGCTGCCCACCGTGGTGTTCTGCACGTTGATCTCCAGCGCGGTGGGAAGATGGCGCAGCACCACCTGCGTCGCGGCCAGGCCCGCGTGCTTGTGCACATTGGTGAGCGCCTCCTGGACGACGCGGTAGGCGGTGTGCTGCACCATAACGGGCACCGCGGTGGGCGCACCCTCGTCGCGCAGCTCCACGGGTACGCCCACCGCGCGGGACTGTTCCAGCAACCAGTCGAGATCGGCGAGGGTGGGCAGCGGCGAGAACCCCTCCCCGTCCTTCTCGTCGAGGATCCCAAGCACCGCCCGGAGCTGGGTCAGCGCCTCCTTGCCCGTGGTGCGGATGAGCTCGGCCTCCGCCGCGGTCTTGTCATCGGCGGCGTTGATCTCCATCGCCCCCGCGCGCAGGACCATCAGAGAGACCCGGTGAGCCACCACGTCGTGCATGTCACGCGCGATGCGGGTCCGCTCCTGCGCGCGGGCCTGCTCCGCGCGGGCGGTCTGCTCACGCTCCAGCCGTTCGGCGCGCTCACGCAGCCCGGCCACCAGTTGCCTGCGCGCGTCGACCCACATGCTGAACACCAGCGGCAGCCAGACGAACAGGGGTACGCCGCCGAGCGCCGCGGCCACGTCGGCGCCCGGCCTTGGCACCACCGCCACCAGGCTGGCCACCACCGCGTACGCCGACAACTGGGCGGGCCGCCGATACGCGGTCGCTACGACGTAGGCGGCCACCGACAGCAGGGATCCGGGCCCGCGCACCAGCGCGTCGGCGGCCGCGAGAAACAGCAGGGGCCACCGCCGCCGCGGGAGCGCCGACGCCGCCCCGGCCGCCAGTACCCCGACCACGGTCGCCTGCACGAAGGCAGGCACCGAGGCAAGCCCGAAGAAGGCGTACGGCCGGCCGAGCGGGACGAACGCGGCGCAGACGGCCACGACGGGCAACGCCACCGGCTCCAGCCGCGCGGGTATCCCCCAGTTACTCACCCGGCCAGCCTAGACAACCACGCACCGGCCGCACGAAGCGCTAACTTTCGTAGCGGGTGCCGGTCAACGATCGACGGATGACCCGCCCGGCTCACCCTTGACAGTCTCGCCGCCCATGAACACCTACTTTCCCGGGCGGTGGATCGGCGGCTCGGCGCTCATCCTGGGCCCGGTCGTCATGTGCGCCGGATACCTGCTGCGCCACCTGAGCACGATCACCGCCCTCACCCCGTCGCAGCAGGCGTGGGCCGGGGCGCAGCCGTTCGCCGCCTACGGCCAACTCCTCGCCTACACGTCGGAACCAGCCCTCCTCACCCTCTCCTACGCGGTCTTCGCCCTGGGGGCGATGCTGCTCTTCCCCGCTTTCGTCGCCCTGGCACAGCAGGTCGGAGGCGGGCTCGCCTTCTGGGGTGCCACCCTGCTGGTCGCCGGGCTCTTCTCCCGCCTGTACTCCGCCGGCGCCGACCAGACCGCCTTCCAGCTCACCGAGGCCATCGGGCTCGACCAGGCGACACATGCGATCATGAAGGAGTACGTGGACATCTCGTACGGCCCATGGCGGGTGAAGTCATGGGCCTCGGTCGGCCAGTACGCGGGCTCGCTCCTGCTGGCCATCGCCGCCTGGCGTACGGGCGTCCTCGGCACCGCCCGCGCCCTGATGCTGCTGCTGGCCGGAGGCACCTGGATGGGCGTGCTGAAAGGCGCCTCCCTCCCCGACGTGCTGGTCACCGCCCTGCTCTGCGTCGCCCTGGTCCCGCTGGGCGTGCGGACGCTGCGCGACCGCCCGCCGGCCCCGGCCGGGTGCCCGAAGCTGCTCAGTTGGTGAACACGGCGCGAGGAGCCCGGACTGGCAGCGGCAGGGCCGCCGCGCGAGCCCGGGCCGGACCGCCCGGGCGGTGGGCCGCTTTAGGCTGCCTGGGTGCGTTCCTGGCCGCGTCCGATGGTGATGTATGTCGCCGACTGCGTGCTGGCGGTGTCCCTGACCGCTGTCGGCTGCCTGGTCGCCGCGCGCTGGCAGCCCGCGGGGTGGTCGCCGGTGGGCGTCCCGGGCTACGTGCTCACCGTCCTGGCCAGCCTGCCCCTGGCCGGGTGGTGCTGCTCGCCACGACCGGCGCCTTCCTGGCGTACCTGGCCGGCGGGTACCCGCCGTCGCGCTCTACACGGCGGTCGCTGCGGCGACGCCGTACACGGCAGCGCTGTGCGCGGCCCTCCAGTTCGCGGTCGGTGTCTACTTCGGACTGGCCGTCATCGTTGAAGTCAGCGTGTGCTTCGAGAAACGATCTCCACAGGGCAGCGCGATGAGAGCCTGATCCACAGCGTCAACCCGAAACCATGGGGGCAGAATCGGTCGATTACGCCCCCACCGCCAGATTCAATCGAGCCGCATCCGCCCACCTGCGGAAAGGGCACGCCGATCCAATGGGATCCGATTCAGCCTTCCGCCTCCCCTTTTCGCCCCCTAGGGTGGGTTGCAGACACCCACCGGCCACCATCCGGCTGGCCCCGATAAGGGGGCACGATGGCCCTGCTCAAGCAGACCGATTGGAACGGCACGGAGATCCCCCACACCGCGGCAGAGATCACCCGGTACGAGGCGCGGGTTGCGCACGTCCGCGGGGAGGTCGGCGAGATCCGCACCGCAGTGCGCGCCAACGAGGCAGGCGGCCCGGTCGTCCTGGCCTGGCAGGCCGACACCCGGGAGCGGCGTGACTACGTCCCCACCAATGCGTGCAGCGCCCGAGCCTTCACCCGCACCCACCCTGCGGATACCGGACGTGACTGACCGGGTCTACCTGCGGCACTCCACCGACAAGCAGACCGACGCCCGCCAGCGGCACGCCCTCGCCGCCCTGCTGGCCGCAGGCGCCCCCGTCTACGAAGACCCCGCCACCTCCAGCCGCCAGCTCTCCCTCGACCGCGCGGGCTTCACCACGCTGCTGCACGAGGCCGCCGTCGGCGACACCATCCGCATCGCCGACGCCGCACGCCTGTTCCGCTCCGTCACCGACATCCTCGCCCTGCGCCCCGTCCTCATCCGCCGTGGCCTGTACCTGCGCGTCGAATCTGGGCTGCTCTCCGGCATCGACCTGGCCAGCGACGACGCCGGCACCAAAATGATGGTCTCCGTCCTGGCGGCCGTGCTGGAGTTCCAGCGCGACATGATCAGCGAGAACACCCGCGAAGGTGTCGCTGCCGCCGAGGCGGCTGGCAAGACCCTGGGCCGCCCCGCCGCCCTCGACCCGAGTACGGCGACTGCTATCGTGGCGGCCTATCGCCAGGGCGCCGCCGTCAAGGCCTTGGCTCGGCAGCACCGGGTCGCCCCCAAGACCATCCGCCGCGTTCTCGACGCCGCCGGCGCCCGCGACCTGCCCAGCCCGCTCGACCTGCCTCCGATCCGCCCCGGCGAGCTGGACGACGCGCTCGCCCCACAGGTGGACGTGGTCCTCGACGTGCCCGGACGACTCGCCGATCTCCTGCGCATCGCTGGGGACGAGGTCGTCCGCCTGGCCATCGTCTCAGGACGGAACATCCGCCGCGGCCCCGGCTATTCGGTCCGTATGGTGGCCCCGTTTGCGCTTCACCGCGCCGTGCTGGAGCAAAGTGCTGCCGCTGCCGACAGCGCCGGCCCGGCTGAGCGCAAGGCGCACCGGATATACGCCGCCCGCATCGCAGCCGTCGAGGCCACCCGACTGCATGGGTCATGACCTGCGAAAACCCTTCGGCGAGACACATTCGAACGGAAAGTCACGGCAAGCCGCTCAACTCCGCTCTGCTAACGGGACTTTCCGTTCGAATGCTCGTCATGCCCCGCGTCGCTGCCGGGCTGATCAGGGTGGCTGGCCGGACCCGGCCGGCGTTCGACCGCCCCGCCGTACGGCGTCGGCTGGAGCGGTTCTCTGGTGTGATTCTTATCGGCCTTGGCCTCGACCTCGGCCTACGCGTCGCCATGGACGCCCGATAAAGGAGTTGTGACGGTTTGACTGGTATCTGGCATGAGGTTGCGGGAGCGGGCGATCCGGTGGTGCTCCTGCACGCCGGCACGGCCGACGCCCGCATGTGGGATCCGCAGTGGGAGGCGCTGACCGCGTCGTTCCGGGTCGTCCGGCTGGAGTTCCGCGGATACGGGCGCAGCCCGTGGGCGGCGGACGGCCCCTACTCCGACGACGGCGACGTCGCCGCGCTGCTCGATTCCCTCGGAATGAGCGAGGTGGCCGTCGTCGGCGCCTCGTACGGCGGGCGCGTGGCGCTGGAACTGGCGACGGGACATCCCGGCCTGGTCTCCCGGCTGGTGCTGCTCAACGCCGGATGCGGGCTGCCCGAGACCCCCGACATGGAGGAGTTCGGCGCGGAGGAGATGCGGCTGATCGAGGCCGGTGACATCGCGGGCGCCGCGGACCTCAACGCGCGGACCTGGCTCGGCCCCGAGGCGGACGAAGTGACGAGGGCCCGGCTCGCCGAGATGCAGCGCGACGCCTTCGAGGTGCAGCTCAAGGCCGACCCGGAGCCGGAGCGGCTCCGCGGCGAGCTCGACCCGGCCCGGATCCAGGCCCCCACCCTGGTGGTGTCCGGAGAGCGCGACCTGGTCTACTTCCAGGAAACGGCCCGCCATCTCGCCCGTACGATGCCCCAAGCGAGCCTCCTCCGGCTCGACTGGGCGGGTCACCTGCCGAGCCTCGAGCGTCCGGCGGAGACGACCCGGATCATCCAGGAGTTCCTGACCGGCCGGTCGTGATCGACCCACGGTCCCGGCCGTGCGTCGTACATATGACGTGGCCGGGACCGTCACAGCCGTCGGGCATTCCGAAGCCGAAATGGCCTGTTCATCTGACCCGGAATTGGACCTCGGACATCGGGCCGCCGCCGATCTAGAGTTGTCCGTATGACGAATGAGAGCACGTCAACGACCGTTTCCGTGCCCGCTCGCATGGAGATCGGCCGGTTGGCCCCGGAGATCTACCGCGCGATGGTGGCGCTGAATCGGACCATCAGCGAGTCCGGCCTGGAGGACTCGCTGCAGGCGCTGGTGAAGATCCGGGCATCCCAGATCAACGGCTGTGCGTTCTGCATCGACATGCACACCCTGGACGCCAGGGCGGCAGGGGAGACCGAGCAGCGGATCTATGCCCTGCCCGCGTGGGCGGAGACGCCGTTCTTCACCGCGCGCGAGCGCGCCGCGCTCGCCCTCACCGAGGCGATCACGCTGATCTCCGCCACCCGCGTGCCCGACGACGTGTACGCGGAGGCGGCGCAGGAGTTCGACGAGCAGGAGCTGGCCCGGCTGATCTGGGCCATCACCGCGATCAATGCCTGGAACCGGATCGCGATCTCCACCCGGATGGTCGCCGGAAAGTACCACCCCGCCGGTTAGGCGGTGCCTCGGGCCGCGACCCGGGCAGCATGACGGGCGGCACCACGGGGGCCGCGACCACGGCGGGAACCGCCACTGTGACAGGCGAGGAGACCACGATGGATCTGGCCGCGGCTACGGACAAGACGGCTGCGACGCTGCGCGCCCTTCACGTGCCGGGCAGGCCGCTGGTCCTGCCGAACGTCTGGGACGCCGCCAGCGCCAGGATGGTGGCGGAGGCGGGGTTCCCCGCCGTCGCCACCGGCAGCGCGGCGATCGCCGCTGTGCTCGGCTACGAGGACGGCGAGGGGACGCCTCCGGGGGAGATGTTCGCGGCGATCGCGCGCATCCGCAGGGTGGTCGACGTCCCGGTGACCGCCGACGTGGAGCGCGGGTACGGCCTGTCGCCCGCGGAGTTGGTGGAGCGGCTGGCCGAGGCCGGCGCGGTTGGCTGCAACCTGGAGGACTCGGATCCGCGTACCGGCGCGCTCGTGGACATGGAGGAGCAGGCCGACTTCCTCGCCTCCGTGCGGGAGGCGGCCCCCGACCTGGTCGTCAACGCCCGGACGGATCCGTACCTGTCCAGGCACGCCGATCCGCTCGCGGATCCGCTTGCCGAGGCGGTACGGCGCGGCCGCCGCTACTTGGAGGCGGGCGCCGACTGCGTCTACCCGATCCGGGCGCACACCGCGGATCTGGGCGCGCTGGTCGAGGAGATCGGCGGCCCCGTCAACGCGCTGTGCGCGCCCGGCTCGCCGTCGCCCGCCGCGCTCACGGAGCTGGGCGTGGCCCGGATCAGCTTCGGGCACAACCTGCATCTCGCCGCGCACCGATACGCCGAGCGGATGGTGTCGGCGATCGGCGCCGGGCTCAGCCCGTACGGCGTCGCTGCCTCCTGAGCGCCCGGAGGCGTCGCGCGGCCCCGGGCGTGTTCGCGGTGATGCACCCCCGGACCGGGTGGAGTCAGCGCGCCCTGTAGTAGCCGTGCAGGACCTCCCAGCGGGCGCGCGGCCAGTTGGGCCAGTCGACGGCGCGGCCTTCGAGCGAGTCGGCCAGGAAGTCGAGGTGGGCGTGCCAGCCGGCCAGGATCCTGGTGAGCCTGTCACCGTAGTCGCCGATGGCGTTGAAGAGGAGCAGGCAGCCGCTGCCGTCCCCCTCCAGTTCCCAGCGGAGTATCCCGTGGACGTCGGTGTCGAACTGGAGGACGTGCGGTGGTTTGTAGTCGCTGATCACGCCGTGGGCGAGGGGCAGGGCGATCTGCTTGCCGTACTCGTCCGTGGCAAGCCAGCGCAGTATGACGCGGCCCCCGGTGCGCGGCTCGATCTCGACCTCGGCGAGCCATTCGACAAGGTGCCTGGGCTCGCTGATGGCGCGCCAGACGCGCTCGACGGGGTGGGGGAGGCGACGCTCGAAGTGCAGTGTGCAGGTGTCTCCGGTGGTGGACACACTGCCGTAGTCGGTCATGGTGATCCCTCCCGTATTCCTCATCAGGCTAACTCTCGTGCTCCGTGGCCCCGTTCTCTGTGCGGCGAGGGTGAAGTGGGGAGGCCGGCGTGACTGTCCGTCCATTCCATCGCCGGAAACTAGAAATCTACAATGTAAAGGCGCTGGGTTCGTAGAAGATCAACTTTCCTGACATCGAACCCAAAACCTCGCCAGGGTCCACTGGCCCAAGAGAATCCAGGCCCGTTCGCGAACGGCACCGCCTGATGGGCCGGGAGTGGGCGTTCGTCCGGCGGCCGACGTCAGGAACTCGTGAGGATGACGAGTCGCTGGGTCGCTCGGGTCATCGCGACATAGCGGTCGACCGCTCCTTCGATGCCTTTGCCGAACGTCTCTGGGTCGATGAGGACGACCAGGTCGAACTCGAGCCCCTTCGACAGCTCCGGGGTCAGCGACCGGACGCGGGACGTCTCCTGGAACGTGGGATCGCCGATGACGCAGGCGATTCCGTCGGCATGTGCGGCGAGCCAGGTGTCGAGGATCGAGCTCAGATCCGAAGCGGATCCGTGGACGACGGGGACGCCATTGCTGCGGATGGAGGTCGGCACGTTGGCGTCCGGGAGCACGGCCCGGATGACCGGCTCGGCTTCCGCCATGACCTCTTCCGGCGTCCGGTAGTTGATGCTCAGGGAGGCCAGGTTGATCCGGTCGAGTCCGATCCGCTCGAGCCGTTCCTGCCACGACTCGGTGAACCCGTGCCTGGCCTGGGCACGGTCCCCGACGATGGTGAAGCTCCGGGACGGGCACCGGAGCAGCAGCATCTGCCACTCCGCATCGGTGAGTTCCTGGGCCTCGTCCACGACGATATGCGCGAACGGGCCGGCGAGCAGGTCCGGGTCGAGGGTGGGCAGCTCAGACTCGTCGACCAGATTTCGCTGGAGGTCCTCTCGGCGCAGCTGCGTCACGAGGCCTTCGCCGTCGTCATCGGCCTCGATCAGGTTGTCGACGACCTGGGCCATGCGCTCGCGTTGGGCGGCGAGAGCGGCTTCCTGCCGCCGCCTACGTCGTGACGCCTCCGGGTCGCCGAGCCGCTGCCGTGCCGCGTCCAGGAGCGGCAGGTCGGACACCGTCCAGGCCTGGGCGTCCCCGCGCTGCAGCTTCTGAACCTCATCAGGGCTCAGCCAGGGAGCGCACAGCCGCAGGTAGGCGGGTACCGACCACAGGTCTCCGACGAGGTCGGCCGCTTCGATCAGCGGCCACGCCCTGTTGAAGGTCGTGAGCAGCTCCCTGCCCTGCAGCAGCGACCTCCGGAGCAGGTCAGGCGAGACGTCGCCGTCGTGCTTGTCCATCAGGATCGTGAGCAGCTCCTCCCAGATCTGGTCCCGCGCCTCGTTGTGCGGCGTACCGGGTTCCGGTGCTTCGAACGCCTCGGCCCAATCGTCGGCGCTCAACCAGATGTCGGACCAGTGGGTCGTGACCGTCATCCCCTTGGTGGGCGGGTTCTCGTAGAACCTGACGGCCAGCTCGATCGCCTTCACCAGGTCCGCGGACGACTTCAGGCGGGCCACGTCCGGGTCGGGCTCGATCGCCGCTGCGGCTCCCTCGGCGACGAGGTCCCGCAGCGTGCAGGTCTGCACGCCCTCCTCTCCGAGGCTGGGGAGGACGTCGGCGACGTAGGCCAGGTAGGGCTGGTGCGGACCGACGAACAGCACGCCGCCCCGGCGGTGACCGAGGCGAGGGTCCGAATAGAGGAGGTAGGCGGAGCGGTGCAGAGCGACGACGGTCTTCCCCGTACCCGGACCGCCGTCGACGACGAGAGCGCCGCGGGATCCCGCGCGGATGATGGCGTCCTGGTCGGCCTGGATGGTGCCGAGCACGTCTCGCATCCGGGACGACCGGTTGGCGCCCAGGCTGGCGATGAATGCGGACTGGTCGTCGAGCGCGGCGTGCCCTTCGAACCCGTCCGAGGTGAACACTTCGTCCCAGTAGTCGCTGATCCGGCCGCGGGTCCAGCGATATCTGCGGCGGCTCGCCAGACCCATCGGGTTGGCGTGGGTGGCTCCGAAGAACGGCTCAGCCGCGGGGGAGCGCCAGTCGAGCAGCAGCCGACGACCCGCGCTGTCCGTAAGGCCAAGTCGTCCGACGTACACAGGCTCGGGGTCGTCCGCGCTGACCATGTGTCCGAGGCACAGGTCCAAACCGAAGCGACGCAGTGCGCGCAGGCGAGCGGTCAACCGGTGGATCTCCATGTCCCGGTCCATCGCCTGCCGGCCTATGCCGCCAGGCGCCATGCGCTCGGCGTCGAGGCGGTCGGACAGGTCGGCGATCGACTGCTCGAGGCTCTCCGCGATGGCCGCGAAGTGCTGCTCATCGCCGGCGATCAGCTTCGGGTCGGCCTTGGGGGCGAGGTGGTCCGGAAGGTCGAACGCACTGGTAGTCACGGGGTCCACGTCATCAGCTCCGATCTGGGGCCGCTTGTACCGCGAGTCCTGCCAGCGGTTCGACGTCCCCGCGCGACCCATACGTCGACAACAACACACGCACTTCGTAATCCCCCGATTCCGTAGGTTCCGGCCTCGGCGAGCGATTCTCCGGCACGACCGGGGTCTTGCCGCAAGCCCCCCGGTGCGCTATACGTTGGGAGTGGAAAGGCGCGGTTGTTCCCCTTTCCCTTCATCGCCCGCTCTGGGCGGACATCCTCCTCACGAAGCGACGGCACGCCGCGTGCGCCAGTGCCGTCGGCCCAGCGGACAAGGCCTACTCCTGCCGGCCGCACCGGGTGCCGATCGAGAAGCGGCGATCCGACGCGGCTGGGCTGGCTCACCACCGTGCGCTTCGCGCCTCGGACGCGAAGCGGCTCTCTGTGCCGATCTGTGGCGCCTCGGAGTGCGCGGAGTCTTTGAAGTCCGCCAGGAAATGTCGCGGTGGGATGTCGAGAACCCGCGCGCGGCTTCGTCCCCGGAGTGAACACGGCCACAATGGGCCGTACCGGACGAAGGAGAACATGATGGCCAAGTACCTGCTGCTCAAGCACTACCGGGGCGCGCCGGCATCGGTCAACGACGTGCCGATGGACCAGTGGACGCCGGAGGAGCTTTCGGCCCACGTGCAGTACATGCAGGACTTCGCCGCTCGGCTTGAGGGCACCGGCGAGTTCGTCGACAGTCAGGCGCTCTCCCCGGAGGGCACGTTCGTCCGCTACGACGGCGAGGGGCGGCCGCCGGTCACCGACGGCCCGTTCGCGGAGACCAAGGACCTGATCGCCGGCTGGATGGTGATCGACGTCGAGACCTACGAGCGGGCGCTCGAGCTGGCCGGCGAGTTGTCCGCGGCTCCGGGTGCGGGTGGGAAGCCGATTCACGAGTGGCTCGAGGTGCGCCCGTTTCTGACCGCGTGCCCGACCATCACGGAGTGACGCACGGTGGACGAGGCCCTGCTGCGAGCCCTCACCCCCGCCGTGATCAGCATCCTCGTCCGTCGCGGAGCCGACTTCGCGGCGGCCGAGGGAACCCCGAAACCGGCCTTGTCAGGACTGCCGGATCGCGGCGACGTCGAACTCCAGCGTCACCTTCGGGCTGACCAGGAAAGCGGTCGCGGCGTTCCAGTTCACGCCCCAGTCGTTGCGGTTGATCGTGGCGCTGCCCTTGAAGCCGACCCGGAAGTTGCCCCGCGGGTCGTTCTCGGCGCCGGTCAGTTCGAAGTCCACAGTGACCGGTTTGGTCACGCCGCGGATGGTCAGGTCACCGGTGACCTTGAAGGTGGTCTCGTCGATCTGCTCCATCTTGGCCGAGATGAAGGTGATGGTGGGGTGGTTGTCCGTGTCCAGAAACGTGCTGCGCAGCTGGTCGTCGCGCTGCCGGTTGTGGGTCTGGATGCTCTTCGCCTGGATCGTGAGTCGTGCGCTGGACTTCGACGGGTCGTCGCCGTCCAGGTACGCGCTTCCCTCGAACTCGTCGAACTTCCCGCGCACCCTGGTGGCCATCGCGTGCCGGGCGACGAACCCGATCCGCGTGTGGGCGGTGTCGAGCGCGTAGTCGCCGGTCAGCTCGCTGAGCTTGGTCATGGTTGACATGCTTGGTCACTCCTAGAGGGGAAGAGGTATGCCGAATGTGGGCGTGGGTGCCGGCGAGGCGATATCGCAGGACGGGGAAGCCGGTCATGGTGCCGCTGAGCATTACTGTTAGCTGGATGGTGTTGGTCTCAGCAGTACGACGAGACAATCCCTCGGAATGTGAGGCGACGCGCCAACCTCACAATTCGGTGCGCTGTCTCGTCGATCTGGTGAGAGCAGATGCACCGAAGGAAAGTCGGCGACACCATGACCACCCCATCCGAGCCAGGAGGCGGCCGGCTCGATCCGAGCCTGACCGCGATCATGAGCGAGCGGCGTCAGCTGATCAATCTGGCGTACCGGCTGCTGGGCTCCCTGGCCGATGCCGAGGATGTCGTACAAGAGACGTACGCTCGCTGGTACGCCATGTCGCGGCAGCAACAGGAGGCGATCGAGTCGCCCGGCGCGTGGTTGACGAAGGTCGCCAGCCGCATCTGCCTGGACCTGCTCGGCTCGGCACGGGTCCGGCGCGAGAGCTATATGGGCGAGTGGATCCCGGAGCCGCTGCCCGATCGTACGGAGTGGATCAGCGGGCGGCCGGGCGGCGCCATGGTCGACCCGGCCGACCGGGTCACCCTGGATGAGTCGGTCAACATGGCTTTCCTCGTCGTGCTCGAGTCGATGACCCCGGCCGAGCGCGTCGCGTTCATCCTGCACGACGTCTTCCGCTACTCCTTCGCCGAAGTGGCCGACATCGTCGGCCGTACCCCGGCGGCCTGCCGCCAGCTGGCCTCCTCGGCCCGCCGCCGCATCCGCGCCGCGCAGGCTCCCGCGACCCCGGCATCCCGGCAGGCCCGGATCGTCAGGGACTTCAAGCAGGCCTGGGAGGCCAAGGACATCGACGCCCTCATCGGCCTCCTCGACCCCGACGCCACGGCGATCGCCGACGGCGGCGGCCTCGCCGCCGCTGTGCTCCGCCCCGTTGACGGTGGCGAGCAGATCGCGCGCTACTTGGTCGATATCGCCGGCAAGGCACCCGACCTGACGATCCTGGAGCGTACGGTCAACGGCCAGACCGGTCTGGTGGCTCAGCAAGACGGCGTCACCGTGGTGGTGATGGCGTTCGAGGTCGCAGGCGACCGGATCAAGCACCTCTGGGCAGTACGCAACCCCGACAAGCTCCGGCCGTGGACGACGGGCTGACGCGCTGCTCACCCAGGATGGCCTACGCCGGACGAAGCGACCGGTCGCGGTCGCTGATTCGTACCCGTGCTCTGCACACGGCGCTTATCGCGACGGCTCACGCGCGTGCCGGAGCCCTGGACCAGGCGGCCGCTCTCGGCCTACGTGCTGTGGGACTCGCCCGGCAGATACGTTCGCGCCGGGTGCGTGCTCGCCTCGCCGATCTGGCCCGGCAGGTCACCTCACATGGGCCCGTGCCTGGTGTTTGAGGGTGTGCACGACCTGCGGGTAGCGTGACCGGATGAGCAAGGGCTACCTGGATCCGCCGGAATGGTACGCGAGCCTGCCCACGGCCTACATGTCGGCATGCGTGCTGCTGACGGATGACCAGGATCGTGTTCTGCTGGTCAAACCGAACTACCGGCCGTACTGGGCGATCCCCGGGGGGATCGTCGAGGCGAACGAAGCGCCACACGAGTGCGCCGCTCGCGAGATCGCCGAGGAACTCGGCCTCACGGTCCAGGTGGGAGATCTGCTCGTGGTCGACTGGGCGCCGCCCATGGGACAGCGTCCCCGCACCATGATGAACTTCCTCTTTGACGGCGGCACAATCGCCGACCCGGCCGCCATCCGTATGCAGACGGCCGAGCTCGACGATGTGGAGTTCTTCAGCTGGGAAGACGCCGCGGCGCGGCTGCCTGCCAGCACCGCGGGCCGGATCCCCTCGGCTCGTCGGGCCCGCAGGAACAGGCGAACGGCTTATCTGCCTGCCGAGGCATTGTGACCACCCGGGTGGCGTGGTGCAAATCGTGCATTTTGCCCTTGAACTCCGGGGCCGCTGACTCGCACCACCAACTGGCCCTTTTGCTTCCCCTTGGCAATGCTATGCCCTATGTTTTCCTTTGCTAGATCTCCCCGAACTCACGGGGGACCCCGTACGCGCCTGCGGAGGCGTCTGGCTCCGTTGGTCGTAATAGCCACGATGGCGGGGGGCCTGATCGGCGCGCCGGCGGCACTCGCCAATGACTCTGTCGAGATCGACATCCTCGGGATCAACGACTTCCATGGCCGGCTGGAGGCGAACGGTCAGGAAGCGGGAGCCGCAGCGCTGGCGACCGCGGTCAAGGGGATGAGGGCAGAAAACCCCAATACCATCTTCGCCGCGGCGGGGGACCTGATCGGTGCCTCGACGTTCACCTCGTTCATCCAGCAGGACAACCCGACCATCGACGCGCTCAACGCGGCCGGCCTCGAGGTCAGCGCGGTCGGCAACCACGAGTTCGACCGGGGCTACGACGACCTGATGAACCGGGTCATCCCGCGGGCCACGTGGGAATACATCGGTGCCAATGTCAAGGTCAAGAAGGAGCTCCAGGACAGGTACAAGGAGCTCACTGAGTCCTGGGTCAAGGAGGTCGACGGGGTCAAGGTCGGCTTCGTCGGTGCGGTGACCGAGCACCTCGACGAACTCGTCACCCCCGCGGGCATCTCCATGCTCGACATCCTGGACATCCCAAGCGCGGTCAACCAGGTCGCTGACGAGCTGAAGGCCAAGGAGGGGGCCGACATCGTCGTGCTGCTCGTCCACGAAGGTGCCTCCACCACGCAATACGAGTCGGCGACCGACCCGACGAGCGACTTCGGCAAGATCGTGAACGGGGTCGACAAGAACTTCGACGCGATCATCTCCGGCCACACCCACCTGGCATACGACCACAGGGTCCCGGTCAAGGCGTGGCAGGACGAGAAGCGTCCGGTGACCGTGCGCCCGGTCGTGTCGGCGGGTCAGTACGGCTACAACCTCAACAAGATCACGTTCACGTACGACAAGGCCAAGAAGCAAGCGGTCAACGTCGACTCGGAGATCGTCCCGCTGACCGAGAAGCAGGCGGACGGCTCGTGGAAGCCCCTCTACGGCCCGGATCCGACGGCCAAGGGAATCGTGGATGACGCCGTCGAGGTGGCCAAGAGGGAGGGCGCGCGCAAGCTCGGTGAGATCACCGCGGACTTCAACCGGGCCCGCCAGTCCAACGGCACGACCGAGAACCGCGGCGGTGAGTCGACCCTGGGCAACCTCGTCGCCGACGCGCAACTCGCGGGTGCTCGCACCACCGACCCATCCACTGAGATCGCTTTCATGAACCCGGGCGGGCTCCGTACGGACATGAGGTACCGGGTCGTAGGCAAGGAAGACGGCACCGTCACCTACAAGGAGGCGGCCGAAGTCCAGCCGTTCGCCAACACCCTGGTCACGATGACCCTGACCGGTGAGCAGATCGCCCAGGTGCTCGAGGAGCAGTGGCAGCCCGAGGGGGCCAGCCGGCCGTTCCTCAAGCTCGGCGTGTCCAAGGGACTCTTCTACACCTACGACCCGACCGCGCCTAAGGGCCGGCACATCACCTCGGTCACCCTCGATGGAAAGCCGCTGGACCCGGCCAAGTCCTACCGCGTGGTCGTGAACTCGTTCCTCGCCTCGGGAGGGGACAACTTCAGCACCCTGAACGAAGGGGCAGATAAGCGGGACACCGGCCAGGTCGACCTTCAGTCCATGGTCGCCTACCTGGGGGAGAACTCCCCCGTCGCTCCGGATTACGCGCAGCGCGCGGTCGGTGTGCGGTTCGACGCGCCCCAGGATGGCTTCAAGGCGGGAGACACGGTGACGGTCGACCTGTCGTCGCTGGCGTTCACCAGCAACGAGCCGAAGGATGAGAAGGTCACGGCTACGTTCGCCGGCCAAGCGGTCGGTACGTTCACGGTCGACGCCACGGCCGGCGCGAGCACCGACAACACCGACGAGGTCGGCCGTGCAACCGTCGGGTTCGCGGTGCCCGCTGACGCAGCGCAAGGGGGCGCGACGAGCGCGGACCTCGTCATCACCGGCGAGACGACCGGCACGGCAGTCACCGTAGCGATCCCGCTGGCCGCCCACACCGGGCCCGCGTGCACGGTCACGATCACCGGCCGCCACGCTGGACCCCTCAAGGTGAGTTCCGGCGTCACCTGCCTGGACGGAGCAGCAGTCTCCGGGCCGGTCACGGTGCAGAAGGGCGCGAGCCTCTACGCGACCGGCGCCAATGTCAGCGGGCCGATCAGCGCCTCGAAGGCCGCCGGTGTCTCGCTGAACCAGACGACTGTCAGTGGTCCGGTGACGGTCAGCGATGCCACCGACAAGCTCACCATCCTGGACTCCACGGTGAGCGGTCCGGTCAGCTTGACCGACAACCGGGTGACCGAAGCACCGGTCGTGTCCGGTAACCGGATCAGCGGGCAGTTGAGCTGCAGCGGAAACTCCCCGGCGCCGACGAACAACGGCAAGGTCAACACCGTGTCCGGTCCCAAGACCGGGCAGTGCAAGGGGCTTTGACCCGCTGACGCGGTAGTCCAAGCCGGATCAGGGGCGGTGGCGCGGATAACGGTCTGCGCCGCCGCCCCTTGCGCGCTCATGGCACCACGCACTCTGGATCTTCAGCACCGCCCATGAGACGAAAGCCGAAGACGAGCGCCGGCGGCGGGCCGAGCAGGCTCGCGCCATCGGCCTGTGGCGCTACCAGATCGTGCAGGACCTGATCGATCCGGCGCTGACGGCCAAGCAGCGCGGCGCGCTGGCGCGGGCGGTCGCCGAACGCGTCCACGTCGGCATGTCCGGCGAAGTGGCGTCAGTCCAGGCAGAACTCGTTGCCCTCGGGGTCGGTCATCACGATGAAGCCGGCGCTCATCGGGGGAGCGGGCTCGTAGCGACCTACCCGCGTCGCTCCCAGGGCGACGAGCCGGTCGCACTCGACCTCCAGCGCCGCCATCCGCTCCTCTCCCTGCAGTCCGGGAGCCGCACGGACGTCGAGGTGGACGCGGTTCTTGGCGACCTTGTCCTCCGGCACCTGCTGGAAGAACAGCCGGGGGCCGTGCCCGTCCGGGTCCTCGATGGCCGATCTCGTGTTGCGCTGCTCCTCCGGTATGCCGACCCGCGCGAGGAAGTCGTCCCACGCGGCGAGCGGGTCGGCGTCCTCGGGCAGGTCGACTCCGGGCGGGCCGGGGTGGACGTAGCCCAGTACGTCGCGCCAGAACGACGACAGCGCCCGCGGGTCGTGGGCGTCGAAGGTGACCTGGATGTGGCGGCTCATCGGGTTGCTCCGTTCGTAGCGGGTTTCGTATGCAGATGGAGCCACCCTGACACCCCTAGCGGACAGAATCCGTCCGCTATGTGGCAGGGTGGCCGACATGGTCGTGGCAAGCGGTGACGAGCGGGGTACGACGGAGCGGGTGCTCACCCTGCTCGGGCTGCTGCAGCAGCGCCGGGTCTGGACCGGCCCCGAACTCGCCGACACGCTCGGGGTCACGCCGCGCACGGTACGGCGTGATGTCGAGCGGCTGCGTACGCTCGGCTATCCGGTGCAGGCCAGCCAGGGGGTCGGCGGCGGCTATCAGCTCGGCCCGGGGCAGGACCTGCCGCCGCTGCTTCTCGACGATGAGGAGGCGATCGCCACCGTGGTCTCGCTGCTCGTCGGCGCGGGTGGCGCGGTCGCCGGCGCCGGTGACGCCGCACTCCGGGCGCTGACCAAGCTCGACCGGGTGCTGCCCACCCGGTTGCGGCACGAGGTGCGCGCGCTCTCCGGCTCGGTGGAGTCCTTCGGCGGAGGCCGCACGCCGGTCGACCCCGAGGTGCTCATGACGCTGGCCAGAGCCTGCCGTGACGAGGTGGAGGCCGGCTTCGACTACCCGTCCGGAAGCGAGGTGCGACGGCGGCGGGTCGAGCCCTACCGTCTGGTCGCCTCCGACCGGCGCTGGTACCTCCTCGCCTATGACCTCGATCGTGACGACTGGCGCAGCTTCCGCGTCGACCGGATGACCGATGTGTCTGCACGGACCTGGCGCTTCCGCCCGCGCGCGGCGCCCGACGCGGCGACGTACGTGCAGGAGGGTGTGGCGAGCCGGGTCTACCCGCACCAGGCGCGCTTCCTCGTGCACGCGTCGGCCGACACGGTGCGCGCGCAGATTCCGGCGTCGGCGGCCGTCGTGCGACGGCGAGGGAGCGAGCTCTGCGAGGTGCTCAGTGGCGCCGGCAGCCTCGACTTCGTGCTCATGCACGTGCTCCTGCTGGGGCACGACTTCGAGGTACTCGATCCTCCGGAGCTCGGGAGGCGCTGTCGCGCGCTGGCGGAGAGACTGCTGTCGGCCGGACGAGGTCGGGTCAATCCGACCCTGCCCGGTCGGGGAGAATGAACTTCCCAGAGCAACGGGAAGCCGCTGCTCGTCTCCGTTCATCCTTTTCCGCTCACCCTTTCCGGCAGGAGATCGCGCACGTTGTCCCAGAAGCACCAGGCCTCTTCCACTGAGAGCGACCGTCTCGGCCTGCGCGCCGACTGCGCGAGTTGCTTCGGGTTGTGCTGTGTCGCGCTGCCCTTCGCCGCCTCAGCCGATTTCGCGGTCGACAAGGACGCCGGAAAGCCGTGTGCGAACCTGCGGGCGGATTTCCGGTGCGGCATCCACGCGCATCTCCGTGAGCGGGGGTTCTCCGGCTGTACCGTCTTCGACTGTCTCGGCGCCGGGCAGAAGGTCTCGCAGGTCACCTTCGGCGGGCAGGATTGGCGGCAGGCCCCGCACACCGCGCGGCAGATGTTCGACGTGTTCGCCGTCATGCGGCAGCTCCACGAGCTGCTCTGGTACTTGGCCGAAGCGCTGTCCCTGCCGCCGGCCCGCCCGATCCACGACGACCTCCGCCGCGCGCTGAACGACATCGACCGTCTCACCCGCGACAGCGCCGAGGTGCTCGCGAAGACGGACGTGGCGGCGCTGCGTCAGGACGTCAACGCTCTGCTGCTGCGCACCAGCGAACTCGTGCGGGCGGGCGTCCCCGGCCGGAAGAAGAACCACAGGGGAGCCGATCTCATCGGGGCGAGACTCAAGGGAGCGGATCTGCGGGGCGCCAACCTGCGCGGGGCCTATCTCATCGCGGCCGATCTCACGAACGCCGACCTGCGGACGGCCGACCTGATCGGGGTGGACTTCCGGGACGCCGATCTGAGCGGAGCCGATCTCACCGGAAGCATCTTCCTCACGCAGTCCCAGGTCAACGCGGCCAAGGGGAACGGCGCCACCAAGCTTCCCCCGGCGCTGACGCGTCCGGCCCACTGGTCGGCGGGGTGACCGTCGGCGTTCACGACGAACACGCGAGCACCGCGGTGGGTGGCTTTCGCCGCGGCATGATCATGAGCCATCAGGGTTGTGCGGGTTCGTCGCGGCGGTGCCGTACGGCGTGACCTGCCGGCTTGCTGTGTGTCGTGTCGTCGTGCGGAGGCGGGCGGGTCAGTGGACGCTGAATCCGCCGTCGACGCAGATGGCCTGGCCGGTGATGTACGCCGAGGCGTCGCTCGCGAGGAACGCGGCGATGCCGGCGAAGTCGGAGGGAAGGCCGTTGCGGCCGGTCATCGAACGGGCGGCGAGCTCCTCGACGCGCCCCGGGACGGCCTGAGCCGGGGCGGTCAACGGGGTGAGGATGAAGCCGGGGGTGATCGTGTTGCTGGTGACGCCGTTCGCGGACCAGGCCTCGGCCTGTGACCGGGACAGGCCGCAGACGGCCGCCTTGGACACGCCGTAGACTCCGCTGTCGCCGAAGGCGCTGATCGACTGCTGGGAGCCGATGTTGATGATGCGCCCCCATCCTCGGGCTGCCATGCGGGGGCCGAAGTGCTGGCCGAGCAGGTACGGAGCGGTGAGGTTGACCGCGATCGTCTGGTCGTAGTCGTCGGTGGTGAGGTCGCCCATCGGCCGGCGGATGTTGTTGGCGGCGTCGTTGACGAGGATGTCGATGTCGCCGAAGAACTCCGGGGCCTCCGCGCACACGCGGGCGACGGCGGCCCGGTCGCCGAGGTCGGCGCTGATCGCGGCGGCGCGCACGCCGCGTCCTTCGAGGGTCCGTACGGCTGCCGCGAGCTCGGCCTCGCGGCGGGCGACGATGACGACGGACGCGCCGGCGCGGCCGATGGCCTCCGCCATGACCTGCCCGATGCCCGAGCTGCCGCCGGTGACCAGGGCGGTACGGGCATGGAGGGAGAAGAGGCCCTCAATATAGGACGACATAGCCGATCATCCTATCTTTCGTGCGGACGGAAGGGGCGGCGGTTCACCGCACGACCGTTCTTCGCCGTGTGGGGTGCCGAGCCTCGATGCCGGCGAGTCGACCGGCTTTCCGTGGGTCAGTCGGTGGGGTGACCGCTCTCGGCGAGCATGTCCTCGGCTGCGGTATGGAGCTTGACCATCACCTGTTCGAGGGTGTGGAGGGTCTCGGTGTCGAGCCGGTCGAGAAGTCGCATGTAGTTGGATGTTCCGGCGTCGATGAGCTCCTCGGCGAGGAGCCGGCCGCGGGTGGTGAGCTCGACGAGGCGGACCCGCCGGTCGGTGGGGTCCTCGCGCCGGCTGACGAGGCCTCGGGCAACGAGGCGGTCCACGATGCCGGTCACGGTGCCGAGGCCGGTGCCGAGCGCTCTGGCGAGGTGCTGGCCGGAGGAGGCGTCGTGGAAGAAGAGCATCACGACGACCTTGAGTTGCTGCATGGTGAGGCTGGACGCGAGCAGCGGCATGGAGCGGTCGTAGGCGAGGAAGCGGCCGAGTGTCCGCTGCAACTGGGTGAGCCGGTCGATCAGCGCGCAGCGCTCGTTCCGCTCGCCGCCCGGCTGTCCTGTCGCCTCGTTGTCGCCCACGTTCACCTCTCGTGTCAGCGAGTCAGGTTATCAGTCGCTAACGCGAATGCGAATTATTCGCCTAACGCGAAGTGTTAGGGTGGAGCGAATCCTTTTTCAAGATCATCCGTGAAGGAGCTTCGCCAGATGACCTTCCTGGCTCGCCTGAGCCTGGGCAACCGCACTCTCGTCATGATGATCGCGGTCGTGCTCAGCGCACTCGGCGCCTTCGCGATCCCCTCTCTCAAACAGCAACTGTTCCCGTCCCTGAGCTTTCCGGGGGCGTTCGTGGTGGCGGCCTATCCCGGCGCGTCGCCCGAGATCGTCGAGGAACAGGTGACCAAGCCGATCGAGAACAGTTTCCAGGGCATCGCGGGCGCCACCGACATCACCTCGACGTCCAAGGAAGGACTGGCGCAGGTTCAGGTCGCGTTCGAGTATGGCACCGACATCGACGCGGCCGTCGCCAAGATGCAGCAGGCCGTGGGCCGGATCGGCGCACAGCTTCCCTCCGGGGTCGATCCGCAGGTGATCGCCGGCAACACCGACGACATCCCCGTGATGGTGATCGCGGTGGGCGACTCGGGCGACCAGTACGCGATGTACGACCGGCTCGAACGGGTCATGGTGCCGAAGCTGCAGGGCATCGACGGCGTCCGCCAGGCGACGGTCACCGGCGCGCGGGGGAAGCAGGTCGTCATCACGCCCGACCAGGTGAAGCTGGCGATGCGCGGCCTGTCGCCCGCCTCGATCCCCGAGTTGCTGCGCGCGAACGGGATCGCCATCCCCGCGGGTGCCGTCACGGAGAAGGACCGGACGCTGACCGTGCAGGTCGGGGACCGGATCGAGACGATCGACGACCTGAAGAACCTCTACCTCGCCCCCGCCGCCCCCGCAGCGCAGGCCGCGGGCGGCGCCGGGGCGGGCGGCCGTGCCGGCGCCGCGATGGGCGGTGCGGCCGGTGGTGCCGCCGGTGGCGCGGGTGCGGGTGCGGGTGCGGGCGGGCAGGTGCCCGGCCAGGCGCAGGTCGCGGCCAAGCCGGCGGCGCCCAAGCCGGTCAAGCTGGGCGATGTGGCCGACATCACGGTCAAGGAAACGGCCGCGACCACGCTGACCCGGACCAACGGGCAGCCGAGCCTGGGCGTGTCGATCACGATGAAGCCGGGCGGCAACGCCGTGCGGATCTCGCATGACGTGCGGGCCGCGCTTCCGGAGCTGACCCGCGCGATCGGGGACACCTCTGAGCTGACCGTGGTGTTCGACCAGGCCCCGTACGTCGAGCAGTCGATCGAGGACCTCACCACCGAGGGACTGCTCGGCCTGGCGTTCGCGGTGCTGGTCATCCTGGTGTTCCTGCTGTCGGTACGGTCGACCATCGTGACGGCGGTGTCGATCCCGCTGTCGGTGGTGATGGCGCTGATCGCGCTGTGGGTGGGCGACTACTCGCTGAACCTGCTGACGCTGGGCGCGTTGACGATCGCGGTGGGCCGGGTCGTGGACGACTCGATCGTGGTGCTGGAGAACATCAAGCGGCACCTCGGTTACGGCGAGGACAAGCGGCAGGCGATCCTCACGGCGGTGCGCGAGGTGGCGGGGGCCGTGACGGCGTCCACGCTGACGACGGTCGCGGTGTTCCTGCCGATCGCGTTCGTCGGCGGCATGGTGGGGCAGCTGTTCAGCCCGTTCGCGGTGACCGTGACGGTGGCGCTGCTCGCGTCGCTGCTGGTGTCGCTGACCGTGATCCCGGTGCTGGCGTACTGGTTCCTGAAGGCTCCGGTGCTGTCGCCGGCCGAGGCGGAGGCGACTCGGGAGGAGGCGGAGCTGCGGGAGCTGCGCAGCCCGCTCCAGCGGATGTACCTGCCGGTGCTGCGGTTCGCGACCCAGCGCCGGGCGATCACACTGGTGATCGGGGCCGTGGTGTTCGCCGGCACGATGGCGCTGGTGCCGAACCTGAAGACGAACTTCCTCGACTCCTCCGGCAACGACTCGATCCAGATCACCCAGCGGATGCCCGTCGGAACCGCGCTGGCCACCACGGACGCGGCGGCCAAGAAGGTCGAGGCGGTCTTCTCGGAGTTCAGCACGCAGATCGAGTCCTACCAGGTCACGGTGGGCGGCGGCAGCCAGTTCATGGGCGGGCTCGGCGGCGGCGCCGACCGCGCGTCCTACTCGGTGACGGTGGCCGAGGGCGTGGACACGTCGGAGTTCCAGGAGTCCCTGCGTGACCGGCTGAAGGGCCTGTCCGGCGTGGGTGAGATCACCGTCGGCGGTTCCGACGGCGGGTTCAGCACGGACCAGGTGCAGGTCATCCTGCAGGGCGTGGACACCGGCGAGCTGAAGACCGCGGCGACCACCGTACGGCAGGCGATGTCCGAGATCGACGGCCTGCGGGACGTCGGCTCCAACCTGGAGGACAGCGCACCCCGGATCGAGGTCCACGTGGATCGCGAGAAGGCCGCCGCCAAGGGCCTGACCGAGGCGACCGTCGGCCAGCTCGTCGCGCAGGCGTTCCGCGGCGCGCCGCTCGGGTCGATCAGCCTGGACGGACGACCCAGCGACATCGTGCTGCGGATGGGCGACGCTCCGGCGAGCGTGGCGGCGATCGAGAAGATCACCCTGCCGACGCCTTCGGGGCTGGTCAAGCTGAGCTCCGTGGCGGACGTGAACCGGGCGGACGGGCCGACGCAGATCACCCGCCAGAACGGTGACCGTACGGCGACGGTGTCCGGCAAGGCGGACGCGGCCGACCTGGGTGCGATCACGGCGAAGGTGACGGACAAGCTGAAGGGCGTGAAGCTGCCCGCGGGCGTGACGTACAAGATCGGCGGCGCGAGCGCGGAGCAGGAGAAGGCGTTCGCGGACCTCGGGCTGGCGATGATGCTGGCGGTGGCCATCGTCTTCATGATCATGGTGGCGACGTTCCGGAGCTTCGTGCAGCCATTGATCCTGCTGGTGTCGATCCCGTTCGCCGCGACCGGCGCGATCGGGCTGCTGCTGGTGACGGACACGGCTCTGGGCGTCCCGGCGATGATCGGCATGCTGATGCTGATCGGCATCGTGGTGACGAATGCGATCGTGCTGATCGACCTGATCAACCAGTACCGCGAGCAGGGGCTGGGGATCGTGGAGGCGGTGCTGGAGGGCGGACGGCGGCGGTTGCGGCCGATCCTGATGACCGCGATCGCGACGATCTGCGCGCTGACGCCGATGGCGCTGGGCGTGACCGGGTCGGGCGGGTTCATCTCGCAGCCGCTGGCGATCGTGGTGATCGGCGGGTTGATCTCCTCGACGCTGCTGACGCTGGTGCTGGTGCCGACGCTCTACACGATCGTGGAGCGTACGAAGGAGCGGCTGCGCCGCACGCCGAAGGACCGGCCGCAGTCGGATGTGAAGGTCTACGACGAGGACGCGCTCGCGCCGTCGAAATAGCGGTGGACGTAACGGCCGGATACGCGGCCGAAGTCGCGGCCGGAGCAGCGGTTGCGAAAGGGTACGGCTCGCGCCGGTTCTCCTATGGGGGGACCGGCGCGAGCCGTACCGGGGCGGACTCAATAAACTGAGGCAACGTGAGTGACAAGCCGCGTATCCCCAATGTCCTGGCCGCCCGCTACGCCTCGGCGGAGCTGGCCCGTCTGTGGTCCCCTGAGCACAAGGTGGTGCTGGAGCGCCGGTTGTGGCTCGCTGTGCTGAAGGTCCAGGCCGACCTGGGCGTGGAGGTGCCGGCGCAGGCGGTGGCCGACTACGAGAAGGTCGTCGAGCAGGTCGATCTCGCCTCGATCGCCGCGCGTGAGCGGGTCACCCGGCACGACGTGAAGGCCCGCATCGAGGAGTTCAACGCGCTGGCGGGGCACGAGCAGGTGCACAAGGGGATGACCTCGCGTGACCTGACCGAGAACGTCGAGCAGTTGCAGGTGCGCGACAGCCTGCTGCTGGTGCGGGCGCGGACGGTCGCGCTGCTGTCCCGGCTGGCGCGGCTGGCGGCCCAGCACGCCGAACTGGTCATGGCGGGGCGTTCGCACAACGTCGCCGCGCAGGCGACCACGCTGGGCAAGCGGTTCGCGACGGCGGCGGACGAGCTGCTGGTGGCGTTCGGGCGGCTGGAGGACCTGATCGAGCGGTACCCGCTGCGCGGTGTGAAGGGCCCGGTCGGGACCGCGCAGGACATGCTGGACCTGCTCGGCACGCCGGAGAAGCTGGCGGAGCTGGAGGACCGCGTGGCGGCGCATCTCGGGTTCTCCCGCCGGTTCACCAGCGTGGGGCAGGTGTACCCGCGGTCGCTGGACTACGACGTGCTGTCGGCGCTGGTGCAGCTGGCCGCCGCGCCGTCGTCGCTGGCCAAGACGATCCGGCTGATGGCCGGGCACGAGCTGGTCACCGAGGGGTTCAAGGAGGGCCAGGTCGGGTCCTCGGCGATGCCGCACAAGATGAACACGCGTTCCTGCGAGCGGGTCAACGGCCTGACGGTGATCCTGCGCGGGTACGCGTCGATGGCGGGCGAGCTGGCCGGGGACCAGTGGAACGAGGGCGACGTGTCCTGCTCGGTGGTGCGCCGGGTCGCGCTGCCGGACGCGTTCTTCGCGTTCGACGGTCTGGTGGAGACGATGCTGACCGTGCTGGACGAGTTCGGGGCGTTCCCGGCGGTCATCGAGGCGGAGCTGGACCGGTACCTGCCGTTCCTCGGGACGACGAAGATGCTGATGGCGGCGGTGCGCGCCGGTGTCGGCCGGGAGACCGGGCATGAGCTGATCAAGGAGCACGCGGTGGCGTCGGCGCTGGCGATGCGATCGCAGGGGTCGGCGAACGCGCTGCTTGACCGGCTCGCCGCCGACGAGCGGTTCCCGCTGGACCGTGACCGGCTCGACGCGCTGCTTGGGGACCGGATCTCGTTCACCGGCGCGGCGTCCGATCAGGTGGCCGCGCTCGTCGACCAGGTGGCGGAGATCACGGCACGCTATCCGGAGGCCGCCGCGTACACGCCGGGCGCGATTCTGTGACGCCCTCTCCTGAGCCGCCCGCCGGGTTGTCTTCGGCATTGTCTTCGGCAGCGCCTTCTGGAGCGTCCGCGACGTCCGGACTGTCTTCTACGGCGTCCGCGGCGCCGCCTGCCGGCTCCGCGACGGCGCGGCGGCCGGGCGGGGCACTGCGGGAGCTGACCACGGTCGCCCAGGTCGTCGACGCGTGTGAGGACGACGACCTGATCGTGTGGGCGGCTCAGGGGATGCGCCCGGGAGTCCGGGCGTGGGTTGTGGGTGACGCGGTGGCGGTGGCCAGCCCCGGTGCCTCTCGCCGTGACCGGCTTGCCATCCGGGGGAGCACGGCCTGCGCCCTGCCGCTTGTACGGCACGCGCTGGCCGAGTCGGGGCCGACATACCGGCCGTTCGGTGATGCCGAGCTGGTGATGGCGGTGTCGGCCGGGATCGAGGAGCTGACGGAGGCCGTCGGCTTCTCGTGGATGGTCACCGCGGCGCTCGCTCCCGCAGCGCCGTTGCCGAGCCGCGCCGATGACGCCGCCCCCGCCGCCGACGCCGACGACCTTGGCCGCGTGGGAGACGGGGAGGGCGGCGGCCAGGCCGGGCGGGTCCTGGTGCCACGGCCGGGATCGGAGCCGGGATCACCGGTGGCGTCCGGGGCGGGAGCCGAGCCGCGATCAGAGGTGGGATCAGAGGTGGGATCAAGCGCGGGTACCGGGGCGACGTGGCTGGAGCCGAGTGCCGATCCCGAGGTCGGCGCGCTGCTCGCCCTGGCGAACCCGTCCTCCTATGCCGTGCCGGGCATCCCGCGGGTGTCCCGCTGGGCCGGTATCCGGGACGGGTCCGGAGAACTGGTGGCGGTCGCGGCCGACGCCTGGTCCGCGCCCGCCGTGGGGTTGATGGCCGGGGTGGCGACCGCCGTGTCGGCGCGCGGGCGTGGCCTGGCCGAGCGGGTGTGCCGGTTCGTGACGGCCGCCCTGCTCGCCGATCACGGCCGGTCCGCGCTGATGGTGGACGACTGGAACCACTCGGCGGTCCGGCTCTATGAGCGTCTCGGCTATGCCCGCCGTCGGGTGGCGGCGAACAAGACCCGCTGAGGCCGGCCACGGCGGGCAGGCCCCGCCGGTTGTGGCCGGGGTCGGGATCGGTCGGGATCGTCCTGGGGCGTCGTCGGCGGCCGGTGCCGATGTTGTGGTGGCCGGGATCAGTTGAGGAGCGCGGGGAGTTCGAGCAGCGAGGTGATCCGCGGTGGCATGCACGGCCTGGAGGGCTTGGCGAGGTCTGGCAGGCCCGGAAGGTCTCCGGTAGTGCTGCCGGGGTCGCCGTCGTCTCTGCGGTTGACGCGCCGGGAGGTGCCGGATCGAGGGTCGCCGTGGTCGTGCCGGGTGCCGGCCTGCTGCGGCGTGCCGTACCGGTCGAGCCAGACGCCGTGCATGCCCACGGTCGTCGGGCCGATCGCGTCGAGGTCGAGGTTGTCCCCGACGAGGAGGATCTCCTCCGGGCGCAGGCCGAGCTTGGCCGCCGCCGCGAGGTAGCACTCGGCGGCGGGTTTGAAGGTGCCGCCGAGCGCGTCGGGCGTCAGGACAGGGTCGAGCCGGTCCATCAGGCCGATGCGGCGGAGCTTGGCCTCCTGCAGGACCGGTACGCCGTTGGTGAGCACGCCGAGTGTCAGCCCGCGGCCGGACAGTGCGTCCATCGCCTCGGCCGCGTCGGGGAAGGCCGTCCAGGCGGCTTCGTAGTGCAGGAGGAACTCGGCGTACGCCGCGTCGAGGTCGGCGGGGAGGGGTAGGCCGAGGCGCCGGCAGAAGTCGCGGAGCCGCCTGCGGCGCTGCTCGGCGAAGGAGCACTCCCCGGCGTACCAGGCGGGGAGGTGTCTCTCCTCCAGGCCCAGCCAGAGTGCGGGAACCTCTGTCAACAGTTCGTGCCCGGGCGAGAACGACTCCGTCCAGGCCGTCGCCGCGTAGGCGACCGCGCCGCGGTGGTCGAAAAGGGTCTCGTCGAGGTCGAACAGTATCGCGCTGATCATGACGCCATCCTGGCCAGCCGGTGTTTCGATTGCATTTCACGCAGGTGAACCGGGTGACTCTCCCATGTTCGCGGGACGCCCGCGCATCGTCGGATATCCCGGCACCAGATATCCGGACTTAAGTGGATGTATCCGGCGTGATCGGCGCCGCAGCCCGGGCAAGCGGATATAGGATCATCCAATGCCTGAGCTCCAACGTCTCCGCCCCGACCATGCCCCTGCTCTACTCGCGTTCGAGCAGGAGAATCGGGCCTATTTCGCTGCGTCGATTCCCGACCGCGGCGACGACTATTTCGCCCGCTTCGCCGAACGGCACGCCGCCCTGCTCGCGGAGCAGGCCACGGGGTTGTGCCACTTCCACGTCCTCGTGGACAACCGGGGCGGGGTGGTGGGGCGCGTGAACCTGATCGATGTGGCGGACGGTTCGGCCGAGCTGGGATACCGGATCGCCGAGGCGGCCGCCGGACGGGGCCTGGCCACGAGCGCTGTTCATCAGGTCTGTGCCCTGGCCGCGGTCGAGTACGGCCTGACCACCCTGAAGGCGGCGACGACATTGGACAACGCGGGTTCGCGAGCCGTGCTCGCCCGCACGGGGTTCGTACCCGTCGGCGAGACCGTGTTGGACGGCCGCCCGGGGCTTCGGTTCGAACGAGAGCTGGGGACGATGTGAGGCGCTGAGCGTGGCAGCGGGCCGTCGCACATCAATTGTCGGACCCGTTCGCTACGTTGCCGTCATGGCGGAATTCGTACTAGTCGCAGGCGCGTGGCTGGGATCGTGGGCGTGGGACGAGGTGGTGCCGGAGCTGCGTGCGGCCGGCCACGGCACCCACCCGTTGACGCTGTCCGGCCTCGCCGACAAGCAGGGCGTGCCGGCCGGGCAGCAGACCCACGTCCAGGACATCGTCGACGAGGTCGAGCGGCTCGATCTGCGCGACGTCATCCTGGTCGGGCACAGCTATTCGGGCATCCCGGTCGGTCAGGCGGCCGAGCGGATCGGCGACCGGCTGGCCCGCGTGGTCTTCGTCGACTCCAACGTCCCGGCCGACGGCAAGTCGTTCGTGTCCGGCTTCGAGGCCATGATGGAGGCCTCGATCGCTGAAAACCAGGGCTTCTGGGCGCCGCTGGCCGCAGCCGGCTATGACGGCCAGGGGCTCACCAGCGAGCAGATCGCACGGATCGTGGGCGGTTCGACCCCACATCCGGGTGCCACGCTGACCGAGCCGGCCGTGCTGGCACGACCGCTCGGCGAGCTTCCGGCGACGTACATCAAATGCCTGCTCGACGGCGACAAGCCGCACGACGACGTGGCCGAGCTGCTGACCAGCGAGCGCTGGCGTCTGGTCGAGATGGACACCGGCCACTGGCCGATGTTCTCCCAGCCGCGCGAGCTGGCGCGGATCCTGCTGGACGCGGCCGCGGCGTGAGTGTTCCCGTTGACGCCGGGTGCGTGCTCATCTTCGCGCCCGCACCCGGCGGCTGGTCTCGTCCGGCGGCGTCTGAGGTCTCGTTAGCCGACGTCGTGGAAACAGCGGGGCCGGACGGCCCCGATCTTCCCTCACCGCAGAAAAGGAGTGACAGATGGCGAGCAAGCTGGTGGTTTCGACCTTCGTGTCGTTGGACGGTGTCATGCAGGCGCCAGGCGGGCCCGGCGAGGACGACTCCCACGATTTCCCCCACGGCGGATGGTTGGTCCCGCACGTGGATGAGGGGTTCGGCCGCATCATGAGCGAGCAGTTCGACCGCGCGGACGGCATGCTCCTGGGCCGCAGGTCGTATGAGATCCTCGCTTCGCACTGGCCCAACGTGCCCGATGAGGAGGGCGGCGCCAAGATCAACAGCATGTCGAAGTACGTCGCGACGAGCACGCCGATGAACGCCGAGTGGCGCAACACTCGGGTCCTGGTCGGCGATGCGGCTCAGACGGTCGCCGATCTCAAGCAGAGCACCGACGGTGAGATCCTCGTCCAGGGCAGCAGTGACCTCATTCGTACGCTGCAGAGGGCCGAGCTGGTCGACGAGTACCGTCTGCTGGTCTTCCCCGTCGTCCTTGGCCAGGGAAAGCGGCTCTTTTCCGAGGGAACAACGCCGGCTGGGCTGAAGCTCACCGGGTCGACCGCCACCGACGCCGGCGTCGTGTACCTCACCTACGAGCGGGTGGGCAAACCCTCGTACGGTTCTGTCGCCTAGCGCTCCTTCTGGCCTTCATGCCCGCGACTGGGGGCATACGGCTTCGGCTGGTCTTTGCGCGTGCCGGCGGATCTGGTCCGGGCTCCGCGTGTCGCGGAGTGTCCGATCCAGCTGGAGTGCGTGGTCGACGCGGCACACCCGTTCGGAGGGCCGGAGGCGTTTGCGAACGCCTTCCAGGTCACGGTCGTGCGGGCCCACATCGAGGAGGAGCTGATCATTTCAGCCGCCGGGGTTCAGACGCGCGGATCAGGACCTTCGGTCGGCGTTGGCGTGGATGGCGTCGCGGACGTATCGGGCCAGGCCCTCCGCAGTGGACTCATAGTTCGCCGTGAACCTCGGGTCGCTGACGTACAGCTCTCCGAGACCCTTGTGCATCTCGTAGCCGCAGTCGTAGAACCAGCGGCTGATGTGGGCGCGGTGCCGCTCGGCGGCGTCCATCACCTGCTCGCCATCGGCCGGGACGCCGGCCTCGTACGCGGCGGCGAACCCGGCCAGCGCCTCGGCGGCCTCCTGCTTGATCCGCAGCCAGTCCTCCTTGGTGTAGGCCGTGGTCCGGCGTCGGCTCTGCTCGAAGGCGTCGGTGCCGCCCCAGCGTTCCTTCGCCTCTTCGGCGTACTCCTCCGGCCGGAAGTCGCCGAACACCTCGAACCGCTCTTCCGGGGTCAGGGAAATCCCCATGATCTGGGCCTCCATCGCAGTCTCGACCGCCTCCACCATCTCGGTGAGCCTGGCGATCCGCTTGCGCAGCAGTTCGTGCTGGCGGCGCAGATGGGTCAGCGCGTCCAGGCCGGGCTCGTCAAGGATGGCGGCGATCTCCTCAAGGGAGAATCCGAGCTCGCGGTAGAACAGGACCCGCTGCAGCCGGTCGAGATCCGACTCGCTGTAGCGGCGGTATCCGGCGCCGGTCCGCTCGCTGGGGGACAGCAGCCCGATCTCGTCGTAGTGGTGGAGCGTGCGTACCGTCACTCCGGCGAAGGCCGCCACCTGGCCGACCGAGTAGCTCATGCCTCTCCTCCTTTCGCGGTCCACCCTGGGGCCTCCCGTGACGTGAGGGTCAAACCGGTTTTCCGCACGGGTGCTCGCGCTCTTCCCAGACTGAGAACGCGGCGCCTTCTCACCATCCTGCGCCGATCAGGCGGCGGGGCGCTTCCCGGTCCCTGCGCCGTGCGGCGCTGGATGGGAGGGAAAACCGGGCTGACTGGACTCTCCCACAGAGGGAGAGACCATGCTGGGACGCGTGAACGACGACCTGCTGACCATCGGGCAGTTCGCCCGGCTGGCGCGGCTCAGCGTCAAGCAACTGCGCAACTACGCCGAACTCGGGCTGCTCGAACCCGCGTGGATCGACCCGGACAGCGGCTACCGCTACTACCGGGCCACGCAGGCACGGGCGGCTCTGGCGATCGGGTTGCTGCGCTCGCTCGACGTCCCCCTCGCCGTGATCGCCACCGTGATCGGGCCGATGGCGGACACCGGAGAGGCGCCTGATCCGGGTTCCATGGAACAGGCGACCGGCACCTGCTCCCGGCAGCCGGGGGATTCCGGAGGCACGGGCAGACGCACGGGCACGCGTGCGGGCGTGGAGGGGGCCGGGGTGGGCGACCGCCGGGCCGTCGCCGCGCTCGCCCGCGTACGGGATGATCTCGAAGCCGAGCTCGCCCGGCGCCGTCGCACGCTCCACACCCTGGAGCGGATCCTGGAGAGTGGTCTGCCCGCCCCCCAGGTGAGCGTGGTGACCGAGCCGCCGCGCCGCGTCGCGCTACTCCGTGACGTCGCGGCCACGCCCGAGGACATCGGCCGGGTCACCTCGGCCTGTGTCGCCCGGTTGCTCGCCATCCTGGCGGGCGTCTCGTCCCGGGGGGCGTCATCCTGGGCGCCGTCCTGGGCGCCGACTTCTCCCGGTGTACCGGGGGATGCCGGGCCGGTGCAGCTCGTCGGCCTGTTCCCGGTCGACTTCGGCGACTCGATCCCGATCGCGGTCGCGGTCGTGATGCCGGGGAATGGCGACTGCGAGGAAACGATGCGGACGCCGGAGGCGGAAGGTGTGGCCGTCTCGGGCGTGACCGGGGGTTCCAGCGGCCGTACTGGCACAGGCACAACGGAGCGGGACGCGCCGGGGACCTGGGCGGAGACGTGGAACGACGCGCCACCTGGGACGTGGGTGGACATCCTTCCTGGGGGCACCTTCGCCAGCGCGACCCATGTCGGGCCCTATGACCAGATCTCGCTCACCGCGCATGCCCTGCTCGCCTGGTGCGCCGAACGCGGCCACCTTCCGGCCGGGCCGATGCGTGAGATTTACGTCAGTGATCCCTCGTCCACGCCACCCGAACGGCTGGTCACTCACCTCATGATTCCTTTGGAGGACATGTCATGACTTCTTTCGGCGGAATGGAGCCGCTGCGGTATTCGGCTGTCTGAACGCTCCTTCCCCCAGATCTGTCGTAGCGTTCCCGACAGAGGGCGGCGGGCAGGGACGGAGGGCGGTCGTTGGGCGCGGGTGACGAAGACGACGATGACGCGGTCGTGGCGGCCGCCCGGGCGGGCCACGAGTCCGCGTTCGCGGCGCTGGTCGAGCGTCATCGAGGGGAACTGCGGGTGCACTGCTACCGGATGCTGGGCTCGTTCGACGAGTCGGAGGATCTGGTGCAGGAGACGTTCCTGCGTGCGTGGAAGAACCTCGGCGGCTTCGAAGGCCGCTCGACGTTGCGAGCCTGGCTGTACCGGATCGCGACGAACGCCTGCCTCGACGCCCTCGACGGCCGGGCACGCCGGGGGCTCCCGCACCACCTGTCGGCGCCGTCGGATCCGAGCGCGACGCTGCCGCCCCGTACCGACATCGCGTGGCTGCAGCCGTTTCCGGATCGGCTGTGGGAGCCGGTCGCGCCGAGCGAGGCCGAACCGGATGCCGTGGTGGTCGGCAGGGAGACGATCGAGCTGGCGTTCCTGGCCGCGATCCAGCATCTGCCGCCGAAGCAGCGGGCGGTGCTGATCCTGCGCGACGTGCTCGGCTGGCCGGCCAAGCAGACCGCGGCGGTGCTGGAGGGCAGCCTGGCGTCGGTGAACAGCGCGTTGCAGCGGGCCCGGGCGACGCTGAGGGAGCATCTGCCCGAGCGCCGCCTGGAATGGGCGCCGTCGGCGGAGCCGACCGAGCAGGAGCTGGCGGTGCTGCGGCGGTACATGGACGCGGTGGAACGCGCCGACCTCGCCGCAGTGGCCGCGCTGCTGGCCGAGGACGTGCGGACGACGATGCCGCCCTACCCGATGTGGTTCCAGGGACGTGACACCGTCGTGGCGGCGCTGGCGGCGAGCTGGGATCCCGATCTGCCGGGCTATGTCGGCCGGTTCCGGATGATGCCCACCCGGGCCAACGGCCGGCCGGCGATGGCGGGCTACGTCCGGCGCCCGGGCGACGCCGCCTACCGCGCGTTCGCGATCGGCGTCCCGCGGATCGAGGACGGTCGCATCGTGGAGATCACCGCCTTCCACGATGCCGGCCTGTTCCCGGCGTTCGCCCTGGCCACGGTGTTGCCGCCGGCGCAGCGATGAGTTTCCGCGCGATCCGCCGTCTCAAGAGGGGTCAGCCCGACCGATTCGACGGAGGTAGATCATGAGCAGGATGCTGTACTCGGCCACCATGTCGCTGGACGGCTTCATCGCCGGCCCCGGTGGTGACATGTCCTGGTTGACGGAACACGTCGGCCCCAACCCGACGGTGGACACGCTCATCGGCGAGATCGGCGCTCTCCTCGTCGGAAACCGCACCTTCCGCGGCGACGATCCGCACAAGGGCACGGCCAAGGAGGGCAAGCCGTTCGGCGGGGGATGGACCGGACCGCAGTTCGTGCTCACCCACCAACCCCCGGCCGCGCCGGTGCCGGGCATCACCTTCGTCGGCGACCTCGACAGCGGTGTCGCCGCGGCCAAGGCCGCCGCGGGTGACAAGTACGTCAACGTCCTCGGCGCCGACGTCGCTCACCAGTGCCTCGACGCGGGTGTGCTCGACGAGGTCCTCGTGTTCGTCGCGCCCGTCCTGCTCGGCGACGGCGTCCGGCTGTTCGACCGGCCGGGTGGAGCCAAGGTCAGGCTCGAACCTCTCAGCGTCACCCACACGCCGCGCATGACCGACCTCTGGCTACGCGTGGCACGATGAACCGCCGGCCGGCCTTCTCACAGATCAAGGGGTCGCGAGCCGGTGGTGCCGGCTCCGTTCGGCCAACTGGTCGCCGAGAGGGCTACGGCGGTACAGGACCTGCCGTCCGTCGCGGGCCCGGGTCACCAGGCCCGCGGCGTACAGCACGCGCAGGTGCTGGGAGACCGCGCTCGGGGTCACCCGCAGGCGCCGGGCGATCTCGATCGTGGGAAGCGGCTCTTCGAGGAGGATGAGCAGCTTCGCTCTGGGCGGGCCGAGAAGTGACACCAGAGCAGGCGTGTCGGTGGTGGGCGTCGGTGTCCAGAGCGTCGCTACTCCACGGCTGGGATAGACCAGCGACGGAGGCTCCTCCGGACTGACCGGGGGCGCGGGCTTGTGAGCGAACACGGAGGGCACGAGCAGCAGCCCTCGGCCGGATGCGGCGACCCTGTGCCTGCTGATCATCTTGTCGATGTGCAGTACGCCGTTGTGCCATCGCAGATTCGGGTGCATGCCGGCGAACAGCAGGCGGGCGCCTCCCATGGCCAGTTGCCGCGCACGGTAGGTCATGTCGGCTTCCAGCACCAGCCGCATCTGCGGCCACATCGGCTCGATGGCGATCTTCCAGTACTGCCGCAAGAGCTCGCAGACGGCGTCGCGGAGTCGGACGACGGGCGCGTCGTCGGCGGCGGTGGCGTCGCGCAGAGCTTCGGGGAGCGGGTCAGGCGCGTGAGCGGCCAGCAGATCGCGGCGGACCAGGTCGGGGGAGGTCTCGCGGACGGCGGTCAGTTCCTCGTCGAAGTCCGGGGCGAAGCTCACGGGCCTCGGCGTCAGGAAGTCGGGAAGGGTGAGTCTCTCCGCCACCAAGGGCATCAACAGAGCCGTGTCGAGCGCGCCGAGTCTGCCGAGAACAGACCTGCGCCATGGGAGGTGCAGCGCGGAGAGGCCCGGATCGCGCAGCACCCGCAGGCTGAACACGGTCTCGTTCAATGGCGAGACGGCGAACCGCGTGTCCGCGAGATCCTCCACACCGAGCTCAAAGCTGATCATTAAGGCGTACGCTACATCGATTGGCAGCGGGTCGGCGCTGCGGTGGACTTCCGCGCATGACACATGCAGCTCATGGACAACGCACGGCGATCGTGACGGGAGCGGCGCGCGGCATCGGCGCCGCGGTGGCCAAGTGGCTGGCGCGCGACGGACTTGCGGTCGGCGTGATCGACCTTGACGAGGCCGACTGCGCCGGCACCGTCGAGGCGATCAGGGGCGAGGGCGGGTCGGCGGTCGCGGTCGCCGCCGATGTCGCCGACGAAGCCGCGGTGACCGCCGCCGTGGCCCGGGTCGCCGCCGAGCTGGGGCCACCGACGGTGCTGGTCAACAACGCCGGCGTCGGCCCCCGTGCCGACCTCGTGGAGATGACCACGCAGCAGTGGGACGCGGTCCTCGGGGTCAATCTACGCGGACCGTTCTTCGTCACCCGGGCCGTCGTCCCGCACATGATCGAGGCCGGGTGGGGGCGCATCGTCACCATGTCGAGCATCTCCGCGGTCGGAGACGCAGCCCGGGTCGACTACGCCAGCGCGAAGGCGGGGCTGATCGGCTTCACCAAGTCGCTCGCCCTCCAGCTCGGACGGCACGGCATCACGGCCAATGCCATCGCGCCGGGCTTTGTGGTGAGCGACATGACCAGGGCCTCCGCCCGGCGGCTCGGCCGCGACTTCGAGGAGTTCCAGCGCAGCGCGGCGGAGTCCATCCCGGTCGGCCGGGTCGGCCGGCCGGAGGACATCGCACACACCGCCTCCTACCTGGTCAGCCCCGAGGCGGGGTTCGTCTCCGGCCAGGTCATCTACGTCGCCGGCGGCCCGGTGGACTGAACCATGCCCGTGATCCTGCTGCTGGCCGTCGCCTGCGGGGTGGCGGTCGGCGACATCTACTTAGAACCGTCCGAAGGTGCGCCACCTGCTGGCTAGAGGCGTGGGTCTTGAGCGGGTGTTCCGTGGCTGGCCCATGCGATGTCGTCAACCGCCAGAAATGGCTCGTTGGCCACGGTCGCGGGGGTTACTCCGGTGAACGCCACGACGTCCCGATGTAGGTGGGACTGGTCGGTGTAGCCGCCGTCGGCCGCGACTCGGGCTGCGTCCTGCCCCGCGGCCAGGCGGTGGGCGGCATGGTCAAAGCGGACCAGCTTCGCAGCGCGCTTGGGTGGCAGGCCGATCTGCGAGCAGAACCGGGACCACAGGCGTTTGCGGCTCCATCCGAGTTCGGCCGTCAGTTGGTCGACCCGGACCAGGCCGCGGCTGACGACGATCCGGTTCCAGGCCCAGGCCACCTCCGGGTCTACCGGCGACCCCGCCTCACATCGGCGGGCGAGCAACGCGTCGGTCAACGCGAAGCGATCCTCCCAGGAGGAGACATCGCCCAGCTGCTCACTGATCCGTGACGCCTCCCGGCCCCACAGGTCGCCCAGGGCCACCACGGCGCCGTCCAGGTCGGCCGGGGAGGCTCCCAGAACCGCGCGTGCGATCTCCGGGGACAGGCGCACCTGCACACACTCGAAGTTCTCCGCCCGCCGCACCCGGACTGTTCCGAACCCGAGCCCGAGCCCGGCGACGAGACTTCCTCGCTGCTGCCGCCCGGTGGCATCGTCCACGGTGACCTGGCCGGTGCCGAACACCAGAGCCAGCGTCACGGCCGGGTGCGGGATCAGCCGGAGGCCAACCGGGGTCATGCCACGGTCACGAAACCCGGCCATGGTGACACCGGCCACCCGGCTGGGCCGCGCTGGGCGTGCGACGTCCCACACAGCCGCATCGTCACGTTCGTGCACGGTAGCCCGCATCGTCCCATGCTAGCGAGCCGAGGGAGGGGAACATTTGTCCAATCCGCCGGCGCGCACCGGCGGCGACAGTGGGCTCATGACTATTTTTGACGGCGAGTTGCACGTGATAGGCGACGCCGAGGCCACTGAGGATTCGACCCTCCCCTTGGACGACGGCAACATCTACGTGTGCCAGGACGGCCCCCGCGACGCCCCCGCACTCCTACTCATCCACGGGTCCGCCTCCTCGACCCGCTCGTGGGACCCGCTGGTTCCGATGCTGACCAGATCCCATCGCGTCATCCGGATCGACCTGCTCGGGCATGGCCGGTCGGCCAAACCGGCCGGCCGCGTCTACGAGATCCCGGACCAGGGACGCCGGGTCGGCGCGGCACTGGACCGGCTCGGCGTCGAGCACGCCATCGTGGTCGGCCATTCCAGCGGCGGCTTTGCCGCCACTGCCCTCGCCGAGCAACGAGGCGACCTGGTGACCGCGCTCGCGCTCATCAACACCGGACCCCATCTGGACGCCTTCATCGCCCAGGGGTTGGCCATCGGCCCCGAGCAGTGGCCGCGTCTGACCGACGAGCAGATCCGCCAGTTTGCGAGCACCGGTTTCAGCCGCGCGGGCTACCAGATCCCACAACAGCTCGTGGACGATGTGCGCGGTATGACCTACCACTCGTTCACCGCGACAATGCAGGCATCCCGCGACTACCTGGAACGGCAGGCGCTCCCGGATCGGCTCACGGCCCTCGGCAAGCCGCTGCTGGTGATCTTTGGGGAGGAAGACCGGAGATGGCGGTCCTCATCCGCCGCCGACTACCGCGCCGTTCCGGGCGCGAAAGTTGAGTTGCTGCCCGATGTCGGACACTCACCCATACTCGAGGATCCGCCGCGGACCGCCGCACCCCTTCTGGCCTTCACCGCGATCCACGCCGCGCAGGCGGACTGAACGAGACGATGAGCCGTATCCATTCTGGTCCGTGATTGATCAGGCGGTTTGTGGTGGCACCCAGGGGATTCCTGCGAGGGCGTCGCGGAGAGCGTCCAGGGGAGGGACCGGGCGGGAGGGCCTATCTAGCGACGTACCTCCCCGCCGCAGAGGCGCAGTGTGCTTTCCAAGCACAGCGCCTCTGCCTCGTGGGTGGTGAGGCGCCCGGTTGCGACTTGTGCCGCGGCGGTGTGCTGGAGCCCGAGGACGGCCGCGGCGAGCCAGGCCGCGGGGAGTGACGGGTCGAAGTCGCCCGTGTGCTGGCCTCGCTGGATGAGCCGTTCGAGCCGCGGGGGCACGACGTCATGGGGGTCGCTGTCGGGCCGCGGGATCCGGGCCGCGGTGGCGTTCAGCAGAAGGGGATAGCGGCCGAGGAACCGCCAGCCGGCGCCGAGGAACTGGGCCAGCGCGTCGGCGGGCGGGGCGGTGTCGAGGCCTGCGTCGTCGAGCAGGGCGGCGTATTCGGCGGCCGCGGCCTCGACGAGGGCGGCGACCAGGGTGTCGCGTGAAGGGAAGTGCGCGTAGACGGTCTGGCGAGTGACGCCGGCCGTGGCGGCGATGTCCTCCATGCTCGCGTCGGGCCGCTCGCCGAGCACGGGTGGCGGTCACCGGCCAGTTCGCCTCCCTCGACGAAGACCTGACCGGATACGAGAACCTGCTGATCCTCGGCCGGCTCCACGGCCTGTCCCGGGCCGCCAGCAGACAGCGCGCCGACGGCCTGCTCGTCGCGTTCGACCTGACCCGCTCGGCCGGCCGTCCGGTGGGCGGCTACTCGGGCGGCATGCGCCGCCGGCTCGACATCGGCGCCAGCCTGATCGTGACCCCCGACCTGCTGTTCCTCGACGAGCCGACCACCGGGCTGGACCCGCGCAGCCGCAACCAGGTGTGGGAGCTGGTCCGCCGGATCGCCGCGGCCGGTACCACGGTGCTGCTCACCACCCAGTACCTCGAGGAGGCCGACCAGCTCGCCGAGCAGATCGCGGTCATCGACAACGGCCGGATCGTGGCCGAAGGCACCAGCGCCCAGCTCAAGTCCCGAGTCGGCTCGGGCACCCTGCACCTCCGGCTCCTCGACGGCGAGCAGCGTCCGCAAGCGCTGCAGATCCTGGCCGGCGCCCTGGAGGGGACGGTCCAGCTCGCCGCCGACTCGCTCGCCCTGTCCATGCTGCTCGCCACCCGGCCTGACGCGGCGGACATGGGCCGGCTGGTCGGGCGCGCCATGACCCAGCTCGCCGATGCCGGGGTGGGCATCGCCGATCTTTCCCTCGGCCAGCCCAGCCTGGACGAGGCCTTCCTCGCCCTGACCGGCCATCGGGCCGGTCCCGCCACCATCGACCACGAGGACCTGAACGCATGAGTACCCCTGCCACCTCCACGCGCCCCGCCGCGGCGGAGGCCGACCCGATCGACGTCCTGCTCGCCGCGGGACGCTCACGCCGCCGTGCCGGGGCACTCGCCGCCTCGGCCACCTTCGGCAGGCGCGCCATGCTCAAGATCAAGCACGATCCCAAGCAGCTCGTGGACTCGGCCGCCATCCCGATCCTGTTCACCGTGCTGTTCACCTACCTGTTCGGCGGCGCCATCAGCGGATCGACCGGCGACTACCTCAAGATCCTCCTGCCCGGCGTGCTCAGCATGAGCATCGCCATCGTCACCATGTACGGCGGTGCCCGCCTCGCCCAAGATGTGCAGAGCGGAGCCTTCGACCGCTTCCGCGGCCTGCCGATCTGGCGCGGCGCCTTCGTGCTCGGCGGCCTGC